>CAYMLG010000030.1:0-59432 GCA_964391195.1 uncultured Anaerolineaceae bacterium | reverse complement strand
CTACATGTGTGCTGCGGGATGTGACGACAACGGAAATCGTTGGATGGTTCGGAAATTTCGCCGGGGCACGATATGATTGTCTGCGGTTTCGGGTGATTCATGGCGCCGCCGTGACCGACCCCAGCCAATCGGGAGGGGGGCACGACCGGAGGGTTTATTAATTCGCGTGATTTACGGTCCCGTCGTGCCCTTACATGTGTGCTGCGGGGTGTGACGACACCGGAAATCGTTGGATGGTTCGGGATTTTCGCCGGGGCACGGTATGATTGTCTGCGGTTTCGGGTGATTCATGGCGCCGCCGTGACCCTACAAACCCTGGCGGTCCCTCGCCGAACGATGGATTGCGGAGCGCGGGATGACCTGAAGGGGGACCCTGGCCGGGATCGACTATAATCGAGGTGGCGCCGGTGAGCCCGAACCGCGCTGCGAAGGAGGGAAATGAAAAGATGAACCTGTACCTGGGATGTCCGATCTGGGCTTACAAGGGATGGGTGGGCAGCCTGTATCCGCCGGGAACCAAACAGTCCGACTTCCTGCGCGAATACGCCCGCCGGCTGACGACGGTGGAGGGCAACACCACCTTCTACGCCACACCCAACCCCGAGACGCTGGAGCGCTGGCGGGCGGAGATGCCGGAGACCTTCCGCTTCTGCCCCAAGCTGCCGCGCCTCATCAGCCATGCCGGCCCCCTGATGCCCCACCTGGACGAAGCCCTGGCCTTCATCCAGGCTATGCAGATCCTGGGGAGCCGTCTGGGGCCGATGTTCCTGCAGCTCCCGCCGCGCTACTCGCCGAAGCTGCTGGACGACCTGGTCGCCTTCCTGGAGGCCTGGCCACAGGAAGTGCGGTTGGCTGTGGAGGTGCGCCATCCGAAATGGTTCGAATCCCCGCACCAGGAGCGGCTGATCGAAACGCTCGAAAACGTGGGGAAAGCCCGGGTGGTGATCGACACCCGGCCCATCCGCAGCCTGAGCGGGCACAAGCTCCTGGAGGGCAGCGCCTACCAGCGCATGCTGCAAGCGCGGGATCAAAAGCCGGACCTGCCCATCCCCGCCCGGAGGACGGTCGGCTTTCCCTTCCTGCGTTATATCGGTCACCCGCTGCGCGAGCAGAACGCCCCCTTCATCGCCGAGTGGGCTGAGCACCTGGCCGCAGCCCTGGAGCAGGGCCAGGAGGCCTACGTGTTCTGCCACTGCCCCGACGAGCGCCTCGACCCCTTGCTGTGCCGCGATTTCCACCAGCAGGTGAGCGCCCGCCACTCGCTACCGCCCTTACCCTGGGACGAACTCGAGGCCGGCAGCGATGAGCAGCCGCGCCTGCTGTGAACCGCCGGTAAAACGAAATTCCGGGCATACCGGTACAGACCCCATCCAGAAAGGCCAGGGGCGGGACCCACAGCATAGATCTGTCGTGCTGGCCCGGATACCTGGCAATTTTTTGATCAAAATATCCTCATAAATGGATCGATATCAACCGCGCGCACGTATAAACAGATGAAGGCCGCCGCGCCGCGCGGCCCCAACCCGAGCCGCCGGCTGCGCATGATCTTGCGGAATCGTAAAAAAGTGGGCGGGGCGCGGCGAGTATAATAACCGGTGAGATTTTCCCATGTCATTGGCGCAGTTCTCGATCCTCTGGGCAGCGGGTTGGCTGCCGGCCGCTATGGGCAGCCGGTTGGATCTGTTCGCCTGGGAGGGGCTGGCCCTGCTGGCCCTGGGATCGATCTTGGCCGGCATGTCGCGACGGCTCTTGCGCCGCGGAAACCGGGCGGAAGCGCCGCTGAGGCGGCGGGTGTTGATCGTGGGCGCCGGGCCGGCGGGGTGCGAGCTCGCCGAGCAGATACGCAAGTCCCCGCTTCCCGGGCTGAACCTCGCCGGTTTCCTGGACGACGGCCAACCCGACGCCGCCGGCCCGGGGAAGATCCTCGGCGCCCTGGGGGAAGCGGCGCAGGTCATCCAGCGCGAGCAGATCGACACGGTGGTCATCACCTTGCCCAACCATGCCTACAAGGAAATCGCCCAACTGGTCGAGGCGCTGAGCAGGCTGCCGGTGCAGGTTTGGGGGATCCCGGATTACTTCGGCCTGGACGGGGAGTGGCCCGGCGATCTCGCCGGGAGGGCGGGGCCATACTCTCCTGGGCTGAGCCAGGCCCAGCGCAGGGTCAAGCGGGCCTTCGATCTGATTCTGAGCTGCCTGCTGCTACCCATCGCCCTGCCCCTGATGGGGCTGGTCGCCCTCGCCATCTGGCTGGAAGACCGGGGCCCGGTGTTCTTCTGGCAGCAGCGGGTCGGCGAACAGGGCCGGCTGTTCCCCATGCTCAAATTCCGCACCATGGTGCCCGGGGCCGAGAACCTGCTGCACCTGGTGGAACACTACGACAATCAGGGGAACCTGATCCACAAACAGGCGGGGGATCCCCGGGTGACGCAGGTGGGGCGGTTTCTGCGCCGCACCAGCCTGGACGAGCTGCCGCAGTTGCTGAACACCTTGCGGGGCGAGATGAGCCTGGTGGGACCGCGGCCCGAGCTGCCTTACCTGGTGAACCTGTACGCCCCCTGGCAGCGGCGGCGTTTCTCCGTACCCCAGGGCATCACCGGCTGGTGGCAGGTGAACGGGCGCAGCGATAAGCCCATGCACCTGCATACCGGCGACGACCTGTACTATATCGACCATTACTCCCTGCTGCTGGATGTGTATATCCTGTTCAAGACCATCGGGGTGGTGATCCGCGGCAAAGGGGCGTATTGAGCCGGGGCGGGAAAACCGCCCATTAATCTTCCGCCTCTATTGACGCAATCTACCACCTGCGGTAAAATCTCGTGGCAATCAGCGGGCGTAGGTCAGTGGTAGACCGTCACCTTCCCAAGGTGAATGCCACGGGTTCGAATCCCGTCGCCCGCTCTCCCCAGGCTGCCCAAATCCGGGCAGCTTTTTTTATTCCCCCTTGCCTTCACCGGCCTCGCTGCCTCCAAATTCCCCGCTTGCCTCCCTGAGGATGATGTACAATTACCCCGTTTTTGCCGAAAACCCAATGGAAAAGGATACCGATATGATCCCTCGCCTGAACATCAAGCTTTTGCTCTGGATTCTCCCCCTGGCTCTGCTGGCGGCGTGCGGCGCGCCCCCCACCCCGCAGACCATCACCCTGGTGGAGACCGTGCCGGTCGAGGTCACCCGATTGGTAGAGGTCGAACGCCTGGTCGAGGTGACCCGCGAAGTGCCGGTCACCGTGGTCGTCGAGCAGCCGGTGACGGTCACCCCCAGCGCCACCCCGCAGGTCTCCCCCACGCCGGAACCCAGCGCCACGCCCACCTTCACCCTGCTCCTGGCCACCGCCACAGTGCCGGAAGGGAAAGTGGAGGGCTGGGCGCCGCTCAAGGTGCACAACCGCACCGATGTGCGCCTGACCCTGGAGATCAGCGGCGCGGCGAACCACACCTTCGTCCTTTCGGCCGGCGACGAGGAGATGAGGACCGTGCCCGAAGGCGATTACACCTACATCGTCAGCAGTGAACTGGGGCGCATGTACACCGGCTCCTTCAGCATCACCAATCCGGACAAACACGAACTGATCATGCGAGAAGACAAAGCCGTGTTCTGGATGCCTTAGGCCAGGGGTTACCTGGGGGCGGGCGGGGTGCAGTTCTCCCAGGAGGAGCGGGTGCGGGTGATGTCGATCGCCTGCCCCGGCAAGTGGTGCGAAGTGAAGTAGGTGTGGTCCTTCAAGAGCTTGAGGCGGGCGCCGAAATACGCGTTCAGCACCACGCGGAAGGTGTTCACCGGCGAAATCGAGCTGTACAGCTTCTGGCTCCCCTGCCCGGGAAGGTAGTACGCGTTGAGGATCGCCGTGCGCTCGCGCAGGCAGCTCCGCTCAGGCGAATCCCAGTCCAGCAGCCCGCCGGGCCCGTGGTCCCCCTGCAGGATGATCACCGGGGGCTGCGACGAACGCTCCAGGATCGCCTCGATCGTCTCCTGGAGCATGCGGTTGACGAACTGCACCTGCTGCGGGTAGCCGCGGGCATACTCCTCCCACTTGCCATCGTAATCGTCCCCGTCGTTGATCGAGTACGGCTGGTCGGGGTCCACCGGCTCGCCGCCGGCGGTGAAGACGAACGGCGGGTGGGGCGATAGGATGTGGGCGAACACGAACTTGGGCCCCGGCCGCTCGGGCAGCTTCGCCAGCTCCTCGAAGGTGAAGGTCACCCGCTCACGGTGAGCCGGGTAGCTGAACTCGGAGGCTTCGCCTGAGAGCAGTTCGAGCGGCGAATCGGCCAGCAGCAGGCTCTCGAACTCGTTCAAGCCCCCGCTGTGCGAGAGGTGCAGGTCCACCTGCGGGTGGTTGGTGAAGTAAAAGCCCGACTCGAAGGCCACCGTCTCGTAGCCGCACCCCTCCAGCAGGTGAGCCAGGCGGTTCTCGGCGATCAGCCCGGTGAAGTAATCCAGGCCTTCCGCCTCGCTCTCCGGCGGGTCGATGTAGTGGAAGTTGAGCGCGGCCGGGATCGAAAAAACGGTCTGGGTGTAGTCGGCGTAACTCTGCCCGGCCACGTAAAAACCCTTCTCGGCCAGGAAGTCCAGGAACGGGCTGTTATCCAGCCCGTAGAGCTGCTCGAGCACGTCCGCCCGGGCGTAGCCATCCAGAACGATATAGTAAATATCCGGGGAGGCCGAGCAGTCCAGGCGCAGCGTCTCGCCGGTCGGAGGCAGGGCCTCGCCGGAGGCGGCGGGTTCTTCGCCGGGGGCGAGCTCTGTGCCCAGCGCCAGGGGCGCCTGCAGGGCCGCCGTGAGCAGGGCCGCCAGGCAGACCACGTTCAAGAAAGGCGTCGCCCAGCGCCTGGCGTTGGTGCGCACCCACACCCGGCGCAGGCCCAGGGCGCCCAACAGCAGGCTCCACCCGGCCAGCAGCAGGGCCTGGAAGGCCGGACTGCCCGCCGCCGAGGCCCAATCCTGGATCAGGCGGTTGAGGTGCCCGTAAACGAAGAAGAAGACCAGCCCCAGGAACACCAGGTAACCGGCATACTGCCAGTCGCCAAACAGGTGGTGCACCAGGTACCCCCCCACCCCGGCTACGATGAGCAGCGCCAGCAGAGGGCGCAGAGCCTGGACCGGCGCGAGCTGGTCCAGGTTGTGCAGCAGCGGGTTCAGAACCAGGTAAAAGATGAAGAGGTACGGGTAAAAAACGCCTCGCTTCAGCATCAACTCCTCCTCAGATATCGTATTGTATTCCAACTTTCAATATTATTGGTTCGCCTTACTAATATTTAATTGCAGCCAGGGCGTATTATGTTAAAATAACTGAAATTGGAGGATGCGCGTCCCATGAGTGATGCCCCCATTATTCTCTACGTCGAAGACAACCCTGAAAATCGCCTCCTTGTAAGAAGAATTTTGATGGCCGAAGGCTTCCGGGTCGTTGAAGCCACGAATGCCACCCAAGCCCTGGATGTGTTGAAAACGCTGCGCCCAGATCTGATCCTCATGGATATCAACATGCCCGATATCGACGGGTACACCCTCACAGCCAGGCTGAAGGGGGTGGAGCAGTTGCGTGGTGTGCCGATCATCGCCCTGACCGCCAATGTGATGCGCGGCGACCGTGAACGCACCCTCGAAGCGGGCTGCGATGGCTATATTCAGAAGCCGATCGATGTCGACGGCCTGCCCGAGCAGGTCAACCGGTTCCTGGGGATAAGGAGGTGACGCAGTGACAGACCACCGCCCCACCCCCAACGACCGCCAGGGAGCCGACCCGCAGGACATCACGATCCTCGTGGTGGAAGACAACGTCGCCAATTTCGTGCTCATCGCCCGCATGCTGGGCTATATGGGGATCCATTGTGAGTGGAAGACATCGGGCTACGAGGTGGTGGAATACGCCGACACCCTCCCCCGCCTGGATCTGATCCTGATGGACATCCGCCTGCCCTACGAGGATGGATTTGCAGCTTTGCGCAAGATCCGCTCTTCGCCCCGATTGAAGGACACTCGCGTGGTGGCCGTCACCGCCGAAGCCAGCCCCGAACAACTGAAAAAAGCCCGGGAAGCGAAGTTCGACGGTTTTCTGGCGAAACCCCTCGACCCAGACCGGTTCCCGGACCAGATTCGGGCCATTCTGGCGGGCGAAGCGGTCTGGGAACTTTAGCTTTCTTTACCTGCTATTACCCACCGCATAGCAAGCGACAACCCCATTGAAGGCTGCACCTCTCCCCCGTAAGGAACTCCGCGGGCGGTGCGATGGTGAGCACCCCGGCGTCTGAACCGGGACCGAACCGGCATCGAAATTGCACCGGGATAATGCAATTGTTAGTTTGGTTTGCAATTATGTAAGATATTCTTCCGAATTATTCAACGGGGAATGATAATCCTCAGTGCTGCAATACCGTTTCAAAGCGAGGAGAACCATCGATGACTCCGGCCAATCCTGCACCCGGGCGCAAATTTCAAGGCCGTTTAGCCCGCACGCTGCTGCTCACCCTGCTGCTGCTCTCGGTGGTGCCTCTGCTATTGATGGGGGGCATCGCCTACCTGCGGGCCCGCTCCTTGCTCAGCGAGCAGATCCACACCCTGCTGGGCGCCGTCGCGGAAGCCCAGAGCCGGCGGTTGATCGACCAGGTGCAGACCGGGCAACTGCGCCTGAGCGTGACCGCCGTGAACCCGGAAGTAGCCACAGCCCTCGACCGCCTGGTCGCCCTGGACGACCGGGACGATCCCGAATTCCAGGACGCCCGCCGGGCCGTCTTCGAGGGCCTGCAAGCCATCAACCAGCCCACTCCCATCTACAATCAATTCCTGGTCGTATTCCCCGATGGTGAGATCCACGCCGCCACCACCCGCAATTGGGAGGGGCAGCGTCTCTCCACCCGGCTCGACCTCGCCGCCCGCCAACCGGCCTCGACCGCCGCGTTCGGCCTCGACCCGCTGCTGCCCGATCAGTTTGTGATCCTCAGCGCTGCCCCCTACCGCCCGGAAAGGGACGGCGCCCCGCCGGTGACCCTGGTGGCCATCGCCGAATCTCCCGCGGTGCGGGGGCTGGTGGAGAACGTGCTCTTTTTCTCCACCAACCAGTACTTCGTCACCCCTGGCGGCCAGTTCGTCGGCCTCACCCCTTACCCCAACAGCTTCGAAAAACTCACCGTCTTCCAGCCTGGCGAGCGACAGCGGCAGATCCTGCTGAATGGGCTGGCTCCCGGCAGCCCGTCCGGTGAGCGCTCCGGCGTCAGCGAGTTCGATTCGTTCAACGGCCGGCCGGTCATCGCCGCCTACACCTGGCTGCCCGAATTGAACCTGGGCTGGGTGGTGGAAGTGACCCAGGAGAGCGTCTACAGCCAGGTCAACTCCCTGCTGCTGTTCGCCACTCTGCTGTTCCTGGCCATCGCCTCCCTGATGGCCCTGTTTATGTGGCTCGCCACCCAGCGCCTCTTCCGCCCGCTGGGCGAGCTCACCCGCACGGTGCAGTTGTTCGCCGAGGGCCACTGGGAGCTGCGGGCGGACGACCAAAGGAATGACGAGGTCGGCCTGCTGGCCTATTCCTTCAACGACATGGCCCAGGAACTCACCGGCCTGTACCACTCCCTGGAGGCGAAAGTCGAGGAGCGCACAAGGCAGATCCGGGCCAACGCCCAACTGGCGGAGGCGGTGACCTCCTCGCATAACCTGGACGAGCTGCTGAGCCGAACCGCGAGCCTGTTCCGGTCCCAATTCGGCTATCCCGCGGTGGCGATCTACCTGGTGGATGAGAGCCGCGGGCAAGCCGTCGTCCGCCAGGCTGCCGGCCCGGATTTCTTCACCGCCTGGATGATCGGGGCGAAGGCCCTCATCGACGACAGTTCGCTGGTCGGCGCGGCTCTGGCCTCCCAAACCTCGCGCCTGGCAGACCTCACGGACGGCAGCCCGGGCCGGCCAGGGCGGGAAGACCTGCTCCCCAAGGCCACCGCCGAAGCCGCCGTACCGGTCGTCCTGGGCGGCGAAGTGCTCGGGGCGCTTTACGTGCAGACCGAGGCGGCGGAGGGGCTGAGCGATGACCGGGTGAAGGAGCTGGAAACCCTGGCCAACCAGATCGCCCCCGCTCTGCAGAACTATTACCTGCTCGAGGCGACTCAGATCAACCTGGGAGAGCTCGACCTGCTTTACAACGCCAGCTACGAGATCAGCCAGGCGGAGAATGAAGCGGAGGTCTACAACCTCGCCAGCCGCACCCTGCGCCGCACACCCTACCAGGCCGCCGGGCTGCTGGCGGACGCTCAGGGCGAGTTCCACCTGGCCTTTTCGACCGCCCCCGAGGAGGGCCCGCTGGCCGAGAACCTCGTTCTCCTGAGCCAGGACCTGCAGGCCGGCGAGCTGGAATCCTCGTTGGCCAACGGGCCGGTGCTGCTGGAAGACCTCGACCGCCCGCCGGAACTTCCCCCGGCGTTGATCGCCATCGCCCGCCTGCTCCGCAGCCGCCGCGCGGCCCTGCTGCCGGTGCGAGGCGGCGGGGGACTGCTCGGCCTGCTCGTATTGGGTGCGGCGGAGGCAGGGGCCCAAGATCCCTTCTCCGCCACCCGTCTGCCGCCCTACACCAACTTCCTGCAGCTGGTCATTACCACCGTGGAGAAGCTGCAGGCCCTGCGGAGCCAGGAGAACAGCCTGGCCGAGCTGCGCATCATCGAAACCATCAGCCAGGCCATCTCCGCCGAGACCGACATCTATGCCCTTTTCCGGGTGATCCACCGGCAAATCTCGCAGGCGATGGGGCAGGTGGATCTGTACATCGCCCTGTACAACCCGGACACACAAATGATCCACGTGCCGTACATGACCGAAGGGGATGAACTGCTGCATGTCGATCCTTTCCCCCTGGGCGAGGGGCTGACCTCGATCCTGATCCGCACCCGCCAGCCCCTGTTGTTGGGCTCCAACTCCGAGGAAGAGGCGGCCGCCCTGGGGGCCAAAGTGCTGGGCATGCAGACCAAGTCCTGGCTGGGCGTCCCGCTGCTGGTGGGCGGGGAGGTCACCGGCGCGATCGTCGTGCAAGACACGCAGCAGGAGAACCGCTTCAATGAGAGCCACCAACGCCTGCTGACCACCCTGGCCGGGCAGGTGGCGGTGGCCGTGCGCAACGCCTCCCTGCTCGAGCAGAGCCGCCGCCAGGCGGAGCACGACCGGCGACTGTACGAAATCTCGACTAAGATCCGCCGCTCGACCGACATCCAAACCATTCTGCAGACCACGGCCACCGAGCTGGGCCTGGCGCTGCGGGCGCGGCGGGCGCAGGTGGAAATCAGGCTGGACGAACCCGGCGATGAGCCGGAGCAGGGTGAAGGGCCGCCCGAGGAGGGGAACCGGGCGGCTCTTACCCCCGAGCGGCGAGATACGGCGGACGAGGCGTCCGAGGACAGACAAACCGGTGTAGATCAGGCGGAGCCCGCCGGGTAAACCGGTCGCCCGGCGAAGGGATAGTGAATGGACGAGCGCAATTTGCTGCAAAGGATTTCCCCCTGGCTTGAGCCGATGAACCCGGACCCGGCCCTGGCGCACCAGGAGCGGCTGCTGAACCTCATGCTGGCCGTCCTGGCCCCGGCCGGGGTTCTGTTTGGTATCGGCGGCCTGGTCTCCGGGCTGGGGGCGGTCTCCGTATGGGGGGCGATCACCGGGTTCAGCACCCTGCCGGTCTTCGCCCTCGCCTACGCGCTGGCCCGAAGAGGGCATCTCCAGGCGGCCAGCCTCGCCCCGCCGGCCGCGATTCTGGCGGCGTCCATCCTGGTGAACGCCCTGCTGGGCGTGGGGCATTTCATTTACGCCGGCTACCTGCTGGCCATTGTGATCGCCGTCCTGCTGGCCGGCGCGCGCCTGGGGGCAGTCGTCGCCTTCCTGAGCCTGCTCTCCCACCTGGCGGTGGGCGCCTGGCTCGAGGCGGGCGCCATCCAGGACGTGCGCTTCTCCCCCACCGACACCGTATTCCTGGACGGCCTGGGCTTGGGCCTGGTCTCGGCCCTGGCGATCGCCACCCTGATCTTCCAACGCAGCGAGGCGCAGAGGCGCCTGAAGGACGAGGGCCGGCGGGCAGCCGAGCTGGAGGCCCAAGGCGCAGAGCTAAAGCGGCAGGTGCAGCACAGCGAGCAGGACCTGCAGCGCCGCCTGGCGCAGATCCGCGCCGCCGCCGAGGTCACCAGCACCATCGGCCGGGTGCTCGATCCCGACGTCCTATTGAATCAGGTGGTCAGACTGGTGCGGGACCGCTTCGACCTGTATTACGCCGGTGTCTTTCTGCTGGACGCTCACCGGGAGTACGCCGTGCTGCGCGCCGGGACGGGCGAAGCCGGGGCGAGGATGGTCGCTGAGGGGCACAAGCTGGCCATCGGCGGCGATTCGATGATCGGCCGCTGCATCCTCACCCGCCAGGCCAGGATCGCCCTGGATGTGGGCCAGGAGGCGATCCGCTTCAACAACCCCTACCTGTGGAAGACCCGCTCCGAGCTGGCCCTGCCGGTCCAAACGGGCGAGACCGTGCTGGGCGCCATGACCATCCAGTCGGAGCTGCCGGCCGCCTTCGACCAGGACGATATCCTGGTGTTCCAGACGGTGGCCGACAACCTGGCAACCGCCCTGGAGAACGCCCGCCTGTTCGCCGAGGCCGAGGCCAACCTGCGCGAGACGCAGAGCCTGCACCGCCAGTACCTGCAGCGCGCCTGGTCCGAGCTCCAGCGCAGCCAGGAGGGCAAGTACCGCTACACCTTCGAAGAGCGGTCCCTCCCGCAGCCGGTGAGCAAGGTCGAAGTGCCCCTGGTGCTGCGCGAGCAGGTGATCGGCTACCTGGAATTGGAGACCGACCGCCCGGGGCTGAGCGCCGAGGAGCAGCGGTTGGTGGAGGCCGTCGCCGCCCAGGCCTCGCTGGCCCTGGAGAACGCCCGCCTGATCGAAGAAACCCAGGCCCGCGCCGCCCGCGAGCGCGTGCTCAACGAGATGACCGCGCAAATGTCCCGCTCGCTGGACCTGGACGCCCTGCTCCGCACCGCGGTCCAGGAGTTGGGGAAGATCCCGCAGGTGGTCGAAGTCTCGGTCCACGTCGGCCCAGGCGGGGGGCAGGGATAAGCACAACCTCTCGAACGGATAGCAGCGCATGAGCGACCAACAAGCACGCGACCCCCAAGCACCAGAACAGTGGAGAGACCGCTGGGCCCCCCACATCCTCCGCCTGCTGCCGCGGGCGATCCTGCTCGCCGCGGGGCTCTTGGGCTGGGTGTATTTCCGGACCCGGGCGGACCTGGCCCTGTACGCCGCCCTCGGGCTGCTGGTGGCGCTCGTCCTGGCCTCCGCCATCCGTTTTGTCATCCAAAAGACCCAGGGCATTACCATCCGCAACCGGCTGCTGCTGGCCTTCATCTTCGTCGCTCTGCTGCCGGTCAGCATCACCGGCGGCGTGACCGCCTACCGCAGCGCGCAGAGCCAGGAGGCCCAGGTGCTCAACCAGCTCGAATCGGTCGCCACGCTCAAGGAAGCGGAGATCGAAACCTGGGTGCAGACCCTGGACACCACCCTCACCACCCTGCTCCGGCAGGACGACCTCGAACTGTTGGTGAATGAAATCCTGGTCCCCGGCGCCGGCCCCGAGAACGAGGCGCAGCGCGCCCGGCTGCAGGCGCAGATGGTGGCGACCATGGTGCAGAGCAGGCTGTTCGACGAAATCTTCGTCCTGAACGACAAGGGCCTCACCATTCTCTCCACCGATAGCCGCCAGGTGGGCAAAGGCTTTTCCCGCCAGCCCCTGTTCACCGAAGGCATGAAAGGCCACTACATCACCCCGCCCCTGTTCTCCCCCTCGCTGAACGGCTACCGGGTGATCTCCGTGCTGCCCATCATCGACGACAACGGGCAGGTGAGGGGCGTGCTGGGCGGCCGGGCCAGTATGGATCATCTGAACGAGATTATGTTGGAACGCGCCGGCCTGGGCGAGACCGGCGAGACCTATCTGGTGGGGGCCAACCACGTGCTGGTCACCAGCCGGCGCGACGGGCAGCAGTATCTGCCTTTGTGGTCGGAGGGTGTCAACCGCGCCGTAGACTACCAGACCAACGGCTCCGGCCGCTATACGAACGACTTCGACCGGGCGGTGATCGGCGTCTACCGCTGGCTGCCGAACCTGCAGGTGGCCCTGATGGCCGAGCAAGACCAGGTGGAAGCCCTCAGCTCGGTGACGAACATGCTGTGGATCAGCGCCGGGATCATGCTCGTCTCGCTGCTGGTGGCGGCCATCCTGGCGATCCTGGTGTCGCAGTCCATCGCCTGGCCGATCAGCGTCCTGGCCGGCACCGCGGCGCAGATGGCGGAAGGGCGGCTCGATCTGAACGTCCCCATCCGCCGCACGGATGAGATCGGGCAGTTGGCCGAAGCCTTCAACAGCATGACCACCCAACTGCAGGAGCTGGTGACCGGGCTGGAGCACCGGGTGAACGAGCGCACCGCCGAGCTGGAGCGGCGCAGCACGCAGATCCAGGTCGCCGCCGAAGTCGCTCGCGATATCACCACCACCACCAACCCCGACGAGCTGCTCGATGAGGCCGTCCGCCTGATCCGCGACCGGTTTGGCTTCTACCACGCCGGGCTTTTCCTGCTCGACGACCGCGGCGAATACGCCGTGCTGCGGGCGGCGACCGGGGAGGCCGGGCGGCAAATGCTGGAGAGCGGCCACCGGCTGAAGGTGGGCGCGGTGGGCATCGTGGGCAGCGCCACCGGCACCCGCCGCCCGCACGTCGCCCTCGACGTCGGGTCGGACGCAGCCCACTACCGCAACCCGCTCCTGCCCGACACGCGCTCCGAGATGGCCCTGCCCCTGATCGCCTCCGGGCGGGTGATCGGCGCCCTGGACGTGCAGAGCACCCAACCCGACGCCTTCGACCAGCAGGACATCACCGTGCTGCAGACCCTGGCCGACCAACTGGCAGTGGCGATCGAGAACGCCCGCCTGATCCAGCAAATGAACGAGACCGTGCGCGAGCTGGAGCAGGCTTACGGGCGCTACACGCAGGAGTCCTGGCGCAGCTTCACCCGCGGGCTGAGCGAGATCAAGGGCTACCGCTACCGGCGCATGGGCGTGCAGCCCGCGGACCGGCTGAACCCCGAGGCGCGGCAGGCGCTGCAGGCCGGGGAAGCGGTGCAGACCGCCATCGACGCCCAGGGTTCCTCCGCCCTGGCGGTGCCCATCCGCCTGCGCGGCGAGACCATCGGCGTGCTCAACCTGCGCTACGAAGGGCAGAGCATACCGCAGGAGACCCTCACCCTGGCCGAAGAAGCCGCCGGACGCCTGGCCCTGGTGATCGAAAATTCCCGCCTGCTGCAGGAAGCACAGCGCCTGGCCCTGCGCGAGCAGCAGATCAACCTGGTGGCCGGCCAGGTGCGTAACGCCGAGGATATGGAGACCTTGCTGCAGACCACCGTGCGCGAGCTGGGCAAGGCCCTGGGCGCATCGCGCACCTTCATCCACCTCGGGCTCGACTCTCCGGAACCGGCCCCCTCCTGGGAAGAGCAGCTATGATCCTCACTCGCAAGTTCCTCTCCGCCCTCATGATCCTGTTCGGGTTCGTGCTGGTCGCCCTCGGGACCCTCATCGCCATCCAATTTACCCAGGCGCAGCAGGCCGAGGAGTCCTTGCGCCGGGAGACGCTGCAAAATGCCTTCGCCGAGCGTCTGGAGGGGCTGGAACAGGTGGCGGTGGCCCTGGCGACGGACGCCAGCAGCAGCAACCAGATCCAGGCCGCCCTGGCCGCCGAAGACCGGAACCAACTGCTGGCCCTCACCCAACCCACCTATTACCGCCAGTTGAATATGGGGCTGCCGGTCGAGCTGTATGAATACCACATCCCACCCGGGGTCTCCTTCCTGCGGGTGGATAACCCCGGCCAGTTTGGCGAGGACCTGACCGCCACCCGCCGGATGGTGGCCGCGGCAAACGCCGAGCTGCGCATCTTCCAGGGGATCGAGTTGGACCCCAGCGGGCTGAACGTGCGCGCCGTCAGCCCGGTTTACTATTTGGGCGCCTCGGTGGGCACGGTGGAATTCGGGCTGCGCATCGACGCCGAGCTGCTGTCCGGGTTGAAAGAGAAGTACAGGGTCGATTGGCAGATCAACATCCTGCGCTCCGCCGCCCGCCAGGCCCGCTACCGGGGCGGGGCCATGAGCGAGCGCTGGGCGGCCTCGCGCGATCTGTACTACGAAGTGGGCACCCTCCCCGCTCCCATCTATGCTCCCCCGGCGGTGTACGAGCGCGTGCTGCAAGGCAGCGCCGAGACCAACCTGGTGGAGGCCGGAGACCGCACCTATACCATCCTCACCATGCCGCTGCAGGATTTCGAGGGCAAGGTCATCGGCGTGGTGGATATTGTCGAGGACAGCAGCGACCGGATCACCGGCCTGCTCACCCGCTACCTGGAAGTGGGCGGCGCGGCCCTGCTCGGCCTGCTGTTCACCGGCGGCGGGGCGGCCCTGCTCATCCGGCGCTCCTTCGGCCCGCTCGGGGCCCTGAACAGCCTGGTCGCCGAGCTTGCGGCCGGGAACCTGGCCCGGCGAGCGCCAGAAGACCAGCCGGATGAACTCGGCCAACTGGCGGGCAGCATCAACCGGATTGCGGACCGCTTCGTCGAGGTCCGCGACGCCCTGGAAGCGAGGGTGGGCGAGCGGACGGCCGAACTCGAACGCCGCTCGCAGACGATCCAGATCGCCTCCGACCTGGCCCGCGAGATGGGCAGCGCCCGCGACCTGGACACCCTGCTGGATGAGACGATCGAGCGCATCTGCCAGCGCTTTGGGTACTATCATGGAGCGATTTTCCTGATCGACGAGTTGGGCGAATACGCCCACCTGCGGGCGGCGGCCGGACACGGGAGCCAGCAGTTGCGCCAGCGGAACTTCCGCCTGCGCCTCGGGCAGGAGGGCCTGGTGGGCTACGTGGCCGCACACGGCCGCCACCGCGTGGCCTCCGATGTCAGCCAGGATGAGGCCCACCTCCCCGAGGGGCTGCTCTCCGCCACCCGCTCCGAAGCGGCGTTCCCGCTGCGCTCCGGGGCGCAGGTCATTGGCGTGGTCGATTTGCAGAGCACCGAACTGCGCGCTTTCACCGCAGACGACGTCAACCTGCTCCAGGCCCTGGCCGACCAACTGGCCATCGCCATCGAGAACCTGCGCCTGCAGGCCGAGCTGGTTGAAAACCGGCGCAAGACGGAGATGATCGTCCAGCGCCAGTCCCGGAACGCCTGGGCCCTGTCGTTGGCCAGGGCCAGGGAGGAGCAGCGGGCCTTCGAGTACGACCGCCTGCAGGTGAGGCCGCTGGCAGACAGACTGCCGCCGGAAGCCACCGCCGTCCTGGAGCAGGGGCAGAGCGTGCAGACCCGCCTGCGACGCCGCAGGAATGGGGACGGGAACGGGAGCGCAGGGCCGGAGCAAGAAGTGGCCGCCCTGCTCGTGCCGGTCATGTTGCGCGATCAGGTGATCGGCGTGATCGGCCTGGAAGACGACGATCCGGAGCACCGCTGGTCGGCGGACGAAGTGCTGATCGTGGAAACGGCCGCCAACCAGGCCGCCCTCACCCTCGAAAACGTCCGCCTGTTGGCCGAGACCCGGCGCAACGCCGAGCGCCAGGCCTTCATCGGGCAGGTGGCCGCTCGCGTGCGCGAGACCCTGGACATCGATACCGTCTTGAAGACCGCCATCGTTGAGATCGGATCGGCCCTGGACGTGGCCGAAGTCGAAGTCCGGATGGGGAGCGGAGAAGCCTAGCATGAACCAGAGTTCGAACCGCCGGAACACCCGCACCATCAGCCTGCAGGCCCGCCTGGCGCTCAGCTTCACCCTGCTGACCATGCTCCTGTCCGGCCTGGTCCTGTACTTCCTGTACCACAACGTCGCCGCCCGGACGCGGGATGAGCTGCGGGTGCGCCTGCGCGATATGGCGGCCCTCGCCGCCCAGCAGGTCGATGCCACAGCGCACGCCGCCCTAACCGGCCCGTCCATGGCCGCCGACCCGCTGTACCTGGAGGTGAAGCGCTCCCTGCAGCGCATCCGCGAGGCGGGCACCGGTATTCGCTCCGTCTACACCCTGCGCCGGACGATCGAGGGGAGCATCATCTTCGTGGTGGACGCCGAAACCGACCCCACGCGAATGGCCTCGCTGGGCGAGGTGTACGCCCAGGCCGGCCCGGCGCTGCTGGAGAACATCGAGACCATGACCGGCCCGGTGGTCGAGCCGGAGATTTACACCGGCGAGGACGGCTCCTGGATCAGCGGCTATGCCCCCTTCTACACCCCGGATGGGCGCCGGGAGGGTATCATCGGCATCGATATCGCCGCCTCCGAAGTGCTGCAGGCCGAGCAGCAGATGTTGTGGAACTTCCTGGGGCTGTACCTGGCCCTGGCTCCGGTGAGCGCCCTCGCCGGCTGGTTCGTGGGCCGGCTGTTCACCAACCCCCTGCGCCGCCTCACCGAAAGCGCCGCCCGCATCGCCAGCGGGGACCTCAGCCAACAGATCCGCAGCACGGCGCAAGACGAGATCGGCCGGCTGGGCGAAGCCATCAACCTCATGACCCTGCAGTTCCGCACACAGATCGAGACCCTGGAGCGGCGGATGGCCCGGCGCACGGCGATGCTCGAACAGCGCTCCAGCTACCTGGAAGCCTCGGTTGAAGTGGGGCGGGCCGCCGCCTCCCTGCTCGACAGCGACTCGCTGATCGACCAGGTGGTGCACCTGATCCTCGAACGTTTCAACCTGTATTACGTCGGCCTGTTCCTGATGGATGAGACCGATGAATGGGCCGTCCTGGCCGCCGGCACGGGCGAGGCGGGGCGGGCGATGCTCAGCCGCGGCCACCGTATCCGCAGCGGCACGGGCATGATCGGCTGGTGCGTGGCCAACGCCAAGCCGCGGGTGGCGATGGAGGCGGGCGAGGACTACGTGCGCCAGGTGAACCCCGAGCTGCCCGGCACCCGCTCCGAAGCCGCCCTGCCGCTCCGCTCCCGCGGGCGGGTGATCGGCGCCCTCAGCGTGCAGAGCGCCAGGGCCAACGCCTTCGACGAAGACACGGTGCGCGTGCTGCAGAACCTGGCCGACCAGGTGGCGGTCGCCATCGACAACGCCCGCCTGTTCACCGAAAGCCAGGAGGCCCTGGAAGCCTCCCGCCGGGCTTACCGCGAGGCCAGCCGCCAGGCCTGGGAGGCCCTATCCGGCGCCCGGCCCGATTGGGGCTACCGCTACAACCGGCAGACCGTGGCGCCCGCCACCGGCCCCTGGCAGCCGGAAATGGTCCAGGCCGTCCAGGACGGGCGCAGCCTCATCCAGGGGGGCAGCCTGTCCACCCCCATCCGGGTCCGGAATGAGGTCATCGGCGTGCTCACCTTCCGCAAGAAAAACCCCACCGACCCCTGGACCCGGGACGAAGTGGAAACCATTGAAACCTTGATCGAGCAGGTCGGCCAGGCCATCGACAGCGCCCGCCTGTACCAGGAAACACAGCAGCGGGCCCTGCGCGAGCAGATCACCGGTGAAGTGACGGCTCGCATCCGGGAAAGCCTGGATATCGAGTCGATGCTCAAGACGGCAGTGCGAGAAGTCCAGCGGGCGCTGGAACTGCCGGAGGTGACCGTGCATCTCGGAGCGCAGGATTTCTAAGCGACAGGTGGAAGGTATGACAGCCAACGTGGACTCCCTCACGACAAGCGCACAGAAAAGCGAACTGCCCCCGGGTGTGACGGCCGGGCAAGCGACCCGGCAAATTGGGATGGGCCGCCCGCCGCTGGAAATTTGCGACCTGCCCTCCCCGGAGGCCGCCTTCCGCTTCCGGCGGCTCGGGCTCCAGGAACTGATGCTGTTCGTCCTCGGGCCGGGGCTGATCGGCCTGGCGGCTGCCGCCGGGGCCGGCGAGTGGCTGTCGGCGCCGCTGATCGCCGGCCAATTTGGGCTGAGGGGCCTGGGCTGGGTCATCCTGGTCTCGGCGCTGCTCCAGGTCTTCTACAACGTGGAGCTGGCCCGCTTCACCCTCGCCACCGGGGAACCGCCCGTGGTGGCCTTCGGCCGTGTGCCGCCCGGCGCCTGGCTCTGGACGCCGCTGGCCCTGCTCAGCCTGTTCCTGGCCTTCGTGCTGGGCGAATGGGTGCTCACAACCGGCGCCAGCCTGTTCGCCCTGTTAGCCGGCCGCCCACCGCTCCCGGGAGAAGCCGCCATATCCCGCCTGTTAGGGGTCGTCCTGATGCTCAGCACCTTCCTGTTCGCCCTGTTCGGGCGGCGCATCGAGCGCGTGCTCGAGCTGTCTTTGGGCGTGTTCATGGTGCTCATCCTGGTCTCTGTGCCGCTGATCGCCCTGGTGGTTGTGCCCCTGCCCTACTGGTGGGAGACAATCTCCTCGCTGGCCACCTTCAGCCCGCCCCCGCCGGGCGCCGGGCTGGGCCAGTTGGGGGCGCTGGCCGGGTTCACCGCCCTGGCCTCCGGCCTGAACTTCATGTTCATCGGCTACTACCGGGATAAAGGATACGGGATGGGCTCCCGGGCCGGCGGGCTCTCCGGGCTGTTCTTCGGCGAGAAATCCAGCCTCCCGGCGGCGGGGAAGATCTTCGCCGAAAACGAACAGAACAGCGCGCATTGGAGGCGCTGGTTCCGCTACCTGCTCGTCGATCAATGGGGCCTGTTCTTCACCGGCTCGCTGGTGATCATGGTCGTCTCCTGCGTTCTGACCGGCTACCTGGTGCAGAACGCGGCCGAGGTCCCTGCTCCGGGCGGGATGCTGGTCTTCGCCGCCGACACCCTGGGCGCCGAGTTCGGGCCGGTGCTCTACGGCTGGGCCTTGCTGATCGGGTTCGTTTTCCTCTATACCACCCAGGTGGCCCTGATCGAACTGCTCTCCCGCAACCTGACCGACGCCCTGTATATGAACCTGCGGCCCGTGCGGCGCTGGTGCGGTGAAGATGCCCGCCGCCTGTATTACCCGGCCATGGTGTTCGTCATTCTGCTGATCACCGCGGCGATCTTCCTCGATCCGGGAGATCCCCTCGGGCTGCTGGGCAACCTGGCCAATTTCGCCGCCATCCTCTTTCCGCTGGCGACCCTTTACCTGAACGCCCAACTGCCGAGGCCGGCCCGCCTGGGGTGGTGGTCTACCCTGGTCTTGCTGCTCAACGTGCTGTTCTTCGGTTTCTTCTTTGCCAACTTCGTCGCCATCCAGGCGACGGGCGCTCCGCTGGTGACCTTCTGACCGGCCAGGAGAGGCGAATATGATGCAAACAATGCTCCGACCAGCGACAGGAAAGGCGAAACGCCAGGGCTCGATCCGCAGCCGGCTGGTTGCCGCCTTCATCTTGATCGCCCTCGTCCCCACCGGCCTGATCAGCCTGGTGCTGTTCATGACCAGCGCCGAGAGCAACCGGGTCCAGGTGGGGGCGCAGCTACAGTCGGCGGCAAAATTCAAGGCCGGTTCGGTGGAGAACTGGGCCGCGTATTTGATGGCCGATCTGAGCGGGCTGGCGAACCTGGAGAGCGCCGGCGGCATGATGGAGATGGTGCTCAAGGGCAGCGATGACCCCGACCAGTACCAGGCCGCCGTGAACCAGGTGACCCGCCGCTTCGATGCGATCCTCCGCACCAGCAATAATTACACCGAACTGCACCTCCTCAACCAGAACGGGACCATCATCCTCTCCACCCAACCGGAGCGGAGAGGCCGCAACGTGGGGAGCGAATCCTACTTCCGCCAGGCCAGGTTCGGCTCGTATGTGGCGCCCTTTACCTATTCACCGGTGGACGGCGTACCGGAGATCATCGTCACCACCCCGATCCGGGATAGCGCCGGCGGCATGATGGGCGTGCTGGCCGCCCGCGCCAACCCGGCCGGGCTGTACCCGCTGCTCCAGGACCCCACCGGCCTGGGTCGCACCGGAGAGGCTTACCTGATCGATCGCCAGTACAACCCGCTCACCCCGCTGCGAGAGGGCTACCGCGATAAAGTGGGCACCCCCGGGACGCAGGCCCTGGTCCAGACCCGGAAGAGCGGTTTTTCCACCTATGAGAACTACCTGGGCGTACCGGTGATCGGCGCTTACGAATGGATCACCAGCCTGGGCGTGGGCGTGATGGCCGAGCAGCCCCAAAGCGAGTCGCAGCGCGCCTCGTTCGCCGTGCTGGCGGTCAACGCCAGTGTGGCGCTCACCTCGGTGATTGTGGGCGTCCTGGCCTCGCTGGCGGTGACCTACCAGATCGCCACCCCCATTTCCGAGCTGGCGCTGACGGCGCGAGACATCTCCTCCGGCGTCCTACGCACCGCCGAAGGAGAAGAACGCAATGACGAGCTGGGCGACCTGGCGCAGGCCTTCAACAGTATGACCCTGCAGCAGCACCGGCTGATCAATGAACTGGAAGACCGGGTGGCCGAGCGCACGTTGGAACTGGAGAAGCGCTCGAAGCTGCTGGAGTCCTCGTCCCTGGTCAACCAGGCGGCGGTGTCCATCCTCGACCTCAACGAACTGATCGTCCAGGTGGTGGAGGTCATCCGCCAGAACTTCAACCTCTACTACACCGGCCTGTTCCTGGCCGATCAGAACCAGGAATGGGCCGTGCTGCGGGCCGGCACGGGGGAAGCCGGGAAGGCCATGCTGGCCCGCGGTCACCGCTTGAAAATCGGCGGCGGTTCGATGATCGGCTGGTGCGTCGCCAGAGGCCAGCCCCGGGTGGCTTTGGAAGCCGGGGAGGACGCCGTCCGCCTGGCCACCCCGGAACTGCCCCTCACCCGCTCCGAGGCGGCGATCCCCCTGCGCGCCCGCGGAGCGGTGCTGGGCGCCCTCACCGTGCAGAGCGCCGAGCCGAACGCCTTCGACAGCGTGACCCTCTCCGTGCTGCAATCCATGGCCGACCAGGTGGCGGTGGCGATCGAGAACGCCCGCCTGTACACCGAAAGCCAGGCGACCCTGGAAGCCGAACGCCGGGCGTACACCACGGCCAGCCAGGCTGCCTGGCGGCAGATCCTACGGCGGCGGTCGGGGCTGAGCTTCCGCAGCGACCCGCTCGGTGTAGGCCCCGCCTCGCCTCAGGCCCGGCCCGACCTGGAACAGGCCTACCGCCTGGGAGAGACCAGCGCCGGCCAGGTGCTGGTGAAAACCGCCCTCGGCGGGAACGGGTCCGGCCCGGGAGTCGAGCATCACACCCTGGCCATCCCCATTAAGGTGCGCGGCCTGGTCATCGGCGTCCTCGATACGCACAAGCCCGTGCAGCGCGGCCCGTGGACGAAAGAAGAGCAGGCGCTCCTGGAGAACATCGCCGAACAGCTCGGGGCCGCCCTGGACAGCGCCCGCCTCTACGAAGAGACCCAGGACCGGGCCGAACGGGAACGGATGGTAGCCGAGGTCACCGCCCGCATGCGCGAGTCGCTCGACCTGGATGCGGTGCTGCAGACCGCCGTGCGCGAAGTGGGCCAGGCTCTCGGCCTGGAAGAAGTTTCGGTCCTGTTGGCGAACGTCACCGGCGAGAAGGCCGGCGAGGCGAACGGGCCGGCGGAAGAACCGAGATAGGGATAGAGCATGGATCAGACCCTACCAACCACCGCGATCATACGATCCAGGCTGCCGTACCGCCTGCGGCTGATCCTGGGCTATGCGGCCATCCTGCTCCTGTTGGCGCTGATGAGTCTGGTCGTCGCCCTACAGATCAACCAGATCATCCAGGCCAACCAGGAGTTGGAGCGGGAGACCCACACAGCCCTGGCCGCCGAGGAACTATCGAAAGCCTCGCTGGAACTGGTGGTCGCGCTGGATGATGCCATCTTGAAACAGGATGTGGATGAGTTCACCGCCCTGGTGCTCCCCGCCCGTGAGCGCCTGCAGCAGGCGCACCTGGCCGTGCAGGCGCTGATCCCCGAGACCACCGCCCTGGACTTCACCATCGCCCGCCTGACCAGCTTCGTCGATCCGATGATCACCCAGGCCACGGCCGGGAGTTGGGAATTGGTCAAACAGAACCGCGCCACCCGCCTGGGCGAGAGCATCAACCGGGTGTCTGAGGAGATGGAAAAGCTGGTGGCCCAGTCTGAGGTGAACCAGGCGCTGGCCGTGGCAAAAGCGCAGGAGGCCGCGCGCCAGGTGCGCCGCAACCTGCTCATCGCGCTGGCGGCCGCCGTCCTGGTGAGCCTGCTGGCCGCATGGACCAATATCCGCAGCCTGACGGATCAGATGGGGGTGCTGATCGCCGCCGCCGGGCGGCTGGCAGCCGGCGAGCTGGACCAGCGGGTCGCCGCCCGGACCCGGGATGAAATCGGCGCCTTGGGGACGGCGTTCAATCGCATGGCCGCCCAACTGCAGGCCTCCTACGCCAACCTGGAGGCCGGCATCGCCGAGCGCACCCGCGAGCTGGAGAGCCTGGCAGGCATGATGCGCGCCTCCGCCGAAGTCGCCCGGGCGGCCACCACCGTGCTCGATCCGGAGGCCCTGCAGGCGCAGACGGTGGAGCTAATTACCCGGCATTTCGGCTTCTATCACGCCGGCATCTTCATGCTGGATGAGAGCGGCCAGACAGCCCGTCTGAACGCCGCCTCCAGCCCGGGCGGCCAGCACATGCTCGCCCGGGGCCACCGGCTGAACGTCGGCCAGGGCCTGGTGGGGACCGCCATCCAGCAGGCAGAGGCGCGCGCCGCCACCGTGAGCCAGGACAGCGACTTCGTCTACAACCCCGACCTGGCCGAAACCCGGTCGGAGGCCGCCCTGCCGCTGCGGGCCCGAGGCAGGATCATCGGCGCTCTCGATGTCCAATCCACCCAGGAAGGAGCCTTCACCGCCGAAGTCCTGGCCGTGCTCCAGTCTTTGGCCGACCAGGTGGCGTTAGCCCTGGACAACGCCCGCCTGTTCCAGGAATCGCAGCAGCGCCTGGAGGAAGTGCGCCGCCTATACGGCGAGTACGGGCGGAAGGTCTGGCAGCAGGCGCTTGTGGAACGGGCCTCCACCGCCTACCGCTATTCCCCCTACACCGGGGTGACTGCCCAGCCCAAAGATACCGGCGAGCTGCGGGAGATCCTGCAGCGCGTGCGCGTCCCCTCCGCCGGGGCGGGGGTCGAGCGCCTTGACGATGTAACCCTGGCCGTGCCCCTGCGCATCCGCGATCAGGTCATCGGCGTGCTGAAAGTCCGCAAACCTTCCGGCAGCGGAGGCTGGACGGATGCGGAGATCGAGATGCTGAACACCATCGTCGAGCAGTTGGCCGTAGCCCTGGAAGGCGCCCGGCTGTACCAGGAGACGCAGCGCCGGGCCGAGCGCGAACGCCTGGTGGGCGAAGTCACTTCCCAAATTCGCGAGACCCTCGACCTGGAGACCGTGCTGAAGACGGCCGCCCAACAGATCCGCGATGCGCTGGGTTTGCCCGAAGTCCTGGTGCGCCTGGCGCCTGAGAACCACCGCTCTGGTTGACCCTATGACCCACATGAACGCCCGTCCGCCCTCAGAAGAAACCTCCCGCCTGGCGACCAACAGCGCCATCGCCGCCGCGCTGGTCTTTTTTGGCACGCTGCTGGTGGCCGCCCTGGAGTTCTACCTGTACTTCACGCTGGATATCTGGCAGTATGGGGTCTGCGGCGTGGTTACGGCCGTATTGGCCATCGAGTCGGCCATCGCCTACCTCCTGTCCCGGCGGGGGCACTCTACACTGGGGCTCGGCCTGCTGTTCCTGTCTGGCCCGGTCATCTTCGCCGTCCACACCGCCTTTATCGCCGGCATCGCCCTGCCGATGGCCATGGGCATCCTGATCGTGCTGGTTTCCGGCCCGCCGGTGATCATGCCCGACAAGTACGTGGGCCGCTTGCTGCTCCTCGGCCTGGTGTCCGGCATCATCATCCTGGTCATCGACCGGCTGACCACCGCCGTGCGGGTCACCGCTCCGCCATTCTTACCGGTCACGATCCTGACGGTGGTGTCCGCCGTCTTCGTCCTGAACATCATCCTGCTCGCCCGGCAGTTCGTCCACCTCTCGCTGGGCACCAAGTTGACCCTGGCCACCGTGCTGGTCAGCCTGATCTCGGCCGGGGTCGTGGCCGCCTTCTCGATCTACAGCACCCGCCAGTCCCTGGTGGAGGTCTCCACCCGCTCGCTCACTTCGGCCGCCGCCCAGGCCGCCGGGACGGTGGATAACTATCTAAGCGCCAACCTGACCACCATCGCCCGCGAAGCCCAGCTTCCGGCCTTCGGCGAACTGCTCAGCCTGCCGGAGGACCTGCGCTCCACAGCCCAGCAGCAGCAGGCCTTCGTCTTGCTCAACAACCTGGCAGAAAAAGAGGCGGCCACCATCTCCACCGTCTCCGGGGAGCACAGTTCCATCCTGGGGTATCTGCTGCTGGATGAGAGTGGCAAAGTGGTGCTGAGCACCAACCAATCGGAGGTCGGCCAGGATTTCTCCAGGCGGGATTACTTCACCGCCGCCATCCGCTCGGAAAAGCCGTATGTCTCGGCCATCGAATTCACCCCCTCCAACCAGGTGTACCTGCACTTCGCCGCAGGAGTGCTCCCCAGCCGGGCCAGGTCTGCGGTGGGCGTGCTGGTCATGCGGGTGAACGGCAGGATCCTGCAGACGATTGTGGAAGGGAGCAATGAGCTGGCGGGCGCCGGCTCGTACCCGCTGCTGATCGACGAGAATCACCTGCGCCTGGGCCAGGGTAACGCCCCGGACTTGCTCTATACGACCCTCGTCCCCCTTCCATCCAGCCTGGTCGCTGACCTGCAGTCGGCGCGGCGCATTCCGGTCCGCCTGCCCCAGGAGCAGTCCACAGACCTGGTCGACCTGGAATCCGGGCTGCTGGCCACCGCAGCGGGCAGCGCGTTCCGCTACACGGGCGAGGACGGCAGCCAGGGGATGATGGCCGTAGCCCGAGACCTGCAGAACCAGAACTGGCAGTTGGTGTACACCCAACCCGAGGCGGGGCTGTTGGCTGTGGTGGATGACCAGTTGATGTACATCCAGCTTCTGGCGCTGATCGCCGCCGCCGTGGCCGCCTCGGTCGCCATCTGGATGTCGCATCTGCTGGCGAACCCGATCCGCCGCCTGACGGCTGCCGCCGGAGCGGTGATCGCCGGGGCCACCAGTGAAGCGCCTGTGGTCGACTCCGGAGATGAGGTCGGCCGGCTGGCAGCGGCCTTCAACACCATGACCCGCCGCCTGCAGTCCTCCATCACCGACCTGGAGGCCCGGGTGGCCGAGCGCACCGCCGAGCTCGAGCGGCGCTCGCGCTATCTGGAGGCCTCGGCCCAGGTCGGGCAGGCCACCTCTTCCATCCTCGACTTGAAGGAGCTGATCGGCCAGTCGGTGGATCTGATTCAGGAGAGCTTCGATCTGTACTACACCGGCTTGTTCCTGGTGGACGAGAAGAGGCAGTGGGCTGTGCTCCAGGCCGGCACCGGGGCCGCGGGGGAGGCCATGCTGCGCCGCGGGCACCGCCTGCGCGTCGACGAGACCTCCATGATCGGCTGGTGCATCGTCAACGCCCGGGCCCGCATCGCCCTGGAGGCCGAGACCGACCTGGTGCGCCAGGAGACTTCCGAACTGCCCGAGACCCGCTCGGAAGCCGCCCTGCCCCTGCGCTCGCGCGGCCTGGTGCTGGGCGCCCTTTCGGTGCAGAGCAGCCATCCCCAGGCCTTCGACGAGCAGATGATCGCCACACTGCAGCTCATGGCCGACCAGGTGGCGGTCGCCATCGAAAACGCCCGCCTGTTCGCCGCCAGCCAGGAGGCGTTGGAAGCCGCTCGCCGGGCCCACCGCGAAACCAGCCGCGCAGCCTGGCAGAAGATGCTGTCAAAAGCCAACCTCGGCTACCTGGCCAGCGAGGCCGGGACGGCCCCCACGGAAATCTGGCAGCCGGAGATGGACCGGGCCCTCTCCACCGGGGAGATCGTGATCGGCAGCGCGGACGCGACCAATGGCGGCTCGCCCCCAGACGATCGCAACCCGCTGGCCGTCCCTATTAAAGTCCGCGGCCAGGTCGTCGGCGTGATCGATACCTTCAAGCCCGGCGAGTGGACGGAGGAAGAAATCGCCCTGCTGCAGACACTGACCGAGCAGTTGAGCGTGGCGCTCGACAGCGCCCGCCTCTACGCCGAAACACAGCAGCAGGCCGAACGCGAGCGCACCGTGGCCGAGATCACCGCCCGCATGCGGGAGACGCTGGAGATCGATACGGTGCTGAAGACCGCCGTCAGCGAAATCTACCGGGCCCTGGGGCTGCACGACGTCGTCATCAAACTGGAGAAGCCAGAATGAACGCACCCGCATCTCGACCACTCGCCCCGTTCTCGCGGCTGCTCGCGCGGCGGATAGCGTTTGCCGCCGCCGTGCTGATCCTGGCTGCGGTGGTGGTCTGGTACGCCCTCTCGGCCGGCGCTTACCGCCGCGGGGTGGAGCAGCGGTTGGGTGAGGTCGCCCGCCTCACCGCCGCCCAAATCGACGCCGCCACCCACGCCCAACTGGTGGACGCGGAGGATGAAGCCACCGCCCGCTACCTGGGCATCCGCAGCACGCTGCGCCTGGTCCTGCAGACCGGGGCCCCTGTCCACCGGGCGTTCACCCTGCGCCAGGCAAATGACGGCCGGTTGACGGTGGTTGTAGATGCAGCCATCGATCCGCAGACCGCAGCCCCCCTGGGGAGGACTTATTACGCGGCCAGCGAAACCCTCACCGATAACTTCGGCGACTTCACCGAACCGCTGATCGAGGAAGAAATCCGCCGCGACGCGCAGGACACCTCGTTGTGGGCCTACGTCCCCTTCTACCGGGCCGATGGGACCCGGGAGGGCGTTCTGGCGGTCAATATCGTCACCAACGAGCTAGCCGAATACGAGCGGCAGCTCCGCCTGCTGGCCCTGATCACGCTGCTGTGCACCGTGGTCCCGCTGGCCGGGCTGGGCTGGTGGAGCGGGTGGGAGTTCACCAGGCCGGTCCACGCCGTGGTGGCGGGGATGGAGAAGCTGTCGGGCGGGGATCTGAAGCACCGCATCGACCTGGAGCGCCACGATGAGGCCGGGGTGCTGATCCGCACCTTCAACGCCCTCCCCTCCCGCTTCTACACCATGCTGACCGAGATGGAACAGCAGGTGAACCTGCACAACCGCACTGCCCAGCAGCGGGGCCGCTACCTGGAATTCGCCACCGACCTGGCGGAGATCGTCTCCACCGAAACCGATACCGAGCGCCTGATCCAGACCATCATCGAGCTGATCGCCCGGCGCTTCCAGTTGTATTACACCGGGCTCTTCCTGGTGGACGAGGCCCGCGAATGGGCCGTGCTGCGGGCGGGCACGGGCAAAGCCGGAGAGGCCATGCTGCGCCGCGGCCACCGCCTGCGCCTGGACGATACTTCCATGATCGGCTGGAGCATCACCCAGGGGCAGAACCGCATCGCCCAGGACGCCTCGATGGATACCGTGCGCCAGACTCAGGACGAGCTGCCCGACACCCGCTCGGAAGCTGCTCTCCCGCTGCGCGCCCGCGGCAAAGTGCTGGGCGCCCTCTCGGCTCAGAGCACCCGCATGGGCGCCTTCGACCGCGACACCCTGCTGGCCCTGCAGGCGGCTGCCGACCAGCTCGCCCTGGCCCTGGAAGCCGCCAGCCTGGCCCGGCAGCACGAAGAAGCGCAGCAAGCCGTGCGCCAGGCTTACGGCGAGCTGAGCCGCCGGGCCTGGAACGATTTGCTGCGCGCCCGCCGCAACCTGGGCTACGCCATCGACGAGCGCGGCATCCTGCCCCTCAGCAAGGAGACGCCCGAGTATCCCCTGACCGACGACCTGGCCGGGCTGCCGGAGGTCTCCTTCCCCATCCAGGTGCGCGGGCAGGTGCTGGGCCGGCTGGAGGCGCGCAAGCCGAACCTGGAGGAGTGGACAGAGGAAGAACGTCTGCTGCTGGAGACTCTGGTGGAACAGCTCGGCGTG
The DNA here is from genome assembly GCA_964391195.1 of uncultured Anaerolineaceae bacterium. Taxonomy (GTDB): domain Bacteria; phylum Chloroflexota; class Anaerolineae; order Anaerolineales; family UBA4823; genus JAAYXE01. The sequence goes on along the minus strand of CAYMLG010000030.1, from coordinate 31,538 downwards.
GCCCTGGAGAGCGCCCGGCTGTACCAGGAGACCCAGCGCCGGGCCGAGCGCGAGCGGCTGGCGGGTGAAATCACCGCCCGGCTGCGGGCCAGCAACGATCCGCAGGTCATCCTGCAAACAGCCGTCACAGAGCTGCGCCAGGCCCTGCAGGCCGCCCAGGCCCAGGTGCTGTTCCAGGCTGCGGAAGATGGCAGCCCGGAGGGCCCTGCGCCGGAAGGCAATCAATAAAATTTTATTTAAAAAGCGCCATCCAAACTGCAACAAACGGCGCCTTTCATCGTTCTATATAACACAGCTATTGATCGAACCCGGGAGAGCAAGCATGACCACCGTCATCGCAATCGCCAATCAAAAAGGAGGCGTGGGAAAGACCACCACATCCGTCTCCCTGGCCGGAGCACTCGCCCAGCGCGGTTCCGAGGTGCTGGCGATCGATCTGGATGCCCAGGCGAACTTATCCCTGGCGGTAGGCGTCAGCCCGGGCAAAGTTCGCGGGTCGATCTCCGATGTGCTGTTGAATTCCGCCACCATCGCCAGCGTCGCCCGGGAGACCGATATCCCCAACCTGTCCCTCGTGCCGGCCACCTCCGAGATGGAGATGGCCGAACGTTTCCTCTCGGTGCGCCAGAATTACGAGGTCATCCTGCGCCAGGCGCTGCAGGACTGCACCCTTTACGACTACATCATCCTGGACTGCCCGCCGTCGATGGGTTCGGTATCGCTGAACGCCATGATCGCTGCTGACCTGCTCGTTATCCCCACCCAACCCGAGTATTTCTCGGCCCACGCCCTGCGCGCCATGATGACCGCCATCCGCCGGGTGCGCAGCCTGTACAACCCGGGGCTGCAGTACCGCATCCTGGTGACCATGCAGGACCGGCGCAACCGCATCCATCGCAACCTGTGCGAGCAGATCCGCCTGACGTTTGGGGAAGGGGTGTTCGAGACCGTGATCGAGGTGGACACCAAGCTGAGGGAGAGCTCGATCGCCGGAGTGCCGGTGAATTATTACAAGAGCAGCACCCGCGGCGCGCAGCAGTACGATCTCCTGGCCGAGGAGTTGATAGCCAATGTCGAAAAAACGAATCCGCAACCGGCTTGATACCCTCTTCGCCGAGCTGGAGCAGGAGACCGTCAGCCCGCAGCTCGAGGTCCCCCCGGCCCGCCCTGCGAGTGCGGAGGAGTTGCCCGCCCCCGCCTCTCCCCCGGGGGAGAACGGGAAGTCCGCCGCCCGCCCCGAGGCGGCCCCCGATCCGGCCCCGGCGCCCTCCGGCCGCCTTCCGCTCGACCTGAGCCGCCTGGGTTACCGCGCAGGCGAAGGGCAGATCGTCCCGGCCGAAGACGCCCTCACGCCGCTCGGCCCGGAGAGCCTGCGCACCGGGGAAATGCTCATCCGCCCGGCCCAGGCCGGCGATCCGGCGATGATGGCCCTCGCTCAGCCCGTCGAAGCCGGGCGGGGCCGCCTGCTGCTCGAATTCCTGGACACGGACCCCGACCGCGAGTGGAGCGAGGACGAGCGCCTGCTCGTGGAACAGGTGACCGACCAGCTCTCCCTGGCCCTGGAGAACGCCAACCTGTTCGCCCGCACCCAGGAGGCCTTGTCGGAGACGGAGACCCTCTACCAGGCCGGCGCCGAGCTGAACTCCGCCGATGTGTACGAAGATATTTTGGGCGTGCTGCGCAAGTACACCATCCTGGGGCACGATCACATCACCACCATCTCCATCGGCCTGTTCGATAAGGCCTGGACGGAGGCCGAACAACCGGACTGGTTCACCCCGGTGGTGCGTTGGACCAGCCTTTCCGGCCAGGGGTCCAAATATTCTCGCTATCCTCTGAAGGGCTGGGCCGGCGCCAGGCAGGCGCTCTCCCCCGACACCCCGACCCTGATCTTCGACGCCGAAAGCGACCCCAGCATCGATGGGATGGCCCGAGAGGTGTACGTGGAATACCTGCAGGCGAAAAGCCTGCTCTTTGTGCCCCTGAACGTGGCCGGGCGTTGGGTGGGGCACATCGTCGCCACCTTCAGCCAGCGGACCGCCATCTCCGAAAGGGATTTACGGCGGCTCAGCTCGCTGGCAGGCCAGGCAGCGGTGGCGGTGTACAACCTGCGCCAGGTCCAGGAAATCCAGGCCCGCGCCCATTACGAGCACCTGATCCGCGAGATCGGCTCGCAGATCAGCAGTTCGATCGACATGGAGACGGTGGTAAAGAGCACAGCCCGCTCCATCGGCCAGGCCCTGGGCGCATCTCACGTTGTGGTGCGCATGCAGCCAAAACCGGGACAGCAGCCGGACCAAGGGCCGGAACGTTAACCCAGGCAGGATCAACCGGATTTCAAGGATGGATCGCAAGTCCGGAAAAACAAACGGAAGAGACGGATCCAAATGAATCAAAATCTGTCGACCCCAATCCCCTGGCGCCAACCGCCAGACGATCGCAGCGCCCTGATCGCCATCCTGGAGCGCAGTCTCAATGGGCACATCATTGAGAACAACCTGATCATCTCCATGCGCTTCAGGTCCGCCATCGTGACTTCGGTTGCCGATCACTTCATGCACTACTGCGAGGACGGCATCACCGCGCCACTCCACCTGTTGGGCCGCAACCTGGCCCGGGCCGGGGTAGGCTCCTCCACGCTGCTGGTGCTGATCAATTCCGTCTGGCAGGCTTATGAACTCTGGGGAGGCGCGAACAGCCAGAGCCTGGTGTGGCGCTTTGCGGCCCAGGTGCTCACCGGGCATGAAGAAGAGATGGAGAAACGGATCCTCCGCGAGCCGCGGCTGCCTTACCTGGTGATGCCCTACGAAGTGACCTCACATTGACCGGATCGAGTGGCCTCATGCCTGAAACTCCACCATCGCCGAACCCACCCGCCCCCAACCCACAAGCCTCCGGATCGCAGGCCTGGCTTAAGGCCGCAGCCGAGCTGGCCGGCCTGTCCGGCGGGCAGCAAGATTTAGACGGCCTGCTCTCCGAGGCGGTGCAGGTCCTCAAGCGCCGCCTGGGGCTGGTCTACGTCGCCCTGTACCTGGTGGATGAGCTGGGCGAGTGGGCCAACCTGCGCGCCACGTGTGGGACGCCCGGCCCGGCCCACCCGCCGGTGGGCGCTCATCTCCCCGTTAAAGAGGGCACGCCGCTGGGCGAGGCCATTCGCAGCCAGCGGGCGCAGGTGAACACCGAAAGCGCCCAGGCCGGCGCCTGGGCGCCGGAGACCCGCTCCGAGCTGGCCCTGCCTCTGCTGCGCTCCGGTCGCGTTCAGGGCGTCCTCGCGCTTCACAGCCGCGACCGGCAGTTCTTCAGCCGAGGGAACCTGGAGGGCCCGGTGGTCGTCGCCGCCCAACTGGCTGCCGATATCGAGAACCGCACGCTCGCCGGACGCCTGGGGGATGCCGGCAGCCAGGTACAGGCCCTGGGTGAACTGCGCGGCTACCTCGACCTGCCCGGGATGATTTACGACCAGACCAGGGACCTCTTCCTGCCGCCCGACAGCCCGGCCGCTCCCCCCGCCCCGTCCGGCTCCGGCGTGATCCAGGCGCCGATCGTGCTGCGTGGGGAAGTCTTGGGGACGATCGAGGTGTACGATGTGGCCTCCGGACGGGAGTGGACCGAGCAAGACGCCGCCCTGGTCAACACCGTCAGCTCTCAGGCCGCTCTTTCGCTCGAAAACGCCCGCCTGTTCCAGGAGACTCAGATCGCCCTGAGCGAGACGGAGACTCTGTACCAGGCCAGCGCCGAGCTCAACGCGGTCGGCAGCTTCGAGCAGATCATCGAGATCCTCCGGCGCTACACCATCCTGGGCCAGGAGGACACCGCCAACGTGGCGCTGAACGTGTTCGATCTCCCCTGGACCGGCGAGCAGACCCCGGAGTGGTCGATCCCGGTCGCGGTGTGGGCCGAAACCCCCGTACACCCGAACGAGCGCCTGCCGGTGAAAGAGCTCCCCGGGCTGGCGGCCCTGCTCCGCCCCGACGCGGTCACCTGGATCGAGGACGTGGAGGACGAGACCCGCCTGGATCTGAAGACCAGGCAGGTGTTCGTGGAGGCGATGGGCGCCCGCAGCCTGGTTTTCGCCCCGCTGGTAGCCAGCAGCCAGTGGATCGGTTATTTGAGCGCCATCTACACGCAGCCCACCCGCTTCGATGAGGCCGATATCCGCCGCCTGATCACCCTGGTCGGCCAGGCCTCGGTGGCGCTGCAGAACATGCGCCTGCTGGAAGAGACCCGCCGCAAGGCTGAGCAGCTGCAGACCGCGGCCGAGATCGCCCGCGATACCTCCAGCACCCTGGCCCTCGAAGCCCTGCTCCAGCGCGTGACCAACCTGCTGCTCGAGCGTTTTGGCTACTATCACGCTTCGGTGTTCCTGGTGGATGAGGAGGGCCAATACGCCGTGGTGCGCCAGGCCACCGGCGAGGCCGGCCAGGAGATGATGCGCCGCGGCCACCGGCTGGCGGTGGGCTCTCGCTCGCTGATCGGTTTCGTCACCAGTTCCGGGCAGCTGCGGGTGGTCAACGACACCGCCAGCGACCCCCTGCACCGCCCCAACTCGCTGCTCCCCGATACGCGCTCCGAGCTGGGCCTGCCGCTCAAGGTCGGCGAGCAGATCATCGGCGCCCTGAACGTCCACGCCACCGAGACCAACGCCTTCACCCCCGACGACCTGTCCGTGCTGCAGGTCCTGGCCGACCAGATCGCCGTGGCGGTGGAAAACGCCCGCTCCTACGAGCGCTCCCAGCGGGCTTTCGAGGAGATGCGCGAGCTCGACCGGCTCAAGAGCCAGTTCCTGGCCAATATGAGCCACGAGCTGCGGACCCCGCTGAACTCCATCATCGGCTTTTCCCGGGTGATCCTCAAAGGCATCGATGGGCCGATCAACGAGCTCCAGGAGCAGGACCTCAGCGCCATTTACAACTCCGGGCAGCACCTGCTGGGCCTGATCAACGACGTGCTCGACCTCTCCAAGATCGAGGCCGGGAAGATGGAATTGTCTTTCGAGGACGGCGTCAACCTGACCGACATGATCAACAGCGCTATGTCCACCGCGGTCGGCCTGGTCAAGGACAAGCCCATCAGGCTGCTCAAAGACATCCAACCCGACCTGCCCACCGTTCGGGCCGACTCGATGAAGGTCCGCCAGGTGCTGATCAACCTGCTCTCGAACGCGGCCAAGTTCACCGAAGAGGGGTCGATCACCGTCGCCGCCCACACCGGTCTCAGCCCCGAGGGGAAGCCGGAGGTGGTCGTCTCCGTCATCGACACCGGCCCCGGTATCTCCCCCGAAGACCAGGACAAGCTCTTCAAAGCCTTCTCCCAGGTGGACGGCTCGCTGACGCGCAAGACCGGCGGCACCGGCCTCGGCCTGTCCATCTGCCGCCACCTGATCGATATGCACGGCGGGCGCATCGATGTCGAGTCGGAGTTGGGCCAGGGTTCTCGTTTCTACTTCACCCTGCCCCTGCCCGTGGCCGAAGAGGAACTCAGCTACGCCGAGGGCGCCCTGCTGGTGCTCTCCATCGACGATGACCGCCAGGTGATCGGCCTGTACGAACGCTACCTGCAGAGCCACGGTTACCAGGTGGTCCCCCTTACCGATCCCAGCCAGGCGGTGCAGAAGGCGAAGGAGCTGCGCCCGTTTGCCATCACCCTGGATGTTATGATGCCCCGCCGCGACGGCTGGCAGGTGCTCGAGGAGCTAAAAGCCGACCCGGAGACGGCGGATATCCCGGTCATTATGTGCACCATCCTCGAGGACCAGGAAAAAGGCTTCAGCCTGGGCGCCACCGATTACCTGATGAAGCCCATCCTGGAAGAAGACCTGGTGCGTGCGGTGCAAAAACTGAACAACGGCGACCTGCACGAAATCCTGGTGGTGGACGACGACCCGAACGACCGCCGCCTGATCGAGAAGATCTTCGAAAACCGCGACGAGTACCACCTGACCCTCGCCCCCGGCGGGGCCCAGGCCCTGGTAGATATCAGCAACCGCAAGCCCGACGCCATCTTGCTCGACCTGTTCATGCCCGACCTGGACGGCTTCACCATCCTGGAGACACTGCGGGCCGACCCCCACCTGCGCGACATCCCGGTGATCGTCTTCACCGCCGGAGACCCGACCGAGAGCCAGCAGGCATTGCTGCGACAGTTCGCCCAATCGATGCTGCGTAAAGGCGTCGAAGGCCACGAGATCCTGGCTCAACTGGAACGCGTGCTTAACCGGTATAACAACAGCACCGGTGAATTAAATAAGCGGGCGGAATAGCCCGCGACCGCCCAACCGGTCCACCAGAGATGGGGGGAGGGGATTGCTGTATTGCATGACCCTCTGCCCCATTTTTTGGGCCGGGGGCAAATCACATCTTATTGTTGGAGGCTATGTTGACTGCTCAGTCATCACCCATCCAGGCCGAATGCCTCGACTGCGGCCTGAGAACGCCCTATCACCCCAACCTGATGGACTGCCCGGGATGCGGCAGTTCCTGGTTGGAAGCCCGCTACGATTACGCCGCCCTGGGGAAGCGGCTGCCTGCGCTGCTCGCCGGGCGGCCCTTCGACCTGTGGCGTTACCGCGAGCTGCTCCCCGTGTTGGAATACAACCCCGGCCTGTCGATGGGCGAGGGGGGCACTCCGCTGATCCACGCCCCGAACCTGGGGATGATGCTCGGCCTGCCTCACATCTACATCAAAGACGAGCGCCAGGGGCCGACCTCCTCGTTCAAAGACCGGCAGGCGGCGGTGGGCGTGGCCGCCCTGAAAGAAGCCGGGATCACCGAGGCCGTGCTGGCCTCCACCGGCAACGTGGCCATCGCCTTTTCGGCTTACGCCGCCCGGGCGGGGATCAAACTGTGGGCCTTCCTCACCAGTCTGGTGCCCGGCGAGAAAATGCGCGAGGTGGCGATTTACGGCACGCAGGTGGTCAAAGTCACCTCCACATACGACGCGGCCAAGAAGCTCGCCGCAGAATTTGCCCGGCAGAGGGGCCTGTACCTGGAACGCGGTTCCCGCTGCATCCCCTCGGTGGAAGCGATGAAGACCCTGGCCTTTGAGATCGCCGAACAGATCACGGCGCAGATGGGGCCGCCGCAGGCCGTGAACGGGCGGCCCGCCGCCTGGCGTGTGCCCGACTGGTATTTCCAGGCGGTGAGCGGCGGGCTCGGCCCCCTGGGCGTGCAGAAGGGCTTCCGCGAGCTGCAGCAGATGGGGCTGATCGACCGCATCCCGGCCATGGCCAGCATCCAGACCGAGGGCTGCGCCCCCATGGCCCACGCCTGGCGGCAAGGGCTGGAGACGGCCGATCCGGTGCAGTCGCCCCGCACCCATATCGCCACCCTGTCCACCGGCGACCCCGGGCGGACATACACCCTGCTGGCCTCCAGGATGAAGGCCAGCGGCGGGGGCGTCTTCGAGAGCGTCACCGATGAAGAAGCCTTCCGCGCCATGCACATCGTGGCCAAGATGGAAGGCATCTCTGTAGAGCCGGCGGCCGCCGTGGCTTTCGCCGGGTTGATCAAGCTGGCCCGCAGCGGGCAGGTCCGGCCCGACCAGGTGGTGGTGGTCAACTGCACCGGGCACACGGTGAACATCGAAAAGACCATCCTGGGAGAGGGCTGGGCGCGCAACGTGACCGTCCCCGCCCAGCCGCCGGAAGCCGCACAAGAGGGCCTGCTGGCCGCCCTCAGCCGCATCACCGCCGACCGCTACCCCCGCATCGCCATCGTGGACGACACCCCCGACGCCCGCCGCCTGATCCGCCGCATCCTCCAGGCCCAGGGTAATTACAATATCTCCGAGGCGGAGGACGGCCGGGAGGCGATCGAACTGGCCCGGGCTGAACAACCCGACCTGATGATCCTGGACCTGATGATGCCCGAGGTGGATGGGTTCGCCGTGTTGGACGCGCTGAAGGCCGACCCCGAAACTGCGCACATCCCGGTCATCGTCGTCACCGCCAAAGAGCTCACCGCCGGGGAGAAGGAGCGCCTGCGCGGGCACATCCACTCCCTGATGCAGAAGGGCGAATTTATGAACGACGAACTGCTGGACGAGGTGCGCGCCCTGGTGAAGTAGCCCTCCCCGCAAGCAGCCTGGCCCGCCGTGGGCCGTCCGTTCCGTATAAGAAAGGCGATCGTTGAACCACCGCGCTACCGGCATTCAGGCAGCCCTGGGTTCGGCCGTGTTCCTGGGGCTGGCCCCCATCTTCGGCAAGCAAGCCATCTTGCTCGGCCTGCCCTGGCTGGCCGTGGTGGCGGCGCGCACCACCCTGGCGGCTCTGCTGCTGCTGACGATTATGCTGATCTTCAAGCGGCAGTACCTGTACATCTATCCGGCCGGTCTGTTGGGCTGCCTGCTGGCCGGGGGCATCAACGGGGCCGGGTCCCTGCTCTACTACGGATCGCTGGACCGCATCGACGCCGGGCTGGGCCAACTGCTCTACTCCCTCTACCCGCTGTTCGTGGCCCTCTTCCTGCGCCTGGACCACCAGCCCCTCAGCCGCCTGACCGTGACCCGGCTGCTGATGACCCTCCCGGCCCTGTACCTGCTCACCCGCACCGACCACCAGGAGATCGACCTGGTCGGGATGCTGATGATGATCGGGAGCGCGGTGCTCTACGCCCTGCACCTGCCCATCAACCAGCGCGTGCTGTACGATATGCCCGCCCCCACCGTCACCCTGTACACCCTGCTGGCCATGAGCCTGGTCACCGGGCCGTCTTACCTGGCGGCGCGCCTGGTTGCGGGCCAATCGCTGCTGCTGCCGGGCTACCCGCCGGACGCCTGGTGGGCGGTGCTGGCCCTCACCCTGGCGACCTTCTTCTCCCGCCTGACCCTGTTCCTGGGGGTGAAGCACCTGGGCGGCCTACAGACGGCGATCCTGGGGCTCAGCGAGCTGGTGGTAGCCGTGCTCTGCGCCCAACTGATGCTCGGCGAGCGTTTCAGCCTGCTGCAGTGGAGCGGCGTGCTGCTGCTGGTCATCAGCCTGCTGTTGGTGGGCCTGGAGAAGACCCCGCCGCGCAAGATCTACACCAGCAGTTGGCTCAACTGGCTGCGGCCCCCGCTGCCCCCCGGCGACATCTCCTGGCCCCGTTAGCCCGCTGCGAGCAGGCAATTAAAAACCCGGGTTGGACCAGTCCGCGTCGAACTGATCCAACTCGGGTTTTGTTATTATTCTAAGCGGCCAGCCGCGCTTACTCTTCTTCCTCGTACCCGGCCGCGCCTTCCATGCCCTCGAAGACATAACCGGTGCCGCGCACGTTGACGATCCAGCGCTCCCCGTTGGGGAACACCGAGAGCTTGCGCCGCAGGCGGCTGACCAGGGGGCGCAGCACTTCCGGCGCTTCCCAGTCCGAGGTCTCGTAGCCCTGTACCAGGGTGACCAGCTCCCGGTGAGAGAGCACCCGGCCGCGATGCTCCAACAACACCCGCAGCAGCTTGCCCTCCGTGGGGGTGAGCGTCACCCGCTGGTTGCCCCGCCAGATCTCCCGGCGGTTCAGATCGACCATGATGCCGCCCTCCAGTTGGAAGCTCTGGGGGGCCGCGCCGGTGGAGGTCTCATATCCCTCGACATCTCTCAGCCGCTGGATATTGGTCTGAAGCTGCTCCAACAGCAGCCGGCGCTGCTGCTGCTCGGCCCGGCGGGCTAAGCCCTGGGCCACGCTGGTCAGCAGGTCCCGCGAAGAAGCGGGCTTGATCAGGTAATCCTGTGCGCCGGCGCGCAGGGCCTCGACCGCCGATTCCAGCGAACCATGTCCGGTCAGCAAAATCACCTTTGTGTCCGGCATATTTTTGCTGACCGTCCTCATCACTTCCACCCCGTCCATCCCCGGCATTTTCAAATCCAGCAGGACGAGGTCAAACGGTTCGGCCTGGATCATCTCAAGAGCCTCTTCTCCGCTGGGGGCCGTGTGCACGGTATAACCTTCCAGGCGGAGGATATCACTCAACGATTCGCGCACCAACTCTTCATCGTCGACCACTAGAATCTTGGCTTTCATGAGTTACTCCCTCTGGTAATAATATTCGGAAACAAGAGCGATATTGGTCTCCGGCGAGATACGCCAGGGAACCACCGTGAGCGGATACAATGCCATAGCTTACGGCCAGGCCCAGCCCCGTCCCTTGTTCTTTCGTGCTGAAAAATGGCTCAAAAATGATTTCTGTCAATTCAGCCGGCACCCCTGGACCGGTATCTTCCACGAAAATACCGACACTGGGACCGCTTCCCTGCTCGAAGCAGGGGTATGCCGTCCGGACCCTGAGCTCCCCACCCTCAGGCATGGCCTCCATGGCGTTCAAAATCAAATTGATGAGCACCTGTTGGATCTGGCTGTCCACCACCTGGATGGGCGGCAGATTGGGCGCCAGATCTTTGATCAAGTTTATCTCTCTCTTCTCTAGTTCGGCCTCCATCATCAGCAGCACCCGGTCCACCAGCGGATTGACCTCCACCAGCTTGCGGTCGCGACCTCCCGGGCGGTAAAAATCTAACATCCGCTGGACGGTCGCCCGCAGCCGTTCCAATTCCGTCTCGGCCAGGTTCAAATACTTCCGCCGTTCACTGGCTTTCAGCTCACTGCGTGCGGCAAGGTGCAGGCAGTTGCTCAGTGACTGCAGCGGGTTGTTAATTTCGTGAGCGATTGAACCTGTCAACCGCCCGGCTGCCGACATTTTCTCGGCCCGGATCATCGCCTGCCGCGATTGTTCGATCTCTTTGATCGACTCCTGCAGCCGGGTGTACAGGTAAGCGTTCTCCATCGCCAGCCCGGCCTGCCTGGCCAGGATGACGAACAGTTCCAGGTCGGCCTGGGTGAAGTCCGGCATCCCGACCTGGCGCGCGGCCAGCAGCCGGCTGCGCCCGGCCTGGGATAAGATGGAAACACACATTGCAGACGAGAGCTGCTGCGCTTCCAATACATCCTGCGCAGGCAGGGAGGCGCGTCCGCCCGTCTGCTGGCCGGGGTCGCCGCTGCGCATATGAATTAGACGTACCGGCTCCCCTTCTGGGTTCCCATGTGGAATGTATTGGCCGCCTCGCTCACATATATTGACCGGAATCGGTTCCCCGTAGTTGGCGCGCAGGTAGTAACTGTCGGCGGCTTCATTATAGCGGTAAAGCGAGACCGCGCTGCACTCCAACTGCCTGGCGACCGAGTCGACCACCAACCGCGCCAGCCGCTCCAGGTCGCTCTCCGAGAAAAAGACCTCGATGACCTCGAACACCGGGCGGAGGGAATGGACCATCGCCGCTTCCCGGCGGCGCTCCCTTTCCAGCAGGGCCTGGTTGACGGTGGCCGAGAGCTCATCCAGGCTGAAGGGCTTCATGATCAGGCCCTCCGCCCCCTTACGTAGGGCGGCAACCGCGGTCTCGATGGTGCCAAAGCCGGTCATGATCACCGCCGCCAGATTCGGCTGCTGGCTGCGCGCCTGGCTCAGCAGATCAAACCCGTCCATGTCTGGCATACGGATATCGACCAGCATCAGATCGATCTTTTGCCGGGCGAGGATACCCAACGCCTGCCGCCCCGAGGTGGCCGTGAGCACCTGGTAGTCCTCGGCTTCCAGGGCTCGGCGGCAGTAACGCAGCACGTTGGGCTCATCATCCACGGCGAGCACGATCAGATCACGCATCCACGCCCTCCTGTGCGACCGGCAGCCAGACCTGGAAACGGCTCCCCTGCCCGGGTTCGCTGGTGACATCGATGAACCCACCGTGATGGGAGAGGATGGCATAGCTGATCGATAAGCCCAACCCGGTGCCGCGGCCCGGCGGGCGGGTGGTGAAGAATGGGTCGTAGATATGCGGCAGGTCTTTCGGATCGATGCCGTGTCCGGTATCGGTGACGTATAGCGAGATCCCCTGGCGCCCGTGGTGCGACTCGAGGCGGGTCTCGAGCACAAGGCTGCCGCCATCGGGCATCGCCTGCATGGCGTTATGCACCAGGTTGAGCACCACCTGTTTGATCAGGCCGGGCTCAGCCAACACCGAGGGCAGCCCGGCAGCCTGAGTAAAGCAAATATCGATCTTCCCGGCTTCCGCCGAATGCTGGAACAGGTGCAGCGTCTCTTCGACCAGCAAGTTCAGATCGACGCTGACCATTTGCATATCCTGTTTCCGGGAGAAATCCAGCATACGGCGCACCACCGCCTGGGCGCGTTTCGCCTCCGAGTGGACGATCTCCAGCTCCTGGTATTGGGGCAGGTTATTCGGCAGCTCGCGCAAGGCCAGTTCCACGAAACCCATGATCGTGGTCAGGGGATTGTTGATCTCGTGCGCCACTTCGGCGGCCATCTCGCCCACGGCCGCTAACTGTGCCGAACGCAGCAGGCTGGCCTCGGCCTGGCGCAGTTCTTCCACCCGCTGCTGCAGTTCCTGGAACAGGCGGGCGTTGTGAATGGCTATCGCCACCTGCGGCGCCAACAGCTCCAAAATGCGGATATCATCCTCGGTGAACACGCGCCCTTCCGTGTCGTCCATCACCAGCAGGCTGCCGATCACTTCATCCTTCAGGCGCAGGGGTACACCGGCCAATGCCGTAATCGGCAGGATCCGCCCCCGGGCCGAGCGGTCGGGCCAGTCCGGATAATTGCTCACCCGGATCGCCGTGCCGTTCTTAATAATGCGTCCGATCACCCCGCTGTCCAGCGCGTAATCCGAAAAATCCACTTCTATATTCCAAGGGTTCGAAAAGGCGACCACTTTCACCATGCTGCCATCCTGGTCGAGCAGGCCCACGCTGGCCGCCTTAGCCTTCGCCAGATCACACGCCCGGTGCACGACCCGATTCAGGAGCACTTCCACCTCAACCGGCCCGGATACTTCCAGGGCCGTATCGTGCACCGCCTGCAGATGGGTTAGCCGGGTCTGCAGTTCCTGGTAGCGGCGGGAATACTCCAGCATCCCGGCCAGATGGCTGGCGATGACCACCAGCAGCTTCTCGTCTCCTTCGTTGAAGGCGGCCGGCTGGCTGCTTTGCACCAACAGAGCGCCGATCTGTTTGCCCTGATATTTTAACGGGACGGCCAGGACAGAACGGACCGGCCGTCCCTGGGGTAGGAAGCGCGGCGCCTGGCTAATCTCATCCACCCGCACCAGGGTGCCGGTCTCGGCGGTATACCCGGCCAGGCTCGTCTCGACCGGGATCACCCTGGGAGCCGAGCCAGGTTCGGCACCGTGCTCCCGCAGCATTTTACCATCTCCCGAGAGGAGGAACACGGCCACCATATCGGTGTTGAACGTGCGCTGCAGGCGTTTGACCACGCTGCGGGCGACCTGGTCGGTGTCGGCGCCGGCCGAGGCAGCCTCAGCCATATCGATCAGCAGTTGAAAATTATCCAGGTTGCGGCTGGTGTATAGGTGTTCATCCCCTTCCTCGGGGAGAACGAATTTCTCGGCGTCCGGCAGCTCGGGCAGCGCAGGCCCGGCCGGAGCGGTGTTTTTGGCGATAAAAGAAAACACTTCCATGTGCGCCCGGTCCAACTGTCCGCCGACGAGCAGCAGCTCGGGCTCTCGCTCTGCCAGGCGCGAGGCCGGGAAAGCGTATAACCGCCCCGCCCCAGACTGGGAAAGCCGGGGGGAGTTGCTGCGGCTCTGGCGTTTTTGGTTGGCGTACACCGAGGACAGCCATGCGATCGTACCGGGCTGGGCCAGCACTCGTTCCAGTTCTGCCCGCTGCTCCGGCTCCAGGCCCACCTGCGCGTCAATCTGCCAGCGGTTTGGGCTTAATTGAACCCATACTGCCCAGGGTGCGCCAGATCCTTTACATGCCAGCCGTATTTGATCCCTCAATAATTCAACGTGTGCAGCCATGGAAAAAATAATCGCATTAATTATAGCATAGTGGAGGGTTTATATGCCAGTACCATTGTCCGATTTTTCATATTTTTTACCTTCTATCAGCTTTCTTTAATCAAATCATTACACATTGGATATAGTACTCTATCCTGGGCCAGGAATCAACAGGCAAATGGAAAGTGACATTTTGCTTACCATTCCACTGTCGGAATACAGTTTTGGCTGGCAGGCGAATATGATATACTGCAAACGCCAAATATATAGTCTGACATCCGAGAACGGGTTGGCGGTGTCGCAAGGGGGGTCCCACTCCACCTGCTCCGGTCTTCGGGTGGCTTCTAAAACAATTTTCATTTCTGTTAAAAGGAGCGTCCACCCTATGAAAGACTTTCTCTCCATCGCCGATTGCTCGCCCGCCGAACTCCAGGATCTGCTCGACCTGGCGGTGCGGCTGAAAGCAGAGTATCAATCCGGCGGCAACCGTCCCCTGCTCAAAGGCAAAACGATGGCCATGATCTTCCAGAAACCCAGTCTCCGCACCCGGGTTTCGTTCGACATGGCCATGCGCCACCTGGGCGGGGACGCACTCTACCTCTCGCCCAACGAGATTGGGCTGGGAAAGCGGGAATCCATCGCCGATATCGCCCGGGTCCTCTCCGGCTATGTGGATATCTTGATGGCGCGGGTGTTCGATCACGAGCACATCCTCGAACTGGCCCGCTGGAGCGATATCCCCGTGGTGAACGGGCTCAGCGATTACAACCACCCCTGCCAGGGGATGGCCGACGCCCTCACCATCTACGAGAAGTTCGGAGGGTTGAAAGGGCTCAACGTGTCCTATGTCGGCGACGGCAACAACGTAGCCGTCTCGCTGCTGCACGTGTGCGCCAAGCTGGGAGCCAACTTCACCCTTGCCAGCCCCGAGGGCTACGACCTGCCCCCACAGGCCGTGGAGCTTGGCGAGCAGTTCGCGGCCGAGAGCGGCAGCCGCATCAGACTGCTGCGCGATCCCCACGAAGCAGTCCGCGAGGCGCACGTCATCTACACCGACACCTGGACCAGCATGGGCCAGGAAGAGGAGGCCGCCCGTCGCGAAAAGGTCTTCCCGCCCTACCAGGTCAACGAACAGTTGGTCGGCGAAGCCCGCCCGGACGTGATCGTGATGCACTGCCTGCCCGCCCACCGCGGCCAGGAGATCACCGATCCGATCGCCGATGGAGAACATTCCATGCTCTTCCCCCAGGCCCACAACCGGCTGCACGCCCAGAAAGCGATCGTAGCCCGCCTGCTCGGAGCGGCATAAACCGGCCTCTAGGAGAACTTACCAGGAAGTATAGACACAGATAGAGGAACTTGAGATGCATACCCACGAACCGATTCAAGTCGAGAATGAGAAGAAATCCCAAGAATTGATCCAACTCGAAGAACAGTACGGCGCCCACAATTACCATCCCCTGGATGTGGTCATCGAACGCGGGGAGGGAGTCTGGGTCTACGATGTGGATGGCAACCGCTACCTGGACTGCCTGAGCGCTTACTCCGCCCTGAACCAGGGCCACGTCCACCCCAAGATCCTCCAGGCGCTGGTGGAACAGGCCGGCAAAGTCACGCTGACCTCCCGCGCCTTCCGCAACGACCAGCTCCCGCTGCTCTACAAAGAATTGGCGGAGCTCACCGGTTACGAGATGAGCCTGCCGATGAACAGCGGCGCCGAGGCGGTTGAGACGGCGCTGAAGCTCGCCCGCAAGTGGGCCTACACCGTGAAGGGCGTCCCCCGCCACCAGGCCGAGATCATCACCTGCGAGGGGAACTTCCACGGGCGCACCATTTCGGTGATCTCCTTCTCCTCGGAGGAGCACTACAAAAAGGACTTCGGCCCCTTCACCCCGGGCTTCGTGCTCGTCCCCTACGGAGATGCCAGGGCCATCCGCGAGGCAATTACCCCCAACACAGCGGCCGTCATGCTGGAGCCGATCCAGGGCGAAGCCGGGGTGAACATCCCCCTTGCGGGCTACCTGAAGGAAGTGGCGGACATCTGCAAAGAGAACAACGTGCTGCTCATCGCCGACGAAATCCAGACCGGCCTGGGCCGCACCGGGAAGCTGATGGCCTGCGAGCACGAGGGCGTCCGCCCGGACATGGTCACCATCGGGAAAGCCCTCTCCGGCGGCTTCTACCCGGTGTCCGCCGTCCTGGCCGACCGCCCGATCATGGGCCTGTTCACCCCCGGCGAGCACGGTTCGACCTTCGGCGGTAACCCGCTGGGCTCGGCCGTCGCCCGCGCCGCCCTCAAGGTGCTGACCGAAGAAGGCCTGATCGAGAACGCAGCCCGCATGGGCGAATACTTCGCCGAGCAGTTGGCCGAGATCCCCAGCAAGCACGTCAAGGAAGTGCGCGGCAAGGGCCTGCTGATCGGCGTCGAGCTCAAGCCGGAAGCAGGCGGCGCCCGCCGCTTCTGTGAAGCGCTGAAGGAACGCAACATCCTCGCCAAGGAAACCCACGACAACGTGATCCGCTTTGCCCCGCCGTTGATCATCGATCGTGAAACCCTGGACTGGGCCCTGCCCCGCATCCGGGAAGTCCTGACCATGGATTAGACCCCCATTCAAAACGGTGCGCGCGGCAAGGCCACGCGCACCGTTTGCCATTCCAAAGAGGAAACAGCCTATGAACATCGGTGTCCCTAAAGAAAGACGCCCGTTCGAGTACCGGGTCGGCATGACGCCAGGCGGGGTGCAGATGCTCTGCCGCCACGGGCACACCGTGTATGTGGAGCACGAGGCCGGAACCGGAGCGGGCTTCTCAGACACGGATTACGAACAGGCCGGGGCGCGCATCGTGTATTCCCCGCACGAAGTCTTCGGCCGCGCCGACCTGCTGTTGAAAGTGGCCCGCCCGCTCTACGAAGAGATCGAGTGGCTGCGCCCCGGTACGATCGTCGCCGGGCTGCTTCACCTGTCTTCGTCTCGCCAGGATAAAATCGACCTGATGTTTGAAAAAGACATCACCTCGGTGGCCTACGAGCTGATCCAACTACCCGACGGCACCGTTCCTGTGCGCAAGCCGCTCAGCCAGATCGGCGGGCGCCTGGCGGGGCAGATCGGAGCCCGCCTGCTGCAGAACAACGCCGGGGGCAAAGGCATCCTGCTGGGCGGGATGGCCGGCATCCCCCCGGCAGAGGTGGTCGTGATCGGCGCCGGGGTGGCGGGTACGGCGGCCACCCAGGTGACCTTGGGCCTGGGCGCACACGTCACCGTGCTCGACACCGATCCGGATGCGCTCGAAAGGCTGATCGAGCGCAACTGCAGCATCACCACCATGATATCCAACGAGTTGAACATCGCCCGCGCCTGCAGCTATGCCGATCTGGTGATCGCGGCCGTGCTGGTCAAAGGCGAGCGCCCGCCCAAGATCATCACCCGCGAGATGGTGCGCTCCATGAAGCCCCGCTCGGTGGTCATGGACGTCAGCATCGACGAAGGCGGCTGCGTGGAGACCTCTCGCCCCACCACCCACGAGCGCCCCACCTTCCTCGAAGAGGGTATCATCCATTACTGTGTCCCCAATATCCCCAGCGTGGTTGCCCGCACGTCTACCTATGCCTTCACCAACGCGGCCTTCCCGTTCATCCTTGAGATTGCCGACAAAGGCATCGGGCAGGCCATGGTCGACAATTCTGCCATCGAATACGGCGTCTTCACCTATCATGGCCAATACCATCGACAGGCGAAAGGATTGGACTAGTCAATGGACTGGAATAAAGTTTACCAATCGAAAATCGTCACCGCAGATGAAGCCGTCTGCCAGATCAAAAATGGCGATCGCCTGTTCCTCACGGGGAACTGTTCCGTCCCGCAGGAGCTCCTGGCGGCCCTGGTGAAGCGCGCCGGGCATTTGGAGGGGGTGGAGATCTGCCAGGCGCTGACCATCGGGCCGGCCGATTACGTCAAGCCGGAGATGGAAGGCCACCTGCGGGTGAACACCATGTTCATCAGCGCCAACGTGCGGAAAGCGGTCCACGAGGGGCGGGCGGATTTCACCCCGGTGCTGCTGTCGGAGTTCCCCCTGCTGTTCAGGCGCCGGGTGCTGCCCCTGGACGCGGCCCTGATCCACATCTCCCCGCCCGACGAGCACGGCTTCTGCAGCTTCGGCATCGAGGTGGGGCTGACCAAGAGCGCAGCCGAGTCGGCCAAAATCATCATCGCCGAGGTCAACCAGCAGATGCCCCGCACCCTGGGCGATTCGTTCATCCACGTCTCCCGCCTCAATTACGTGGTGCCGGTAGACTACCCCTTGCCCGAGATCGCCTTCGGCGAGGAGGGGCCGACGGAGGTGGTGGAGAAGATCGCCGGGCACATTGCCGAATTGATCCCCGACGGCGCCACCATGCAGATGGGCATCGGCGCCATCCCCGACGCCGTCTTGAAGTACCTGTTCACCAAGAAAGACCTCGGTATCCACACCGAGCTGTTTTCAGATGGCATCATCGAGCTGGTGGAGGCCGGGGTGATGACCAACGCCCGCAAGTCGATCCACCCGGGCAAGATCATCGCCGGTTTTCTGCTGGGCACCAACCGCCTGTACCAGTGGGTGGATGACAACCCGCTCATCGAACTGCACCCCACCGAATATGTGAACGACCCGTTCGTCATCGCCCAAAACGAGCGCATGGTGGCCATCAACTCGGCCATCGAAATCGACCTCACCGGCCAGGTGTGCGCCGACAGCATCGGCCCCAAGTTGTACAGCGGCGTAGGCGGGCAGCTCGACTTCATCTACGGCGCCTCTCGCTCTAAAGGCGGCGTGCCCATCATCGCCTTGCCCAGCACGGCCCGCACGTTCAGCCGCATCGTGTCCACGCTCAAACCCGGGGCGGGGGTCGTGACCACTCGAAACCACGTGCGCTATGTGGTCACCGAATACGGCGTGGCCGACCTGTACGGCAAGACCATTCGCCAGCGGGCCAAAGCGTTGATCAACATCGCCCATCCCGATTTCCGCCCGCAGTTGATCGCCGAGGCCAAAGAGCTGAATTATATCTAAGCCTGGGTTGGCGTATTTGTGTGCACGCACAACGGTGTGCACGCACACGTGGCAGCAGGCGGCCGTCAGTGCCGGACGGGCGGTGCCGGACGGGCGGTGCCGGACGGGCAGTGCCGGACGGGTAGTGCCGGACGGGTAGTGCCGGACGAAAGAATTGCCGAAAGAATTGTTGTGTTGAGAGGTGGGCAGCGAAGCCGGGCGACAAGGTCGCGCACTCCCCAACACAACATTTGGCTGCATACAGCATCATTTCTCTTTTCAGGCTTCCTTCTAACTAAGTTTCCTTATACAATAGCTCCTGGAAGGAGCTTTATGGACCGACGTACAAAAATTGTGGTGACCCTCGGCCCGGCCAGCAGCGACCTGCAGACGATCGAGCGGCTGCTGCGCGCCAGGGTGAACGTCTTTCGCCTGAACTTTTCTCACGGCACGCACCAGGAGCACGCCGATCGCATCCAAATGCTGCGCCAGGCATCTCAAAAGCTCGGCCAGCCTATCACCCTGCTCCAGGATCTGCAGGGGCCGAAAATCCGCACCGGAGAAATCCAGGGCGGGGTGGTGGAACTGAAACAGGGGGAATCCTTCACCCTGACCACCGAACCGGTGATGGGCACCGCGCAGCGGGTTTCGGTCGATTTCCCCGACCTGCCGGACACCGCGCGCCCCGGTGAGCGCATCTTGCTCGACGACGGCAACCTGGAGCTGGTGGTGGTGAAGGTACACGGGAACGAGGTGGAAACAAAAGTGCTGCTCGGCGGGCCGCTCAAAGCCCACAAAGGGGTCAACCTGCCGGGGGCGAAGCTGAACCTGCAATCCCTCACCGAAAAAGACCAGGAAGACCTGGCCTTTGGCCTGGAACAGGGGGTAGATGCCATCGCCATGTCTTTCGTGCGCCGGGCAGATGATGTGATCCGCCTGCGGCAGAGCATCCAGCGCCTGCAGCCCAGCCGCAGGAAGTGCCCTATCATCGCCAAGCTGGAACGCCCGGAGGCGTTGGCGAACCTGCACGAGATCCTGGACGTGACCGATGGGGTGATGGTCGCCCGCGGCGACCTGGGGGTGGAGATGGCCCCCGAGTCGGTGCCCATCGCCCAGAAGCAGATCATCCGGGCGGCCAACGAGCATGCCAAAGTGGTCATCACCGCCACCCAGATGCTGGACTCGATGATCAGCAACCCCCGCCCCACCCGGGCCGAGGCCACCGACGTGGCCAACGCCATCTTCGACGGCACCGATGCGGTGATGCTCTCCGGCGAGACGGCCGTGGGCCGCTACCCGGTGCAATCGGTGGAGATGATGGACGCCATCATCCGCCGGGCCGAAGCGCAGTTGGACACCTGGGGGCACTGGCACGGGGAGCTCACCCTCGACGCCACCCACGACCAAAACCTGCCGGTGCACGATGACGCCCTGTCCATCACCCGGGCGGCGGCCGCGCTGGCCCACGACCGCAACGTGTCGGCCATCGCCGTCTTCACCGAGACCGGCCGCACCGCCCAACTGATGTCGAAAGCGCGCCCCGCGGTGCCGATCCTGGCCTTCACCCCGGTCCAATCCACCTACCATGTCCTCCCCATGTTATGGGGGGTGCACCCCTACCTGGTGCCCTTTGCCGATACGGTCGAAGCCATGCTCAACGAGGTGGAAAAAGCGATGATGGCCGAATCGCCCCTGCAGCCCGGGCAGCAGGTGGTGCTCATCTCGGGCTTTCCCATCGGCGCCAGGCGCCAGCCCAACCTGGCGCTGCTGTATACCCTGGGCGAAAGGAAGGGGTGAGCGCCGCCCCGTTTCAGACCGGGCGTCGCACACCCGGCTGCCCCGAAGCCCAGTCTCTGGAGGCGTGAAGGAAGGGCAGCATGCCCGCAAGCCCCGCTTACATCCCTGCCGGACAGCCCGGCAGCCCCGACCCGCCCGGCCCGCTCGGGCGCTACCTGCCGCCCATCCCGCCCGGCGTGGCTTCCGCCTGGCTGAAGCAAAACCTGCCGGCCCCGGCCAACGCCTGGGTGCTCGATCCCTTTGGGGCCGCCCCGGCCGTGGCGGCGGAGGTCGCCCGAGCCGGGTACCGGGTCCTGGTGGCGGCCAACAACCCCATCGCCCGCTATTTACTCGACCTGATCGCCGACCCGCCAACCCCCGAGGAGCTGCGCTCGGCCCTGGCTGAGATCGCCGCCTCTTACAAAGGCAGCGAACGCCTGGAACCGCACCTGCGCGGCCTGTACGCCACCCACTGCATGCGCTGCGGGGCGGCGGTGATGGCGGAGGCCTTCATCTGGGAGCGCGGCGCCAATGCCCCCTCCGGCAAGATCTACGCCTGCCCGGCCTGCGGCGATGGCGCCCCCCGCCCGGATGGGCCCAGCTCACCCGCCGAGCGCGAACGCCCGGCCACCGAAGCCGATGCCCGCCTGGCCGAGCGCTTCTCCGCCGGCGGGCTGCACCGCGCCCGCGCCCTGGAGCGCGTGGCGCCCCTGAACGACCCAGACCGGCGCTACGCGGAAGAGGCCCTGGAAGCCTACCTGCCGCGCGCCCTGTATGCCCTGGTCACCCTGATCAACAAGCTGGAGCAGATCGAACCCGGCCGCCGGCGGGTGCTCCAGGCCCTGTACCTGGCGGCCTTCGACCGGGGTTCCACCCTGTGGCCCTGGCCCGGCGGCCGTACCCGGCCGCTGCAGCTCAATCCCTCCCCCCGTTTCCGTGAAAACAACCTCTGGCTGGCCCTGGAAGAGGCGGTGGAGGCCTGGGGCGGGTCTGCCTCCCGCCCGGTGCCTCTGACCACCTACCCGGAGCCGCCGCCTGAAACGGGGGGCATTTGCGTGTTCGAAGGGCGCCTGAAGGACCTGGCGGCCGGGCTGGCCGAGCTGCCGGTTGGAGCGGTGCTCGCCGCCCTCCCCCGCCCCAACCAGGCCTACTGGTCTCTGTCGGCGCTGTGGGCGGGCTGGCTGTGGGGCTATGAAGCCGCGGCCCCGTTCAAGAGCGTGCTGCGCCGCCGCCGTTACGATTGGGCCTGGCACACCACAGCCCTGCAGGCCGCCCTCTCCAGCCTGGCCAGTGGGGAGGGCGGAGCAGGCCGGCTGACGCCGGGCACCCGCTTCCTGGGTTTGGCCGGCGAAGCCGGGCCGGGGTTCATCACCGCCGCGGTCACCGCCGCCGCTTTGAGCCCCGGCTTTACCCTGGCGGGGATCGCCCTGCGCGGCGACCAGGCGCAGCTCACCTGGACCCTGGGAGATGGGGAGGAAAAAGCCCCGCCGCTCAAGCCGGCCACGGCCCGCCAGGGGGCCAGGGAATACCTGCGCCAGCGCGGCGAACCGGCCCCCTACCTGCACCTGTACAGCGCCGCCCTCAGCGCTCTGGCCCCGGCAGTCGCCGGCCAGCACAAGGAGGCCCGGCCCGCGGCGGTGCTCTCCGAGGTGCAGGCCGCCGTGCGCCACGCGCTGGAGGCCGGCCAGGTGCTCGAACGACTGGGCGGCGAAGGGCCGGCCGAGAGCGGCCGGTGGTGGCTGGCCGCCGACCACCAACCGCCCCCCGGCGCCCCCCTGCCCCTGGCCGACCGGGTGGAAATGGCCGCGGTGCGCTTCCTGCTCAAGCAGCCCGGCTGCACCCGCCAGGACTTCGACGAGGCCATGTGCGCCCAGTTCCCCGGCCTGCTCACCCCCGACGCCGGGCTGATCTCCGCCATCCTCAGCTCATATTGCGCCCCCGGCCCGGAGCCGGAACGGCTCAGCCTGCGGGAAGAGGACCTGCCCCGCCGTCGCCGGGTAGAGCTGGCCCAGGTGCAGGCCGCCCTGCTCGACACTGGCCGCCGCCTGGGCTACGCAGTGCAGCGCGGCGAGCAGAGCGTGGCCTGGGCCCAAGCAGGCGGCTCCCCGGCCATCACCTTCAAAATCGTCGCCTCGGCCGTCATCAGCCCCCTGCTGCTCGACCCCTCTCCCCCGCCGGGGACGCGCGTGCTGGTCTACCCCGGCGGCCGCGCCGGGCTGATGCTGTACAAACTGCGCCACGACCCCCGCCTGGAGCAGGCCGCGGCCGGGCAGGAGGGCCCCGGCTGGCAGTTCCTGAAGTTCCGCCACCTGCGCCGCCTGGTGGAGGGCAACGCCCTCCAGGCCCAAAACCTGGCCGAACAACTCGCCGTTGACCCCCTGGATCACACCGACCCCCAATTGAAGCTGTTTTAAAACAAAACAGGGTTGGATGGGACACCAACCCTGTGGAAGTTAATCTATACGCAGCTACCCGCCGGACGCATCGGTCAGCTTTGACCCGGGGGTCGGCGTGAGGGCGAGCGGCCCGGGGGTCATCGCGGCGACCCCTGGGGTTTCAGTCGGTATCAGCAGGCTCGACCCGGGCGCGGCGGGGGTGGGCGGCGGCGGTTCGGTGGGGATCGGCTGCGGGGTGAATCCCGGCGTCGAGGTCGGCCCCTGCGTGGGCGGCAGCGGTTCGGTCGTGGGCGGCGATGTGGGGGTAAACGTCGGCACCGGCGTCTCTGTCGGGGTGGGCGAGGGCGTCGGCGTTGAGGTCGGCACTGCCAGGTTGATGTGCACGAAGGTCTCGGCGAAGGTGTTCTCCGTGCTGAACGCCGTCAGCCGCAGGGTGATCGGCCCGCTCAACTCCTGGTCGTCCACCAGATCGCGCAGATCCCACTCGTAGAGGATATCCGCCGGATTGACCGGGCGGTCGTCTTCCATCAGCGTCCGCCATTCCACCGGCTCGCGGCCTTCGCCATAATCCAGCCGCCAGAAATCGAAGATCTGCGTGGCGTCCGCCAGGCCGCGGATTTCCAGCTCGTCTTCTTCGATGGTCTGGCCTTCCCGCGGCCAGCTAAACTCCAGCAGCGGGCGCGGGTCATTGGAGTTGCACTCCCGGTTGGGCACGAATGTCAACTGATCGTCATCGAAGCCCATCTCCTCGGCCCAGGCCCGGCCGTTGGGGTCCTGGCGGATCCAGCGCCGCGCCCATTGATCGGTCACATTCAGCACGAAACGCTCTTCGGTGAAGTCCCTGCAAGCCTGAGAGGCGGTCAGCTCCGTCCAGGTGTCCACCACCACCCGCCGCCACAGATCCTGCTCTTTGGGGAGGGGCGGTTGGTCGGCGGCGAAGATTTCCGGGCGCTGTTCGGGGCACCACTCGGAAGGCTGCGTGCCCGAGACCGAGCAGATCACGTATTCGGTGATCCCACCGGGGCGGGTGAAATTGGCCGGGTTGCCGCCGGTGATCTGCTGCACCGCGGCCTGCATAAACTGCGACCAGATGGGGGCCGCCCCGCTCAGGCCGCTGGTGTTCTGCATGGGGGTGTAATCGGCGTTGCCTACCCATACCCCAACCGCCAACTGCGGGGTGTAGCCCAGCGTCCAGTTATCGCGGAAATCGTTCGTGGTGCCGGTCTTGGCCGCCGCCGGGAAGGGCAGGTTGAGAACCGAGTTCGGCCCGAAGGCCGGGGTACGGGCTTCATTGTCCGACAGGATCGAGGTGACCAGGTACGCGTGCTCGGGCCGCATCACCTGCTCGCCCTGCGGCACCTTGTAATCGTAAACCACCGTGCCGTTGTGGTCCAGGATGCGGGTGATGGCCACCGGCGGCAGGCGCCGCCCGTAGTTGGCGAAGGTGGCGTACACGTTGGTCAGCTCCAGCAGGCTCACATCTCCGCCGCCCAGGGTGAGCGACAGGCCGTAATCCGGGCGGGTGAGGGTGGTGATTCCCAGCCTCCGGGCGAAGGCCAGGAAGCCGTCCTCCTCGGGCGTGCTCGGATCGTCATAGATGCCCACAAAGTTCAGCGTTTTAACCGCGGGGACGTTATAGGAGTTGGCCAGAGCCGCGCGCACCGTCACCGGGCCGTGGAAGCGCCCGTCGTAGTTGATCGGCTCGTAGGGCGGGCGGGTGTCGTCCGGGCGGCCCGAGGGCGGGAACTCGGAGGGCACGTCCCAGATCAGGGTGGAGGGGGTCCAGCCTTTCTCGAAGGCTGCGGCGTAGGTCACGGGCTTGATCGCCGAGCCGGGCTGCCGCGGGCTCACGGCCATGTTCACCTGCCCGGCGATATCCTCGTTGTAGAAATCGGCCGAGCCGACCATCGCCAGGATCTCCCCCGTGCCAGGGCGCAGGGCTACGAGCGCCCCGTCGGTGGCATTGCGGTCGGCCAGGGCGGTCACCTGCTCGGCCACAATCTGCTCCGCCATGTCTTGCATCCCCGGGTCGAGGGTGGTGTAGACGGTGAAGCCCGAGCGGTAGATGGTCTGCGGGTCGAATTGGGCTTCCAGCAGGGAGCGGACATAGTTCACCCAGTGCGGGTAGCGCATTTCGATCCCCTGCGGCTCGAAGTTGTAGTTCTTGATCTCCTCGGCGGCATTGGTGATCGCCACCGGGTCCATGCAGATGCGCTGCGGGTAATTGCTGACGTAGATGCAGTCCTGCTCCTGGCTGGCCTGGAACATCAGCACGAGCACATCTTCCATGCGCCGCAGCGTGACTTCCGGGTTGTTGTAGATATCGTAGACCGAGGGAGATTGGGGCAGGCCGGCCAGGAATGCCGCCTGGCCCAGGGTGAGCTGCCCGGCCGTGGTGCCGAAATAGGTCTCGGCGGCGGCTTCCACCCCGTAAGCCAGGTTGCCGTAATAGATTTCGTTCAGGTACAGCTCGAGGATCTCGTCCTTGGAGTAGCGCCGGGTGATCTCGGTAGCCAGGATCGCTTCGCGAATCTTGCGGTCGTAAGTCTGCTCGGTGCGTTCCTCGGGTGAGAACAGCAGAGCCCGCGCCAGTTGTTGGGTGATGGTCGAGGCGCCGGATACCGTCTCGCCGCTCTGGTAGTTCTGGATGAAAGCGCGCAGGATGGCCAGCAGGTCCACCCCGGGATGGCTGTAAAAGGCCTTGTCTTCGGTGGCGACCGTGGCCGCGACCAGATAAGGTGAGATCTTATCCAGGGGCACGTAAGTGCGGCGCCCGGCGTTCGGGTCGAGGATCTCGTACAGCACGTTCCCGTTGCGGTCCAAGATGCGGGTGGTTTCGAACTGAGAGGCCTGCTGGCGAAGGTTGTTGATATCGGGCAGGGTGCGGGCGATGCTGTAATACTGCAGGAACAGGAAAGACACTCCACACAGGGCCAGCACCACCAGACCGAACAGGCTCAGCAGGCCGAAACGCAGCAGGCAGCCGAGGGTGGGCGCCAGGCTGCGGCCGCCGGAGGCGGGCACGGGCTGGGCATAGGGGATCTGCTGGTAGGGCGGCGGCGGGGGCGGAACGCCGGGCCGCTGCGGGTAAGTGCGGGCGCTGCCCCTGCCCGCCTGGGAATACGGCCGGCGGGCGGAAGGCGTGTACGCGCTGGGGGTGACCTGGGTTCCGCCGGTGTCCAGCTCGTTCACCCGGCTGGGGAGCCGGTCGCCGGCCTGCGGCGGGCGGATGCGGCGGGTGCCGCGCGGTGGGGTGGAGTCGGGACGGCGGATGCCGGTGGGCGGAGTGCCTGAGGGGGCCGCGGGGCGCATCGGGCGCGTCTCGACCGGCGGGCGGCCATCCTCGCTGCTCACCGGGCGGGTGGCGCTCAAATCCTCGGCAGTAGGGTCATCCGGCTCGCTGCTCACCGGGCGGGTGGCGCTCAGATCCTCAACAGGGCGGTCACCGCCACCCGTCTCATCCTCGAAGCTGACCGGGAGGGTGGCGTTCGGGTCCGGGGGCTCAGCTTCCCCCCCGTCCGCCTCTGCTGCGCCCGGCTCGTCCGGCTCAGTGACGCTTTCGCCGGCCTGCTCCAGGGATTTCAGCCACTCCTCGAACTCTCGCCTCTCATTGTCTTCGTCTCCCTCGGTCAGGAGCCGCCGGAATCGCTCCCGCGGGTCCTCTTCAGGAGGAAGGGTCGGTTGATCGCTCATAAGTACTCAGAAATAACCTTCTCGCTCAGCATCCTCAACCTCGGGTGGGGCGGCCCACCCGTGGGACCTTATGCCTTATTCGAAGCCACCAGCACCGTCCAGCAGCCCTTCTCGACCACTTCGCCGCGCTGGTTGAGCACACTCACGTTGATGGTCACCGAGCCGCCTCCGATGCGGCGCATCTCTTTGGTCTCGCCCACTTGCAGCTCGGCATGGATGGTGTCGCCGATGAACACCGGTTTCACGAACTTCCACTCGGTCACTTCACGGAACATCATCACCGTATCTTCCATAATCCCGGTGCGTACGGCCAATCCGGAAGCGATGGACAGGACCAGCAGGCCGTGGGCCACCCGCTGGCCGAAGGCTCCCTCCCGGCTGTACTCGGCATCGGTGTGGATGCGGTTATAGTCGCCGGTGAGGCCGGCGAAGGCCATGATATCGGCCTCGCTGATCGTCCGCCCGGCGGTCACGATCGTCTGGCCGGGTTGGAATTCCTCGAAATACATTCCGCGGGGTGTGGAGGGCATAGGGCTCATCGGTTCTCCTCAGGAATAGTCTTAACGAATCATTCTAGCACAAAAGAGACTGTCCTGGTTAGGTTAACACCGGCGTGCACGATTCGTGCCGGTGGGGGGAGGCCCCAGTTCCAGGGCCAATGCCGGGGCATGTTTTAGCCTGGAAATCGAGACGAACCAGGCTCCTCGCCAGGATTCCCTTTGACCGCAGCGCAAACTTACCATACAATGGTGGCATGCGTGAATGGAACCTGAAACCAGGGGACCCGCTGTCTTTGACCTTGGCGGCCGATTCCCGTCTTTCCCGGGTCGATTACGGTGACGACCAGATCTGGGAGCTCACCCTCGGCGGCGGGGACCCACCGGCCCTGGCCGTGGAGACCACCTACGGGCTGCGCGCCCGGCGCCTGCGCCTCTTTCCTCGTTTCACCCGGGGCGACCTGAGCCTGACCGACCCGGCGGAATTCGCCCGCCCGCCCGAAGTGCGCTATTTCGCGCCCAATTACCTGCGCCTGGGCTTTGCGCCCTTTGAAGACATAGACGTCGAAAGCGAGGTGTGGGTTCCCGAGTCTCAGGCCCTGGCCGGGCGGCTGACCCTGCGCAACCAGGGGACGGAGCCGGCCGAGCTGCGGGTGGAATGGATCGGCCAGCTTGTGCCCAACGAGGGCTCGCGCCTGGCGCCCGCCGAAATCGAGGCCGCGCCCGTGCTCTGCGGGCAGACCGGCGGCCTGGAACCGGTGGTCTTCCTCACCGGCGGGGCGCGGGCGGAGAGCAGTTCCTACCCGGCCCTGGTGCTCGATCTGACCCTGGAGGGGGGCGAGGCCCGCCAACTGCTGTGGACTCACGCCGGCCTCTCCGACCCGGGCGCCTCTTTCGACCTCGCCCGCCGCACCGCCGCCCGCCGCTGGGACGCCGAAACCGCCCGGGTGGAACTGGTCAACAGCGGCCTGGTGGAGATTTACACCGGCCGCCCCGATTGGGACGCCGCCCTGGCCCTCAGCCAGAAGCAGGCCTTCGGCCTGATCGCCGGTCCAACCCAGCACCTGCCCCACCCATCTTTTGTCTTCACCCGCCTGCCCGACCAGGGCTACTCGCTGCGCGGGGATGGGTACGATTACAACCACCTGTGGAACGGCCAATCGCCCCTGGAGGCCTATTACCTGGCCGGCCTGCTGCTCCCGGCCGCCCCGCACCTGGTAGCCGGTTTCGTCCGCAACTTCCTCGCCACCCAGGCAGAGGACGGCTTCGTCGATTGGAAGCCCGGCCTCGGCGGGCAGCGCAGCCACCTGCTGGCGACCCCGCTGCTGGCCTCGTTGGCCTGGAAGGCCTACGAGCACACCGGCGATTCTCAATTCCTAAAAGAGGTCTTCCCCCGGCTGCACAGCTTCTTCAAGGCCTGGTTCACCCCGGAACGCGACCGGGACGAAGACGGCCTGCCCGAATGGGATCACCCCATGCAGGCCGGTCTGGAAGATCACCCGCTCTACACCTCGGGCGAGGAGGCCGGCCCCTGGGTGGACATCCAGACGGTGGAAAGCCCCGCTCTGGGCGCGTTCCTCTACAGCGAATGCCAGCACCTGGAGCGCATGGCACGCCTGCTCGAACAACCCGCCCGCCTGCCCGAGCTCGAAGAGACCCGCCTCGGCCTGCGTGCCGCGGTCGAGTCCACCTGGGACTCCCGGGCCGGCACCTACCGCATTCGCGACCGGGACACGCACGCCAGCCCGCGGGGTGAAGCGCTCGGCTCCCGCCAGGGTCCAGGCGAGCTGGCCCCCGGGCGTCGCTTCCGCCAGCCGGTGCGCGTCCTGGTCCACTTCCAGACCAGCGGCGGCGTTCCGCGCCGCCCCCTGGTCCGCGTCTACGGTAGTTACGAGAGCGACGAGCAAGATATCGAAGAATTCCCGCCCGAACGCTGCCGCTGGTACCTGGGCCAGGGCACCCTAACCAGCGAGTGCGTCTTCCGTACGATCGACCGGGTGGAAGTGACCGGTGTCGAGCCGGATGACGAGGTCACTTTGTACAGCCTAAACCTGCGCCAGGAAGACCACAGCCTGCTGCTGCCCCTGTGGGCCGGCATCCCCCACGAGAAGCGCGCCCGCTCGCTGGTGGAGAAGACGATCACCAATCCGGAAAAATACTGGCGCTCCTACGGCATCCCTGCCAGCCCCTACACCTTCGGCGATGAACCCGGCCACACCGCGCCCGGCGGCGTCCACCTGCCCTGGAACCTGCTGGTGGGAGAAGGCCTGCTGCGCTACGGGTACCGGGATGAAGCGACTGCCCTGGTGACCCGCCTGATGGATGCCGTTTCGCTGACCCTCAAGCGCGATGCCGCCTTCCGCCGCTATTATGATCCGGCCATCGGCTATGGCGCCGGAGAGCGCAACGCCCTCACCGGGCTGGCGCCTCTGGGCCTGTTCCTGGACGTGCTGGGGGTGCGCATCTTTTCCCCCACCCGGGTGTGGCTGGCCGGTTTTAATCCTTTCCCCTGGCCGGTTACGGTAAAATATCGAGGACTCACTGTGCTCCGCCAGATGGAGAAAACCACGGTCATCTTCCCCGATGGCCAGAGTATCGTCAGCCACGACCCGCAGCCGCAGTGGGCTGTGTTACAGTAGATTTCCATGGGCTGTGCCGTTTTCGAGGAGAAGGAATGAAGCTGATTATCGCCATCATCCAGGACACTGACAACGAACCGGTCTCGCAGGCGCTGGTCCAGTCTGGCTTCCGTGTCACCCGCATCGCCTCCACCGGCGGCTTTCTGCGCCGGGGGCAGAGCACGCTGATGATCGGCGCCGAGGAAGAAAACGTGGAGGAGGCCATCCAAGTCATCCGCCAGAATACCACGCCCTCTTCCGACGCGGGCACGAAACGAGCTACGTTGTTTGTCCTGCCCGTCCAGAACTTCACCCAGGTCTCTTAATTCCCCCATTAAATGGTGAGCGAACGTCCGGGTAGTGAACTACTGAACTACCCGGACGTTCGCCCATCACCCGTTCTTGAACTCCTCCACCTGGTAGGTGTACACCTGGAGTTTTTTCTGCCGCCAGTAGTCCGCCGGCGCGCCCATCTTCATGCACAGGTGGCCGAGGAAGGATTCCGGATCGGTGAGTTTCTCCCACACCTGGGGGAGGAAAGTCGCCTGGCGGAAGCCATCGCGCAGCACGACTCCATCGATCCCCGGGCGCAGCCCGCTGACCAGGTCCTCAGGGCACTCGTATTCGAACCGTTTGGGCCGGTTGAGATAAGAGATTTCGATCTCGATTTCAGGCAGCTCTTCCGGCCGCACCGGCTCGAAGCGATAATCCTCGATCGCCGCCGAGGCCGCGTGCTCGCGCACGTCTTCCGCCAATGGCAGGCGCGGCTCGAGTGAACCGATGCAGCCCCGCAGTTCTCCCTTGCGGGTCAGGGTGACGAAGGTAGCCCCGGGCGCCCGCAGCCGTTCGGGGATGTTTTCCAGGTCCAGGGGGGCGGGCTTCACTCCGCACACCGCTTCTTCCAACCCGAGGCGGGCCAGTTTCAGCAGCCAGGCTCGCTCCTCTGGCCGCAGTTTCTCCTCACTCACATTCTCCATGACTCTTCAGCGCCCCTTTCGCCCGGAGTCTGGCCTTTTCTAACTCTGGCGGTATTTTCTGGCCCTCAATCTGCCAGATGTGAGGGCCCCATCACAGAAAAAGGCCAGCCTCGCTCGCCAGGCATCCTCATGAATTATTCAGCCAGCGATATCCGCGGTTGAAATACACCAGCGGATCGGGATCCTCCTCTCCTAAAACTCGCACAGCCAGCACCTGTCCGATGAACAGGGTATGTGTGCCGGCGGTATAGGCGGCCACCACCCGGCAGTCGAAACCGGACAGCCCATCCACGAGCAGCGGCGCGCCGGTGAACAGGCGATAGGTCTTGAGCCCATCGAAGCGGTCCGCTTCTTCGCCAGGGGGCTCTTCCCGGCCGGCGAACCGGTCGGAGATCGCCTGATGCTGCGCGCCCAGGATTGTGACCGCGAATACCTTGGATTCTCTCACCAACTTACAGGTGCGGGTGACGTTCTCCAACGAGACCAGGACCAATGGCGGGGACAACGAAACGGATGTGAATGAACTGACGGTCATCCCGTGCCTGGAGCCTTGATACTCGCTGGTCACCACCGTTACTCCAGTTGCCCACCGCCGCATGGCCAGCCGCAGCGCCTCTGGGTTGACCTCGAAATCCTCGGGGGTCACAATCTCCTCCTTGTAAGCATGCTGGTGCTCGCGCCCGCGATGATTATAATACACCTCCCCTTTTGTTTATCGAGAACAGACACGAGGCGCGATGTTCCCATTGTCCCCGGCGCACAGCGGATCGTAG
>CAYMLG010000029.1:33045-60751 GCA_964391195.1 uncultured Anaerolineaceae bacterium | reverse complement strand
GTTTTCCCTGACTTGCAGAGCGGCTTTCATCCAGATGAGAGCCGCTCTGCTATTTTTGTGTTTTTACTCAGGGTTCTGAACTGACCGGCGGCAAGCTTTGCAGGTAGAGGAATATTGCGGCCAGGTCCTCGTCGGTCATCCTGGCATATTCCGGCCAGGGCATTGCTACAGGATTTAGATTCTGCCTTTCGGGGGTTACTCCTGTACGCATGGCGGTGAGGAAATCCGTCACGTTCCAGTTCGCCAGGTCTCCTGCCGGGGTCAGATTGGCGGCATCCGGAGTGCCCGGATCGGCGAACGGGATTGGGCCACCAGACAGGTCGGGCCCGTGGCAGTCGCTGCATGCGCCCAGCGACACAAGATAAGCTCCGTATGCTGCTGTCCCGGGCTGTGGAGCAGCCTGAGGCGCGGTGATCGGCTCTCCTACCGGCGATGGGCCCAACATCCCCAGGGCGTTCATCGTTTTCGCCACTGCGTTTCCATCGAAAGGCGGGATTTGGTTTTGAACCGGATCCAATTGCCTCAGGTATGCCACGACCGCAGCAACATCGTCATCGCTCATCACATGGTAGTTATGAGAGGGCATCACTACCAACGAGACACCATCCTTATCCACCCCCTCCCGGATCGCGCGGGCAATCTCCGCATCGGTCCAATTCCCTAATCCGGTCTCGTCATCGGGCGTCAGGTTTGGCACAGCGAAAGTGAGCACGATCGGGCCCTGTCTGATCTCTTCGGACACTCCGGTAAGCGGCGCGCCTCTTTCCGGTGTATGGCAGGCGCCTGTACAGCCCATAACCGCTTCCATCAAATATTTACCCCGTTCGACACTTTCCGGACCGGCTGACGCAGTGATCGGATATAGAGGCCGGTCTGCATCCACCGGTTTAAAAGAGACTTGCCCATAGACGAGCAGAGCGGCTACGATGATCAAAAGCAACCCGATCAAACTTCCCAAAACGATCCCAATCAATTTCAACGTGCTTCGCATGGTCGCATCCTCCGGATTCAAAAATTGTCATTGGGTAGGAACCGGAGGTGGGGGAAGTTAGTGAGCTGCGTCCCTACAGCGCCTACCAGGGCAATTCCGATCGAGCCAGAATATAATTACGGAATTTGAACCCTAAAATCACATTGATCCCGATGATAATCATCTGGCATCTCGATATCGTTACGAGAAGCGTTACGTGACAGTGTGATGGAAAATCCGCTGCCAGCTCTCGGCCATTTCAGCCACAACTTATCCGGCTCGCCGCGCCTGGAAAAAGACGGACACCGGATTAAGATCGACACTCACAAAATTATCGGCTGATAGCTTATCCGGATTCTGTTTATGTTAGAATGGCCCACGGATTTGGAATAAACAGAACAACTGTTCTAAACTCGATTCTCCAGGTATAATAGGAGCGGTTTAATTCCCAAAAATGGCGAAGACTGAAGCCATAGTCCGGTCGCAAGGATGACTAACCTCTGGCGGCATAGAAGTAGGTAACGTACCTTGAATCTCTTCACCAGAACCATACTATTGTTTGGACTTCTGCTGACAGTCATTTTCCCTACGATCAGTGCGCGCGCCGATTCGCCGGGTACTGAGGCTCCCCCAGGGTTTTCCCTAATCTCGTCCATATATGGGATCGAAATGTATCGCAAGGATTACTCCGGGGGTAACCCGGACTTCGTCCAGGTAGTCGATTTGAGCCTGGGGGCTTCCATCCAGTTGATGCACGGCGGGATTGCCGGTTCGGGGAGAGGGAAAGGGGTGTTCGGCGGTCCAAGCGCGAAGATCGAGTACAGGTCTATCGAGAGCTATTGGAACGAGCTCGAGGAGCAAAACCCCGAAACGGCATTTTGCGTGACCAACGGTCAATTCTTCTTCATGGCCGACAACCCTACACGGCTTTCGCTGCCCATCAAGAGAGATGGGAAGATCGTATCCGAGGGATACGCGGCGAACGATTTCCCCGGGGAAACGTTGATCTTCGAGATATGGTCAGACCACGCCGATATCCGCGAGCTCACCCGGGAGAACCTGTATGGCTCAACGGCGCCCAATATCATCGGGGGGCTGACGGCAGAGGCCAACAAAAGGGCGAAACAGTCTACGGGTAGGACGTTCGTGGGGGTGGACGACCGCAACCGGGATGGGTTGTTCGAAACCATATTGGTTTTCAACACGAAGACCGCCACCCAGGCTGGCGCAGCCGAAGTCTTGACCAGCTTTGGGGCGGATAAAGTGATGATGTTGGATGGCGGTGGATCGACACAGTTAATTTGTCAGGATACTACCTATATCGCTTCAGGCCGCCCCATCCCGCAGGCGGTGGGGATCGTCGGCGCGCCTCAGCCCTCGTTGGCGGCGCGGGTGGTCACACAGCCGGTGTGGCCGGTGTTCGTCCAGGGCGAAGAGATCCACCTGGAAGTTGAAATCGAAAACACGGGGTCCGAGACCTGGATGCCGGGTGAGTACGAGATTGTGGTGCAGCGAGCGGCGACACAGACCAGCGTGCTGCCGTTGGAGATCACCGTCCCCCCTGGGGAGGCGCTGCGGCTCGAACTCCCGGTGAAGGAAGACAGCTCCTGGGGCGTGTACGATATGAAATGGTGGCTGAGGCGAGGTGAAGCGCGGTTCCCGGAAGAGCCGGTGCTGATGCAGTTTATCGTCCTGCCGCCGGAGCTGGAGCAGTTCCGGCCGAACCTGGAGGCCCAGATTCAGGGATGGGTGCAGTCAAATCCCGAGCAGATCCCCAGGTTGGCGGTGGAGTGGATCAACGACCGGCGCGTGGAAGTGCTGCCCGCTCCCCGGGTGCACGAGCCGGCCAAGATCGAAGTGGCTGCCAAGGAACCGGCCCAGTTGGAGAAATTCGAATTGAGCGATTTGGTCTGGGTGCCGCTCACGGTGATGCCGATCGCATTGTTCGTTTTGTTCGCCATCTCACGGCGGGTGCGGTTGACTTAAAAACTCGATTGTTGAATTTCACCCCCTGACTGATGAAAAATCAGCAGCCATCCCGTTCGCAAGGGATGGCTGCTGATTTTAAGGAGTGTAATTTATCAGCCCCAGTCTTCAATTCATTCTGAGCGATTGTCCGGCGGGTGATGCGCTGCCCGCACCGGTGGCGACCCACCCCTGGAGGAGTGGGTGTGCGGTACGGATTGGGCGTATGCCCGCGAGCAGGGGTTGCTGTGGGGTGAATCGGAGATCAGGGCCGGGTCTCATGGCGGTCATCCAGATCGGGGATTTCACGGGCGGCGCGCTCCAGCAGCCGGTAACTGGCGGCGATCACGCTTTCCAGGCGATCGAAAAAGGCCTGGCTTGAGGGAGAGCCCGGGTCGAGGTGGGTATCGTCCGCTTGCAGTTCCTCGATGAGCTTGAGCAAATTCCCGCGGGTCCCGCTCGAGCGGCGCGCCCAGGACGAATCCACGGAGATGCGCTCCAGGCGCCGGGCCAGGAGCTGGGCAGTTTCCAGAAGATGCTGCTTATTCGGGCGCATGTGCAGACCCTTTCTGTTTCAGACGCCTCAACGATCGCTCAGATCTATTTCACCAATTCAAAAACGGCCGACAGGCGGATATCCCTGGACGAACTGCCGGCCAGGAGGCGGAACTCGCCGGGCTCAGCAACCCAATCCTGCCGGTCTACATCATAGTAGGATAGATCCCGTCGGGTGAGCTCGAAGTGGACGGTCTGGCTCTCTCCTGGCTCCAGAAGAACCTTGGCGAACGCTTTCAATTCCTTCGGCGGGCGGTCCACGCTGGAATGCAGGTCCTGTACATAAAGCTGGACGATCTCTTGCCCGGCCAGGCTGCCGGTGTTACGCAAGATGAGGGAGACGGGGATGGTCTCGCCGGGGTAGATTTTCGAGGGCAGTTTGAGGCTGGAGTACTCGAAGGTAGTATAGGATAGCCCGTGGCCGAAGGGGAAAAGCGGCTCGATCTCCTTATGGTCGTAATAGCGGTAGCCCACGTAGATCCGCTCGCCGTAGAACACCCGCCGGCCACCAGGATAATTGATGCTGGTGGGGTTGTCTGCGTAACGCCGGGGTAAAGTGAGTGTAAGCTTGCCGGAGGGGTTCACCTGGCCGGTGAGGATGCGGGCCAGGGCAGCGCCGCCTTCCATGCCGGGGTAAAAAGCGTGCAGGACGGCCGCGGTCTGTTCGATCCAGGGCATTTCGACCGGGGCGCTGCCGTTGATGACGACAATCGTGTTGGGGTTCGCCTGGGCGACGGACTGCACCAGCTCATCCTGGCGGCCGGGGAGGTTCATGTCAGGCCGGTCGGAGCCTTCGGTTTCATAGCCTTCGGGCATGCCAACGACCACCACTGCGGCATCGGCGCGCCCCGCCAGATCGGCGGCCTGGGCGATCAGGGTCTGCTCGCTCTCAAGGGGAATCTGGCGGTATTCGAGCCTCAATCGAGCGATGGGTGAGCGGTCCGGTTTGACAAACTCCGCCCGCAGGTTGTACTCACGGCCGGCTTCCAAATCGACCCGGGCCTGGGTGCGATAAAAGAGCAGTCCCGGCGAAGGGGCGCTCTGCTGGCTGTCGATGATCATGCGGCCATCGAGGAACAGGCGAGCGATGCCTGTGTTGGTGAGTATCAGATCGAAAGCGCCGGTGGCGGGGGCGATGAGGACTCCGGTATAGCGGGCAGAGAACTCGTCGGGGATATTCTCGGCCGGGCCACGAGAAAACCACCAAAAATCGAGGCAGGGCTCAACTTCGGCCAGGCTGGGTTCGCCGGAGAGGTCATGGTTGGGGAAGTACTCAGCCCAAAGGCCGCGCCCGGAGCCGCGGGGAGGTTTAAGGAACTGAGCGCGGAGCAGGGTGGGGATGGAACCGCGGTAGCAGCCTTTCGCATAGTCAACCTGGGCGCGCTTTCCGAGCGCTTTCCTCAGCCCCTCTAGGGGGGTGATGCGATAGGGGGGATCGACAAAGGAACTGCCACCGCCGCCGAGGGACAGATCGGCCGCGTTGGGACCGATGACGGCCAGGGTGCGGAGCCTGCGAGGATTCAGAGGAAGAATGCCTGAAGTGTTCTTGAGCAGCACAATGGCTTCTTCCGCCACCTGGCGGGCCAGAACGGTGTGTTCCCGGGTATTGACCGAGCCGGCCGGGCGGGGCCGTGCAGGCCGGTATCCGGAGAGGCGGCCGGAGAGCAGCACCAGGCGCAAGATGCGGCTGGCTGCCCGGTCGACATCCTCGATTGGGATCTGCCAGTTGTTGACGGCCTCAACCAGCAGCCGGCCGTAGTACTTGGCCGGGCCGGGCATTTCCAGGTCCAGGCCTGCTCGGACCGATTCCACGGTGGTGTGGTTGGCGCCCCAATCTGAGATCACCGCTCCGAGAAATCCCCATTCGTTCCTGAGAATCTGCGTGAGCAGGAAATGGTTCTGGCTGGCATATACACCATTGATCCGGTTGTAGGAGCACATCACCGTCCAGGGCTGGGCCTGCCTGACGATGGTCTCGAAAGCCGCCAGGTAAATCTCGCGCAAGGTGCGCTCATCGACCTCTGAACTCCCCCGGTCGCGTTCGGTCTCCTGGTTGTTGCAGGCAAAATGTTTGAGCGAGGCGCCCACCATCTTGCGCTGCACCCCCCTCACCCAGGCGGCGCCGATCTTCCCGGCCAGATGTGGATCTTCCGAATAGGTCTCGAAATTACGGCCGGCCAGGGGCGTGCGGATAATATTGACATTCGGGCCGAGGAGAATATCGCAGCCCATCGCCAGGGTCTCTTCGGCGAGGGCCTCACCCACCTTCTCGATCAGGGTGGGGTTCCAGGTGGAGGCCAGGGCAATCCCGGTCGGAAAGGCCGTGGTGGCGCTGGCTTTACGCCCAACGTCCGGCTGCCGGGCGCGCAGCCCGTGCGGGCCATCCGACATCGTCAGGGAGGGGATGTTCAAGCGGGGAATCGGGTGGGTATGCCAGGTATCATCCCCGGAGAGGAGGAATACTTTCTCCTCCAGGGTCATTTGACTGAGCAGTTCGCTGATTTGCTGCTCGAGTTCATCGTTTGGGGTGAGATGATGGTCATCTTCCATGTCGATTCCGTTGAAAGATTGGGAGATTGTGCAGGTGCGTGATCCCGCCTGCGCTCAATTATACCTGTCTTGGAGGTAATACATTGCCGGATCAATCTTTCGTATGCCGGCCGAAAAACCGATTAGATCAGTATACTTTATGGGCAAACTGGTGATTGCAGATTATAATTCGCAAAGCTTATTCGGATCAGATAATTAACTCCTGGCTCCAGGACGCATCTTACAAAGGCTGTATCGATACACGAAAGTCATCCGGGGATTCGCGGGGCGAGCCGGGCTCAGGTCAGACGGGTAAACCAGCCTCCACCTGCGGTCCGACGGATTATCCCACACATTCAGAGGTGACAGGATGCCTTCTCGCGTTCGAGTGATTTTACTGGTTGCTTGCGTAATCACCGCCACGACCCTGAGCTTTTCAGGTGTCTCCGGTTCTATGTCATGGCTGCAAACAACGAGCAGCCCAACCCCCGGTACCCCGCCCCCAACCACACCCAGCCCTACGAACGGGACGACTGTTCCCACCACAACCCCCACTAAAACAGGGACACCCACTCCGGAGCCGGACTTTCAACTATTCATGCCGTTAACATTACGTGAGGACCGGAGCATCAGCGTTGGTTCCCTGTTCACATCGGCCCTGGGCGGCGTGGAGCGCTATGCTTTCGTACCTGGAGAAACGCTCACCTACCACGCGGCCGGTTTGAATGTGACCGGTAAGAAGACAACCGTCGAACTGGCCTGGTCATTAGATGGCCCTTGCGAGTCGGGTGAACTGTTCCGGGGAAGCTTCTCGATCGAGGGGGATGGGTGGACCTACGAGTTGGACAAAAAAGCGCCTAACTGCCCGGGGGTGTTCACACACACACTGCAGGTGCGGTATTCCAAAGGGGTCGCTATGCACCAATCTCGCTATGTGGTCATCAACCCCAGCCAGGTCGTGGCGAGCACCCGGCCGGCGTTCGATAAGTGCAATGTTCCCTCGGCGGAAGCGATGAAAACGTGGTGGGACAAATCTCCTTACTATATTTTCAACATCTATATCGGGGGTATTGCCAGGGGCTGCGCCAATGAAGAGCTGGACCCATTCTGGGTTTACGAGGTGAAAAACCAGGGATGGGCATTCATCCCCACATGGGTAGGACCGCAAGCGCCATGTTCTAAATTCTTCCAAAAGATGAGTTCTGACCCCAACCGGGCGTACCAGCAGGGCCGGGAGGAGGCCAACCAGGCACACCATGCGGCCGCCAGCCTGGGACTGCTCGGCAAGCGAGGCATCTATTACGATCTGGAAAGTTTTTCGGGGGCGTCGGATTCATGTAAAAACGCAGTCAAATCGTTCATTCGCGGCTGGACAGAACGGCTGCACGAGCTGGGGGCGAGATCAGGGGTGTATGGTTCGTCCTGTACATCCTATCTGTCCCTGTTTGCACAGTCGAACCCGGCCCCTGACGACGTTTGGATCGCGTACTGGAACCTGAAGACATTCAACGAAAAGGCTAGCGTGTACGGCGTCCCGTGTATCAGCGATAGTTTGTGGGAGGATCACCGCATCCGCCAGTACACCGGGGGGCACGTGGAGACGTACGGCGGGGTGTCGATGTCCATTGACAGCAACGCGACCGATGGATTTGTGACCTCGCTGCCGCATGACACGCGACGCAATCCACAGACTCCCTCAACCAGCCCGGCGCCCTTCGAACTGGCGGATATGGATCTGGTAGACGACCGCCAGGGCTGGGTGTTGAGCGAAGACAGGCTGCTGTGGAGTGAAAACCGGGGTGAAAGCTGGGTTGAGACCGGCCCGCGATTAGAGGCGGGTGAGCGCCTGCTGGCGGCCGAGTTTTTGAACGCCAGCATGGGGTGGGCGCTGGTGCAGGACGACCCGCTGGGATTGCCAGGCCTGAGATACACGCTGGGAGACCGGTCTACCTGGGGTGAAGCCGAACTGCCGGAAATCGAGCTGCCGGCGCCGGTCCGCGCAGCCAGTTTGGAGTTCATCAACCCGGAAACCGGATGGCTGGTGCTGCAATTGGAGTCGAGCAGCAACTTCAGTCTTGGGATCTTACTGGCAACGACCGATGGAGGGCAAACCTGGGAGCAGAGGGACCTGCCGGTGGCCGAGCCGGTCCACTTTACAGATGAGGTAAACGGGTGGGTGAAGGGTGGCCCGCGCGATGAACTGTACACCACCCAGGATGGCGGTCGGTCGTGGAAGCTGGAGACTGCCGCCGAGGCGCTGGCCGCGGCCGTTGGACCGGTGCAACTGAATCTACCTCAAGGAGCCGTGGAAGTCGAGCAGGGTCCAGGAGGAATCGCCTGGGCCTGGGTGCGAGAGGTGGACTGCCGGGGGACAAAAACCCCGGCCGAGGCGGAACAATCTGCAGCCGAGGAGGATTTCCAATGTACGGCGGTTTCCAGGTTG
Organism: uncultured Anaerolineaceae bacterium; assembly: GCA_964391195.1. GTDB lineage: Bacteria > Chloroflexota > Anaerolineae > Anaerolineales > UBA4823 > JAAYXE01. The sequence continues at coordinate 52,289 of CAYMLG010000029.1, read as the reverse complement.
GTGAGCAGCACAGACCAGGGGCAGACCTGGCAGGAGATTACCCCGCGCTAACCCGGGACCACAGCCGCCCGAGCACTTCTTCCAGGCGTTGGCCCAACCGGTCCGCTTTGCCGGTGGTGACGTCGTCCTCGTTGGAGAAGACAACATAGGGTACCCGGATGTCCCCGACCAGCAGGTCGTGTGGGTCGGGCCGGCTGAACTCTTCCCAATCGATGTGGCGGTAGAGGCGCTCGAGCCTTTCATCGGTCAGGGCATGTTCAAGGATGCTATCCGGCCGTTCCGGATTGAAGCGGCGGCGGTTTTTTCGGCGCGACTCTTCGAAGCTGACATCCACGTATACGACGCCCGCCCGTTCGAGCAGCTCGGGGCTAAAATGGTTGAACGCTTCTCGATAACCGCCGTGCTCGCTGCCCCGAGAGAACTCGATCAGGGTAGTGCGTGTCTGGTGGTAGTCTGGCCGGTCGCGAAGGAGCTTGCGGTATTCCAGCTCCAGGCGGCGGATCAACATGTGCCACAGGTATTCGTGTTTGAAATAGCCCTGCTCATCGGTGTTCAGCCGGGGCTTGCCGAGCTCGATGAGGATGTTATCTTCCTCGAACCAGGTCCACAGCATGGGGAAATCGTCGAGCACGTCCAGTTGCCCAAGATGGAAGCGGTGTTCTCGCTCTTGATCCGGCAGGCGAAGCAAATAATCGATAATCTCGCTCTTCCCGGAAGCCGGGCGACCAAGCATGATCAGCACTTTGAATATGTCATTTTTCATCGAAGGTTCCTTTTCGAGCGCATTTGCGAGTAGAAATTAGTATAATCCAGCCATGATCGATCCAATGAGAAATCCGGGATTGATTTGGGGCCGGGGTTTGGATGATAACTTACACTTAAACCTTCTTTTCCCACCAGTTGCCGTTATAATAACCCGGATCAAGCAAAGGCGAGCATAGAGAGCGGGGTGGCCGAGGCGAGAGACAGCCTTGCCACCCTGTTGCTGATTAGAGAACTATGAACTTAAATTTCGGAACTGTAGTGACCGGGCGGCAGCAGCGCTGGTGCCTGGTGAACAAATTAGGAGAGGGCGACGCAGGCGAGGTTTACCTGGTCGAGTCTCTGCTGGAACACAAAGAGGCCATCCTGAAGCGCCCGCACCGCGGGAGCTTTTCGAGCGAGGTGCTGCGCCAGGCGGCGCAGATCAGAACCGAGGGCCAGATCCTCAAAGCGCTCGAACCGGTGCTGACGAACGGCGGCCGGAACTCAATCGGCACGCCAACGCTGATCGATCAGAGCCCGCCGGGGGCGGATTTCGGGGAGGGTATGTTCATCGTGCTGGAGAAAGCCCCCGGAATCGACCTGGCTTCCCTGGTGCGCATCGCCCATTCTGGAGTCGTCCCTGCTGAAACAGAGGAAGAGGAGCTGGACGAGGACCTGGCCCGTTTCTGCGCGCACCTGGCTGCCCGGGGGAAGGCCCCTGAGGAGATCCTGCTGCGAGCCCTGATGGGGGTTATCGAGTTGTTCGAGAAAATCCACTTCGCCGCGGTCAGCGTGGATGGCGCCCGCCAGGCCGGGGTGATATGGAATGACGTCAAACCAGAACACGTGTATTGGGATCCCGGCCGGGGCAGTGTGATGATCATCGATTGGGGGAACAGCCAGTTCCTGGAGGCAGACGGGGCGACGAAAGACCGCCGCTACTCGAGGCTGGATGATTACCAGCAGTTCGTCTCTGAATTCGGGCGGTTCCTGAACGAGGTCAATCCAGAGCTGTACGCCCGGTTGGAGTGGCCGGAAAATGTGTCGCCGGCCAACGCCTTCACAGAGGGGGTAAAACCGCTCAAGGACCGCCTGGGCCAACTATTGGCCGGCCGGATGGAGGCGCTGCGGGATCTCCGCCACCGGGAGGCCGACCTGGGGCTGAAAAGCGAACCCGAGCTGGAACTGCTTGACGAGCTGAAGTTGATCCAGGACCAACTGCTGGATGCGGGGGAGATCCCGGACCGGCGGGTAGAACAGCGCCTGCACTTGCAGTTGGCGGCGCATTATGCCGGTGCGCGGCAGTTGGAGGCGCTCTCGCAGGTATGCAGCCGGGCAGAAGCCTTGCCCGCCGGCCCTGATGATCCCGGCCCGTTGAAGTGGGGCCTGCTGCGGCAACTGGCGGATCTGGCTGCACAGGCGGAGGGGACGGCGCGCCAGGCGGTGGAGCGGGCGATCGTGGCGGGTGTGGCGGACGATTGGCCTTCCAGCCTGTGGGAGCTGTTCACGGTCTTACCGGATGGGGCGCTGCCCGATTGGTGGGACGAAGTCAGCCGGAAAGCGCGGCAAATCCACCTTCAAGTGGATCCAGAGAGTGTGCCCCCTTATGTGGTGATCAGCCGCCTGTTCTTCACCCTGCAAGCGCAAACCTTCCGCCTGAGCCCCGAGAACGGAGCTCAGACGCGAGATACCAACTGTGAGGCGTTATTACGGGTATTTGAAGAAGAGGTATTGAAGAAGTGGAAAGAGATGGATCCGGCGCCGCCCAACGCCGGAGTTGAGTACACGGATGTGGATGGGCTGCTGGCAGACCTGGAGTCGGCGCTCCCGGGCACACGGAACGCTTTGGAGAAGACGCTGAGCCAGGCGCGTTCGCAGGCGCGGATTGTGATGGACGCCTGGGGGCGGAAAGAGTTCGAGACAGCGCGCCGTTCGCTGAGGATGCTGCTCCTGTGGGACCCGCACCGGCGACGGTTGATCACAGCCGACAGGGCTCTGCGCCGGGCGCCGAACTGGCTGGTGCAGGTACGCCAGGGAGCGCGGGGTGACGAGACTTTCCAGGATTACCTGACCCAGGTCGAACTGGCCGGGCGGGCGCTGCGAAACCAGATCGGGCCTGCTCCCTGGCTGGACCTGATCCTGGGGACGTTCAAGCAACTACGGAATGGAGCCCGACCGGCGGATATGCTTGTAGGGCATCCCGAATTGTTGAGCGAAATCCCGTGGTTGAACGAATATCGCTCGCGCGAAACGCTCTCCTTGCCCCGTACGCGGGCGCTCAGCCTGGAGCGAGAGCCGGCCAGCCTCCCCATTGGAAACACGGTGCAGGGGATCGAGGAAGCACGGCTGGGCGTCGATGCGGGGTTCGACCTGGGCGAGCCGCTGGACACCTGGCTGCCCGAAGCGCGTGGTTCATCGGCGCGAGTATTCCTGGGCCGCCTGTCCGATGGGGGTGGGCATGTGGCAGAACTGGCGGTCAAAGTGATGCGCCCGGATAAAGCCGAGTACGCAGCTCCGCTGTTCCGCGAAGAGGTGCAGATTCTGACCCTGCTGCACGACCAACCGGGCGTGAACCGGATGGCGGAGTGCGGTTTTATCAGACTCGATGATGGACTGGAAATCCCCAGCGAGGAGCGCCGGGAGTCTGCCACGGGATTGACCGGCCAGGTGCTGCGCTACGGGCAGGATGAGATCCAGAATTTTCTCACCTCAATGGACATCCGCATCGGGCAGGGATGGCTTCCGTATCTGGCGTTGGAGAACCGCCCGCCTTCCGGCTGCCTGATGGCTTACTGCGACGCAAGCTACACGCGGGGGCAGTTCTTGCCGCTGCAGGAGAGCCTGCTCCTGGCGCTGCAAATTTGTGATATCCTTCAGGTCGTTCACGACCGCAACATCGTTTACCGGGATCACAAGATCCTGCACTACTATTGGGACCCGGCTGCCCAGGGCGTGGTGATGATCGATTGGAACATCGCCAAGCGTTATCCTCAGGGGTTGACGGTCGCGGAACGGAAATTCGACCTGGTCCAATTCAGCGCCCGGGCGCTGCATCATATCCTCACCGGAAGGGCCGCACCGGGGGCGCTTCCCCTTGGACCGAACCGCCCGGACGAGATCGAGCAGTCCTCACGGACTTACCAGGCGCAGTGGACTTATGACGATGAACGGCTGCCCAACCAGGTGAAGGCGATCCTGGAGAAAGCGCTGAATGAGGAGTACAGCCACGTACGCGAACTGCGAGAAGACCTGCTGGCGGTTTACCAGCCGGCCGGTGAGCGCTAGGTTTCTTTTTAGTGGTGAGAGGTTACGAAACCGGCACACCGGCAAAGAGAACATGATTTGGAAGAGCGTATGATTCAGATGAACGCATTGGAAAGCCAATTCGAGCAGCTCCGCAGCCAGGAAAAACCGAGCCTGGTGGAACTGCGGAAGCTCATGCTAGAAGTCGAAGATTTTCTCAATTCACCCGAGTATCAGGAACTGGAGATCGGCGATCGGAACCGGGTCCAGGCAGTGCGGAAGGAACTGCTAGAGAGCATTCGCCAGCACGAGGAGGGTGAAGCACAGCAGCAAGAGCAGACCCTGGAAGGTGTGGCGATCAACGCCCAGCCCGAGCAGACCTCCCCCGAACCGGAAGATGCGAAGGCTGAGAGGCGCGAACACAACCCCCTGGCGGAGCAGCAGATGGAGGCTGCCGAAAAGCTGTTCTACAGCGGGCGGTACGCGGAAGCGATCAACCTGTTCGACCGGGTGCTCCAGCTCGAGCCCAATTGGGAGCGGGCGCGCCAGCACCGAGCCGAATCGGAGAATTACCTGCGGACGGGGTATATTCCGGCGGTGGCGCTGCCGGCCGAGGCGGCCTCGGCGTATGGAAAAGCACAGTCCGCGGCCCGGGTAGGGCGCTATACGGATGCCCTGGCGCTGCTGGAAAAAGCCCAGGACGTGCTGCGAGAGCTGGGTATCCAGCGCTGGCAGGAGGGCCAGGAATTCGCCCAGAAGCTCCAGGAGAACATCGACGCGGAGAATATCTACCAGGAGGGGCTGGAGCTGTTCGCCCAGGGGCAGTTCGACGAGGGGATCGAACGGGTGGAAGCCGCGCTGCGGGCAACCGGGCAGCCCAAATTCAACGACCGCCTGCAGGAATTCCGCCGGGTCAAAGACAGCATCCGGACGATGAACGAAACGCTGAGCCAGCCGACGATCGACCCGAAGGTGCTGTCGCAGATGAAGTCGGAACTGGACGGCTTGATCGGGGAGTATGGGGAAAATGCCAGCTTCCTCCGGCTGCGAACGCGGTTGGAGGGGGTGATCCCGCGGGTGGTGGAGCCTCTGAAAGAGCAGACCCGTTCGATGAAGGTACAGGCGGAACGCTCCCCCACGCTGGAGGGCGCCCTGTACCTGGCGAACCAGGCCCGCCAGCAGTTGGCTCAGATCCGCAATCTGGAAGGGTTCGACGACAGCCTGGACCGGCTGCAGAATGAAGTCGATCGCATGATACGGGACCTGCAGCGCTACGACACCGACCTGCAAATGGCGACCCGGGCCTACGAGAATAAGCGGAGCTGGCCGGCTGAGGCCTGGCGGCTGAGCGCCGAGGTCCGGGAGCGGTATCCCAATGACCCCGGGGTGACCCAACTCAAGCGGTCGCTGCGGCGCTTCCAGTGGACGATGTCGGGAATGTGGATCGGTGGCATCACACTGGGGGTAATTCTGCTGATCCTGATGGGCTCGTTCGGCATCGGGCGCTTCCGGGCGTACCAACTGGCGCTGACGCCGACCGCTACTTTTACCAACACGCCCACAGCCACGGCAACCTTCACGCCCAGCCCGTCGCCAACCCCCACGGGGACGGCCACGGCGACCCTGACCCCGACACTGACGCCAACCCCGATCGCCGGGGTGGCCCAGCGCGATGTGTGGGCCCGCAGCGGGTGCTATGAAGGCTTCAACGCGGTGGGGAAGATTCCGGCGGGGGGCACGCTGCGCTTCCTGCCAGACGACCGGCAGTTCGATAATTTCAACCGGGAGTGCGTGTTGGTGCAGTACGAACGCGAGAGCGGCTCGATTATCGGGTGGGTGCTGTTCATGGATGTGGGCACCACGCCCCCGAGCACCCCAACCCCGGATTAGCCGGCAAGCCCTACGAGTCCTATTGAAGGCGCGGTGAGTAAACAAGTCCAATGGGTCCGGCGTCGATCGCCGGGCCCATTTTCAATTCTGGTGCTTGAGGCAGCTCATTCAACGATGACGAGCAGGTTGCCGCCCTGGACTTCCTCCCCATCAACCATAACCCACAGGCGGATGTGGTAGATGCCGGGCTGCCCGGCAGGGATGACGACCGTCTCGCGGAAACGGCCGCCGGTCAGATCGAGCGGCGGGGTGGCGCTGAGGATGCTGGCCGGTGAAGTGTATGTGTCTGTTTCCTGAAGCGCTTCCAGGCTGAACGAAGCGGGGTGAGGCTCATAGGCGAGATTGATAAACGGCTCGCCTGCTCCGGCGACCAACGCCCCAGACACCTCGATCTGCCCCCCACCGGCTAACCTGAGCGGGGCTGTGGGGCCGGTGAAGGTTATGTAGCGGTTCAGGAATTCCTGGGCCAGGCGGAATTCGCCTGTTTCTGGGTTATAGGCCATGCCGACCCCTACATGAGTGTGATGTGGGTCGAGGATGTTGAGACGGTGCCCGGGGCTTTGCATCAGGGTTTCTTGAGCCTGGCGGATCACCGGATCCCAGTCATCGATCAGCTTCGGAGCGCCATCGGCGTATCCCTGAAAGAGTGAAAAGACGTTCTCCTGGACGACCGCCGTCCCGCCGGCTAAGCCATAGCGGATATCCGGCCCCTGGCCGGCGAGATTCCAGTGGGAAAGATAACCGTGATCGGCCATCTCCTGGCTGTGGCGGCGGGCCACCTCCGCCGCCAGAGAGGCCCATTCAAGGGGAGCTAATCCTGCTTCAGCGCGGTCGAGGTTGATCAGTTCGAGCATCTGGCGTTCGAAGGGGGAGAAATCGACCCCGGCTGCCGCAGCCGGTCCGCGGGCGGCGGCCTGCGACTCCGGGTTCGCCGGGGTGAGGGCGGGCTGTGCTTCCGTAGGCGCTTCTTCTGGGGGGAGGATCACAATAGAGGGCTCTTCACGGGTGTCTATCACCAGGCAGGCTGCTGCTGAGAGCAGGACGACCAGGCTGAGAACGCATTGTAAGCTTAGTTTCAAGGCTTTATCCATCCGTTGTCTCTTCTGTGATGTTTGTTTGTGACCGTTTGACCCCCTGTTGATACAATCTTATCATACGCGCAATGATGAATAAATTGTTGAGGGCTAATTAATCTCAGCACGGTAGAGCTAAATAGCTGTCCTGAAGCGGGTTTCTGCCGTGCATGATAGAATCGATGCGAATCCCCACGAAGCAGGAGGCATCGTTGAATAAGCAGGAAAAGAAGGTCAGGCGGATAGCGATCAGCACCGGAGGCGGGGATGCGCCCGGTTTGAACGCGGTCATCCGCGCCGCGACCCTGGCGGCGCTCAAGCGCGGTTGGGAAGTGTATGGCATCCGCGATGGGTACAACGGGCTGCTGATGCCGGACCAGTACCCGGAAGGTGGGATGGTCCGGCTGACCCGAGACGCGGTGCGAGGCATCACTCACCTGGGCGGCACAATCCTGGGGACGACCAACCGGGGCAACCCGCTGAAATTTCCGGTGGAAGGGCTGGATGGGAAGATCGAGGAGGTGGACCGGTCGGACGAATTGATCGAGGCTTTCCGGCTCCATGGGCTGGACGGATTGATCGCAATCGGAGGCGACGGCTCGATGGCGATTGCCAAGACGCTGGCGGAGAAGGGGCTGCGGGTGGTGGGGGTGCCAAAAACGATCGACAACGACCTGGATCAAACGGTGGTCACTTTCGGATTCAATACGGCGGTGTCTTTTGCTACCGAATGCCTGGACCGCCTGCACTCTACCGCGGCCTCACACCGGCGGGTGATTGTGGTCGAGGTGATGGGCCGATATGCGGGCTGGATCGCGCTGGAGTGCGGGATCGCCGGCACGGCGGATGTGATCCTGATCCCGGAGATCCCTTACGATTTGAACAAGGTGGCCGACAAGATCCTGGAGCGAGAAGGCGAAGGACGGAACTTCTCGATAGTGGTGGTGGCGGAGGGGGCGCACCCGCGGGGAGGGAGCATGTCGGTGATGGCGCGGGAGCCCGGCCGGCTGGAGCGCCTGGGCGGTATTGGCGATAAGGTGGCTATGGAACTGCAGGCGCTGACCGGCAAGGAAACCAGGGTGGTGGTGTTGGGGCACCTGCTGCGGGGCGGCACGCCGACCGCCACGGACCGGTTGATCGCCCTGCGGTTCGGGGCAGCGGCGGTCCGAGCCCTGGACGAAGGGCAGGCGGGGATCATGGTGGCGTTGGACCCGCCTTCCGTGAGGTATGTGCCGCTGGAAGAGGCCACCCGGCGGATGAAAGTTGTCCCGATCGATTCGGACGTAATCCTGACCGCCCGTGATTTGGGCGTCAGCCTGGGAGATTAAGGTCAGCCAACACCGGCCCGGTGGAACACCGCCTGGATGATCTCCTGCGCTTCCTTCTGGAGACGGCGCAGGTGATCTTCGTCGATAAAGGATTCAGCATAAATCTTATAGACGTCTTCGGTGCCGGAGGGTCGGGCGGCGAACCAACCGTTGGCGGTGATCACCTTCAGGCCACCGATGGGGGTATCATTGCCCGGGGCGCGGGTGAGCCGGTGAAGGATCGGGTCGCCGCCCAGGGTATCCCCTTCGATATCCTCGGGGGAGAGATTTTTGAGCACTGCCTTCTGTTCGGGGTTCGCCGGGGCATCGATGCGGGCGTACACCGGGCTGCCGAATTCATTTGCCAACATCTGGTAGTGCTGACCAGGGTCGCGACCCGTGCGAGCGGTGATCTCCGCGGCCAGCAAGTCGAGGATGATGCCATCCTTATCGGTGGTCCACACCGTCCCATTACGACGTAAGAATGAAGCGCCGGCGCTCTCTTCTCCGGCAAAACCGAAGGAACCATCGATCAACCCATCCACAAACCACTTGAACCCGACAGGCACCTCGACTACCCGACTTTCGCGCGCCTCGGCTACCCGGTCGATCATCGAACTGGAGACCACAGTTTTCCCGACCACAGTGTCTGCGCGCCAACCGGTGCGGTTCTGGAACAGGTAGGAGATGCACACCGCCAGATAGTGGTTGGGATTGAGCAGCCCGGAGGAGGGGGTGACGATACCGTGGCGATCGACGTCCGGGTCGTTGCCGAAGGCGATATCGAAGCGATCTTTGAGATCGATGAGGCGCGCCATGGCGAAGGGGGAAGAGCAATCCATGCGGATTTTGCCGTCATGATCGACGGTCATAAATGAGAAAGTGGGATCGATTGCTGGGTTGACGACATTGATATCCAACCCGTAGGTCTCGGCGATCACGTCCCAATAGCCGGTGGCCGCGCCGCCCATGGGATCGACACCGATGCGGACGCCGGCGGCGGCGACCGCTTCCAAATCGACGACATTCCGCAGATCCTGGACGTAAGGTGTGATGTAGTCGTAGGATTGGCTGGTATCGAGCTGAAGCGCTTTTTCGAAGGACATGCGCTTGACGGCCTGAAGGCCGGTCTCGAGGATTTGGTTTGCCCGTTTCTGAATGAGGTTGGTGATCTCGGGCCCGGCAGGGCCACCTGAGGGAGGGTTGTATTTGAAGCCGCCATCCTCCGGAGGGTTGTGGGAAGGCGTAATGACGACGCCATCGGCCAGGCCGGAGGACCTTCCCTGGTTGTGGACAAGGATTGCGTGGGAGATGACAGGTGTGGGCGTGTAGACAAGACCGGCCTGAACCCGGATCTCGACGCCGTTGGCGGCGAAGACTTCGATGGCAGTCGCCTCGGCCGGTTCGGAGAGGGCGTGGGTGTCTTTTCCGATGAAGAGCGGGCCGTCGATGCCCCGTTCCCGGCGGTACTCGGCGATGGCCTGGCAGATGGCGAGGACGTGGTCTTCGTTGAAGCTATTTTCCAACGAATTGCCGCGATGCCCGGAGGTGCCGAAGGATACCTGTTGGGCAGGATGAGCCGGGTCGGGGTGATGAGTGTAGAATGCGGTCACCAGGCGGGGGATGTTCGCCAGGATTTCACGCGGCGCGGGCTGTCCGGCCGATCTGCTGGGTGCCATGGATTTCCCTCCTCGGGTAGCAGTGGTTGTGGCTTCCCGGTTGGGAAGACCGTGAGGAGAATTATAACAAGGATGTGGGGATTGCCACGACCGGTGGGAGATGCACGGCCGCGCCCCCGTCCGCGAGTCGCGGTGGTGGGGCAGGCCGCGGTGAAAATGTATGGGCACGGCGGGTCGGGATAATTATTTGATGGGTCAAACCCTCACGCCGTGCCCATTCCGATGGGGCGTGGATTCCGTGCAGGGATTTGTACAGGTGTGCCCCTTTCGATGGGGTGCAGTGTTGGTAGTGGGGCGGGATGCAGTGAGGGTGTAGGGGCACGGCGGGGAACGCGAACCATTCGATGGGTCCAACCCTCACGCCGTGCCCATTCCGATGGGGCGTGGATTCCGTGCAGGGGAGGGCACGTTCGGTGGGATCTACGCGGCCGCGCCCGGAGGGGGGAGGAGTTTGGGTACAATTGGGTGATCGAACCAGGAGGAAAATGGGATGGGGACCGGGTACAAGATTGCGATGATCGCCTCGGAATGCATGCCATACGCCAAGACCGGCGGGCTGGCGGATGTGGTGGGGGCCCTGCCGAAGGCGCTGAAGGCATTGGGTCACGAGCCGATCGTGATCATGCCCAAATATGGCTCGATCGACGCCGGGCGGTTCGCGTTCCGTCCGGCTCTGCCGTCTATGGGCGTGTGGATGGGGGATACGCTGGAGTGGTGCATGGTCCACAGAGCGGAGAACGATGGAGTGCCGGTCTACTTCATTGAATTCGATCGCTTCTTCGGACGGAACGGCCTGTACCATGATGCAGATTTCAAAGATTACCTGGATAATCCCCGCCGGTTTGCCTTCCTCACCCGGGCGGGGCTGCAACTGTGCAAAGACCTCTCCTTCCAGGCTGATATCATCCATGCTCACGACTGGCAGACAGCCCTGGCGCCAGCCTATATAAAGATCTGGCACTGGAACGATCCGCTGTTGAGGAACGCCGCAGGGGTGCTTACCATTCACAACATCGCCTACCAGGGGGTATACCCACCGGCACACTACGAATACCTGGGACTGCAGTGGGGGAACTTCACCAGCGAAAAGTTCGAAGACCACGGGCAGGTGAACTTTTTGAAAGGGGGGATCCACTACGCCGATATGGTTAACACCGTCAGCCCCACCTACGCGCAGGAAACCCGCAGTCCAGTTGGCGGGCAGGGCCTGGCCCCTTACCTGAACGATAAGGGCGAGAATTACACCGGCATCTTGAACGGAGCCGATTACGAACGCTGGGACCCGCGCCGCGATCCATTGATCCCGGCCCACTACTCAATGGAGGACATGGCGGGGAAAGCGATCTGCAAACGGGAACTGCAGCAGCGGTTTCTGCTCGAGGTGGACCCGGATATCCCGCTGATCGGGGTGGTCAGCCGCCTGGTAAGCCAAAAAGGCCTGGACTTACTGGCGGCGACAATCGAGAGGATCGTGAACGACATGCGCGTGCAAATTGTGATTGTCGGCGCAGGGGATAAGGGGCTGGAGCATTTCTTTGGGGAACTGCCGGCCCGTTACCCGGGACGGATCGGGAGTTGGATCGGCTACCAGGAGGAGCTATCGCATTGGGTGGAGGCCGGGGCGGACTTTTTCCTGATGCCGAGCCGGTTCGAACCCTGTGGGCTCAACCAGATGTATTCGCTGCGTTATGGGACGCTGCCCATCGTGCGGGCGACCGGCGGTTTGGATGATACTGTGGCGCAATACGATGAGGCTACAGGCAGCGGCACGGGGTTCAAATTTTGGGCAGCGAGCCCGGAGGCCATCTACTACACGACCGGCTGGGCAGTGAGCACATACTACGATCGAAAAGCTCACATGGCGAACATGATCCGGGCGGCGATGGCGCAGGATTTTTCCTGGGAGCGAAGTGCGAGAATGTATGTCGAGGTTTATCAGCGGGCCCGGCGAAATGCAGGCAAAGAATAGACCGGGCGAAATCTCGAAAACTCTTATAAAACTCTGATATTTATTACCGTAGCAATCCAGTATAATTCGTCTATCCTGGGTCTACCAGGATAGTGCGACTCTTCACCTCCCCCTTGAGTGTCATAGTCTCCTTTGTTGGATTGAACCGGAAATCACAACCCGGTTGGGAGGATGCGCGTGCCAAGCGGAATGGGCACAAATATTTTAGCTATAGCAGGGGCAACCGCAACCCTGTAATTAATGGTAGGAGAATCGAGTACTACGTCTTGAGAGGAAGGCGATTGGACATGGTGGAGAAAATGATTACAGAAATGAATAACATCCAGCCGGAAATCCAGCGGGAAAAATCCTGGATCGACCGGGAGGATGATAATTTCGATCTGACTGCAGAAATCAGCAGCGAGCCGGGAGACGTGCTCGAAGGGGTAGACACCGACGATATCGTCCGCCTTTACGTTAAGGAAGCAGCACGCGTGCCGCTGTTGACTGCGGAACAGGAAACGATTCTGGCACAGCGCATGGAGCGTGGCCGGATGGCTCAGGAAGAACTGGGGCGTGGGAAAGTCGGCCCCCGCCGCATGGCGGAACTGAGACGGCTGGTTGAGGATGGATCTGCCGCGCGTGAACGGCTGATCCGGGCGAACGCCCGGCTGGTGATCAGCGTGGCGAAGAAGTACCTGGGCCGCGGCCTGCCGTTCCTGGATCTGGTCCAGGAGGGGAATATCGGACTGATGCGGGCGGTGAAAAAGTACGAGTACCAGCGAGGCTTTAAGTTCAGCACCTACGCCACCTGGTGGATTCGCCAGGCGATCACCCGGTCGCTGGCCGACCAGGGGCGGACGATCCGCCTGCCGGTACACATGGGCGACCAGGTGAACCGCATGCTGCGAAAACAACACGAACTGGCGCAGGAATTGGGGCGTAAGCCGAGTTTGAGCGAACTGGCCGAGGCGCTTGAAGTGCCGGTGGCGAAGGTGGAAAAGATGATGGAAGTCGTCCAGCAGCCGCTTTCACTGCAGGCGCCGGTCGGCGAAGACGAGGAAGAATCGCTCGGCGATTTCATCGAAGATGTGACCAGCCTCGACCCTGAGGAATCGGCGATGCAGGCGCTGATGGAATCGGACCTGCGCGAGCGCCTCGAAGAGCTGCCGCCGCGCGAGTTGCGGGTGCTGCAACTTCGCTATGGGCTCGGAGACGGCCAGCCGCTGACTTTGAATGAAGTTGGCCGGCGCCTGGGCATCACCCGCGAGCGCGCCCGGCAGTTGGAGTCGCAGGCTCTGCGCCGGCTGCGGACGCCCGGCAATGAAGAAAAGCTGCGGCCTTACGCCAGCTAGAATCCGCATAAGGCCGAGGATATAGAAAGCGGAGTGGGTTTTGAGCAAAAAGCCCACTCCGCTTGTTCGTTAACCGGCGGGATTTAGAGGTCTTCGCGTTTGAGCAGCCCGAACAGCTTGCCATCGGTGGTGGTGATCAGGACCGAATCCAGGCGCTGCCGGTCCATTTCGGCCCGCACTTCATCGAGCGGGGCGTTGAGACGGTAGGCGAGCGGATCACGCACCATGGCTTCCTCGGCCGGCCAGGTCTGGTCGGCTTTTTCCAGATCCACGGCGGTGAGGAGTCCGAGGACCACCAATTGATCGTTGACGACCACACAGGTCTGCCAGCCTTCGCTCTGCACGCGACGGCGCACATCACCGACACGCTCGCTGCGGCGGCAGGTGGGCACATCCAGGTCGGCCAGGTCGCCGGCAAGTTCGGTCCGGGCCTCGGTCCCTTCGACCGGCAGACCGTTGGCCAGCCACTCCGCCCGGCCGGGGGCGTAGCGGAACAACTGGGTGAACCCCAGGCTGGAGAGCCTCCAGACCGCTCTGGCGCTCAGGTCGCAGGTGCAGTCGCGAGAATAGACGACGACCGGGCGATCCCACTTCAAGCGGTCGGCTGTGTGACGGCTGATCATTCCCAAGGGGATACTGACCGCTCCGGCGATGTGAATCCGGTCGTATTCTTCGCGCGGGACGACATCCACCAACTGAGCTCCGCGGCGCAGCAGCAACTGCAGGTCTTCGCGCCCAATCTCTTTGGGGATTACTTCGACCATGAAAAACTCCTCCTTGATCCCGGAACCACTCTTACAAGCGATTGTACCTGCTTTTTCCCAAGGAGTTGCTGTGAGAAGTGTAAATCGAGTGTGATATATTTGTCACAAGCGGCTGGCGGCCGAACCCATTGTTCACAGGAGACGGATGAGCATCCCAAAGAGTTATGAAGAATCCAGGATGAATTTCCAGGAGGGCTTGAAGACGGTGCAGGAGTTCTGGCCGCAGGCCCGGCTGCGAAGCTGCGCCCTCTCGTGCGTGCAGGATCTGAGCATCGATTGGATCGAGGCCGAGGCGATCGACAGGCCGCGCTTCCAGTTGATAGTGACGACCGGGGTACACGGGATCGAGGGCTATGCTGGCGCGGCAGTGCTGGAGCTGATCCTGGCCGAGTTCCTGAGGCGGTTGGACCCGGCCACCACCGGTCTGGCGCTGGTGCACGCGGTCAACCCCTGGGGGATGGCCCACCGCAGGCGGGCGAACCGCGAAAACGTCGATCTGAACCGTAACTTCCTGCCGGGAGAGGATTATTCTCCGGCGGCAAACCCGATCTACGCCGACCTGAACAGCGTCTTGAACCCGGTCCGGCCGGTAGTGGCCCCGCCGGTCGAGCGCTCGGATTTCCTGCTCGGCTTTCTCGACCTGATCTCACGGGTGAAATGGTCGAAGATCCGCCAGGGAGTCACGGCGGGGCAGTACGCCTACCCGGAGGGGATCTACTTCGGCGGGGAGGAACTCCAGGAGGAGAGCCGGGTGATGATCGAGCTGTTCCACGCGCGGCTGGCCCGTTATCCTCGGACTGCATTGCTGGATGTCCACTGCGGGTATGGGCCCAAAGGGAAACTAACGATTTTGCACGCCTCAGAGCAGCCGGTGGGCGGGCTATGCAGCGACCCGTATGTGGTCGAGGCTGCTCCCGATCCCTCCCGGCCGGCGGAGGGGAGGCTGGTCGATTACTTCGCTGCCCTGGCGAAGACCGAATACCCGCATCGCAAGGTGTTCGCGGCCGAGCTGAATTTCGGGACGCTGGGGGATTCGCTCCGCCAGCAGCTCAGGCGGCTGCACACCCTGATCCTGGAGAACCAGGTGTACTGGTACGGGGCGGGTTCCGATCGGGCGCGGGCCTGGGTGCAGGATGAGTTCGACCGTATGCTGGTGCTCAGCGAGGAGCAGTGGCGGTTGAAGGGCGCAGGGCTGGCCCGGCGGGCGATCGAGGGAGTGCTGCGCATGGCAGGCAGCCTGGAATGACTGCTCCGGTAACCGGCTCGCCAGGACCGAATGTTGATGAGAAGAGACGCGGACGCAAGCGACAACTCAGCAGGAAAAACAGTGAACAACACAGCAAAAAGCATAGCAGAATATGATTTCACAAGCCTAGTACGGCAGATGGCGGCAGCCGGACAGCAAATGACTGCGCTGCAGGCGGCGGAGGCCTCGGCCGGGAACCTCTCGATTTTCGTGCGCCGTCTGAAGGACCTGGACCCGGCGTTCCGGCGCAGGGAGCGAATCTCGCTACCGGTCGCCGTGCCGGGGCTGGCCGAGGGTTGGGTGCTGATCACCGCGGCGGGCAAACGCCTGCGCGATATCGCCGGCGATCCGGCGGGGACGGTGTGCTTATTAGAGATCGAAAGCGGGGGCGAAACGGCGCAGTTCTACGCGGGGACGAGGCTGCGCCCGACGAGCGAGGCCAACACGCACCTGGCCGTCCACGACAGGTTGGTTGGTCACTACGGATGGGCCTACCATGCAATCCTGCACGCGCAGCCGCCGGCGATCACCTACCTGAGCCATATCGAGCGATACGCCGATCCGTTGGAACTGAACCGGCGGTTGATGCGTTGGGAGGCGGAGACGCTGATCAATTTTCCGGAAGGGATCTGGATGATTCCCTACCTGATGCCGGGTTCGGCAGAGTTAATGGAAGCTACCAGGGCGGCGATGGCCCTGCACCGGTTGGTCGTATGGCAGCGGCACGGGGTCGTAGCCCGCTCGGATGAGAGTTTGATCAAAGCGGCCGACCTGGTGGAATACACCGAAACCGCGGCGCGCTACGAGTACATGAACCTGCAGGCTGGTGAACCGAGCGCCGGATTACCGGAAGATGAGCTGCGGCGCATCTTCGCCACGTACTGTAAAGGCGACTTCCCCTTCGACCGCATCGCAGCGGGGAGGTGATTCGCCTGCCAGGGTGAGGCTCTCGAAAAGAGGTAGGCGGGTATGGATGGGCTATGCATCCCATCCATACCCGCCTAGTTTCGATTCTAAAGGGCCGGGCTCAATCGCCAGGCGACGGCTGCCATTCGGGTTCGCGCCCGCCGGAGAGCACCTGGGCGGGGCCACCGGCGACCGGCACTTCCAGAACCTGGCGGTCTTCGTAAGGACCGGCCTCGAAGATCAGGCGCGACCCATCGGGGGACCATTCCAGCCCCCAGGCTTCGGCGAACTGGCCCAGGATGCGGGCGTCTTCACCGGGTAGATCCTGCACGAATAAGGTGTAAACATTGTTTCCAGGACCACTGAGGCTGGCGAAGTAGGCGAGGGATGTGCCGGAGGGAGAGAAGGCCGGGCCGAAGGCATAGCCCGACTCATAATCGGGGGAGACGATTTCTTCTGCCTGCCCGCCGGGGTCGTTCAAGTAAACCCTTTCCGAACCGGTCGACACATAGGTGAGGTCGTCGTAGGCGAGGCGTTCCCCATCGGGAGACCAGGTGTAGGAGCCGATGGACCGGTCCCAGGCGAGGTACTCTCCGCTTTCCAGATTATAGATAACAAATAAACCTGTGCCTTCCATGCCCACGACCTCTTCGAAGGCCAGGAAGCGCCCATCAGGAGACCACTGCGGGCGGGCGAGGCTGTAGCCGCGCTGCGGGGGGACGAGCTCAACCGTCTCGCCGGTGAGGGCATCTACGGACCAAAGGCCGGAGGCGAAGTCCGGGGCAGGAGGTTGGGAGAGAAAGTACCGGTCGTCGATGGGTGGGGCGAAGGTGATCTCGTGGGTGCCGGGACGCCAATCGAAGCCCACCACATTCAAATCCGGGAATAAGACCTGGGTTTCGCCGGTTTCAAGATCATATACCATCAACCCGCTGCGAAATTCAAAGCCCGACTGGATCGGGATGCCAACTTCGCGGCGGAAGGCCAGGAGACGCCCGTCGGAGGACCATTGGGGGCAGCAATAGGTTGTTTGGCCGGTATCCGGCTGGAAGGGGCTGGCATCCTGGGTGACCTGGCGCTGCTCACCGGTGACCCGATCGACCAGCCAGATGTTAGAGTCCATGCCGGTGTAGGCGACCCAGCCCGGGGAGAGGACGGGTTCCAGGTCTTGTGGTTCAGAGGTGGCGCCCAGGACTGCTTCTGGGGTGACCGTTACGATAGCGAGGGCCGTTGGGCCGGTCGTGGCCGTCTGTGGCAAATCATGGGGCAGAACGGTCTCCTCAGGGATTGGGGTGGCAGGCTCGGGGAATGAGGTGGGAGCCTGTGGATCTACCGGGGCACAGGCGGGCAGCAGGAATAGGATAACAACCAGGATTGCCAGTTTCGTTCTCATCTCCAACCCTCCGCAAAACAGGCACGATCGTTTTTAATTTTCCAGCTTACGGTAATAGACTTGCCGGTGATAAGCTGTGAAGAAGATGCGTTATGCTAGCATGCAGGAGATGAGTCCGTCAAGCGAATCCTGAATATTTATCGGTTGAATCATTCAACGGGCTGTGGAAGCGTTTATCGCTATCATACCAGGTGCTCGCGCAAGGCCAGAGAAACGGCTTCGGTGCGGCTGGAAACGCCGAGCTTGCTGAGGATGCTGCTGACATGGTACTTGGCGGTTGAGTCGCTGACGAAGAGATGCGCGGCAATTTCCTGGTTGGTCAGGCCATCGACCATGAGCTTCAGCACTTCTCGCTCCCGGGTGGTGAGGCTGGCGCCGACTTTGACCGGTTGGCGGGCGGCCTGAATCAGGATCTGGGCGGCTTCGGGGGACAGGGTTGGGCGACGTTCATATGCGTTGCGTATGGCGGCAGCCAATTCTTCGGCCGAGATGTCTTTCAGCAGGTAACCGATGGCTCCGGCTGATAAAGCGCCTTCGACCATGTCGCGTTCTTTATAGCTGGTGAGGGCGATAATCTGGACCTGGGGATAACGTTCGCGGATAAGGCGGGTGGCTTCGACCCCGTTCATTTCCGGCATGATCAGATCCATGAGGATGACATCCGGATTCACTTCGGCGCACAGGGCGACGGCCTGCTCGCCGTTCCTGGCCTCTCCGACCTGGATCAGATCCTTGAACACGGAGAGCATGGTCCCCAAACCGCGGCGGACTACGGTGTGGTCGTCGACGATCATCACCCGGATAGGTTGTTTTTCTTCCATGTAACGTTCACCTCCGTACCTTTTCCGATGTCGCTATGAATTTCCAGCCTGGCGCCGATATTGGAAGCGCGTTCTTCCATAATCTTGAGGCCAAAATGATCCGGTGAGATATTCGCCGGGTCGAATCCGACGCCGTTGTCCCGGATCGACAGGCAGACGTGAGCTTCGCAGTCTTTCAGGCAGACCTCAACCCGGGTGGCGCCGGCGTGTTTGGCGATGTTGTTGAAGGCTTCCTGGGCAATGCGGTAGAGGGTGATCTTGACTTCTGCGGGCAGCTCGCAGTCTGGAGCCAGGTCGAGATGCACGGGGACCAGCTCGCGGCCTGAGAAAGCGTTGGCGAGATGGCGGAACAGATCCCGGATATCCGCCTCAACCAGGGCCTGAGGGCGCAGCTCGATGAGCAAAGAGCGCATCTCGCCAAGGGCGCCTTTGGTCAACTGGCTGATCTCCTCCAGGCGGGCTTTGCCTTCTTCGGGATCTTTTTCCCAGATGCGCGGCAGCACTTCCGTCATGATACTCACCGAGAACAGAGTTTGGGTGACAGCATCGTGGAGCTCGCGCGCCAGGCGGTTACGCTCGGCGGCGGCGGCCGTTTCTTCGGCCTGGCGGTACAGTTTTGCGTTCTCCACGGCTACGCCGACCTGATTACCAATGGAGGTCAGCATCTCCAGGTCTTCGTGGGGAAATACACGCGGGGATACGGTGAACAGGCTGATGGCGCCGGTCACGGCGCCTTTGGCGCGCAAGGGAAGGTTTACGATCTGGCGGACACCATCGGCCTCGAGGGCGGCTCGCAGCTCCCCTGATGGGACCGAGCCGGTTTCGATGACCAGCGGTTTACCGTTCCCGGCGATGATGGCGGTGGCAGGATCGCC
>CAYMLG010000029.1:27637-32945 GCA_964391195.1 uncultured Anaerolineaceae bacterium | reverse complement strand
GGCAGGATCGCCAATCGTACCATTGGCGCTGGCCGCCGTGGGATCCGCAGCCAGGAGGCGATCCAGGCTGGCAGCGAAGCGGGGAGAGAGGCTGCGCTGGGCGAACAATCGCGGCGTTCTTGCACCGCCTTCCAGGAGCACAACGGCCCCGGATTCCATGCCGGTTGCATCGCAGGTCATGTTCAAGGCATAGGTGAGGATCTTATCCAGGTCTAGGGTGCTGCTGACCACACGGGCGATGGCGTTGACGGTAGTCAGCTCACGAGTGCGGTCCTGCACCCGCTGTTCCAGGGTGGCATAAGAGGCCTGGAGCTGGGAGGCCATGCGGTTGAACTGTTCGGCCAGCTCTTCGACTTCATCGCCGGTGTGGGCCTCGACGAGGCGGTCGAAGTTCCCTCCGGCCATTTGCTTGCTGGCTTCGGTCAGATCCTGGATGGGTTGAAGGATCCGGCTGACTGTGAGGGAAACGACGGCAGTGGGGACGATCACGCCCAATGCCATCAAGAAGAGGAGAGAGATCATGTAGCCGCGGTTAGAAGCCACCAGGGTGGCCCAACTCTCCTGGGTGACCAGGCCCCAGCGAGTGCCGATGATCGGGGCGTAGCTCACCACCACATCCTCCCCGGCTTCACTGCGGGCCCTCAGAGAGCCGACCTTCCCGGCCACGACCGCACGCACATAATCGTTCTGATTGTAGTCCTTGCCAACCTCACCGGCCTGGGTGTGAAACAGCACGATGCCGTTCCCATCCACGATGTACACCGTGCCCCGGGTGGAGAGGTTCATGCTCTCGAACCAGCGGTAGAGACCGCTGGCCGGGGAGGGGCTGATGGGTGCGACGCCGACGAGCAGCCCACTGGTACCATGGATGGGGACGCTGAAGGCGATGATTGGGTCACCGCCGATGGTGAGCGAGGTGCTGTCGGTGATCACCGTTTCGAACTGGCGGTTCATCCGCAGTCGAATATGCTGGATTGCGGGAGATTGATCCAGGTATTTGGGGAGGATGACCTCGCGAGTCAGAATCTCGATGAGATCCCGGCCGGAGGATTGGTGATAGATCCCTCCGTCGAATATGGTGAACTGCTGAGCAGCGGAGACCGCCCATTCTCTCTGCCAGGCGGGGGCATACAAGAACTGTGAGTACTCGGAAGCGAAGCCATCGAAGATACGGATCAATTCACCGGCCTCGGTGGACACTTTGCTGGCGAGCAGACGGGCCAGTTCCCGATTGCGCTGGACGACGAGCTCCTCGGTCACCTGTTGGTAGGATTGGAAGAGAACAATCGCCACGACGCTCATGATCACAAGCGTTGGCAAGAAGGCCCAGATCAGTATTTTCCGGTAAAGACGGTTCTTTAGAATCCGTCGCGGCACGCACAGCCTCCAGAACGACCCGGGCAAACAGAGGGGCGGATGGCCCGGGGCGGCTACATCATGGGGTAAAGGGATCAGGCGAGCTCATCATACCCCAAATTGGCGGATTTTTGGTTATCTATCCTTTTTACCTTTCAATCGTACCGAGGGTTCAACCGAGCGCCTGCCGGCCCGATGTCCACCTGGCAGGCAAGGTTATCCCTGCAATAGCTGCCAACTCCCGGGCGCTGGGGAAGCGCCGCCTCTCGTAACGATTCTCGTAACGGTAAATATTATCTCATCGATTACACTAGCGCAAATTGGGGAAGCAAAGCTGCTGTGTGGTCGGTAACAGGCGACACTTTGTTCTGGATCTGAGGAAGGTATAGAACCGAAACCAGGCAGCGAACAGGGTGCACGGGGAGGAAAATCACGTGGAAGGCGGAACGGTAAAGCAGGTGAGAAGATGGGGGCTGTGGATAAGCGCCTGGCTAAGCGCGGGGGCGGCGCTGGCGGCCCTGGGGCTGTTTTACCTGAACCAGACCAGGGTTGAGGTCCCGGATCTGTACCATCCGAAGGCGATGAACCTGATCATCGCGCTGACGTTCCCGTTTGTTGGCGCACTGATCCTGGGGAGGCGGCCCCGGCACCCGATTGGGTGGGTTTTCCTGGCGGGCGGCTGGATCCAATCCTTGGGATTGTTGTCGACCCAGTACGGCTTCTACGCCCTGGAAATCCGGGAGGGGGTGGTGCCCTTTGGACTGGCAGCCTACTACCTGAGGGAGTACCTGTATTTTCCCGGGTTCGCACTGCTTGCCGTGCTGCTGGCCATCTTCCCAAGCGGGACGCTGCCCTCCCCGCGTTGGAAGTGGGTGCTGCGCCTGACGGCGGCTTCGGTAGCGATTTTCACCCTGTCCGCACTGATCGAACCGTTCACCGACCCGCAGGTGCCGCGATTTTTGGCCGAGCCGGTTGATGAGTGGGGTGTGGCCGACGTGGTTTTGGACCTGGCTCTGCTGCTGCTGATCTTCAGCCTGGGGGCTGCGATCGTGGCGCTCCTGCTGCGGCTGAGACGATCGCAAGGGACCGAGCGGCAGCAGCTCAAGTGGTTCGCCTCCGCCGGGTTCGTCTTTTTCGCCTGTTTCATATTCATTTCGGTGCTCAGCGCTTGGCCGGTGTTGGAGCCGGAAATCACAGCCAGACCATGGTATGGCCCGGGGATGACCCTGGCGAAGGTGCTTTTCCCGCTCTCGATGGCCCTGATCCCGCTGTCGGTGGGCATCGCCATCTTGCGCTACCGCCTGTATGAGATCGACTTCATCATTCGGAAGACGATCATCTATTCGATCTTGACTTTGATCCTGGGGATGGCATATACGCTGAGCATCGTCCTGCTGCAATCGGTTTCGCTGCGCCTGACCGGAAGCGAGCAGCCGGAGGTAGCGACTGTGTTGTCCACGCTGACAATCGCGGCTTTCTTTGCCCCGCTGCGAGGAAGAGTCCAGAACGAATTCGACCAACGATTCTACCGGCGCAGGTATAATGCTGAGCAGAGCCTGGCATCCTTCAGCGCTGCGCTGCGAGAGGAGGTGGAGTTGGAGGCGTTGGTGGGGAAGATCGAGGCGTTGGCCATCGAGACCCTGCAACCAGAGCTCGTCTCTATATGGCTCCGGCCAGCCAATGAATCCCGGCGATTGGAGGGGATGTCACGTACGAACAGCCTATGAAAGAAGGAGGGGAAATGGCGAGCTTAACCGTGACAGAGCAATTGGACCGGAGGGTGTCGGCCCGGGAGTACCAACGGATCAAGCGTTTATGGATGGCGCATTCGATCGCCGAAAATAAGCGCGATATCCCGGGTCTGATAAGGACCCTGACCGAAGACTGTGTTTATACGTATATCGAAACCGGAACCGTGTGGCGAGGCCACAAGGGGGCGACTGCCTTTTACCAGAGCCTGCTATCCGCTTTTCCGGACATCCATTTCGAATTGAGAAATATCGTCATCGGCCCGCAGGGGGTATGCGAGGAAGCCCATGTGACCGGGACGCACATCGAAGACTGGCTGATTTACCCGGCCTCCGGGCAGCGGGTGGAATTCGATGTGTTCATCCTGTTCCCCTGGGACGAGGCGCAGCAGTTGTTCAGCGGGGAGCGCATCCAGGCGTTCAATTTCTCCATCCCTATGAAACACAACGGGAGCTAATCCTCCAAGAACAAACGGCGGTACTCGTCCAGCGGATCGCCTTCAAAGGGGCGGTAGCTGTGGAGGACGAAGTTCTTCTCGTCCAAGTCGACCTCGCCCAGAGCGGGATTGGTGTAGCGGTAGCCATCCGGCAGCACAAAGGTGGCGCTGCCGTCCAGGCGCAGCTCGTGCCAACCGCGGCGGCTCTCGCGCAAGACCTGAGACTTGTAAACCCCGTGATCCCAATCGCTCAGGAAGCGTATCAGGTTGAGGGGGGCGTTTTCGGCTACCTGTTCGGCGATGGCGACGATCTCGTGCCGCAAAGCAAGGTTGCGGTTTTCAGCAAAGAAGGCATAGCGAAGAGCCCAGCTCATCTCGGCTGCGGCTTCATCCCCCTGCGCCTGAGCGCAGGCGAGCGCTTCGAATGCCGGCCAGAAGGTGGACGGCCACAGCCAGTCTGGGTGCTCCCACTCTTTCCAGGGTAGATTGGGTTCAATCTGCCGGAAGAGAGCACATTCGACGTCGTGGAGGGGCTTCGGATAGACCTGGCGGTTGACGTACTCCAGGGAGAGGGCGCGCCATATCAGGCGCACCTGCCCGGACATTTCGGGACCGAGCTGGCGCAGGCGAAAAGTCGCCAGGTAGGCATATGGGCACTCTATGCTCGAATAGATTTCAATCAATGGAGGTCTCATTTTTATTCCTTTGATTCCCCAACCCCGGGAGAGACGGCCGCTGGCGTATGCGGCTAACCACGAAAAGAGATATTTTATTTGGTGGAATTATACAGGATATGGGCTGGGAGGCTGAAAACTGGTCTGGCAATTGGGATACAATGAGCGGCGAGGGAGGAAGATCGAATGAGCGAACAGAGCAATCAAACAGATCCAATCCCGCCGGGGTGCGGGCTGTGGCTGGGCTGGATGTGGCTGACCTTTCTCGGCGCAGCGATCGGCTGGGCAGCCGCCTGGCGGATCAGCTTCGCCGTTCCCGGCCTGTTATCGACCATCGCCCTGGGAGGCGTGATGGGCCTGGTGTTGGGCCTTTTCCAATGGCCTGTGCTGCGCGGAGTGCTGCGGACTGCCGGGTGGTGGATCGTGGCCAGCGCGCTGGGGTGGGCGGTGGGATTCCCCCTGGGGGCGTTTGTAGCCCAACAGCTCGGGCTGGTTGAAGCCGGGTTTGGGGTGGTATCCGGTACGGTTACGGGAGCGTGCGTCGGGCTGGCGGAATGGTTGGTGTTACGGCCCCAGGTAGACCGCGCGGGGTGGTGGCTGCCGGCAACCACCCTCGCCTGGGGGGTGGGGCTGCTCTATTACCAGCCGGGAGCAACCTGGCTGGGGCTGCTGTACGGGGCGCTGGTGGGGATTGTCACAGGGATCGTCTTGTTGTGGCTCATCTACCGGCCGGCGGCCGATTCATCTAGCTGATGGTGGTAGGCTGAGCAGGGTGGCGCCAGCGAGGGTGCTGTATCGCAGCCGAGGGTGCGGCGCCGGTATAGGAGTTTTCCCACTTTCTCATCTATCGCTTGACAATCCTGAGAATAGGATTAAGATAAAAAGCACAGGGACAGTCGTATTTGTCCTGGCCGGTTGAAACTACCCTTCTCACACCATATAGCATGGGGGAATCTCGATAGATGGTCCGTCTCGACGATTGGAGGATGCGCATTGACCAGTGACTCAACCCCCGAAGAACGCCTGGGAGATGAGGCGGAACGGCGCTCGGGATGGCGCAGCAGCAGAAGCGAAGCTGAAGGCAGCGAGGCTG
>CAYMLG010000029.1:7289-27537 GCA_964391195.1 uncultured Anaerolineaceae bacterium | reverse complement strand
GCTGAAGGCAGCGAGGCTGAAGGCAGCGAGGCTGAAGGCAGCGAGGCTGAACGCAGCGAAGCTGTAGGCAGCGAGGCTGGACGAGGCGAAGCGGGCGAAAAAAGGTCCAGCGATGAGCGCTTCTACGTCAACGGCATCAATGCCAGCACAGGGGGATACGTTCAGGATCCGCTCTCCCTGGACGATGTGATCCAACTGGCTTTCGGCGAACAACTGGAAGAAGGGCGGCTGAAAGCTTTGCAGGAGCGCTCCGCTCGAGAGACGCACCCCGGGCACCGGGCTGAAGGAGCCATCCTCCGGGTTGACGAGGAAGACTTGAAGCAGGCCGGGTGGGGGATACTCTTCCCCACCAACACCCCGCCCGAGGTGAAAGAAGCGCTGAAGGCGTTGATCGAACGGCGGCAGGAAGACGCCCAGGACCTGTGCCGGGTGTTCGATGATTACCAGCCAGGAGAAAGCTGGGAAGATTACAGCTTCCGGCACCAGGTGGGCAGCGGGCTGGCGGACCCACGAGAAATGCCTTATTACATGCTGCTGGTGGGCGATCCGGAAACGATCCCGTTTTCGTTCCAGGCCGATATGAGCGTCGAGCGGGCGGTGGGTAGGGTGTATTTCGACACGCCGTGGGATTACGCGCAGTACGCGGCGAGTGTGGTCCTGGCCGAAGAGGGCAAGCTGCTGCGGACGCGGCGAGCTGCGGTTTTCTCGACCTGTAACCCAGACGACCCGGCGACAGAGCTAAGCAACCGCTACCTGGCAGACCCGCTGCACCAGACCCTGGCCGCGGAATTGGGAGATGGGTGGCAAACGGATTTCGTCAGGCCGGAAGAGGCTTTGAAGCCGAGGCTGCTGGATCTGATCGGTGGGGAAGAGGCGCCGGGCATGTTGTTCACCGCCACCCACGGGGTGGGCCTGGACCGGACGGACCCGCGCTATCCGCTCCACCAGGGGGCGCTGGTCACCCAGGAATGGCCCGGGCCGAAGGTCCGCAAGCCGCTCTCCGCCGATGTTCACTATCTCTCGGCGGAGGATATCGGCAGCGACATGAACGTCGGCGGCCTGATCGGGTTCTTTTTCGCCTGCTTCAGCGCCGGAACCCCGCGCCTGAACGATTTCTTCCACGTCCGCAACCGCATCCCGGGCTTGCGCCTCGAATTGGGAGACCGGGCGCTGCTCTCGGCCCTGCCCCAACGGCTGCTGGCGCATCCACGCGGCGGAGCCCTGGCGGTGGTGGGGCATGTGGACCGGGCCTGGGATGCCTCGTTCCGGATGCGGAACGAGGAGGAAGAGGTGCTGGGCGATGCAGATCCGATCGCCAATGTGTTCCTGGCGCTGGCAAAGGGGATCCCGCTGGGTTTGGCGATGGAGGAGATGAGCGCCCGGTACACGCAGTTCTCAACCCAACTCACATCGAAGATCTTCGCCTACGAGCACCAGAACCAGCCGCTCGATGAGGCCGGGAAACGAAGGCTGGCCAAGCTGTGGACGGCGAACAACGACGCCCGTAATTACCTGATCTTCGGAGATCCGGCGGTCCGCCTGCGGACCGGAACGGAGGCGGAAGCCGGACAGGCGAGAGAGATACCGGTAGTGGTGGATATCTGGAGCGAAGCCGGTGATGGAGATAAGGTTGGGGCAGAGGATGGATCATCCACAGAGGTGGTGGAAATGCCGTTAACTGATGCAGATGGGGAGGATCTCCGGCCACCGACGATGGAAGAGGTGATCGAACCTGCCCCTGAACCGGCAGAAATCATCGAGGCGCCGGGCGAGAATGGCGATGCCCCTGCGCCCCTCGACGAGACTGCCGGATTCACTGAAAAGACCAATGGAAGCCAAACGATGGAACCTGTACCCGTTCGTGTCGATGAAGGACTTGACGACTCGCTATCCTTCTTCCCCCCGCCGGTTCCGCCTACGGAGGCCGAGCGGTTCAAGGAAGAGCATCCGGAACTCTACAAGGCCTGGGTGGATCACATCCGCATGGGCTATAAGAACAACAACAATATCTTCCGCCGTATCTTAAGCGCTTTCATGCTCTCTCATTATTCTTCGGTGATCATGAATTGGATTGTGTTCCTTGTCGGGGTGGCTTTCTTCGTGATCGCCGGGATCCTGGCCCTGATACGGGGCGAGCCGATGGCAGGAGCGCTGTTCGGCGGGCTGAGTGTCATCTCGTTCCTGACTTTCTTTATCAGCCGGCCCACTCAGGCGGTGGAGGAGAACCTGGAATTTATCACCTGGTTGGGGCTGATCTATAACAGTTATTGGACCCACCAGGCATTATCGTTCAACAATGATACGGCGCAAGAGGAGCTCACCCGTTCAACAGAGGCTGCTATTTCCCAGATAAAGGAATTGATCGACCGCCATGCCCAGGCGATCCGCCAGCGGTCACGGTTCGGTAGATCCAATTAATCAGTCCAGTGTGAGAGAGGAGTAAACCATGTCTCCAACTGATATTCCGACTGAGATTGCGCCGGTAGAACGGCCGGTGCAGTTCGAACAGCCAGAATTCTCATTTCTGGTTGAAGTGGATGATTTTCTGTGGGTTAGCCGGGCCAGGGAAGCCTTCCACGTGGATGGAAGCGGGCTTACTGCAGCGGTGCTGGATACGGGGTTGAATACGCAGCACGTGGATTTCGCCGGGCGTATCCCCGCGCAGAAGAACTTTACCCCGGATAACCAGGGCAACCCGGATGACGCCACCGATGGCAACGGGCACGGGACGAATGTGGCCGGAATCATCGCCGCCAACGGGGACCATACGGGTATAGCGCCTGGAGCGCAGGTGATCCCCTTGAAGGTGCTGACTAACCAGGGCAGCGGGAGTTTCCAGTGGATCGCCCAGGCGTTGGATTGGGTGATCGACAACCGCGATCAGTACAATATTACTGCAGTGTGCATGTCCCTGGGGGATGGCGGCAACTATAAGGATGACAGCGGGCTGGAAACCGATCCCATCCGGGATAAGATCCGGCGACTGCGGGATATGAAGGTGGCGGTGGGGATCGCGGCGGGGAACGATTATTTCCGTCACGGCAGCGAGCAGGGGATGTCTTACCCGGCGATTATCCGCGAATGTGTGAGCGTGGGGGCGGTGTACGACGCCGATGTGGGCAGTTTCCAGTACGGAAGCGGGGCAATCGCCTATTCCACCCGGGCGGGGCAGATCACGCCGTTCTCGCAGCGCCTGCACCCTTCGGTGAACCGCTATACGTATACCGATATCTTCAACCCAGGGGCGCCGATCACTTCGTCAGGGATCCTCGGCGAACACGGGGAATCGGTGCAGCACGGGACGAGCCAGGCGACTCCGGTGACGGTGGGGTTGATTTTACTGCTGCAGGATTTCTACTGCCGGGTGAAGGGGGAGCTGCCAAGCGTTTTCCAAACGGTTAGCTGGCTGCGCCGCGGCGGTGTGACCATCCGGGATGGCGACGATGAGCACGATAACGTGCAGCACACAAACCAGAATTTCATCCGTGGGGATGCGCTGTCAGCTTTGGATGCGGTGCGACGGGAGTTGTACCGGGAGATGTTGAATAAGACCGGGCCGGCTTAGGTCTGGCAGGTGTTGGCTGGTTCAACGCCGTGGTCACCGATGGTTGGTGGTGACCACGGCGTTGTGTGTTTAAACGTTAAAATTTGGTGGGCTTTGTAATAGGAAAGACTTTACCACAGAGTTCACAGAGAACACAGAGAGTGGGGGAAGGTGGCGAACTTGCGCAAGCCAGGTGCGAGGTTGCCAGTTTAGAGGCTTTTGTAAAAGGAGAGGCTTCACCACAGAGTTCACAGAGAACACAGAGAGAGGGGTGAGGTGGCGAACTTGCGCAAGCCGGGTGCGAGGTTACAGGTTGGGGGCTTCTGTGAAAGGAGAAGCTCACCACAGAGTTCACACAGAGCACAGAGAGAGGGGTGAGGTGGCGATCTTGCCAATACCGCCCCACTGGGCTAAGCCCGACGCAAGTTCGGCAACTTGCGCTACGTGGCGCCGGTGGAATGGCGCATGTGGGGGAGATTGACCGAATAAAAAAGTGGGTTTGCACGTATAGTATATAGAAGGACTCCGGATGATGAACCGCGTGGCTGATCTCGAAATGGTGAGCGACCAGGATTTAGTCGCGAGGGTTTTACGCGGCGAAGAAAAGGCGTATGAGGCGTTGGTGTGCAGACACTGGGAGGGTGTGGTGCGGGTGGTTTACCGGGTGTGCGGCGATATGCAGTTGGCGGAGGACGCAGCGCAGGAAGCTTTTCTACGAGGATGGCAGCGGTTGGATACGTATCGCCCAGAGCATCCTTTCCGGAATTGGGTGTATGCCATTGCTGTGAACCTGACGCTGGATGTGCTGCGCCGGGAGTCGCGGACCACCGGGATGGAGGCGCTCTCGCCGGTGATGGGGAGCGAAGTAGAAATGGACCTCGAACGGAAGGATCAGGCCGAACAGGTGCGGAAGGCGGTGATGAACCTGCCGCCGGCCAGCCGGGCTGTGCTGATCTTGAGGGAGTACGAGCGCCTGTCGTATCAGGAAATCGCTGAGGTGCTCAAAATTCCGACAGGCACAGTGATGTCGCGGTTGAATTATGCCCGCAGCCGGTTAAGGGAAGACCTGGCCGGATTACTGGAGGCGTGATGGAAGTCCACGTGAGCGAGTTGCTATCAGCCTATTTGGATGGCGAACTGGGTGAAGCCAGCAGGCGCCGGGTGGAAGCGCACCTGGATGTGTGTGAAGACTGCGCCCTGGTTCTGGCGCAGTACCGGCAGCTCTCACGCACGCTGCAGTCGCTGCCCGAACCGGAATTTACTCCGGCTAACGTAGCGGCCGCCCAGATCGGCGCCGGTCTGCAGCCGAGGCCGGAGCGACCGGCCAGAGACATCCTGCAGCCCAGAAACGGGCTGGCGCAGAGGCTGTGGAAAATCCTACCGGTGGGGCTGATCGCCGGGTGGGCATATACCCAGGCCGTGCTGGCGCTGGTCGGGCTTGGCCGGCTTTGGGGGGTGGATCTGCCCGGAGGAGAACTCCTGGAAGGACTAGCAATCCTGCGACCGGAAGCTCTGGCATCTTGGGCGGTGATCGATGGTTGGGAGATCGGTTCAATGGTCGTGTTCGGCCTGTTCAGCCTAGCGACGACGCTGGCGGTAGGTATACTGCTATGGGGATGGATGGCAAGCTGGTGGGTTTACCAGCGGGGTGAAATTCGCATAGCCAATCAGGTGGCCGGTCAGACGGGAATCTGACCGGATGAAAGAGAAAACCGGTCTCTGACCGGGTGAAAGAGTACAGGGAAAAAATGAATCACTTCAATATCCTTCAACGTGCATTTCGAGTTACGATCAACTATCGTGTGCTGTGGGTTTTCGGGATCCTGCTCGCGCTGACCACCGGAGGAGGGAGCAGTGGAGGTGGAGGCGGAGGCGCCGGTGGTGGGGGAGGTGGAGGCGGAGGTGGCGGCGTACTGCCACCCACTTT
Organism: uncultured Anaerolineaceae bacterium; assembly: GCA_964391195.1. Lineage (GTDB taxonomy): Bacteria > Chloroflexota > Anaerolineae > Anaerolineales > UBA4823 > JAAYXE01. Next base: position 22,066 of record CAYMLG010000029.1, on the reverse strand, counting down.
CCCCATGGATGACGTGGCGAACATCGTCGTCCCCTTCCTCACCGTCCTGCTGTGCCTGGTGTTCGGGCTGGTGTTGGTGGCACTTGTGGTGCGGTATGTGTCGGAGACGGCGCTGATCCACCTGGTAAACCGGCACGAGGAAACGAACGAGCAAGAGAGCTTAAGTGCAGGCTTCCGGCTGGGCTGGTCTCGTCCGGCGCTGCGGGTCTTCCTGATCGACCTGCTCGCCGGCCTGGTCGGATTCGTCGGTTTCCTGCTGCTGATACTGATCGCTGCGGCCCCGCTGCTGCTGTGGTTGGTTGATAACGACATCGCCCGGGCCATCGGTACGGCTTTCGCCATTGGCCTGGGTTTGCTGGCCATCCTGGTGGCGATCTTGTTCGTCATCGCCTATTCCGTGGTGGTGCCGTTCATCCGTCGGGCGGCGGTCCTGGAGGGCCATGGGGTGATGGATGCGATCCGGCGGGGGATCGAGATTGTGCGCCGCAGGCCAGGCGATGCGCTGGTGATGGCAGTGCTGCTGTTTGCCCTGGGGCTGGCGGTGTCCTTCGTACTGATCCCTTTGTTCATCATTCTGGCGCTGGTGGGATTGGTCCTCGGCGGGCTGCCTGGGCTGCTGATCGGCGGGCTGGTAAGCCTGTTCGCCGAAGGGGCTGTACCCTGGGTGATCGGTGGGCTGGTGGCGCTGCCAATCATCCTGCTGGTGGTCTTCCTGCCAATGATCTTCCTGGGCGGGCTGTGGGAGACGTACAAATCGACCACCTGGACCCTGACGTTCCGGGAACTCGTGGCCCTGGAGACTCTCACCGGGCAGCAGCCGGCTGTGGAAACGTGATTGCGACGGTGGCCTTTATCCACCTGGAGCCCTGGGGGTATGGATCCCATACCCCCAGGGGGCGCGATGTGGGGGAGTACCGGCGGGCGGCGGAAGCGCTGCAGTTCACCAGGCAGGCGAGCGCGGCCGGCGCATGAACCGCTATCGTCTGAGAAGGGTGAGCTTGTAGGATATTGTATAATTTCCTTATGTGCACAAGCTTTGTTGTTTACGCCGGCCGGCCACTGTACGGCATGAATTTCGATTTTCCGGATGTGGAACTGAAATTTGAGATCCGATCTGGCCAGAGGGGAGAAGGGTTTTACCTGTGCTTCGTATGGAACGATCGCACTCCGGCTGTATCGGGTGTGAACGCGGCAGGGCTGTTCTCGGCGGCGCAAATCCTGGTAGCGCCCTTCGAGGTGGTCACCCGGGAGGATGAGGCGTTGGTCAGCCCGTACGAAGTGTTCACCCGGGCGTTGGACGCCGGTCAGCGGGTGGAGGATGTGTTGAAGATCCTGGCCGGACGGCGGTTAGGGTACACAACGGAGCGCAAGGGCCACCAACTGTACGCCGACCGCTTCGGAGAGGCCTGTGTGTTGGAGCCCGGTCCCGAGGGCGATATGATCTACCGCTACCAGGGGCCGTTCGCAGTGATGACCAATTCTCCTGTTCGCCGGGAAATGGACCGCGCGGCCCGGCACCGGATGCGACTGGGGGTGGACCGTTACCAGGTGGCGACACAGTTCCTGGAAGCGCGACACGCAGCCTTCACCTGGGAGGACGGTTTCGACCTGTTGGAGCGCACGGCCCTCAGCCGGGGCAGGTTCAAGACCCAGTGCTCGATGATCTGCGACCCGCTTGCAGGGCAAATCTACCTGACCCTGGCCCGGGACTTCGAGCGGGTATGGAAAGTGCACCTGCAGAGCGCAGAGGTCGAATTGTTCTCTGGGTTTGGGCGACGGAGGCGGCTGCCGATGGCACAGGGGGCGGTGACCAGCACGGAGCTGCTGGCGCTGGCACAGCCCAAACATGGTATGATCTATTAACGGAGATTTTACAGGAGTAGCTATGGACTACAACTATCTCGATGAGACCGAATTCGCGGATAATCCCGAGCCTCGCTGCCCGGTGGTGCTCGTCCTGGACACTTCAGGGTCGATGAACGGCGAGCCGATCAAAGAACTCAACGAAGGACTGCGCGCTTTCGCCGATGCGCTGAAAAACGACCGCCTGGCCGCCCTGCGGGTGGAGGTGGCGGTCATCACTTTCGGGGGAAAAGTGCGGGCGTTAAACGTTCACGGAGGGGAGCCGAGTCCGGGGAAGGAGATCATCAACTATAACCCCAGCGGGCTCGCTCTGCGCCGGAAACCGGAGGAGGTCGCCTTCGACGCACATCAAGCGTTCGTGACCGTCGATCAGTTCCAGCCGCCCACGCTGGATGCCAGCGGAGAGACGCCGATGGGGGAGGCGATCCAACGGGCGCTGGCCCTACTGCGCGAGCGAAAGGAAATCTACAAACAGAACGGATTGGATTACTTCCGCCCGTGGATTTTCGTGATCACCGATGGGCGGCCGACCGACCGGAATTGGGAGGCGGTGGCCGATCAGGTGAAAGTGGAGGAGGGCCGCCGGGGGGTCGTGTTCTATGCAGTGGGGGTCGAGAACGCGGATATGAAGGTGCTGGCCCGCTTCTCGGATGCCCGCCCGCCGTTGAAGCTGCGCGGGCTGGCGTTCGGTGAACTGTTCAACTGGCTGTCGAAGAGCCTGTCGGCCATCGCCCACTCCCGCCCCGGAGAGCAGGCTCCCCTGCCGCCGGTGGGTTGGGGGTCGGTGGACACTTCTCATTCCTGAGGCCGGCCGGGTGATGGACGGTTGGTGGGCAGTTGGCGCGGTCGCCCGGGGGGTCTCCCACCAGGCGAACGGGAGCCCTTGCCAGGACGCGCTGGGCTACCGGTTTCTGTCCGATGGGGTGCTGGTTGCGGCACTGGCGGATGGAGCCGGTACGGCGGATAAGGCCGACCGGGGGGCGCAGGCGGCGGTGGACGCCGCCCTGGATTGCCTGGAGACAGCCCTGGCGGAAGAACTGCTGGTGACCCAGGCCGAATGGGAAGAACTGGTGCATAGGGCATTTGTGGCCGCCCGGGCGAGGGTGATGAGGCTGGCTGAAGAGGAGGGCGAACCTCTGCGAGGCTACGCCACAACGCTCACCTGCCTGATTGCCACAGCTTACCATATTGTGGCGGGCGCACTGGGGGATGGAGTGGTCGTCGCCGGTGAGGCGGAAGGCGACCTGCAGGCGGTGACCCAGATTCAACGGGGCGAATACGCGAACGAAACCTATTTCCTCACCCAGGATCAGGCCCTGGAGCACCTGCAGACCGTGGCCATCTATGGGACATTCGACCGCCTGGCGATGATGAGCGATGGGCTCACCCGCCTGGCGCTCAAACTGCCAGCGTACCAACCTCACCGCCCGTTCTTTCAACCGTTGTTCACCTTTGCGCTCGATGCCAGAGAAGGGGATGGAGAGGCGCAGGAAAGGGCCGAAGCCCAACTGAGGGCATTTCTGACTTCAGAGCGGGTGTGCGCTCGCACCGATGACGATAAATCGCTGCTGCTCGCAGTGCGGACCCCAGAGAGGGAGATGGCCCCCGCGCAGGTCTTCAAACCGGGAGCCGGGGACAGTTCGCCCGGTCCGTGAGATCGGATGGAAATATACACCAGTAGGGGCAAACGCATCCATTTGGGAGAAACGGCCGGACAAGGGGGGGAAGCGACCGTTTACCAGATGCTCGGCCAGCCGGATGAGCTGGCGAAGATCTATACGCGCGCCCCGCGTCCGGAATACAGGGCCAAGCTGACCTGGATGGTGTCCCATCCTCCGGAGAACCCCACCCAATCCTTGAAACACGATTCTCTCGCCTGGCCCACCGATTTGCTGTACGACTCGCCGCGCCTGGCCAGCCGGCGGTTCGTGGGCTATACCATGCCGCATATCCGGGAAGCGACGCCAATCCTGCACGTGTTCAATCCGCGGCTGCGGGCGGAGACTCTGCCGAAGTTCGACCGGCGCTACCTGCACCGGGTGGCGCGTAATCTGGCCGCGGCGCTGGGCGCCCTGCACCGTTTCGGGTATGTAGTCGGCGACCTGAACGAGAGCAATGTATTGGTGACCAGTACCGCGCTGGTGACGCTGATCGACACCGATTCGTTCCAGGTAGAGGAGGAGCGGAACGGGCGGAAGGTGGTTCACTTCTGTCCGGTAGGTAAACCGGACTACACCCCGCCCGAACTGCAAGGCCAGGCGCTGGGACAGGAGTATCGCAAGCCGCAGCATGACGCTTTTGGGCTGGGTGTGCTGATCTTCCAGCTCTTGATGGATGGGAATCATCCGTTCCGCGCCCAATGGATGGGCAGTGGGGACCCGCCGCCGCTGGAAGCGCGCATCTCGATGGGTTGTTTCCCCTATTCGGCTACCACGCCTTATCCGGTGCAACCCCCGAAGAACGGGCCGGAACTGAGCCGCCTGCACCCGGCGGTGGCCGACCTGGTGCTGCAGTGCTTTATCGACGGGCACCAGGCGCCGGAGCGGAGGCCCGAACCGGCGGTTTGGGAGCGGGCGATTGCCGAGGCAGAGAAAGCGCTGATCGCCTGCGGGCGCGGCCATTATTTTTCCAACCACCTGGCGGAGTGCCCGGATTGCCGGCGCAGCACCCGAAGGGCCGGAACTGCAGGGCGTGGGGTACGGCCGGCAGCCCGCGAGGCGCCTGCCCAGGATAGGACAGGCCGCAGACCGGCACAAGCCGGAACAGCCGCCGCTCCACCCCCACCGTCGCCCGCAGGCGGAAGGCAAGGAGCCGGAGCAGGCCGGGGCCAGGCGTCGCCGCCGTTCTCGGTGCGCATTTTCCGCTGGGCAATGCGAAACGCTCTAAGCCAGGTCCGCTCTGCCAGGCCCAATCCGCCAGGCTCGGGCTCCGGGCCAAACCCCGGAGCAGCGGGGGGAACAGGCAGCCGGGGCGGGTGGGGGCAGGGCCAACCACCGCGACCGGGAAGCTCATCCGGGCAGCCCCGCCCGTCTGGCCCCGGGACCCCGGGGCGCGGCGCCCCACAGCCGCTGGTCCAGGCGCTGCAAATCTTCCAATGGCTGCGCGGGCTGCAGAACCAGCCGGCCTCCGGGCCAGGGGGCGCGGCAGCCTCGACGACCTGGGCCGGCTCGCAGAGCGCCTGGGGGCTGGGTTCCCGTCCCTGGCGACCGTCCAGCTCGCTCCGCCGCTCGGGTTTACCGGCGGGGAACTTTTGGGTCACCGCCCGGCGACAAACCGGCCGCAGCCTGGTTTTTGGCGGCGGCGGCGGAGCGCTGTTAGGGCTGGCGCTTTGCGCCCTGCTGGCCGCGGCGAGCGGCGCCCTGGGCTTTCCAATGGAATGGGGGCCGCTCCTGGCGGTGGGAGGCGCGGCCGGCGGGATGCTGCGCGGTTGGAGGCCGGGTTACCGCTTTGGGTTGTGGGTCTCACGCCGGATCGGGTGGAGCTACTTCTGGCAGGGGGTGGGCATATTGGCCGGCGCAGCGATCGGCCTGTTGCTCAGCCTGCCGTTTGGGATGCTGATCTTCCCGCTTTTCCTGGGGCTGTTCGCCGGCGGCCGGGCCGGGTATTCGATCGGGAAGAAGCTGTGGCTGACCGGCGCGCCCTATGGTTGGGAGCGGATTTGGGCCGGGATGAGCGCGGTGTGGACGGCCATCAGCGGGGTGTTCCTGATCAACTGGCTGGCTTCCACCGGGCTGGGTGAGCAGGGGATCCTGCTGGCGAACGAGTTTGGGCTGTGGGTGGCGGCGCAGACGGAGGGCCAGGCGGTGGTCTGGCTGGCGACCGGCGCGCTGGGTGGGGCGGCCGGGGGCCTGATCGCCGGATTCATCGTGGATTTGATCGCCCGGGCCTTCGGTCTGATCGATTGAACCCGGCCTAATTATTATGGCAGGTGGCGAGTTGGGCGTCCGGTGGATGGTGTGGTTCGTACATGATCCGCCGGGCGCCCGGTTTTAAGTCGCACAGAAAGTGCTCAGAGGCGGAGCCGCTCCACGTGCTCTTTGCGGAATTTGGCTACTTTGGGCGCGATGACCACCCGGCAGTAGGGCTGCAGCGGATTGCGGGCAAAGTACTCCTGGTGGTAGTCTTCTGCCGGGTAGAACCGGTCGAGTGGCTCGACCTGGGTGACGATGGGGTTCTTCCACAGGCGCTGGGCATCAAGCTCGCGGATGATCTGCTCGGCGACGGCTTTTTGCTCCGGGGTGTGGTAGAAGATCGCCGAGCGATACTGTGGCCCGATATCGGCGCCCTGGCGGTTTGGGGTCGTCGGGTCGTGGATGCTGAAAAACACTTCCAGGATCTCCCGGTAACTGATGACCCGCGGGTCGAAGGTCAGCTGCACCACTTCGGCGTGCCCGGTGCGGCCGGAGCTCACCTGCTGGTAGGTGGGATTTTCTACATGCCCACCGGCATATCCGGAGACCACATCTTGGACGCCTTTGATCTCATCGTATACGGCTTCCAGGCACCAGAAGCAGCCACCGGCCAGGGTGGCAACTTCTCGGGCTGAAGAACTGCTTTTATCGTTCGTATTCTGATCTACCATACAAATACCTTCCTTTTGAAACGACCAGGATTATTCATCTTTCCTGGGTATCGTGGATTTGAGCCACAGACTGGCCTGGCGGGGCTGGAGAGTGCTCTCCACCACGCCGAGGAGCTGGGCGCTCACCTGCTCCAGATCGGTCTGATGGCGCAGGCCGGCAGAGAAATTGGCCAGCGCGCGTTCGGAGTCATAGCGGCGACGGTAGAAACGGCGGTCGATGCCGCGCTGCACCCGCTCGCGCAGCGGGAGGAAGAGGGCGGCGATCATCAGGGTGGAGAGCACGGTCGCCAGTTTGGACTGCGACCTTCCCAGCAGAGTCAGCGAGGCCCACTGGAGCAGGACAATTGACGAGAAGTAAATCACGCCCAGGGTGAGGGTGAGGAGCGCGTAGGCCAGGGTGCGGCGGATGATGAAATCGATCTCCCAGAGGCGGTAACGCAGGATGGAGAACCCCAGGGAGAAAGGGACCAACAGCAAGACGAGCTTTCGGGCCTCGACAAGGATCACATACTCGATGCCACTGGCGGGCACGATCTCCTGGCTCTGTTCGTAGATCAGCAGGCCGGCCCACATCAGGATCAGCATGGAGAAGCCCAGGACTGCCCATTTGGTCTGCTGGCGGCTGACCGGGGTGGAGGCCTGGCGGAAGCGGTAAATTTGGGCGAGCACCCCGGCGGCGATGAGAGCCAGGAACACCGGCTGGCGGGGGATATCCGGAAGCAACCAGGAAGCCGGCAGCAGGTACCAGAGGATGACAACGGCCGCCAGCCAACGGGTCCAGCGCGGGATGAAGCGTCCATCGGGGAAGATGAAGAAGAACAGGACCAGCGCGACTTCCGCCAGTAAGGAGAAGAACAGGTTCACCTGGCTGAGGATGCGGCCCCAGGGCGGGCGTAAGGCCCAGGGATCGACATCGACCGGATTGAAGTACAGGACGAGCAGGACGAGCAGCAGTGAGACGTAGAGGGCGATCCAGTTGATGGGCCGGGCGTGCAGCACCAACTGGGTGAAGAGGATGGCGGCCATGATGAGAAAAATGCCATCGGTCAGGTACTCGATCCCGAGGATGATGGAAACCAGGTTGTTGCGGGTGAGGAGAAAATCGAGGTCGAGAACGGCCTGCGAGATAGGGGTGCTGTAGTGGATGCGGGAAAAGCTGGAGGGGACGATGGCAGCATAAATCCAAATGGATAGCCCAGTCACCAGGAACCAGGCCAGGCAGGCGGCTTGAAACAACCTGCGCTCCAGGCGAGAGGAGGCGGGGCCCGCGGACGGGTTGGAGACGGCGCTATCCTGTATAGTATTCAAGCCTGTCAATTTAGTTTCTCGAAATCGGACTCACCGGAAGGGAGATCAGGCGCTGCGGGGAACCGGGGCGTCGATCTGGCGCAGCAAATCCGGGAGCTGACCCAGGTGCTCGAGCTCGAAGAGGCGCGGGGCGCCGTCTTTCTGGATTTCGGCGTGCTCGTGAGCCCAGGCGGTATGGTTGGGAATGTGGACCGCCCAGCCGCCGATGGCTAATACGGGGTGGATATCGGAGCGGAGAGAATCCCCGACCATCATGAAGCGGGAGGGCGGAACCTGGTAAGACTCGAGGATGGCGGAGTAAATCTCGGGAGTCTTGTCGCTGACGACCTCGATGCGACGGAAATACTGCTTCAGGCCGGAACGAGCGACTTTATCCTGTTGGTGGCGCAGGTCGCCTTTGGTGATCAGGATCAGAGGGTAGGCCTGGGAGAGAGCGGCCAGGGCGGGCTCGGTGTGCTCGAACAGCTCCACCTCGGCGGAGAACATTTCTTTGGAAAGCTGGATCAGGTCTTGAATATCGGCGGCCTGGATTTCGCCTCCGGTCAGTTCGATGGCCGCTTCGATCAGGGAGAAGACGAAGCCGGCCACACCATAGCCGAAGTAGCGCAGGTTTTGGATCTCGATCTCCTGCTGCCTGGCCAGGACCGGGCCTTTGACCGGGTATTTGGTAAGGATGCGGTTGAAACGCTCGACTCCCTGAGCGTATAAGTTTTCGTTATGCCATAAGGTATCGTCAGCATCGAAAGCAATTAAGTCAATCATTGATCCAATCCCACCTGTGGAATGCGGTATACTTACCTGCCCGGCTTTTATGCAATTCAGAGATCGAGGGGTAAGCCGGATGGTGGTCCACTCGGGCACCGTCTCTGTCGCCGCGCATATCCAGGTATTGTCCAAATACTGGACTAATTATATCCTCTCCATTTCAACAATAGGTGCATCTATGAACCCTATCCTGACCCTATTTTACAACCCTGACGAGCGACGGCTGAGGGCTGGATGGCGTTTTATTGCCCATCTGCTCCTGCTGGCTGCCGGTTATATATTGAGCAGCGCGCTGCTCCAGTTCGTCACCGCCGGGCTGATGGAGGCCGGTATCTCCTTTGCCCCGGTGTTCTTCTTCCTTGGGTCTGCGCTGGTATTCGTGCTGCTCTATCGCCTGATTGCCCGGTGGGTAGATCGCCGCCCGTTTTCCGATTATGGCTTCCATCTCGACCGGAAATGGTGGTTGGACCTGGCCTTCGGCATGGCGCTGGGCGGTGTTCTCATGGGGCTGATTTTTCTGGTGGAGCGCCTCCTGGGTTGGGTGGAGGTGACCGGGTACCGCTCGACCGGTGGCTCGAGCGCCCCATTTCTGGTGGGGATGGCAGTCGCCCTGGCGCAGTTCATCCTGGTATCGGTCCAGGAAGAACTGGTCTCGCGGGGTTATATGATGCGCAACTTCGCCGAGGGGATGAATCTGCGCTGGCTGGGACCGCGGGCGGGTCTGCTGATCTCATATGCGTTCACCTCCTCCATATTCGGGCTGCTGCACTTCGCTAACCCGAACGCGAGCCTGGTGAGCACCTTCTATCTGATGGTTGCCGGACTGTTCCTGGGGCTGGGGTTCCTGCTCACCGGAGAACTCGCCATCCCGCTGGGGCTGCACCTGACCTGGAACTTCTTCCAGGGGAATGTGTTTGGGTTCCCGGTCTCGGGAGGCCAGGCCGGGTTCACGTTGGTCGAGATCGTCCAGCGCGGCCCAGAGGTATGGACCGGCGGGGCCTTCGGACCGGAAGCCGGGCTGATCGGCCTGCTCGCGATCCTGCTTGGCTCCGCGCTGATCGTCGCCTGGACGCGGATCAACCGCGGCTCAGCAGTCCCAGCCTGGAACTTAGCCGTATACCGGCCGGTTATGCCCCCACAGAATGCGGCGCTGAAGGCTGAGGCTAGGGACGAGCCGAGCGCGCAGCCAGGACCAGTCGATCCAGAAGCCGGTCAAAGTCCTGATTGATCACCTGGCGCTGTGGATCAGCGTCATACCAGGCCACGATCTCCTCGACCCCACGGGCGAAGGGGATGAAGGCGTTGTCGAAGCCGGGAACGAAGCGCTTGATTTTGGTGTTGTCGAAAATCATGCTGTGGGCTTTGTCGCCTAGCAGGCTGGCGCCCCACTCCGGATCGTAAGCTGCTATGATCTCGGAGGGGAGATGGACCAGGTCGGGCTCACAGCCGGCTGCGTGGGCGATCATGGTGTAGATCTGGTCCCAGGTCAGCCACTCGTCTGAGGTGATGTGGAAGACCTGCCCAACCGCCTGGGGATTGCCGAGCAGCCCGTTGAATCCCTGGGCGAAGTGGCGGTGGTGGGTCAGAGTCCAGATCGAGGCGCCATCCCCATGGACGACGACGGGCTTGCCTTTACGCATGCGGTCGATGATGGTGTAGCCGCCACGGGCAGGGAGCATGGTCTGGTCGTAGGTGTGAGAAGGGCGGACGATAGTCACAGGGAAGCCCATCTGCCGGTAGGCGGCCAGCAGCGCATCTTCGCAAGCGATCTTATTGCGCGAGTACTCCCAGTACGGGTTGGAGAGCGGGGTGGATTCGGTGACCGGCAAAGCGGCGGGCGGGGTCTGGTAGGCCGAGGCGGAACTGATAAAGACATACTGGCGGGTGATGCCCTGGAACAGGGCGATATCCCGCTCGACCTGGTCGGGGGTGAAGGCGATCCAGTCCACAACCGCGTCGAAGCGCTGGTCGCCTAATGCCAGGCGAACGGACTGGGGATCGTGGATATCGGCTTGAAGTAGACGCGCCCCCAGTGGCGCGGGGCGGAAGCTTTGTCCCCGGTTTAGCAAGAATAGATCGATGCCCTGTTCGATCGCCAAGGCGGAGCAGGCGGAGCTGATCACGCCGGTGCCGCCGATGAAGAGCACTTTCATGGAAACCTCCCTGGAACTGGTCATTTACAGTTGAATTTTACCCCGGCCGGTGGAAATTGGGCCGGGGGCTTATCTTTTCCGCGCGTCCCCGAAAATGGGATCAGCCTGTATAATGGGGAAGGTCCGGCTTCAGACGCCGGGACAGCCCCATTTCCAACAACATAAGAGAACTTGAAAGGACGGAAGCGAACAGGCTATGTGCGGGATCTTCGGGATTGTGACCAAAGCAGAGCAGGAGTTGGGCCCCATCTTGACCGATGCCGGGCGGAGACTGTCCTACCGGGGGTACGATTCGGTAGGCTGCGCCACCATCCACCAGGATGGGACGATCGATCTGAGGAAAGACGTAGGCAAGGTGGACGAAGTGGCAAGCCGCCTGGGGTTCGGCGAGATGAAGGGCAGTCGCGGTATGTTGCAACTGCGCTGGGCGACCTTCGGCGCTCCTTCCCAGGTGAACGCCCAGCCCCACCTGGATTCGGACGGCGACCTGGTAGGGGCCCACAACGGGAACGTGGTCAACAATGTCGAACTGCGGGAGCAGTTCATCGCGGAAGGGATGACCGTGCGCTCGACCAACGACGGCGAATCGTGCGTGCACGCGGTGGAGCGCTACCTGGACCGCGGCTGCGACTGGCTGGAGGCGATCGCCGGGGCTCACCGGGACCTGGCGGGCGATTATGCCTTCGTCATCGGCCGGGTGGGTGAAGATCGTCTGTACGCATTGAAGAAGGGGTCCGGGTTGGTCGTCGGGTTGGGCGAAGATTTTAGCTGCGTGTCCTCAGACCTGCCGTCGATCCTGCCGCTGACGCGCAAAGTGCTGCGCGTTTACGACGGAGAGGTGGCGGTGCTGTGGGCCGGCGGCGCTGAGCTGCGCCGGGTAGAGGATGGAACGCTGATCCAGCGCGAACCGGAAACGGTCACCGAGAGCATGGAAGCGGCGCAGAAGGGCGGGTACCCGCACTTCATGCTCAAGGAAATCCACGAGCAGCCGGTTGTGGCCGGGGAACTGCTGCACCTGCTAGACCGTTCGGAAGCTGTTCAGGCGATCGTGGACCGGATGGCCTTCGCGCCGAACTTGTTCCTCATAGGCTGTGGGACCAGCTACCACGCCTGCTTGCTGGGATCGGTCTTCCTGTCGCGATTGGCGGGCAAGGTGGCGATCCCGGTGCTGGCGCCACAGTTCATCGCCCAGTACGCACCGGCGGTGGGGGCTGAGGACATGGGGATTTTCGTCAGCCAGAGCGGCGAGACGAAGGATGTGCTGAACGCCATCGAAGCCGCTCAGAAAAAGGGCATGGGCATCTACGGGCTGGTGAACGTCATTGGTTCGACCCTGATGCGGGTCAGCGAGCAATATCTGCCGCTGGCTTGCGGGTATGAGATCAGCGTGCCCGCCACGAAAACGTACACCAACCAGGTGTTGGCCTTCCTGTACCTGGCCCTACGCCTCGGGGGACACGACACTTCCCAACTGGAGCGCCTTCCCGAACTGATGCGGCAGACGCTGGCGGAGACGGAACCCCAGGTGGTAAAACTGGTGGATTCGCTGGCCGGGTGGGATGATTTGTACTGTCTTGGGTATGGCTATACTTATCCGGTCGCATTGGAAGCGGCTCTGAAGCTCAAGGAGATCACTTACGCCCACTGCGAGGGGATGCTCTCCACCGAATTCAAACATGGGCCGCTGTCGGCGGTGACGGATGAGTACCCGGTGCTGTTCGTCTCCGGGCCGGCGGACGTCCCGCTGATCGTAAGCGGAATCAACGAGGTGACTTGCCGCGGTGGGCGGGCGATTGCGATTGCGGAGGATGACCCCCGGCTGCAGGCGAACGCGGATGAGGTGGTGACCCTGCCGCAAGCCGGGGAGCACCTGAACGCCGTCCTGTCGATCCTGCCGCTGCAGCTCCTGTCGTATCACCTGAGTCTGAAGCGCGGTTTCGATCCCGATTTCCCCCGCAATTTGAGCAAGACGCTGACGGTCGATTGACCGGATTCACCACCGAGTACACAGAGAACACAGAGATTTCAATTTTGAACTGCAAATTGCGGGTATTGGATACTACCACCCGCGACTTGGGACCCCTCCGCTGGGCTGCACGTTCATGGCGGAGGGGTTTTTATTGGGTGGGTGCCACGGGTGTAGTAAAAGCCAGACAACCATAAACCTTTCCGCCGTGTCCCCCGGTTGGCATATGTTGTGACCATAGTCAGGGACACGGCGGTGAGGTGGTGACGGATTACTGAAAACGGATTTGGGGAGCGGATTGAACGGATCTGGCAATGGATCGCGACCAGAGTGCGGTCGCCCGGGATGACAGGGGGAGGGGCGGGATCGTTTGTAGGTTGGAGGATTTTCGGTTGCGCGGGCGGGGCACGGCGGATGAATTCTCGGTATTCATTGATCCATGTTGCCGCCGTGCCTCTACGAATGTGTGGCGGAGCATGGTAATACCGGTGTATATTGAGGGGTGGAAAAGCTTGGTACAATAATCAGGCACAATCCAGGTGGGTTTCGATACGTTCAGTTTTTCGAAAAGCAAAGAAAAAATTAGGGAGGATGGCGAAATGACTCGTTTGGTTTCCCGGCATTGGCGGGTTCTGTGGAGTTTATTTCTGATTCTCAGCCTGGTCGTCCCGGTAATCCAACCCGGGGAGGCCGCCTCTGGTACTCCTGTGATCGACGGCGTTAAAGATGCGGTTTGGGGAGCGCCGGTGGCGAACGACCCGGCCGGAGATATGACGGAAACCAACCTCGATCTGCAGGGGTTGTACGTGCTGGATGACGCCACGAACCTGTATGTTGGCTTCGATGCCTCCGCATCCGACTGGGGTATGGCTTACGGGTTGTATATCGACATCGACGGTATCCCCGGTTCGGGTGGGACGACCGACCCCTGGGGGCGAGCGATCACGGCGGTCAGCCAGCACCGGCCGGAGTTCGCGCTGTACGTGTGGCACGATGGCGGAACGGATACGATCGAGGCGGCGCAGCTCACGACCTGGAACGGGTCGGGCTGGGATTATCCGACCTTGATCTCGCTCGGCGGGCAGCAGGCGTATGGGGCGGCCGGTGATTGGATAGAGTACGCCATCCCGAAGAGCATCTTGGGGAATCCGCCGCCGGCGACGGTCGCCCTCGAGCTGTTCACCACCGGGGGGGATGGACACGCCCAGGACAGCGTGCCTTCCGACCCGAACGTGGCCTATACAACCCCGGATTTCGGCGGTGATACCACCCGCCTGTCGGCCTTCGTTCGCTATTCCCTCAGCGAGAAATTCATCAACGTGGCGGGGAGCTTCGGCTCCGAGTTGGGCGGGAACGACTGGGATCCGTCCGATGGGACAACCCGCATGACCGATGACAACCAGGACGGGGTGTGGAAATTCACCACTGCCTCGATCCCGGCTGGGGACTGGGCTTACAAAGTGGTGGAAGACCAGAACTGGGATACCGCCTACCCGCCGGCCGACGTCGCCCTCAGCGGGGTAGCTTCCGGACAAGCGATAAACTTCTACTATCGCCCAGGCGATCACCTGGTGCATGACAGCCTCAACCAGTGCATTGCGACGGTTGCCGGGGACTTCCAGAGCGAGCTGGGCGGGGCCGATTGGTCGCCGGACAGCCTGGTGAGCTGGATGACCGACCCTGACGGCGACCGCTGGTACGAGTTCACCGCCGAACTGCCTGCCGGCGCCTGGATGTACAAGGTCGCCAGGGACGAAGCCTGGACGACCAGCTATCCGAGCGACAATGTGACCATCAACTTGAGCGAACCAACAGAGGTCACCTTCCGCTACAACTGTGATACCAACGTGGTGCAAGATTCCACCAGCGGGGGCGGGCCAGGAGCGGGCCATGATAACGACATCTGGTGGGACCAGTTGGGCCACAACAGCCGGGATGGGCTGTACCGCAACCCGACCGGTCCTGTGCCAGCTGGCACCCCGGTGACTCTCCGCCTGCGCTCGGCGGCGGGAGACCTGACCTCGGCCACACTGCGGGTGTACAACGACCGCACCAACGTGGAGACTTTGCTGCCGATGAGCAGCGCGTACAACGATGGCACCTACGAATGGTGGGAAGCGACCATCCCGGCCAGCAGCGT
>CAYMLG010000029.1:0-7189 GCA_964391195.1 uncultured Anaerolineaceae bacterium | reverse complement strand
CCCGGCACGATTTATCGCTCGAACGATACCGAGTGGAACACCCCGATCTGCGATCCTCGCGATGCGAATGACTGCCCGGGCACGTACAGCAAGAACTTCTACGGCGGCGACCTGCAAGGACTGATCGACCAGCTTGATTATCTGGACGACCTGGGGATCACGGCCATCTATCTCAACCCGATCTTCGAATCACCCTCCAACCATAAGTACGACACCACCGATTACAGCCTGATCAGCATGGACTTCGGGGATCTGGACACCTTCCACACCCTGGTGGACGAGGCGCACGCCCGGGGGATGCGGATCATCCTGGACGGGGTGTTCAACCACACTTCATCCGACAGCATCTACTTCGACCGCTACGGGCGCTACGCCGAGGTGGGCGCTTGCGAAAGCCCGGCTTCGCCGTACCGCGCCTGGTACTTCTTCACCGATGTGACCCCGGGCACGGGGGCCTGCGCGGGCTCGGATGGCACCCCGCAGGGGGCGAACTACGAAAGCTGGTTTGGCTTCGACAGCCTGCCAAAGCTCAACTCCGCCAACCCAGAAGTGCGCGCACTGATCTGGGACAGCGTCGATTCGGTAGCGCGCTACTGGCTGCGCCAGGGCGCAGATGGCTGGCGACTGGATGTCGGCGGGGATGTCGACCAGGGGCAGGTGAACAGCCCGGATAACGACTACTGGGAAGGCTTCCGGGCGGCGGTCCGCGCCGAACACCCGGAGGCGTACATCGTCGGCGAGGAGTGGGGGAACGCCACTTCATGGACGATCGGCGGTGAGTGGGACGCCACGATGAACTACCAGTACAGCTCGGCGATGCTCAGCTTCTGGCGCGACACGGAGTTCGTGGACAACGATCACAACAGCGGCAGTTCTGCAGGCACGCTCACCCCGCTTAGCCCTTCGCAGCTTGACGAGCGACTGCGGAACTGGCAGGAGCGCTACGCACCCGAGGCGTTTTATGCGATGATGAACCTGCTCGGCAGCCACGATACGAACCGCCCGCTGTTCATGCTCGATCCGAACACCGGGGCCAACAACCCGGCACTGTATGAAGACCCGAACTACGACTGGAGTGAAGCGATCGAACGTCTGAAGGGCGTGCTCCTGTTGCAGATGACTCTGCCCGGGGCGCCGACCATCTACTATGGAGACGAGGTGGGCCTGGTGGGCCCGGTGGCGCACGACGGCTCCACCTGGCAGGACGACCCGTACAACCGCCAGCCCTACCCCTGGCTGGACGAGACGGGAACGCCGTTCTACACTCACTTGCAGAGCCAGGCGGGGCAGGACGAACTGCGCGATTATTACCGGTCGCTGATCGCCGCCCGCCACGACCACCCGGCGCTGCGGACGGGCAGCTTCGACCCGCAGCTGGCGGATGACGCCAGCGGAGTTTACGCTTACGGGCGGCGCATGTCCGATTTCAGCGATGCAGCGCTGGTCATCGTAAATCAGAATGACAATGACCAGGCGGTGACCCTGGAGTTGGGCGGTTACCTGCCGTATGGGGCGCAGTTCGACAGCGTGTTGGATGGCGCTACAGTCACCGCGAGCGGTTCCGGTGAACTGTCGCTCACCGTGCCGGCAAACGGCGGGGCGGTGCTGGTGCTGGACTCGGCGATCGCCTCTTACCCGCAGGCGGTGACCGATCTCAGCGCCACGGCCGGCCAGGGTGAGGTGGATCTCAACTGGAGCGAGGCGCCGGGAGCGAGCAGCTACGATGTGTACCGCAGCCGGCTGTCCGGCGGGGGGTATGAGTTCGTGGCGAACACCACCGGCACGAGTTATACCGACACCGGGCTGGAAAATTCGACCCGCTACTACTACGTGGTCACCGGCCGGGACGATGCGACCGGGCTGGAGAGCGAGCGCTCGAACGAAGTCTTGGCCGTGCCGCAGTTCGATCTGAGCGCGGCCTGGTACAACTTGCAGTGGCCGCCGTCCATCGCGCACACGATCAGCGCCGTGCAGCCGACGGAAAACATCTACGGCCAGATCTACATCGCCGGAGCAACGGACACCACCGCCGGACAGGTGGGCGGGATCCAGGCTCAGGTGGGTTGGGGGCCGGCCGATGAGGCGCCCAGCGAGGCGAGCTGGCAGTGGAGCGAAATGGTGTTCAACGTAGAAGCGGGGAACAACGATGAGTATGTGGGCAGCCTGCTCCCTGACCAGGTGGGTACGTTCGCCTACACCACCCGCTGGAGCGCGGACAACGGGGCGAGTTGGTTCTACACGGACCTGGATGGGCCGCCATACTCTGCCGATCAGGCGGGGGTGCTGGTGGTGAATCCGAGCAGCGACACGGATGAGCCGGTCGCTCCGCAGAATCTGCGCATAGCCAACACATCAACCGGCAGCATCCAACTGGCATGGGATGCCAACACGGAAGCGGACCTGTCCGGATACGAGGTGTACCGCCGGCCGGACGGGATGGCGGATTTCGAGCGCATCGCCCGGGTGGATGCCGGTGTTACGTCCTACACCGATACCAGTGTGGAGGCCTTCGAAAGCTACACTTACTATCTCCTGGCCTTCGACACCAGCTTCAACCGCTCGGGCCCGTCGGACCCGATCACCGGGACCGCCGAACCGCGCCTGGTGCAGGTGACCTTCAATCTTACCGTCCCGGCTTCCACCCCGGCAGAGGCCACGGTTTATATCGCCGGGGAGATCCCGGGCCTGCCGGTCTGGGACCCCGGCGCTGCGGCGGGAGCGATGACCAAGGTGGATGCCACCCATTGGACAAAGACCCTGGAAATCCTGGATGGGTCCCAGATCCAATTCAAGTTCACCCGCGGTAACTGGGAGAGCGTGGAAAAAGAAGCGGATGGGAACACTGAGATCCCCAACCGCACGCTGTCCGTGTCCTACGGGACGGGCGGCGAGCAGGTTGTGAATCTCACCGTGGAGAACTGGCGGGACCCGATCGTCACCGCCCATACTCCTGAGGCGGGAGCGGTGGATGTACCGGTTGACTCAGTGGTGACGGTGAGCTGGAACCAGGAGATGCCGGACAACACCCGGTTCACCGTGAGCAGCCCGGCAGGAGAGACGTCCGGGCAGTTCAGCTACGAGGCGGCGAGCGACACGGTGACGTTCACCCCGGATGCCCCGCTGGCGCCGGGCGCGACCTACACGGTCACCGTGAGCGGCGCGGTGGATGTTGTAGGCGACCTGCAGCTCTCCCCGGTCACCTGGACGTTCACAACGCAGGCCGCTCAGGCTGAGGATGATGTAACGGTGAACGCTTTCCGCTCAGGCAACGGCGTAGATACGGTGGAAGTGGATTACACGATCACGGGCACGGTGGACTCGCTGGTGTTGGGCTTCTTCCGCTCGGCGGACAGCGGCTTTGACCCGGGGGACGAGGTGTTGGCCACGGTGACGATCACCGAAGCCGCGGACCTGGCCCACGGCAGCCACACCCGGACCTTCACCCTGGGGACGGACATCAACCTGGTGGGTGAAGCGCAGGAGACGGACGATGAATACTTCCTGCTGGCGGTCGCCGACCCGGCGGGCAGCCTGATGGAGACAGATGAAGAAAACAACTCCGCCTCGTTCGTGGGCGTTTACCGCTCGGGCGGGTATGTCTTCGCCCATGGGACGGCGCAGGACGACAGCCTGGTCGTTGGCGCAAACGGATCGGTGGCCCTGAACGGCCAGGCCTTCCCGGCGCAGCCCGGGTCGACTGCCTTCCGGCTGCGCGGTCACGCAGGGGCGGATGTGTTGGACGCGCGCTCAGCCCCGAGCGGTACGGCGCTCCTCGGGGGAGCGGGCGACGATCAGCTCTATGGCGGGGCGCACAACGACCGGATCGATGGAGGCGAGGGCCGCGATGAAGCCCTGTTCACCGCCAACCTGCCAGGAGGCGTCACCGCCAACCTGGAGACCGGCCAGGCAAGCGGCCACGGCTCCGACACCCTGGTGGCGATCGAAGACCTGACCGGATCCAACTTCTCGGATACGCTGGTTGGCGACGATTACGACAACATCCTGCGCGGCGGACCCGGCAACGACAACCTGTCCGGGCAAGGCGGGGCGGATGAGTTGTATGGCGAGACCGGGAACGATACCCTGTCCGGCGGTGAGGGGGATGACATCCTGGACGGCGGGGCCGGCAATGATACCATCCTCGGCGGAGACGGTAATGACACAGCCCGGGGCGGTGACGGCAATGACACGATCGCCGGGGAAGGCGGGGCGGATATGCTGTACGGTGAGAACGGCAACGACCGCATATACGCCAGCGGGTTGGCCTGCGACCCAGCCTCAGACGACGGGCAGGTGGACGAAGTGGACGGCGGGCCGGGCAGAGACACGGCCTATGCTAACCTGAACCAGGATCTACTGGCGAACGTGGAGACGCAAAATCACTGCGCCCCGTAGCGTGCGCTCCATGGATTGCGCTACATAGCGTTAAGGAGGCGGATCAATGATACAGTCAGCCGGGGTGATCATCCTCGCCCCGGCTGACCGCGTTTGTTCCCTAACAGTGCCCCGGCAGGTCAGCTCTGACCCAGCAGGCCGAAGAGGGTTTGGGCGAAGCTGATCATCTCCTGCTGGGTGGCTTCATCCGGCTGGCCCTGGCCGAATCCGTGGAGCGTGAACGTAATGTCCAGGGCGTCCGCTTTCGCCGGATCTTTTCGCACAATCTGCACTTCGCCGTATTCCTGGAGCCAGGTCCGGAACTGAGTTAACTGGTCTGCGGAGAGCATCACCGGCAGGCTGCCATCGGACAGCATCCCGCCAGGGGTGCAGGAGGCGCCGTACACCTGATCGGGCAGATAAACGAAGAGCTTATCGCAGAATCCGGCGATCCCACCTTCTCGCGTCCATTCCATGCCGAGGGTGGCGCGGCGTACGACGCCCCCGGTCTGGTCGGTGTGCATCTCGTACTGCCGGCCTTCCGTCTCCAACACGATGCGGTAGCCGGGCGTGATGGCGGTCGCGCAAGCCTGGTTCGGTATGTGAACGCCCAGGCATGCATCCGGCCAGTTAACTGCTTCCACCTGGGCGACCCGGACCTGTTCGGGAGGCAGGTCGAGGGCTGTGGTTACGACCTGTTGGGCCGCTTCTACCGCCGCGGCGGCCTCATCGGGGATTGGGGCGGGTAAACCAGTTCTCATGGGCGTGGGTTCCTCTGTCTGCTCCGGGCTGGCGGTGCCGGGGGATATTTGCGTGGGGGCGGGCGCTTCTGTCGGTGCGATGGCGGTGTCTGCTTCGGGCGTTAGCGCCTGAGTAGTGCCCGGCAATCCGCCCTGAGCGCAAGCGCTCAACAATAGTGCCAGGATCCCCAACCATTGATATAACCTTCTTTTCATCATATTCGTTCCCTATCATCTCTCCCCCTATCCAGGTACTTAATTCTCACTTCACAGCCTGCTTCGTGTAGAGGCGATGATGGCCTATTTCATTATAAATGATCGTAATCGGTTATACCGAACATATGCAGTTATACCGAAGATGTGAAAGAAAGGCAATACAGGGCAGTGCGGTCTGGGTTTGAAATCGAACAGGCGCCGCAGCGTGATCCACGATGCGGCGCCTGCTGCAATGTTAATCCGGATGGCCATCAGGCCGGATTCCTAGGGCTTTCCCTTTCCGTTCCCTTTGCCGGGGTTCGGCTTCTTATTCTTCTTGTCCTTCTGCTGTCCAGGCGGGCCGGGGTTTTCCGCCGGGGACTGCTGGCCGGTGTCCTGATCGCCGGGGCCAATGGTTGGGGCCGGTCCGGAATTGCCAGCGCCCGGGTTGTTCTTGTTCTTGTCCCGGTTGTTGCCATTGTTGCCATTGTTGCCGTTATTGCCGTTATTGCCCTTATTTCCGTTGTTGCCGGGGCGGTCCGCCTCAGAGGCTTCTTCTCCAGATTCCAGGGTGGGCTCAGGCGTGGCCTCAGGTATTTCGCCGCCAGGCACAGGGGTGGCGGTGGGCTGGTTTTTCTTGTTTCTGCCGTAAGCGGGTGGCTCAGCCTGTCCCTTTTCCTTGACCAGCCCCAGCTCATGCCAGACCTGGCCCCAACCGCCGATCTGATTCTTCATGTCGATCAGGTCGGAGGCAGTAAGGTCCTCCGACAATTGAGCGGTTTGGAGGGCGAGCATGATTTCACCAAAGCCCTGGCCGCGGCAGAACCAGCCCATGACCTCTTCGTAGGGCACATCGTAGGTGTTGGCAATGCGAGAACCGACCGGATGCTGGCGCTCCAGGTCTCGGCAATAAGCGCCGTTGTTCGTGAAAGGCGTAGTGGTGACGACCGGCGTGGTAGTGATCTCCGGGGTTGCCGTGATGACCGGGGTGCTGGTAACCACGGGCGTGCTGGTGATCACGGGGGTCGTGGTGGGCACGGGCGTGGCGGTCACCACGGGTGTGGTGGTGATCGTGGGGGTTACTTCCACAGTAGGATCGGGATCATTGCCTTCGACAGAGATGCGGGTGGCGATCAGGCGGCCGTTTTCATCGATGTATACGTCTACAGCCACCGTTGCCCCAACGACGACTGCCGAACGGTCAACGCCTTCCGCGAAGTAGATGGTCATACGTACATCCGACTTGATCTGCAGTTCGAAGGTTCCGGAGGCATCATCGACCGAGACCACAATCCCGGTGATTACGGTACCATCCGGACCCTCGCTTTGAGCCTGTGCTGCCGGGATCACGAGCAGGGCCAGCAGCAGTCCAAACAGGCAGGCAGCAAATATCCGTTTCATAAACGTTCCTCCTTCCAAATTGATTGATAAGCAGTATTGTCAAACTGGGCCTCGGCCATGGAGCCGGAGGCGCACTCACTCGACTAATCCGATCTGTTCCCAGATTTGATCCCAGGTGTTCCCCTGGTCGATCATCGCCAGCAGGTCGTCCACGCTATAATCCGTGCCCTGGCTCGACTCAAGCGCCAGGAGGATATCCTCATAGCTGTGCCCGGTGCAGAACCAGGTCATCACCTGGTCGTACTCCACTTCGAATTGACTGGCGATCCCCATCGCGATCTCCTGCTGCTCCTGCTGCAAACAGGCGGTCATGGTGGCGGACACTTCTGTTGGCTCCACTGAGGTCCCGAGAGCCGGTCCATGGGTGGAGGCGGGCCGCGGTTCTTCGACGGGGGTGCTGTTTACCTCAGGGGAAACCTCTCCGCCGCAGGCCGCGACGAGGAAGGCCATCAAGACCAGACTGATGCAAATCTTCAGGT
>CAYMLG010000028.1:59817-61812 GCA_964391195.1 uncultured Anaerolineaceae bacterium | reverse complement strand
GGTACTCTTGCTTCTCCCCGCGGGTGAACGCTTCCAGGCGGTATGGGGTCTCCTGGCTGTTGAAACGCCATAAGCGGTCGCCGATCACTTTAACAATAATCACCCGGTCAAGGAACAAACCCCCTTCCCCATAATCTTGCTCCATTACCTTCCGGTACTCAGCCCCGGGCACCGGTTTATCGAGCAGAGTATAGATGTTGCGCATCGGGTGGTGGGAACGCTCGATTTGATAGAGGTTATGCGAGCGCTCGCCAGGTGGGCCTGTCCCGTCCGGGCGGACGGTGTAGGTGTGCAGCCAGGTGGTACGGCGGGTGAGGCGATCGGGGCCGAAGGGCAGAACTGTTTGCAGAGGGATGCCGACATCCACCAGGACTTTCCGCCCGTCCACTTCGACTACAATGGCCGAGTGACAGCCGATCTCATCCCCCATATCGTTCACCGTTAAATACCCCGAATATCCAAGCTTCTTCAGCAGATCGAAAAAGGCATAATTGCTTTCAAAGCAGGTGCCGCCGCCGCCCGAAGTCATCGCATCGCGCCAGAATTCATACGGATAGCGCGGGCATTGGGCGGTCTCGGGCGTCTCAGCCCGTTTAGCAATGCGGAATGCGCTCTCCCAGGGCACCTTACGAACGTAGGCATGGATCAGGCGGTTCAAATGGCGAACTCCAGGCCGGCCCGGGGCACATTCCAGGAAATCAAGAATATCGTACATTCATTTACCCCACCTTATACATTGTTCAAAGCATTATTGTACTATTTCTACATAATATCCGGCGAATTTCATCGTTGGCATCCTTAAGCGATAGCAGTTTTCCAAGATAACAGCACTTTAAGGGAAGCAGCGCATCCCTCAAACGAGGGAGAGAAATACTCATCAATCGGCTGATGCGCCATGTCGATAATCCTGCTATGATTGGGGTAGATTATTACTCTTTTCAACTGATCGTTCAATATCGTGATCTGTATGGCCAGGGATGTGGGTGGCTGTCTCCATATGCGCCCAAGTGCTGCTCGCCTGCTGCTTTGTTCGGATCGATTTGGAGGAGGATCCAATGAAGAAGGTGATGAGAGTTTTCTTGATCGTGATCGGTCTGGTGATCGGGTGCGGAGTGCTCGTTGCCTTGCTCACTCCATGGATGGATCGCTGGGGGGCCACACAGGCGGAAATCAACGCTGCTTTCCCGGGGGACGAGCTGGTGCCCGAACCGGCCAGTTTCGTCAATCGCGCGGTGACTATCTACGCTTCGCCTGAACAAATCTACCCCTGGATCGTGCAGTTGGGCGCAGGAAAAGGTGGCATGTACAGCTATACCTGGCTGGAAACTCACCTGCTCAACTGCCCGCTGGTGAACGCCGACCGCATTCATCCCGAATGGCAAGACCTGAAAGTGGGCGACGAAGTCAAGATGTGCCCGAACGAACCGGCGCCGCCGCCTTACATCGTGGCGCTGATCGAGCCGGACCGCGCCGTGGTGATGGGCCACCAGGAGGACGGCAAATGGGTGGATCTATGGCAGTTCGTCCTCGAACCACAGGGCGATGGGACGACCCGGCTGATTCTGCGCACCCGGACGATGATGACCGGCGGCTTTTGGACCCTTATCCATCCCGGCGTTTTTATCATGGAACGCGGTATGCTCCTGGGGATCAAAGAACGGGTGGAGGCCCTGGCCGGAGATATAGCGCCCACAGCCGGTTCAATCGATTTCCCGGCAATTGACCGGTATATCAACGCACAGATGAAAAAACACGGTCTGAAAGGGGTCTCGCTCGCCATCACCCAGGGCGAGGAAATCGTGTATCTCAAAGGTTATGGGACGGCTGGAAGCGGCCGCCCCATGACCGCCCAAACGCCGATGTACATCGGATCGCACAGCAAATCACTCACCGCGACCGCGGTCGCCCAACTCGCCGAACAGGGGAAAATCGAGCTGAACGCCCCGGTGCAGGCTTATATTCCCTGGTTCCGCATAGCCGATGCGGAAGCATCGC
>CAYMLG010000028.1:0-59717 GCA_964391195.1 uncultured Anaerolineaceae bacterium | reverse complement strand
GGAGAACGGCCTCTCCCAGGGATACAGCCGCTTCTTCGGGTTCACCGTACCCCGCTCCCAGCCGCACCTCACATACCAATTGAGCGCCGGCTTTATTACCTCCACGGCTGAAGACCTGGCACATTACACCATTGCTATGAATAACAATGGAGTCTACGATGGCAAGCAACTGTTGAGCAGAGAGTGGGTGAGAAAGCTGCACACGCCGGTTCAAGGCTATGGCATGGGCTGGTTCATAGAGCCGGGCCATATTTTTCACGGAGGGGCGAACGAAACTTTCAAAACTTATGTCGATCTGTATCCACAAAAAGATCTGGGGATCGTACTGCTGATCAACCAGGGGTACTTAATCGACCACTATATTTCCGCCGAACAGATGTACGCCGGTGTATCGGCTATCGCGCTCGGCGGGCAAGCCCCGTCAACGAAGCAGGGTCCATCGACCAGGACAATCGGATGGGCCCTGCTGGGTTTCGTCCTCCTCCTGCTGGCGCTCCACACCCGGAATTTCCTGGCTCTGCGCAGGTGGAGAGACCGTGTTCAGGGCTGGACACCGGCGAAGCGAGCCTGGGACGTGGCGGTGAACTTCCTGATCCCGACCGTCATTTTTAGCACAGTTTTTATCCTGGCTAAGACCTTCTTCGGCTACCGCTTCAACCTGACCTATCAGGTCACCACCATGTTTACCATGCTTACCGACATCAGCATCCTGATGCTGGTTGGCCTTTTGCCCGATATAATTCAGGGGGTGATCAAGCTTTCCTGGCTGTTCAGCATGAAACGGAGCAGGCCGGGAGGAATCTCCCAGGGAGAAACAGTAAGCGTTTGAGGAGCATCCTTCACAAAAACACGAATGATAACCGATGATTGAATCACTGCAAAGCACCCAGATCCGCATCCCACCGGGCGTGATCGACCTTGGGGTGGGCGATCCGCAGTTCGATCTACTGCCGTTGGAGCGCATCCGCCGGGCAGCGGAACAGTGTTTTGCCCGGAACGAGGTTACCATCCTGCAGTATGGAACCGAGCAAGGGGACGTGGGCCTGCGCCAGGCGCTGGCACAGGCGCTTAGCCCAGCCTACGGCTGCACGGTGGACCCCGACGGCCTGTTCATCACCAACGGCGCATCCATGGGGCTGGCCCTAATCTGCACCCTATTCACCCGTCCCGGGGACCTGATTTTCGTAGAGGAACCCTCCTACTTCCTGGCGCTGCGCATTTTCGCCGATCACGGGCTGCGGCCGGTGGCGATCCCGGTCGATGAGGACGGTCTGATCATCGAAGCCCTGGAAGCGGAGCTCAAACGAGCTGTGCCGGCCCTGCTGTACACCATCCCCACCTTTCAGAACCCCAGCGGTTACACCCTATCGGCTGAGCGGCGGGCTCGCCTGGCAGAATTGAGCCAGGCGCACGGTTTTCTCGTGGTCGCCGACGAGGTGTATCAGTTACTGGGGTATGGGGAAAAACCGCCGGCGCCTATGGCCGGTTATACCCGGCTGGAGACGGTTTTCTCTCTCGGCTCCTTCTCGAAAATCCTGGCCCCCGGGCTGCGGTTGGGGTGGATCCAGGCCCATCCGGGGCGGTTGCAAAAGATCTCCAGCAGCGGGCTGCTCGCCTCGGGCGGCGGGCTGAACCCATTCACCTCTGCCATCGTCCGTAGTCTGGTGGAAAGCGGGGGGTTGGTGGAGAACATCGAGACCTTGCGATCCGTGTACGCCACCCGGGTGGAAGTGATGGATCAGGCGCTGCAGGAGCATCTGCCCGGGGCCACCTACCGTGTCCCTACGGGCGGTTTTTTCTTCTGGGTGCGATTCCCAGAGGGGACCGACCTCACAGCCCTTCCGCAGCGGGCCGCACAGCATAAGGTCGGCTACCGGCCGGGGCCTCTCTTCTCCTGCCAGGGCGGGTTGGAAAATTACGCCCGCCTGTGTTTTACATTCTACGGGATCGATCAGCTCTGGGAGGGCGTACGGCGGCTCGGGCGGGCGGTCTCCGGGGAACCGCCTCGGGGCTCTACCCTGCCTGGATAGGCAACATGTACACCCGGCTCCAGGCGATCAGGCGATCCTCGACGCCGAACAAGATTACGCCAATCCGATTGAGACCTTGTTTTCCTTCCTCCCCATCGTGCCAGTGCCATTCGGACCAGATCAGATCCGCGTCGATGGTGGCGTGCATGAGCTCGGCGGTGAATTTCGGGTATTTCTCGAATAGTTGGCGCCAGGCTTCGGTCATGCGTTCGGCGCCGGTCTGTTCACTACCCGGGCGAGCCGGCTCGATCTGTTCGTAATCGGGCTGGAAGCACAGGCGCAAATTCTCCACATCCCTCGAATTCAATGCCGTGTGCATCCGTTCGAGCAGCCTCTTGGCGTCCATCGGTACATAATCATCGCTAATTCCGGGTTCGATATTCATCGTAGCCTGTCCTCCTGTTTCAGTTCCCCCTACGGCGCAGGTGGCGCAATTCGGAGCGCATCTATCCAGTTTATTATACATGCATCGCCTCGAAAGTGTGCACGCACAACTTCTCAGCAGAAAAGAATTGTTGGTTTGGGTTGCGCCCGACTTCGTCGCCCGGCTTCACAGACCACGCCCCAAAACAATGCTAACTACTGGCAGGTTGACTGCACACGCCGCGAAAGTTGAAAGCGGCAAAGGGAGGGCACCAGAGTATAATCTAAGATTAATGATGGGAAACATACTCCGCCTCTACCCCCCGCCTTGCGAGGAAATAGCGCTGGAGGGCGCATACCTGGGTCATAATGTGCGCCGGTTTGCGGAGGAGAGCGGGAAGCCGTTCGTCTACGCCAACTTCATCACCAGCCTGGACGGCCGGATCGCCATGCCGCATCCGAGCGGCAGGGGGTTCATGGTGCCGAAGGCGACCGCCAACGAGCGTGACTGGCGCCTGTTTCAAGAGCTGGCAGCCCAGGCAGATATCATCCTCAGCAGCGGGCGCTACCTGCGCGAGTGGGCAGCAGGCCGGGCTCAAGAAATCCTGCAGGTGGACGACCCGCGTTTCGCCGACCTGCGCGAGTGGCGAAGGAAGCGCGGCTTGCCAGCTCAGCCCGATCTCGCCATCTTGAGCGCCAGCCTCAAATTTCCCCTTCCGCCGGTGCTGACTGCCGGGGGGCGGAAGGTGGTGTTCTTCACTACCGAAGACCCAGACCCGCGGCGGGTGGCGGAGATTGAAGCTCAGGCCGGACCGGTGGTCATCGCCGGGGAAACCAGCATCGACGGGGAGCCGCTGCTGCAGCGCTTGGACGAGCTTGGCTACCGCACGATCTACTCGGCTGCCGGCCCGAGGATCCTGCATCTGTTGGCAGAAGCGGGCAAACTGAACCGCCTGTACATGACCTATGCAAACCGTATGTTGGGCGGGGAGCCTTATGCGACGCTGCTGGAGGGCCCATCCCTCGAACCGGCTGCCAGTTTCAAGATGCATCACATTTATCTGGACCCACATGCCCTGGACGGGTTGGGACAGTTATTCGTATCTTACGATCGGGCCTGACTTCCCTCTCGATAAAAAAATCCATATCGATTGCCCATCGGGTAAGTCGCACAACGCTGATCGAACGGTGAACCCTTATCCTTCCGCGACCGGATGGCACATTACATAATCGTAAGTGTCATTTAATTTTACAAAAATGAGAAGGTTGGCAATCGAAAACTGGTTACAATCGGAAAAATTCATCCCCTTTACCCGAGGTGCAGGCTGTGGCAGTCCCCCATTCCATCTCACAACAACCCCATGCCACTACCGCCGGCCATGATGAACTCGTTGATGCCCTCCAGGACACTGCCTCCGCTCTGTTCAGCACGCTGGAACTCAACCAGATACTCGACCGGATTCTGGCCAACATTGCTAAGGTGATCCCCTTCCAAAGCGCGAGTATCATGCTGGTAGAAGGAGATCTCACTCATGTCGTCCGGGCTCAGGGATACCCACCCGAGGAAGAGAAAAAGCTATTCGATACTTTCCATTATCCGCCGTCCGATTTCCAAACCTTTCGGTATATGATAGAAACCGGGAGGCCGATCGTTATCGCCGATACCCGCAACGACCCGCGCTGGCGTGAACTGCATATTTCGGACTGGATCCGGTCCTACCTGGGAGCTCCGATCCGGCTAAACCACACAGTGCGCGGGTTCATCAGCTTGAACAGCTCGCACGCGGGTCTGTACACCTCCACCCACTGCGATCATCTCCAGCTCTTCGCCAACCAGGCGGCGATCGCCATCGAACACACCCGCCTGTTCTCCGACATCCAGCGGTTCACCCAGCAAATCTGGCTGCTCAATGAGCTCGGACGGGCGGCAATGGACACGCGAGATCTCGCCAGCATGGGCCAACGCTTCGCGGATCGTTTCGGAGAACTGTTGGGTGCAGACGGGGCGTATATCACTCTGTACGACGAACAGCGCAGGCAGTCGACCGGCCTGGCTGCCTGCGGTTTTTTTCGCAGCCCGGGCACTGAGTTTCAACCCGGCTCGACTGACGAGACGTTGACGCGCCTCATCGTCGAAGCCGGCCGGCCGGTACCAATGGAAGACGTTTCCACACACCCCCTGTTCAGCGGACAAATCCGGCAGCAGTTTCCCGGCTGCTCGGCCCTGGGGCTGCCGCTGACCGCCGACGGGCAGAAGCTCGGGGCAGCCTTCGTCACCTTCGCCAACAGCCATCATTTCTCCCCTGAAGAGATCGCCCTGGCCGAGCAGGCCGCGAGCCAGATGGCGATGGGGATCTATAAACTGCAGCTTCTAGAGAGTGAGTGCCAGCGGTCCCGGCAGTTATACAGAGCGAACGAATTGATCCTGACCCTGGGCCGGGTAGCGAGCCGCCTACAGACCGCCACCAGCCGGGAACAGGTTCTGGAGACCATGGGAGCGGAGCTTTCGAAGCTGAATGTCAAATGCCTGGTGGCTTTAGGGGGAAATGAGGGGATCAGCCCGGAAAGCGATCTGCAGTTGGCTTATATCTCTGAGGATCCTGGCCTGGCCAGGGCCCCAAGCACAGAATACAGGCTGAATTCAAGCCGCTTCGATTTCTTCGTAGAAGTACTGGTGCAACAACAAGCGGTTTATTCGAGCGAGCCGGAACGCACGATGGTCAGCATCCTCGACCAGCTCCCCGCACACCATATCGATAGACTGCTGCGCTTGTTCGGCATCACGCCCCACACCCGGGTGATCTTCTTGCCGCTGTTAAATGAGACCCAGACGACCGGCATGCTGTGGGTCTGGGCCGACGATCTGCAGGAGACCGACCTGCCGGCTGCATCCGCCTTTGCCAGCCAGGTTTCCATTGCCCTGGAGAGCGCTCGGTTGTACGAGGAGATCCGGCGGCTGGCAGTGACCGACGAACTCACTCAGCTTTACAATCGCCGGGGGTTTACCGAGATCGGCCAGCGGGAGATGGACCGGGCCGTCCGGTTTGGACGGTCTCTGTCGGTCGTCCTGTTCGACATCGACTTATTCAAGGCGATCAACGACCGTTACGGACACATCTACGGCGATAAGATCCTTCAGGCGCTGGCCCAAACCTATCGGAAGAACCTGCGCGCAGTCGATGTGTTGGGACGCTGGGGGGGAGAAGAATTTGCGCTTTTACTGCCCGAAACCGGGGTAGACGCGACCCGCGTGGTGGCCGAGCGCCTGCGCCGGCTGGCGGAGGAGATAAAAATCCCGGTCGAGGGCGGGGAGGTGATCCAGATCACCATCAGTCTGGGCATCGCCACCCTCAACCCAAAAGCCGAAAGCCTGGAAGCCCTGATCAACCAGGCCGATCTGGCCCTATACCAGGCGAAACGCGCCGGGCGCAACCGCGTGGCCGTATACGGGCAGTGAACCTCCGTAGCCGGTTCCTGTCTCCATAAAGTCCGCATATCTCAACCCTTTTCCAGAACCCTGTCACGTATTATTTTTTTGGGTGTGCGACGTAGTCGGGCAACTACGTCGCACACCCAAAAGGACATTTCTCTTCTGCTGACAAGTTGTGCTGCACACGATGCAGCGGGCCAGGGTAAGGGTGCTCATGTAAATATGATAAAATATCATCAGCTTTCACTAATTACGTTGGTATAACAACCGTCCGATTTCCAGATATCCGCCTGAGGGCGGTTTATTGATGATTGCCTGCATCGGATATATGGGGAAGACCATCACCGGGGCCAGCACATAAGGATGAACAATGACCACAGACGGCTCTTCACAACAGCACACGCATTGTCCGGACTCCTATCTATCACTGATCAATGGAATTCCATACCCAACGTGGCGAGCGGGCCAGAATGGCCAACGCGACTATTTCAACCAGGCCTGGCTCGATTTCACTGGCCGCGAGATCGGGGAAGAAGTGGGCGATGGGTGGACCGAGAGCGTTCATCCCGAGGATCTGGCGCGATTGGTTCAGACGTATAGCCTCGCGTTCACGCAGCGCGAACCGTTTGAGTTGGAATACCGGTTACGCCATGCCAGCGGCGAGTATCGTTGGGTTCTCGAAGCAGGCCGGCCTTTCCGCGATCCTTCCGGCAACTTTGCCGGCTATGTGGGATGTTGTTACGACATGAGCGAACAGAAACAAGTAGAGAAGGAGTTGCGATCGAACCAGGTTCTCTTCCAGGCCATGTTCCAATACGCGCCGGATGGGGTCATCCTGGTCGATACTCGAGGCCGGATTCTGCTCTCGAACCGGCAGGTAGAGTTGATGTTTGGCTACACGAGCGAGGAATTACAGGGCCAGCCGGTTGAGATGTTGATGCCCGAGAGCTTCCGTAAGCTGCACGAACGCCAGGTAGCCGCATACGCGAAAGCCCCGCGGGTCCGCCCGATGGGCGAGAACCTGGACTTGCAGGGCCGGAAAAAGGATGGAACGGTTTTTCCGCTCGATATCACCCTCGGTCCGCTGAAAATCGACGAACGACAACTGGTGCTGGCGACCATCCGGGACATCAGCGAACGCAAGAAAGCGGAAGAAGAACTGTTCCTCTATAAGAACCATCTCGAAGAACTTGTAGAAGCGCGCACTGCCGAGCTCCAACATGAAATCGCTGAGCGGCGGCGGGCAGAGGAGCAAATCCGGCGCGACGAGCAGGCGCTCGAATCCTACGCCGGCCAACTGGCCCGCAGCAACCGCGACCTGCAGGACTTTGCCACCATCGTATCGCACGATCTGCACGAGCCCCTGCGGAAGATACTGGCATTCGGCGACCGGCTGCAGACTCGTCACGCAGCCTCTCTGGGTGAAGAAGGCAACAACTATCTGGAGCGAATCCTCGACGCCGCCACCCGAATGCAGGCTATGCTGGACGCGCTGCTCTCCTACTCCAGAGTTTCCACCAGGGCTCAACCCCCCGAGCAGGTGGATCTGAACCAGATTGCCCATGAAGTGGTGGAAGATCTCGTGGTGCGGATCGAAGAGACCCGGGGGAAGGTGGAGGTTGGTGAACTACCCACAATCGAGGCCGAACCGCTGCAAATGCGGCAACTGTTTCAGAACCTGATTGGCAACGCGCTCAAATTTCACCGGCCTGGAGTCTCCCCTCTGGTGCAAGTCTCCGCCACATTCAGCAGCGATCCCGGCCTGGTGCAGGTTCATCTGTACTTCACCGACAACGGCATCGGTTTTGAGGAGCAATACCTGGAGCGGATCTTCCAGCCCTTCCAACGCCTGCACGGACGCAGCAAATATGAAGGGGCCGGGATGGGCCTGGCGATCTGCCGGAAGATCGTAGAACGGCACGGGGGCAGGATCACTGCCTCCAGCACACCCGGGGAAGGGACGACATTCGAAGTCATCCTCCCGGCCCAGCAGTGACGGCCGGGGCCCGGTGAGAGGCTAGAGGCGACAGGATCGGACGACGAGTTGTAAGCAGTTCTAGCTGCTCACAACTCGTCAACTGGCCGCTTCAGGCAAAATAGAAGTTCATTGCTTCCGGATAGGCGGCTTGCCGGCGAACAGGCGAGAGAGCTGCTCAGCCCCTTCCCGGTCGGTCACCGCCAACACTTCATCCCCCGGCTCGATAACAGTCATCCCACGCGGCACGACAATATCGCCCTCGCGAATGATGGCGGCGATGGCGACGCTCCTTTTGAGCTTGAGGTCTTGAATCGCCACCCCCACCGCAGGAGCATCAACGGGCACTTTTTCTTCGACCAGGGAAAAATTGCCCCGGCGAAGCTTCAGCAGGGTCATCATATCCCCCAGGGACATCTCCTCTTCGATCAGGCGAGCCATGACCTCGGAATGGTTCAAAGCCACATCTACCTCGAAGGTCTCATCGAAAAGCCAGGCGTTGCGCGGGTCATTGACGCGGGCGATGGTGCGCGGCACCTGATACAATTTTCGCGCCAGGTAACACACGACCAGGTTGTCGGCGTCGAAAGCCTGAGCGGCTGCCAGGACGTGGGCCTCTCTGATCCCGGCCTGCTCCAGGGTGTGAGGGTCGATCGCCTGGCCCTCGTAAATGAGCTCTGTGGGGACATCCTTATGCAGCCGGGAAAGGACCTCCGGCCGGTGTTCGATCACCCGCACTTCATGGCCCTGCTCGATCAGCAGCAAAGCCAGTTGGGTACCGGTGGATCCGCCGCCAGCAATCACCACGAACATATCAGCCCTCCCCTGGCCGGTCCAACCGGCGACGAATTTTACCGATCCCATCGAAGGTAGCCGAGAGCAAGAGCGTATCCCCGGTCCGCAAACGGATATCGCGCTCGGGGAGGATGGCCCGGCCGGCGCGGGTTAGGGCAGTCGGGATCACTTCCTGCCCGCCGATCAGTTCATCCAACGAGCGCCCATCCCAGGCAGGGGGAACGGTGAATTCGTACACCTCTACTTCCCCGTTGCCAGCTGAGAAGACCGCCCGCAACTCCTGGTGATACAGCAGTTCTTCGATCCTTTGCGCGCCCCAACTGGAAGAACTGACCACCTGGATATCAAAAGCTTCGTAAAGAGAGCGGAAAAGCGGGCTGTAGTTGCGGGCGACAACGTTTGACATATTGAACTTCTTGCGTGCCATGTGGGCTACAGCCAGGTTCAACGAGTCGAAGGTGGTGACCACAGCCAGCCCCTCGGCCTGCTCGATCCCGGCCCGGCGCATCACGTCCTGGTTGAGCGCCTCTCCTTGAACCGTCCGCCCCGAGAATTCTTCAGGCAAATTCAGAAAAGATTTAGGGTTTTTGTCGACGACCACCACCCGGTGTTTTTGCGCGTCAAGGTGGGCGGCCAATTCTGCCCCCACTCTACCGCAGCCGACAACAATGATTTTCATCTCTGCCTCATCCACTCAATCGACTTGATAGGGCACGTCGGTCACAACGATACCCCGCTTGAACAGCAATGCCAACCGCAGGATAAAAGCGGTCTGGGTGTGGAGCAAATTATGATACCAGCGGCTGGGCACGAACTGCGGCACGACAATGGTGATCGTCTCATACGGCTGGCGGTGATCGGCCACCTCAGTGATATATTCCAGGAGGGGTTCGATCAGCAGGCGGTAAGGAGAATCGAGGATCACCAGGCGCACTCCCTCCCCCCAGGTCTCCCATTTTTTCTGAATCCGCTCCGCCTGGTCGGGATCGATCGATACATGGACCGCGGTGACATCATCGGAGAGCGCCCGGGCATAGCGCAGGGCGATCAGCGATCCGCGATGGACGCCGCTGACCGGGATAATCACCCGATGCCGGGCGATGCGCGGTGGAGCGCCGAAGTTTTCCAGAGAGAGGCGCCCGGCCAGGGATACGTAATGGCGATGGATGAAGATAAAAATGACGATCAAGGCCGGGATGACAATCAGAACCACCCAGGCCCCGTTCGTGAACTTAGTCAGGGCAAAGACCAGCATTACAATCACGGTCGCAACCGCGCCAATCCCGTTGATGATCATTTTGATCCGCCAGCCAGGATCATAGGTCAGAGATGACCCTGCCTCCTGCAGGGCTGCCCCTTCTTTCAATTGACCGCTTTTCCACCAGCGCCGGGCCATGCCCGCCTGAGAAAGGGTGAACGACAGGAACACTCCGATCGCATACAAGGGGATCAGGCGGCTCACGCTGGCCTGGAAGACAATGATGAGCAGAGAGGCCAGGATCGCCAGGGCAATGATCCCCCGCGAGTACACCAACCGGCTGCCGCGATAGGCGAACTGCCGCGGCATGAACCCATCTTCGGCTACCAGGGCGCTCAGGCGAGGGAACCCGGCGAAGGAAGTGTTGGCCGCCATGACCAGGATCAGCGTTGTTCCCCCCATCACCAGCAGATAGAACAGACCTCGCCCCGCAAATACCGTGCGCGCCAACTGAGAAATGACGGTTTCCTCTTCCGATGGAATGGAGCCGATATGGCTGACCAGGAAGCCAATGCTCAAAAACAAGGTGGCCAAAATAGCGGCCATCCAAATCAGTGTGATACCGGCATTTCGGCTGCGCGGTTCTTTGAAGGCGGTGACTCCGTTGGAAATGGCTTCAATCCCGGTGAGGGCGGCGGTACCGCTGGAGAAGGCGTGCAGCAGTAAGAAAGGTGTCACTACAGCGATCCCTTCGACTGTGGTGAACATCTCCGGAGGGTCTACGACCGTTCCTAAGGTACCGGTCAGGTATTTGAACAGCCCGGTTGCAATGGTGATGAACATTACCCCGACAAAGAAGTAAGTGGGAATGGCGAAGATCGTGCCTGCCTCCCGCACCCCCCGTAGGTTGAGCAGCATAATCACCGCCACCAGGGCGACAGCGAGCGGGACCCGATTTTCGAGCAGTTCTGGATAGGTCGAGGCAATCTGCTGCGCGCCGGATGAAATCGAAACCGCAACTGTGAGGACGTAATCGGTCAGCAGGGCGGCGGCTGCGGTCTGAGCGGGCAGTTCTCCCAGGTTGTCGCGAGAAACAATGTAAGCGCCGCCGCCGTTGGGGTAGGCGTGGATGGTCTGCTCGTAGGAAAACGCCACGATGATCATCAGCAGTACGATGGCTATGGAAATGGGAAAGACATATCCAAAAGCCATCGTGCCGGCGGCCGCCAGGATCACCATAATTTCCTGAGTGGCGTATGCCGTAGAGGACAGCGCATCGGAGGCGAAGATAGCCAGGCCAACGGCCTTACCGATCGTTTGGTGAGGCGCATCGGCGGTGGGCAGCGGGTGGCCGATCAGCCAGGTGATCAGCGACCGGCGGGGGAGCGACCCAATCGTCCGGCGAAAGGCCGAGGCTCCATTTTCATCCCGAAAGATGGACATTGAAAAAACCTCTCAGCTTTCCACCTGCCGCTCGACCTGCTGGCGCGATGGATGGGCGCGGCCGATCCAGCGGAAGGAACCTAAACCAACCAGGAGCGGCAGCCAGAAGGTAATCCCACAGTACGTCAGGGCGATCACGGCCGCATCGCCCCAGGGGACGTACATCGAGCGCAGCGCCAGAGTTAGAGCTCCTTCCACGAATCCCAGGCCGGACGGCGTGGGTGAAACGATAAAGAAGAGATAACCAATGCTGAAGGCGGCAATCAGCGTGCCGGCAGACAGCGGCACGCGAAAAGCCAGAAACAAGAAAAATAAGATCGAAACCAATAAGGCCTTACTGCTCAGGGCCAGGGCCGCCGGCAGCAGCAGCCGGGTGGGGGTCTTCCACACCTCGTGTAAGCCCTCGGCGGCATCGTGGGCGAATTCTCTGGCCCGCGTTTCAGATAAATAATCCCGGTGGAGGAACGGCCTCAGGAGGCGGTTTACCGCACGCGCCAGCCAGACCAGCACAGCGCCCAGCTTTTGGGCGGAACGCATGCCTAAATAGAGCAGGGCGGCGATGATTACGGCGGCCAGCACCAATACGCCGGAGGCAATCAGTTCAGCCGTATTCAAGTTGTTCCGGCGGAAGAGGACGATCAAACCCAGGGTAAGTACACAGATAAACGCGGCATAATCAAAGAGCACGTACAGCACGCTTGCGATCGTCACCCGGCCCCGGGAAAACCCATTCCGCCCGGCCTGGGAGATAAAAAGCGCCATCCCCCCTACCCCACCTGTGTGGGTGACCACATTTACGAAATTGGCCGCAGTGGACAATACCAACAGTTTTTCAATCCTGACTTCCATCCCCAGCGCCCGGTAAATCGCCCTGTAAGTTGCAGCCATATTCAAGATCCAGGCGGCTTCTACCCCCACAGCCAGCAGTATGAAGCGCACGTCCCCCCGCTGCAGGGTGGCTACAATCGCCTCCACTTCGGCCAGTTGCGTAATGATAAAGATAACCCCAATCAGCAGGGCGACCGCCGCCACGAGTTTGCGCATAGGACGGATTATACCGGATTTAACACTAC
This sequence comes from uncultured Anaerolineaceae bacterium, assembly GCA_964391195.1. Lineage (GTDB taxonomy): Bacteria > Chloroflexota > Anaerolineae > Anaerolineales > UBA4823 > JAAYXE01. The sequence goes on along the minus strand of CAYMLG010000028.1, from coordinate 47,410 downwards.
ATTAAACAGAAATCGCCAGGTGAGGGACGACTACCGCCGCCCCTCGCCTGGCGATAATTTCGGCAAGTTGCTGCTTAATCCCGGCGGCGGCCCATGCCAAAGACGATCATGGCGTAATAGAGCAACTGCATGACCGCGGTGATGAGCGCCGCGACGTAGGTCAGCGCGGCCGCGTTGAGCACGTGATTTACCCCGCGTTGCTCTTCTTCCGTCTGGATCAAGCCAGTCTCCCACAGCAGTTGCTTGGCCCGGGAAGAAGCGTTGAACTCAACCGGTAGGGTTGCCAGGGCAAAAAGCGCCCCACCCGAGAAAACCGCCACCCCGATCCCGGCTACTGCCTGGGACTGCATGAAGAACCCGATGATCAAAAGGATCCAGCCCAGGTAAGAGCCGATGCTCACCGCCGGCACCAGGGCTGCCCGGAACCGCAGGGGGAAATAGGATTCCTTATCCTGCATGGCATGACCCAGTTCGTGGGCTGCGATGGCCAGGGAGGCCACCGAATACCCCTGGGCTACCCCTTGCGACAGCCGCAGGACTTTCGAGCGGGGGTCGTAATGGTCGGTAAGCTGCCCGCGAACCCCTTCCAGGCTGACATCATACAACCCCCCACGCTGTATCAACCGCTGGGCGGCCTCGGCCCCGCTCACCCGGCTGCGGGCGGGGACCTGGCTCCATTTGCTGTAGGCCGAATTGACATACCACTGCACCACCATCATCAAGATGAAGGCGGGCGCCATAAAACACAGGTAGCGTGGATCAAACCAGCCAATCATTGTCGTAACCTCTTTCTATGGAATGCTGCAAAGTGATTTCTCGAAATAAGCAATATTACTCTCCACTGAGCAGTTCGATGGCCTTTTCCAGTTGGGCATCATGCCCGGTCTCGATATCTTCCTCCGTCAGCTCGACGACCACATCCGGCTCCAGGCCCACGCCGTGGATCAGGCGCTTGTCGGGCGTCAGCCAGCGGGCGATGGTGATCCGGACCGCCCCCTGCTCGTTGGCGATGGGCGTGTAGCTTTGGACGGAGCCCTTGCCAAAAGAGGTCATGCCGACCAACTGGCCGCGACCGCGGTCCTGAATTGCGCCTGCGACGATCTCTGATGCAGAAGCGCTCCCCTCATTGATCAGGACGACCAGCGGTATCTCTGTAGCCATGCCCCCCCGGCGAGCCTCGAACACTGTCTCCGAGCCATCGCCGTGGCGTTCGTACATGATCACCCCATCACCAATGAATTCTGAGGCGACCTCAATCGCCGTGGTCAGATAACCACCCCCGTTGTTCCGCAGGTCCAGGATCAGCCCCTTCGGGTTTTCTGCCAGCAGCTCCCGCAGTTCCCGGCGCATATCGCGAGCCGTGTCGTCGCCAAAGGTGAAAAGCTGAACGTAGGCAATGTTTCCATCCAGCATCTCGGCATCGACAGACGGAACGACGATGTTCCGGCGGGTGACAACCACGTCGAACGGTTCATCGGCCCCTTCTCGCAGGATGGTCAGGGTGACCTTGGTGTTCTTCGGACCGATCACCCGTTGGCGAACGAATTCGCCATCCATGCCGGTCATGTCCTCCCCGTCTACTGCGATCACCTTATCCCCTGGCAGGAGACCGGCTTCCTCGGCGGGAGAATCGGGCATGGGGCTGATAATCGTCAGGAAATCACCGCTGATATCCACCCAGGCGCCGATGCCCTCATACTCTTCCCCATCCAATTGGGCGTTCGCCCGTTCGAAATCCTCGGGGTTCAAGTACGAAGTGTGCTCGTCTCCCAACGATTCCAACATGCCCTCGATTGCGCCCCGCATCAGCGTGACGTCATCCACCGGCTGGTCCACATAGTCGCGGTGGACCATATCCCATACCTGCCAGAAGGGCTCAAACAGTTCATCCAACTCCTCGGGCGTCGATCCGCGCTGGCCCTCCTGGGCCGGTTCAGGCGCTTCTTCCCGGGTAAGAACATCCGGCAAGGCCTGGGCGACCGGGCCAGAACCGGGATTGAAAAGCTGGCCGGCAATAAAGCCCGCAGAGCAAGCCCCGGTGAGCAGGATCATCACCGCCATCACACTGACGAGGATTATTATCGTTCTGGATTTCATACCGCCAATCTCCTGATACATTCTAACCAGAGCATATCATATTTGTATTAGAGCTAGATAAATGCAACGCAAATAGTTGACAGCCCCCTACGCGAGGCGAGCGCCGCAGTTAACCCACCGTCTCTGCCCAGGCCGCCGTGTATTTGGCGAACGAGGCCGGATCGCTGACCTGTTCCGCATAATCCAACAGCGCCTGGCCGTCCAGCGGGTACAGGGGATGGCAGGAAGTAGGCGCAGCACCCTGGGGTGCATGGACTACTGCGGTGACCATCGGCCCGACCAGATCGGCTTTCGTGAGTTCGGGCACGATCTCCTCTGCGGTCAGGATCACCTGCCCCGCAGTCAGGTACAGTTCTTCATCGACGCCCCGGTTCTGCCCAATCTGAGCGTTTCCATCCCGGTCGGCGCGCAGGGCGTGAATCACGGCGACATCCGGGCGGATCGCGGGGAAAGCCATCAATTCCTCTCCGGAATAAGGGTCGAACACGGTGCGGACATCCGGGCGCAAACGGGGCAGATCGGTGCCCAGCCAGGCTCTCCCCGGCATAAAACCGATGCCGGCCATCTGAGCCCGCAGGCCGAGGGCCAGGCTGGCTTCGGTCTCTTCGAGGATCTCGATCTCGCCCCGGTTGGCGTGATAGGTGAACATCGGCGCCAGGCCGAAGATTTCGAGACCAAAGTAACAGGTGCGCACCCTGGAAACCATCCCGGCCCCCACCAGCCAGTCGCTTTCCAGGCCAGCGGTGAAGGCCAGTAAGGTGAGATCTCCCGGCTCACCGGTTTGCCGGTAGCGGCGGATCAGGGCGCGCACAAAGGCCGCCGGGCGGCGGTATAGGGTCATGCCTCCCAACGCCAGGGTGTCACCCGAGGCGACTAGGCCAGCAGCTTCCTCCATTGTTATGATTTTATCGGTCATTGATCCTCGCCAGTCTTTTGGTTTTCCCGCAGGCGCTCGGCCAGGCGAGCAAGCTCTTCCAGGTCCCGGTCCTCCTCCCCCCAGGGATTGCGGGCCCGGTGGGCAGCTTTACGCAGCAGTTCTATTTGGCCGGCAGTGCTATCCCCGCGGTTGCCGCGCCGGGTGATCGAGTAGTAGATCGCCAGATTGATAAGGACAACCGCCGCCAGAGTTAATGAGACGACGAGCGCCGCTTTGGTAACATCCATTGCCACTCCTCCCTACCGGTTATTTTCCCACAGCTCGGGCATCGCCCGCGGGAGATCCAACAAATTGGGGATGCTCAACACGGCTGCCGGATGGATCTGCCCGGTTCCCACCAGGACGGTGGTGAAACCGAGACTGCGGGCCGGCTCCAGGTTACGGGTTGAGTCATCGAAGAGCACGCAGGCGCCCGGATCCGTCTCTCCGCTCGCCCGCATCGCCCGGCGGTAGGCCTCCTCGTGAGGTTTGCAGAAGAAGTCCACCGCCCATACGTCGATCACCCCCTGAAAACAATCTTCCAGCCCCAGGGCAGCCAGCACCCGGCAGGCATGAGCCTGATCGGCATTGGTGAAAATCCAACAGGGCTGCGTCAGGCTGAGCAGCAACGCGCGCAGAGCGGGGGCGGGCTGCAGGAACTGCGTTAATGGCAGGTCGTGCACGAAAGCCAGAAAGTGGCCGGCATCCACGCCATGATGGATCTGCAGGCCGCGCAGCGTGGTGCCATAGGTCTCGTAGTAGCGCCGCCGCAGGTCAGGTACGACCTCCCCCGGCAACCGGAGCTGCTCCACCATGTAATCGGTCATCCGCCTCCGAATGGCCTCCCACAGCCCGGTGTGGTTGGCGTACAGCGTGTCGTCCAGGTCGAAGAAAAGGGTCCGGTAAGGCATGCAGTTATTATAGCTGTTATCCCTTATAATTGCCCCATGACCATCCACAGATTACCACCGGAGGTCGCTTCACAAATCGCAGCGGGGGAGGTTGTGGAGCGCCCGGCCTCCGCGGTCAAGGAACTGCTTGAGAATGCGGTCGACGCGGGGGCGAGTTATATCAGCATCACCTGTGAAGGGGCCGGACAGCGGCTGATCGAAGTCGCCGACAACGGCAGCGGTATACCAGCCGAGGAGCTGCCGCTGACGGTCGAACGCCACGCGACCAGCAAACTGAGCAGCGCCGCAGACCTGTTCCACATCTCCACGCTGGGCTTCCGGGGGGAAGCGCTGGCTTCCATCGGCTCGGTCTCCCGGATGACGGTCACCTCGCGGCAGAAGGGGGCCGAGGCCGGCGCCCGCCTGAGAGTCGAGGGAGGCAAGCTCCTGTCCATCGAACCGGCCGGTGTCCCGGAGGGCACCGTTATCCGCGTTGAGGATTTATTTTACAACGTACCGGCCCGGTTAAAGTTCCTGAAACATGCAAACACTGAGCGCCGCCAGATCGATGACCTGGTCACCCGCTACGCCCTTGCCTATCCGCATATCCGCTTCCATTTGCGGCAGGATGGGCGCGCCGCGCTGCAAACCAGCGGCAGCGGCGACCGCCGGGAAGTGCTGGCCGCCATGTACGGGGTCGATGTCGCCCGCCAGATGCTGGAAGTGCTCCACGAAGAAGACGGTCTGCACATTGAGGGGTTCATCAGTCCCACCAGCCTGACCCGCTCCAACCGCCGTGAAATCACCTTCTTTGTGAACGGGCGTCCCGTCCAGGACACAGCCTTATCCGCGGCGCTGATCAAAGCCTACCACACCATGCTGATGGTCGGGCGTTACCCGCTGGCTGTGTTGTTCATCACCCTGCCACCCGAAGAGGTGGATGTGAACGTTCACCCGACGAAGGCCGAGGTGCGCTTCCGCAGCCCCGATCGCCTCTTCACCGGGATGCAAACCGCCGCCCGGCGAGCCCTGCTGGCCCACACTCCGGTGCCCGGCCTGCAAACCCAAACCGGGTGGGCGCCACCGCTCACCTGGGAAAAGCCCGAACGCGATTGGGATCTCTCCTGGGATATGGCGGAGGACACCAGCGTCAGCCCGGCCACCTCACCGGAGGAATCCCCCCCGGTGGTCGAGGAACAGCCGGCTTTATCCAAGGCTGGCGCCGGGCTGCTGCGACTGATCGGCCAGGTGGCCGCGACCTATTTGATCGCAGAGGGTCCGGATGGGCTGTACCTGATCGACCAGCACGCGGCGCACGAGCGGGTGCTGTTCGAACAGTTCATGGCCCAACGCAGCGAGCAGGTCCCCTCCCAGGCGCTGCTCCAACCGGCGACGGTGGAGCTCACCCCGGCGGCGGCCCGCCTGCTGGCCGATCAGCTCCCTGTGCTGGCCCGCTTTGGCTTCCAGATCGAACCGTTCGGGCCGAACACCTACCTGGTCCGCTCGATCCCGGCGCTGGTTGCCGGCGGCGACCCGGCAGCCGCCGTCCGTTCGCTGGTCGAAGATTTCGAAGAAGATGAAACACCCCTGGGCGCCGAAGTGGAAGCGCGGATTATCGCCCGGGTGTGCAAGCGCAGCGCGATCAAAGCCGGGCAGATCCTCTCGCCGAGCGAGCAGCAGGCGCTGCTTACCGGCCTGGAGGCCTGCGAATCACCGCGCACTTGCCCGCACGGGCGCCCGACGATGATCCACCTCTCCGTGGATCTGCTCGAGCGCCAGTTTGGTCGCCGTGGAGCTCGATAGATATGACCCGCACGATGAAGGCAATGTGGTTAGAGAACCAGGTGTTACAGGCGGGGAAAGAACTCCCCATCCCCACACCGCCGCCCGGAGAGGCGCTCGTCCGCCTGCGGCTGGGCGGGATTTGCGCCACCGACCTGGAAATGGTGCGGGGCTACTATCCCTTCACCGGGGTGCCCGGGCACGAATTCGCTGGCGAGATCGTCTCCCTCCCCGTGGAGAACACCAACGGCAGCCTGCAAGTGGGGCAGCGTGTGGCCGGCGAGATCAACGCGGTCTGCGGGGTATGTGCAGCCTGCCGGGCCGGGCGGGCAACCCACTGCGAACGGCGGACGGTGTTGGGCATCTTAAACCGGCACGGAGTCTTCGCCGAGTATTTCACCCTTCCGGTGGAAAACCTGCACCCCATCCCCGATTCGGTGCCCGATGAAGCGGCGGTGTTCACCGAACCCCTGGCCGCGGCGCTGGAAATCCTCGAGCAGGTCCATATGCAGCCGGATACGCGGGTGCTTCTGGTTGGGGCGGGACGTTTAGGGCAGTTGATCGCGCAGGTGCTGGCGCTCACCGGCTGCGACCTGCAGGTGGTAGCCCGGCATGACGAACAGCGCTGCCTGCTGGACCAGCGCCAGATCCGCCACATCCCGGCCGAGGCGGTCGTTGAGAATGGCTACGACCTGGTCATCGAGGCGACCGGTTCCCCAAAGGGATTCGCCCAGGCGGCGATGGCAGTACGCCCGCGCGGGCAGATCGTGCTGAAGAGCACCTACGCCGGAGATCTGACACTGAACATGTCCAGGATCGTGGTTGACGAGGTCACACTGATTGGCTCGCGCTGCGGGCCCTTCCCACCGGCGCTGCGCCTGCTGGAAAGCCGCATGGTCGATCCAACCATTCTGATCGCCGGTTCTTATCGGTTAGAACAAGGGGTGCAGGCGTTCGAACGGGCCGCCCAGCCCGGTGTGCTCAAAATACTACTCCGCCCTTGAGTTGAAAACCTCCTCCACGAGGCGCGGCAGAATATCCACCACATCGTCATGGAAGACGACGTCCGCACGCACGTCCAGGTAAGTTTTGCTTTTATTGATCAGGATCAGATGGGCCCCATTTTCCAGGGCGCGCATCGGCAGCCCTGCCACCGGTAGCACCTCCAACGAAGACCCGGCAACCAGCATCAGATCGCAGTTCTTCGCCTCTTCCTGGGCCTGGAGCCAGGTGCGGATGGGAAGCTGCTCCCCGAACAGGACGATATCCGGTTTCAAGACATGCCCGCAGCCGGGGCAGCGTGGCACTTTCCCCTGTAAGAAGAATTCCTGGCGGAGGGGTTCGGCTGGAACTTTCTGATAGCAGCTCACGCAGGTCAGGGTATTCAGCGTGCCGTGCACTTCATAAACCAGGGAGGACCCGGCCCGCTGGTGGAGCCCGTCGATATTTTGGGTGATCACCGCTCTCATATACCCGGCCGCTTCCAATTGCGCCAGGGCCCGGTGGGCGGCATTAGGCGCAGCCTCGTAGATCTGGCCCGCCAGCGTCCGGATCCAATGATAGAACCGTTCTGGATGGTAGCGAAATGAATTCAGAGAAGCGACTTCAAATGGATCATAGTTCATCCACAGCCCGTTGTCTGTGGACCGGAAATCCGGGATTCCGGAAGGGGTAGAAATTCCCGCCCCGGTGAGCACTACCCCTTGCTTACTACCCCGGATAATATCTGCTGCACATCGGATCACCTTGAGCGATTGTGCGGATAAGTCTGCCATTCAGTACACTTTCATATCGTTTGTACGATTGCCTCTGCCAATTTTTGGAACTGCTGAGCGGTTAAGCTATCCGGCTGTTGGCTGACCATCGGCCGGTTGTGGGTGGAAGCCTGGTAGGCCAGCTCTGGCGCCGGGGTGAAAATCACCTCCACTTTCCGGTCCAACTGTTCCTGTACCTGGCTCCATGAAAGCTGCATGCCCGAACGAATGCGATTTACGAGCACGACGCTGATTCTGCCCTTACCAACCCCCAACTCTATTATATCCTCAATTAACGCTTTAGATTGCCAAATCGTCTGTGAAACCGGCTCCACCACAACAACCACGACATCGCACAAGGTGAGAACTTTTTCCGCCATGGGGGTTAACCCGCTGCCGAGGTCGATCACCGAGTAGCGGGCCAGATACGGCAGTTGGTGGGCGATGGCCTCGAAGTTCTCGACAGCGTTGAGCAAGCGGGCATCTTTCGGTTGAGTCGAAGCCAGTAAGAAGCGGACACCGGAGGCGTGAGCGGTCAATTCCAACTCAACGCTGCGGGCATTGATCTCGCTCGGTTTGCGCTGCAACAAGCGGGTGAGACCTTCAGACTTTAAGTAGCCCAGTTCCAGGCTGACGGTCGCCTGCCCAGGGCGGAACTCGGCTACGAGCACATCCTTTTCCTGTGCTTCCTGCAGGGCGATACCGAGATTCAGCGCCAGGGTAGAAACGCCGAGGCCGCCTCGGGCGGAGATCAGGCCGATCAGGCAGCCCTTTTCCGCCGGTGGCGTCACCTGGCGAGCTTTGGTGCTGCGCGCCAGGACTGCGCGCACATGCGCCAGAAGCTCCCGCGGCTGGGTCGGTTTGGTAAGGTAATCGTCCACGCCGGCGTCAAATCCCTCGATTTTGTCCTCAACCTGAGTCTTGGCCGTGAACATAATGATCGGGATGTCGCGCGTCATCGCCCCCGCACGTAAGCGGCGGGTGACCTCGACGCCGTCCATGTCGGGCATCATGACATCCAGAATTATCAAGTCTGGCATCTCGCTCTCAGCCATGATCAGCGCCTGGTGCCCGTTGCTGGCGGCAGCGATGCTATACCCCTGTCGCTGCAGCATCAGACCAACTAAGCGGAGCGTGTCCAGGTCATCATCGACGATCAGGATTTTTTCTGCCATGGGATCCCTCGGTGGTTTAATAGTAGGTGTCAATCAGATGTACAACTGGGAGGCGCGCAAGCCCCTTTGCTCATATTTATTCATGTCAAAAATTGCGGCTGGATACTGCCTCCATTATAATCACCATTACGTCAAATTGAGCGACGATTTTTCTTAGTCAGTGCGGCTACCTGAGATTAAAACAGCATCTGATGGGATCGTTTCCGGGTAAACCCGGGCTTTAGCGCCGGTGTCGCATGCGACGGCTGAACTCTCGAAGTAACACAGCGATAGATGAAAGGAAAACGATCTGAGTGCGAGAACGAATTGATCTGATCTTGCAGACGATTTGCCGGCTCGAACGAGACAGGCTGCTGGTGGTTGGGGTTTCCGGCGGAGCCGACAGCCTGTGCCTGGCGCACCTGCTGTGGAAGCTCGGCTACCCGCTGCTGATCGCCCATTTTGACCACGGGCTGCGTCCCGAGTCACAGGCAGACCGGGAGGCGGTGCAGGCCTTCGCCCGGGAAGCGGGCTTGCAGTTTGCGTTCGAGCGGCAGGATGTGCAGGCTTATGCAGACGAACAGGCGTTGTCTATTGAGGAAGCTGCCCGGATGCTGCGCTACCAATTCTTATTCCGCCAGGCAGATGCCGCCGGCGCCCAGGCGGTGGCTGTGGCGCACAGTGCGAACGACCAGGTGGAAACTGTGCTGATGCACCTGCTGCGCGGCGCCGGGCTATCTGGTCTCAGTGGCATGCCGGTCTACAGCCTGCCCAACCCCTGGAGCCAGGATATCCCCCTGGTGCGGCCCCTGCTTTCCACCTGGAGAGAGGACATTTTGGCTTACAACCGGGATCAGGGGTTAGTCGCACGAGAAGATGCCACGAACCAGGACTTGCGCTACTACCGGAATCGCCTGCGTCACGAGCTGCTCCCCTATTTACAGCAGTACAACCCGGCCGTTCACGAAGTGCTCTGGCGGATGGCGAACGTGCTGGGAGAGGAGAACCTGGTGCTCGATCAGCTCACCGCCGATGCCTGGGCTGAATGTCTGCTCTCACAAGGAGAAGGTTACCTGGTGCTCTCGGCCGGACTCCTGCTGGAACAGGCTCCCGGCCTGCAGCGCCGCCTGCTCAGGCGGGCAGTGAGCCACCTGCGACCGGGGCTAAGAGACATCAGCCTGGCGGATATCGACCGGGCCCTGGCCTTCGTCCAGGATCCATCCCGCAGCCGGTCCATGGATTTCACTGCGGGCCTGAGGCTGCTGAGCGAAAATGGGAAACTGATCCTGGCCGCCTGGGAGGCCGATCTCCCTGCCCAGGGCTGGCCACAGGTGGAACCGGGCAGCCGGAACCGGCTGCCAGTGCCGGGGAGCCTTTCCCTGAACGGCGGTTGGCGGCTGGAGGCAGAGCGGGTCGAACCACCCGAGGCTGAGGCGGGCCGGCTGGTGGATGCCGCCATCGAGCAGGCCGATCCTTTCCAGGCCTGGATCGATCCGGATTCGCTCTCCTTGCCGCTCACCGTCCGCACCCGGCAGCCTGGCGACCGCTTTCAACCGCTGGGGATGGGGGGAAGATCTGCTAAGCTCTCCGACTTTTTCATCAACAACCGCCTTCCCCGTCGCGCCCGGGAGGGATGGCCGCTGGTGCTCAGCAAAGAGCAGATTGTGTGGATCCCCGGTCTGCGGTTGGCGCACCCCTACCGGCTGAAACCGGGCAGCCGGGCTGCAGTGCGGCTGCGCCTGGTCAGGGAGCGTTGAAGGCTGATTCAGCCAGTCGCGGGTATTCTATCTGTTCCAACGAATTCGATATGTCTATGACCTCCCTCTATTCTGGTAGGGGCGGGTCTTTGATTCTAGCGAAGGGAGCTCGACCGTAGACGGCGCTTGTAGGGCCAGCGCGCCCGGATGACCCAACCAGACCCGCCCGCCATTGCCATCCAGCCCCCCGGCTACAGACCGGCACATCCCGTCATCCCACGGTGAGCGTTGTAGCGGTTGCGCGTCAGGCAGCCTGTCCTTGGTTAGGCGGGTTGTTGGTTGTGCGTGTCGGGCGGGTCTGGATTTGCGGATGGGCGGAGGTGGCCTGGCATGATGGCACTACGGTTTGGCGACCCCCGCCTGACGGAAAGACCCGCCCCTACGTGGATTGAGGGATATCCGCCGAAAATGTGAGGCGCTTGCAATTTGTGGACGGCTTATCCCGGCGCATGGGCACGGCTACGTCATAAACCACCCAATAAATTTACATAAAACGGTCGGGGTGAGTGCCAGGGGCTGGGATCAGGCGCAAGAATCGACACAGGCTTCGGGCGGCGAACCACCCGAAGCCTGTGAATGAGGTGGAAAGAGAGGCAGTTTAGAACAGGCCGACCACCCGACCTGTCTCCATGTCCAGATCGACATCGTAGAACACCGGGCGAGTGGGCAGACCCGGCATGGTGCGCATGGTGCCGAGCAGGGGGTACAGGAACCCGGCGCCAACGGAAGCACGGATGTCACGGATCGGCACCCGGAAACCTTTGGGCACGCCCTTCAGATTCGGATCATGGCTGAGGCTCAGGTGAGTCTTTGCCATGCACAGCGGCAGCTTGTCGAAGCCCAGGCGGGTGTACAGTTCGATCTTCTTCTCGGCTTCGGGCAGGTAGTCCACGCCGTCAGCGCCATAGATTTCTTTGCAGATGATCTCGATCTTTTCCTTGATCGACATATCCAGCGGGTAGAGGAAGCGGAAATCGCTGGGCTTTTCGGCAGCCTTCACCACCGCTTCAGCCAGTTTGACGGCGCCTTCGCCGCCTTCAGCCCAGTGCGTGCTGACCACCGCATCTTCAGCGCCGGCTTCGAGGGCGGCCTGGCGGACCAGTTCGATCTCGGCCGGGGTGTCATCCTTGAAGGAGTTGACTGCCACCACTACCGGGATGCCGAAGCGCAGGGCGTTCTTGATGTGGTGCTGGAGATTGCACAGACCGGCGCGCAGCAGGTCCAGGTTCTCTTCGACGTACTCAGGGGCCAGGGGTTTCCCGGCGACCACTTTGGGCCCGCCGCCGTGCATCTTGAGCGCCCGGACGGTGGCGACCAAAACCACCACACTGGGGATCAGGCCCGAGTAGCGGCATTTGATATCGAAGAATTTTTCCATGCCGATGTCGGCGCCGAAGCCCGATTCCGTCACCACATAATCCGCCAGCTTGAGGGCAATGCGGTCGGCGATGATCGAGCTGTTGCCGTGGGCGATATTGGCGAACGGCCCGGCGTGGACGAAGACGGGGGTGCCTTCCAGGGTCTGCATCAGGGTGGGCTTGATCGCTTCCTTCATCAGCACGGTCATCGCCCCGGCGACGCCCAGATCTTCGGCGGTGACGGCCTCACCGGCGCAGCTCGTGCCGATGACGATCCGTCCGAAGCGCTCGCGCATATCCGCCAGATCGGTGGTCAAGGCCAGGATGGCCATGATCTCGCTGGCAACGGTGATGTCGAAGCCGGTGGAGCGGGTAAAGCCCTTCTCCTCCGGGCCCTGGCCGATGGTAATTTCGCGCAAGAAGCGGTCGTTGGTGTCGATCACCCGCCGCCAGGTGATGGTTTCGGGATCGATATCCAAGCGGACAAAGCGGCGAATTTCGGCCGGAGTGAGTTCATTCGGATCCGTCTTGCAGATCCCCAATTTTTCCAACCGGCGGAACATCGATTTAGCAAATTTGCGGTTGCCTTTCTTATCCGGCGGGCAAAGCGCGTTGAATAGCTGCTCATCGCTCTGGTGCGCCTCATGGAACATGCGAGCATCGATGGCCGCGGCCAGCAGGTTGTTGGCGGCAGTGATGGCATGGATATCACCCGTTAGGTGGAGGTTGAAATCCTCCATGGGCACGACCTGGCTGTAGCCGCCGCCGGCCGCCCCACCCTTGATCCCGAACGTCGGGCCCTGGCTGGGCTGGCGGATGCAGGTGAATACGCGCTTCCCCAGATGAGCGCCCAATGCCTGGCTGAGGCCAACCATCGTGGTGCTCTTCCCCTCACCCAGCGGGGTCGGCGTGATAGCGGTCACGTCGATGTATTTCCCATCAGGAACGTCCTGGAGCCGCTCGAGGACTTCCAGGCGTACTTTCGCCATGTAGCTGCCGTAGGGCTCATACTCGGAAGGGAGTAAGCCTACTTCGTCGGCAATCTGGGTAATCGGTTTGAGTTCTGCTTCCTGGGCAATTTCGATATCAGAAGGGACGGGAACACGCCGCTTCAGTTTCGTGGGCACGAAACGTCGCAGGCCGGGGAAATCAGGAGATACACTCATATTATTTGCCTTCCTTTGATCTAATTTGACGGATATGATGACTACCATTTTTACAGACAAGGCGGAATCGGACAATGGACTCTTGTCCTCTCTGTCGCTGTAAATCGTCACAAAAAGACCGTTAAGGAAGGCATTATTCAGTTCACTACAGCTTTAACCACAGGTATTCATACGGCTCGAGGTCCAGTGGCAGCCGGTTGTACTCGATCGGCGGCAGAGTCCTCCCGCTGAGCAAGTCCACCGCTGTGGTGGAGAGCAGTTCCGGCGGCCGTAAGACAACCGATTGGGGGGAACCGGAGAAATTGTGGACGACCAGGAAACGGTCGTTCTCGTAGGAACGCAGATAGGCGCAAACCGCCTGCGAGTCATAGGGGGGTTCGCCGAACACCCACTCAAAGCTCCCCCAGCCGAACGCCGGATGCTCCTTGCGGATGGCGATCATCTTGCGCATCAGGTGCCAGAGCGAACCGGGATCATCCATCTGCGCCGCCACATTCACTTTGTCCGGACCGTATTCGGGATCGTCGATCACCGGAAGGTATAGCTGGTCGGGGTCGGCCTCGGAAAAGCCGGCGTTGACGCCGCTGGTCCATTGCATAGGTGTGCGGACCCCGTTGCGGTCCGGCAGCCAGATGTTATCGCCCATGCCGATTTCATCTCCATAATAGATGATGGGCGAGCCGGGCATGGTGAACAGCAGGGAGTTGGCAAGTTCCAACTTCTGGCGGTTGTTGTCGAACAGCGGGGCCAGCCGGCGGCGGATCCCCAGGTTCAAGCGCATACGCGGGTGCGGAGCGTACTGTTCCCACATCCACTGGCGTTCTTCTTCGGTGACCATCTCCAGGGTCAGTTCATCGTGGTTGCGGAGGAAAATGCACCACTGGGTCGTCTCGCTGAGGGGCGGGGTCTGTTCGAGGATCCAGTAAAGCGGCTCGCGACTCTCTTTGCGCAAGGCCATGAAAATGCGCGGCATGAGGGGGAAGTGAAAGCCCATATGGAATTCATCATCCCCGGTTCCGAAGTAAGGGACGACATCCTTGGGCCACTGGTTGGCCTCGGCCAGAAGCAGGCGATTGGGGTAGTTTTCATTAATGAAGTGGCGGATGCGCTTCAAGTACTCGTGCGTCACCGGCAAATTTTCGCAGTTCGTGCCCTCCCGTTCGAACAGATAGGGGATTGCATCCGCGCGGAAGCCGTCTATCCCTAAATCCAGCCAGAACTTCATGACATTGATCATCTCGCGCTGCACGGCGGGGTTATCGTAATTCAGATCCGGCTGAGAGGAATAGAAGCGGTGCCAGTAATAAAGCTGCGCCTGCTCGTTCCAGGTCCAGTTCGACTTTTCCGTGTCGATGAAGATAATCCGGGCGTCCTTATATTTCTCGTCCGTATCGCTCCAGACGTAATAATCTCGATACGGAGAGAGAGGATCGCTGCAGGCCGCCTGGAACCAGGGATGCTGGTCGGAGGTGTGATTGAGGACCAGATCGACGATGATCCGCAAACCCCGCTCATGGGCAGCATCTACCAGTGCCTTAAAGTCGGTGATAGACCCGTAGGTGGGCAGGGTATCGTAATAATCGGCGATATCATAGCCATCATCTTTCAGGGGAGAGGGATAGATAGGCAAAAGCCAGATACAATCTACCCCTAAGGTCTTCAAATAGTCCAGCCTGGTCATCAAACCACGAAAATCCCCATGACCATCGGCGTTGCTATCTCTGAACGCCCGGACGTAGAGTTCGTAAAACACCGCGTTTTTGTACCAAAGGGAGTCATTCATAGATATCTTCTCTGCCAGTGGGATTAGGCCGGCTGTGCCGGATCGTTACTTAGCAATGGGGGCTGTGGCCGGTTTTCCTCGCCACAACCCCCATATATTATCTTTAACCGTCTGCAGACGGAAGGGCCGCACAAGCTGGATGGTGGTGAGATAGAAATCATCTGGGATGCGAGTACTCTCCGGTCAATTCGAAAATAACGGCTTCGTTCCCGCGCAGCGCGATCTCCGGCAAGCTCTCTCCCTGCTCCTGATCGAGATAGGAGGACAGCAGCCGCCTGCCTTGCATCTCTGGCGGCAGGCTGAAACGGCGAGAACCGGCGGAGAAATTGATGGCGACCAGCACTGCCGGGCTGCCCTCCGCCCGCCGCAGGTATACGAAGCAATCTTCAGGCGTTCTGGCCACCGGCAGATAATCCCCCCACTGCAGAGCGGGGCGTTCCTTCCGGAGGCGGAGGAGCCGGCGGTACAGGTTCAGCATTGAACGAGGGTCCTGCAGTTCGACCTCAACGTTTACCTGGCGGTAATTCTCCGCCAGGGGAAGCCAGAGCTGCTCGACCTGTGGAGGGGAGAAACCGGCATTGGGGCCAGGGGTCCACTGCATAGGCGAGCGCTGCGGATCCCGGCTTAAGCCCGGAGCGCGCAGCCCCCAGGGGTCTTGCTCGCGCTCGGGAGGCACGACCGCATCTTCCATACCGATCTCCTCTCCATAATAGATGGTCGGCGTGCCGCGCAATGTGAGCAGCAGGACGGCCGCCGCCCGGGCAGCCTGGGGGCCAATGCGGCTCACCAGACGCATTTCATCGTGGTTCCCCAGGACGTAATTCGGCCAGGCCGCCGCGGGCAGGGTGGCTTCCACGGTGTCAACGATTTGGCGGACGGACAGCGCCTGCCACTTCGCACCGATCAGGGCGAAGTTGAAGGGCATGTGCAGCTCGTCCAGGTTTTCCCCATAATAACTGGCCCACACAGGCCAGTCGAAGATATGGATCTCGCCGATCGACAGACGCGGGCGCTCGAGGCTGTACTCATCTAACACCTTGCGCAACTGGCGATACACCTCGTGGACATCGGGATGGCCCTTGTCGTACAGGTGCAGATACCGGTCATATTCCGCCACGGGGCGATACGCGGCCCAGCTCGCCGGCTGGGGGTTCGGCGGGTTATCGCGCAGCTCGGGGTCCTTCAGAATGTAGTGGGCAACGTCGATGCGGAAGCCGTCCACTCCCCGCTCCAACCAGAAGCGGACGACATCGAAGAAGGCTTCCCTCACCGCCGGGTTACGCCAGTTCAGATCAGGCTGCTCTTTCAGGAATAAGTGCAGGTAATACTGGCCCGTGTGCTCGTCCCACTCCCAGGCCGGCCCGCCGAAGTGGCTGACCCAGTTGTTCGGCGGCGAACCGTCCGGCTTCGGATCCCGCCAGATGTACCAGTCGCGCTTGGGGGTATTGCGCGACGACCTGGACTCGATGAACCAGGGGTGCTGGTCGGAGGTATGGTTGGGCACCAGATCGATGATCAGGCGCAAACCACGCCGGTGAGCTTCGGCCAGCAATTGATCGAAAGTCTCCAGGTCGCCGAAGATAGGGGCAACGTCCGTGTAATCGGCCACGTCGTAGCCGAAATCTTTCATCGGCGAGGGGTAAAACGGTGAGAGCCAGATCGCATCCACGCCCAGGGTATCGCTCAGGTAATCGAGCTGCTCGATCACCCCGGCCAGGTCGCCGATCCCATCCCCATTCGTATCCTTGAAACTGCGCGGGTAGACCTGGTAAATTACACCGGTTTGCCACCACAGTTTCTCAGGGGGAGCAGAATCTGTCGTCATCAAAACAGCCCATCTATCCTTTGACCGCGCCGGCCGTCAATCCGGCCACAATCCGGTTTTGGAAGATCAACACCAGGATGATCAACGGCACGGTGACCACCACCGCAGCGGCCATAATCTCGCCGAATGGCTCCTGGCGGGCGACCTGGCCGGTGAACAGCGCCACCGCCACCGTAACCGTCCGGGCGGTGGGCTCGATCGAGGTGAAGGTCAGGGCGAAGAGGTACTCGTTCCAGGCGGAGATGAACGCCAGCAGCCCGGTGGTCACCAGGGCCGGGGCGGTGAGGGGGAGCAAGATCATGTAGAACGTCTGGAAAGGCGTGGCCCCATCCACCTGGGCCGACTGCATGATCTCCAACGGCAGCCCTTTAAAAAAGGACGATAGCACCCACACCGTGAAGGGCAAGGTGAACAGCAAGTAGGAAAGGACCATGCTGGGGATTGCAGGCAGCCCCAGATAGTTAATGACGGCGTAGAGCCCCGCCAGGACAGCGACAGCCGGGAACATGGTCATGGCCAGGATCAGATACAGGGTCGGTGTCCGGCCGCGGAACCTCAGCTTGCCCAGGGCGAACGCGGCAAAAGCGCCAACCAACAGAGCAAAGAAAGTGGTGGACACCGAAACGATCACGCTGTTGCCCAGGCCGCGCAGGAAGCTACCGTTTTGGAATACGGCGACGAAGTTCTGCAGCGTGGGCGCGAATTTGCCGTCCGGCGTGCGGGGGACGAAAGTCGCAGGGGTCATTTGCAGTTGCGCTTCGGTCTTCAGCGCCGAATTGATCGCCCAATAGAAGGGGAAGACCATGTAAACAAAGATGACCGCGATCAGGATCCAAAACAAGACCTGTTCGATAATCGATTTTTCACTTTTCATCTTCCGCCTCCTATCAGTCTGAATCTACGCCCAGCATGCGGATGTAGATCACGGCAAAAATGAAGATCAGGATGAAGATAATGACGCTTGCCGCCGAGGAATAGCCCATCGCCCGGTTGTTGACCAGTTGGTAATAGGAGTAACTGGCCATCGAATAACGGGATTGGGCCAGGACGATTTGGAACAGGTCGAACACCCGCAGCGCGTCGAGGGTGCGGAAGATGAGCGCAACGGCCAGGGTGGGGCGCAGCAAGGGGAGGGTGATGGCGAAGAACTGGCGGATCTTTCCGGCCCCGTCCACATCTGCCGCCTCGTACAGGTCTTCGGGGATCAGTTGCAAGCCGGCCAGCAGGAGCAGGGCCATGAAGGGCGTGGTCTTCCACACGTCGATGGCGACCATCGCCGGCACCTGGAACACCTCGCGGGTGAGCCAGGGGACCGGGGCATTGACGAGGTCGAGACGATCGAGCAGGGCGTTGAAGAAGCCGGCCCGAGTCGGCTGCAACATCCACTCCCACATGCGGGAGGAGATGGCGGTGGGGATGGCCCAGGGGATGAGCATCACGGCCCGCATCACACCCCGGCCGGGGAATTTGGCGTTGACCACCAGGGCAATCGCCAGGCCGAGAATTGTCTCGATGAAGACAGACAAAACGGTGAACCGCGTCGTGTCAAAGACACCGCGCATAAAATCGACATCGGTCGCGCCGATCACGTAGCGCTTTCCGAGGAATGAAAATTGGGACAATTCCCGGTAGCGGATGGGCGAGCGAGGCAAAACGCGGATGGCGCGTTCGTACACCACCTCGCCGGTTTCCGGATCCACCTGCGGCTGCCCCGTGTTCTCGTCGATCGCCGGAGGCAACTCCAGAATGGTCATGCTGAGCAGCCGGCGGTAGTTGTCCAGGCCCACAAATTCGGTTTCAGCCGCGCTGGCGAAGGTGCGATTGGTAAGGCTGTTGTAGAAAACCGAGCCGAGCGGGTAGATGGCGATGATCACCAGTATTACTAACGTGGGGACGAGCAGCAGGTAGGCCAACCGCTCCTCCCGCCGGGCAAGCTGGCTGAAGGAGGGGCTTTTCTTATCCGCCCTTATCTCCGTTGAGGTAGTAGCCGTCATCTAAACCTCCCTGGGATGTGCGCAGCGAGGGCGGAGCATGGGTGAGACCAGGAAGACGGTGGCATCATACGGTTGCTCCAGTAGCCCGGCCCTCGCCGGCGCGTGTACATCGATACGGGTGAGGTCGAGGGGCGTAATCTCCCCTCGACCTCTTGTCATCCATTCAGATTCCGGCTAGCCTTCCGGAGCGCCAGTGGGGAAGCCGAGCAGATCTTCGAGATCCAGCTCGAGCTCTTCCAGGGCGGATTGGGCGTCGGTCTGGCCGGTGAGCACACCGTGCACCGCGTTGAAGAACAGGGTCGAAGTCTCATTATACTGCGGTGAGCTGATCGTGGACGGGCGGGCGACCGCGTTGATGAAGACGTCATACAGGGTGCCGAAGAAGGGCGTAGCCTCCAACACCTCGGGGTCATCGTACAGGCTCATGATGGTCGGGTTGAAGCTGCCCACGATGGCCCGGATCTTCTGCTCTTCAACCGAGGCCAGGAACAGGGCCACATCGGCGGCGATTTCGGGGTTGCGGCTGTAGCGGGAGACGGCCAACTGCCAACCACCGAGGGTGGCTGCGCCGTGACCGGCAGCGCCGGCCGGCAGCGGGGCCACATCGAACTTGCCCTGGACCGCGCTGTCGTCGGCGTTGCTCAGGCTGTAGGCGTACGGCCAGTTGCGCATGAAGGCGGCGTTGCCGGCCTGCCAGATGGCGCGTGCGTCCTCCTCACCGAAGCCGGTCACCGCCTCGGGCGAAATGGTGCCCACCCAGCCGGCGGCCATCTCGATGATCTCGGCCGCCTGCGGGTTGTTGATGTTGATGACGCCATCGGGGCTGACGATGGTCCCGCCGCCGTTCGAATACACCCACTCCAGGGCGTCGCAGGTCAGGCCCTCATAGGCGTTGCCCTGCCAGACAAAGCCCCAGAAGTCGGGGTTCTCGGCGCGCTCGCCATCCTGGATGGTCTGGGCCATTTCCTGCAGCTCTTCCCAGGTCTCCGGCGGGCCGTCATAGCCATACTTCTCGAGCAGGTCGGTGCGGTAATACAGCAGCCCGGCGTCGGTGAACCAGGGGATCGCCACCAGTTTGCCATCCACGGTGTTGTTCTCGACAATCGCCGGGAAGTGGTCGCCGACCACGTCCTGGGCGCCGTACTCATAGAGGTCCACGAAGTGCTCAGCCAGGTCGCCCGGCCAGATCACATCAACCATGTACACGTCCACTTCGGGGGACTGTGCTTCGAAGAACTGGAGATAGAGCCCCAGGCGGTCGTTGGCCAGATCAGGGGTCTCCAACACATTGACGGTGACCCCGGGGTGAGTGTCCATGTAGCGCTGTGCGGCCTGCTGGGTGAGCTCGAGCTCCTGTCCTACTGCGCCAGCGGCCACGGTGATGACGACGCCCTCGGCGGCCGGGGCTTCAGGCTCAGTGGGTTCTTCCACCGGCTCAGCCGGCTCTTCCACCGGTTCGGCGGGCTCCTCCACCGGCTCGGCCGGTTCTTGCGCCGGTGGTTCTGCGGGAGGCTGCGTGGGGGTGGTGGCCCCGCCACAGGCGCTGAGGATCATTGCCAGGATCAGCAGCAAAGATCCAAAAAACCATAGAGTAGTCTTCTTAGGCATTTTTCTCTCTCCTTGGATATCAATTCAATCAATGGGTGGTTGGTTCGGGTGAAGATATTTCCGTGTGTGCTTCTCTCCTCTCGATATGACCTCCTGCTTCCCGGGCTTCTACGACAGAGCCAGGTATGGTATTAGATAACCCCTTGCTGGCGCGCGCCGCAAGATTCACGCACGACCAGTTGAGTTTCGAGTAAAACGGTGCTCTTCTCCGGTTTTTCCCCCTGGATGGTGCGGATGAGCATATCGCCGGCCGTCCAACCCAGGCTGTAGGCGGGCAGACGGATGGTGGTGAGGGGTGGGTCGGAGTAGCGGGCAAAAGGCACATCGTCAAACCCCACAACTGCGATATCCTCCGGGATGCGCAGCCCGTGCGCACGGATCGATGCTTTTGCGCCGAAAGCCACCACATCGCTGGCGACGAACACAGCCGTGATCGGATGCCGGCTCGAATGAGCGCTGACCAACAAACTCTGCATTTGCCGGAAACCGCTGTCTGGGTCGAAATCTCCAAAGCGGACCAACCCTTCATCGAAATCGAGCCCATGATCTTCCAACGCCTGGCGGTAACCTTGCAGCCGGTCGGCCGCGGCGGTATAGGTCAAATCGGCGTTGGTGATACAGGCGATCCGCCGGTGACCGAGGCCGGTGAGGTGAGAGACGGCTTTGTAGGCGGCGGACACATTGTCCACATCGACCGAACAGCAGTCCGATTCCGGGAGTTGGCCCATGATCACCGTGGGGAAGTTCTGCTCTTCCAGGGCTTTGAGCAGATCATTTTGGAAGCGCGGGCCAGACAAAACAATGCCGTCGACGCGCTTTGCCTGTACCAGGTGGTGATAGGCGTCCTTCTCCTGGTGCGGCTCGAGGATGTCGATGAGCAAACGCATCTGGTGATCGTGGACGATATTGATTAGACCGTCTAATATTTGGGTGAGAAAAGTATCGGAGGCAATATGATGGGGGCTGCGGGTTAGCACCAGGCCGACGATCTGCACTTTGCGGCTGGCCAGGGCCTGAGCTGCTGCCTCGGGGACATAACCCAATTCTTCGGCTGCTTCGAGGACGCGTTTCCTGGTTTCTTCGCTGATCTGAACACCCTGAACGTTGTTCAGCACCAAAGAAACGGTCGTCCGTGAAACACCGGCCCGTTTCGCAACATCCTGGCTGGTAACCCGCCTGGTGCCTGACATTCTCCCTCACTAACGCGTGTTACTAAAGCGCGTTAGTAATATAGCAAAGTTCTTTGGCTATGTCAAGAAGCAAATCCACCTTTTTGTGACAAAAAGCGCAGTATATGGGAATGCTTATACCAGCTCGAAACCCTGCCTGACGGTCAGGACGGGCAGCCGGGCGGTCTCGGCCACTTCGGCGGTGACATTGGGCAGGTACAGGTGCCTCAGGCTTTGAGAGCTGTGCGTCGAACCCATGCCAATCAAGTCGTATTCCCCGTGCCGGACCTCTTCCAGAATTTCATTCACCGCCCCTCCATGCCGGACCTTGAATTCAACCTGCAGTCCGGCTTCCCGCACTTCCTCCAGGGATCGCCGCAGGTTGGTCGCCTGTGGTGTGCCGGTCTCCAGGATGTGCTCCCAATTGGCCTGAACCTCCTCGGCCAGCGGATAGCGCAGGCTGACCGGCTCGACCACGTGCAGGATGGTGATCCGGGCGCCGGTGGCTCGCGCCATGTGGATCACCAGGCGTTTGGCGCTTTCCGCATATCCCAGGCCCCCCATGCACAGCAGGATGTGCACCAGGGGCAGTCGGGCGACAGGCACATATAAAAGGGGCGACTCGATCTTTGCCAGCAGCCGCCGGAAGGACCGGCCCTGCACCACTCGCCTCCATGCCGGGCGACCCAATGGCCCGGCGACGGTCAGATAAGGAGCGCTCTGGGCCTGGGCAGCGATCACATCCGAGCCTCGCCCATGGGCGAACTCAACCGAGTGCGGAATCCCGCTCTCGGTCAATTGGGCGACCGTCTCGGCAACCAGCGCCTCAACCTGCGCTTCTTCTTCTGCGGATTCGATCACACCGAGCAAAGTCACCTGCGCCTGTAGAAGCGAACTCAGCCAGAGCCCATATTGCAGAGAAGGGCGGGTCTGTGCGCAACCGTTGGTGCACAAAAGCAGTTGGAAGGAGGGGTTCTTCGTCACCATAAGATCAGCGGAAAATCACGATACCCAGGATCCCGGCGCCGAGCAGGACCAGGGGCGGCGGGGCTTTGAGCAGCAAGGCAGCCAGGCTCAGCCCGGCAATAACCAGGGTTTTCATCCCCAGGCTGCCCTCCTCCCCATTGATAATCTGCCAGGCAACCACCACCATCAGCACCCCCACGGCCGGCGCCAGGCCGCGCACAAAGTTGCCTACCCAGGCCTCGTGTCTCACACGCTGCAGGAGCCCCACAACTCCCAGCATGATGACCGTGGGCGGGAGGATAGAACCCAGCAGGGCGGCAAGAGCCCCGGGGACTCCCCCGGCGGCATAGCCGACAAACATTGCCAGTTGGAGCGCATCGCTCCCGGGCAGTACACTTGAGAATCCCACCGCTTCAACAAAATCCGCCTCAGTCATCAACGCGCCAACCGCTTCCTTATAAAGCAGCCCAACCGAGGCAGGGCCAGAAGTGGTGAGCAAGTTGATTTTAACGAAAATCCAAAATAATTTAAACCAGGTATCCACCTGACCTCCCAGGCATCTTGTTTGCGCGCGGCGGTCGCTGCCAGTAGCACCGGCGGCGACCGCCTTCTGTTACTGCTGATTCTCGGTTTGGAATCAGGAGAAGCAGGTGCAGTTATTGCTGCTCGCGGTCCCCCCATCCGATTCTGCAACCGAACTGGAGCCGATTAAATTGATTTGACGTAATATCTCTCCCCGCGTTCGAAGCCCCGCGAGGCGTAATAGCGGCGAGTCCCCACTGCGGAGATCACTGCCAGGCGCCGGTATCCTTTGGCTCGGGCCAGGCGCTCTGCTTTGCGGATCAGCCGGGTCCCCAACCCGATATGCTGGGCGGCGCCGTTGGCCTCGGTCCCCACCTCTAACGATTGTCCGTAAACATGGACTTCCCGGATGATGGCCGCCCCTTCCAGGTCGGCCATCCCGGTTTTCGGCGCCTGGGGGCCGGGCAAAGAAAGGCGCAGGAACCCAACCAACCGGTCTTCAGAGGTATTGAACGCCAGGAAGTGCTCTTCTGTATCATCACAGTGGTAGACCAGGTCTTCGGTCTGCAGATCTTCCAGCCGCACCTGGCGCCCGCGCACCTCCCGGCAGCGAATACAGCGGCAGGCAGTGCCCCGCCGGGCCAGCTCCTGCTGCACATCCTGGCGCAGGCTGGTCCGCTTATTGCCTTCCACCACATTCGTGGAGGGGATATCGCGGATCACCCGGTTGATGCGGCAGTAACGCGGGGTGAGCGGCTTGACGTCGGCGATCAGATCGACCAGGGTCTGAGTAGAATAGGGAGAATACTCGCCCCGCAGCCAGTAATCGTACAGTTCGGCGTTCGCCAGGAGCTGGTTGGGGTAGATTTTGATCTCATCGGGGCAAAAACCATCCCACAGGCGGGCGTAATCTGCCCGGTCCGATTCAGGCGTGGCCCCGTGCAGGTTCGGCATCCAGTGCAGGACGATTTTAAAACCGGCGGCCCGCAGCAGACTCACCGCTTGGCGCGTCTGCTCAACCGTGTGACCGCGGCGGTTCAGCTCCAGGATGCGGTCATCCAGGCTCTGGGCGCCCATCTGGACTTTCGTGACCCCTATACGGCGCAGCCAATCAAGTTCCTTCAGGTTGACATGATCGGGGCGGGTCTCGATCACCAGGCCCACATTGCGGTGCTCGGCGGTTTCGTTGAGAGATTGTGCGGCTTCAAGTGTGGGAGAGTCCTCGCCATTCATCGCGTCGAAACAGCGCCGGATGAACCACTCCTGATAATCCCGCCGGTAAGAGGACCAGGTCCCGCCCAGGATGAGCAGCTCGATCTTATCCGTGGGGTGTCCGACAGCCTCCAGCGCCTCCAGGCGGGCGGACACCTGGCTGTACGGGTCGAATTCGTGCTGCAGCGCCCGCCGGGCGCCCGGCTCATCGGGCAGGTAGCTCTTCGGCATGCGCACATCCGTAGGGCAGAAGATGCACTTGCCCGGGCAGGGATAGGGCTTGGTTAGCACGGTGACGGTGGTGACGCCGGACAGGGTGCGGACCGGTTTCATCCGGATGCGGGCTAACAAGGCCGGGTCGGCCTCCCATTCCCCGCGGTCTACGAGCTCGCGATAAGCCGCTACCAAAACATGCTTTCCCAGGTAGCCGCCTTCCGGCAGAGGATGGTGGCGCAAGGCGTCGAACACTTTCCTGCCCCGGCGCACTTCTTCCAGCACCTTGCGCGCCAGGGCCAGCATCTCGGGGGTATATTCTCGTGCTTTTAACCAACTCTCGTAATGCGAATCCATTTCCGCTTCCCAGAATATAATAACGACAATGAACGAGATCACTGAGCGACAGCTTCTCGATATCAACAGACAATTTTACCAAACCTTTGCCGCCGAGTTTTCACAGACTCGCCAGCGGCTCCAGCCGGGGGTGAAGTCGGTGTTAGAACGCCTCCCATCCGGGGCAGACCTCCTCGATCTGGGCTGCGGCAACGGTGAACTGTGGCGCTTCCTGATGAAACGGGGACACCAGGGGCGCTACGTGGGCCTGGATTTCAGTCCTGGCTTGCTCCAGGCTGCTTCGACACCGGACAGCGTTCATCAGGCCTATCGCCGCCAGGCGACGTTCATCCAGGCAGATTTGGCCGGCCCCGATTGGGACCAGGCCGTTCGGTCTGTGGCCGGCGAGGCCCGTTTTGATTATGTGCTGGCCTTCGCTGTCTTCCATCATATACCCGGAGAGGCCCGCCGCCGATCGATCCTCGGCAAAGTCCACCGGCTGCTGGCGCCCGAGGGACGGCTGATCCACTCGGAGTGGCAGTTCCTCAACAGCCCGCGGCTGCGCGAGCGGATTCAGCCCTGGGAAGCAGCCGGTTTGAGCCCGGAAGCGGTGGATGAAGGCGATTATCTGCTGGACTGGCGCCAGGGCGGCTATGGGCTGCGCTACGTGCACCACTTCAATGAAGCAGAGTTGGAAGAGGCGGCCCGGCGTTCCGGCTTCCAGGTGCTGGAGACTTTCTACAGTGACGGCGAGGGAGGGCGATTGGGGTTGTACCAGATCTGGCAAAAATCGGGCGACTTTACGAACGCGCGGGGAGCGTAGAGTATAATAACGTCTAGTTATTAGAACCCGTTCCTGTGGGGTGAGCGATGATCCGATCCGAGCACTGCAGGAATGTGGACCGGATCATCTCATGCGCATTCTTGTCATCTCCGACATTCACGCAAATCTAACCGCCTTAGAGGCGGTCCTCAGCGAAGCCGGCGAGGTGGATGCCGTGTGGTGTCTGGGCGATATCGTTGGCTACGGGCCCGACCCAAACGAGTGCGTGGAACGGGTGCGTTCACTGCCCGGCCTGGTCTGCGTGCTGGGCAATCACGACGCGGCCGCTCTGCGCCAGATCGACCCCGAAGGGTTCAACCCGGAGGCACGCACGGCAATTTACTGGACCCAGCGGGCGCTTAGCGAGGCCAGCCTGCGCTTCCTGGGCAGCTTGCCCGAGGTGAAGGAACTGGAGATGGTGACCCTGGTGCACGGCAGCCCGCGCCACCCGGTGTGGGAATACCTGCTGGACGCGCGCACAGCGACCCTGAACTTCAGGCACTTCCACACCCCGTTCTGCTTTGTTGGGCACACCCATCTGCCGGTGATCTATACCCTCCCCCCTGCGGCCAGTTCGGCCCGCCTGAGCATCCCCGAACCCAACAGCGTTGAGTCGATAGAACCCAGAGCCATTATCAATCCCGGTTCAGTCGGACAACCCAGAGATCGTGACCCGCGCGCGGCTTACGCCATTTTTGACCCGGACACCCTGAGCTGGAGCTATCAACGCGTTTCCTACGAGGTGGCCGAAGTGCAGGGACGGATGGCTGCCGTTGGCCTGCCGGAAAGGCACATATTCCGCTTAGCTTCAGGGTGGTAAATGATCGAGAGTATGCGTGAACTGGTCCGCTTCACCCAGGCGTTCACCGGTGTTCGCCTCACGCCTGCTCAACTCTCGGCTCTGGAGCGCTATGAGGCTGAGCTGCTGGAGTGGAACTCCCGCTTCAACCTAACCGCGATCCGCGATCCGGAACAGATCCGTCTGAAGCATTTCCTGGATTCATTCACCTGCCTGTGCGTGATGCGCGATACCCCGATGGATCGGGTCATCGACGTTGGCACCGGCGCCGGATTCCCCGGTCTGCCATTGAAAATCATCCAACCGAATATGCAGCTCACGCTGGTCGAATCGGTGGGCAAAAAAGCCAAATTCTGCCGGCACATCGTTTCCACTTTAGGGTTGGAGGGTGTGGAAGTCGTTCAGGAGCGGGCCGAAGCCCTGGGACAGGCAAAAGCACACCGCGAGCGTTATGACTGGGCGCTCGCCCGCGCAGTGGCCGTGATGCCCGTGTTGGCGGAGTATTTGCTCCCGCTGGTGCGCGTTGGCGGCGCGATGCTGGCCATGAAGGGGCAGAGCGGGCCATCCGAAGCGCACTCAGCCGAATACGCGTTCAAACTGCTCGGCGGCCACTTGCGCAAGATCTTCCCCATTCACCTGCCACAGGTAGCCGAGGAGCGCTACTTGATTGTGGTCGATAAAATAGCGGCAACGCCGCCGGCTTACCCAAGAACTGTAGGGCTGGCGACGAAAAAACCGCTGGAAAAGAAGCGGTCTTAGGGATCACTCGCCCGGGGGAGACGGAAAAATCACCACCACAGGATCGGAAATCCGCACTGTGCCCGGCTGAAGGATGCGCGCATACACCCGCGAGCGTCCCGGGCGGGCCTTTTGGGAAATCTGCTTGAACTTCCCCCCGAGGAAGTAAGGGATCAGGTTGCTGCACGGGTTGGCATACGCGGTGACCTCCACGACCAGGCAGTCGCCGATCTGCAGCCGGACCCCGGGTTCCATCTGCGACCAATCCACGCCGCTGAGGGTGAGGTTTTCCCCGAGCGCTCCCGGATAGACCGGGTGCCCTTCTTGCTGTAAGGCCAGGATCTGCTCCAAAGAATAGAGGCACACAGCCCGGTCCGGGCCGCCGTGGTGCACCTGATCTCGCTGGCGATCGCCCAACAATCCCTGCTCGGTAACCTGGGCTTCCAGGCGGGGCAGCTTAGGCACGCCGCCATCAGAGAGGTTGATCTGAAATACCCTGGCAATCACCTGGCCCGGGGTGTCAGTTGACGCCATAGGCCACTTCCTCCAGGCTGCCATTGCGTATTTGCCAGCGTGTCGCCTGGCCGACGAACTCGTTCGAGAAGAGGTCCAGGTCCGTCGTAGTCAACATGGCCTGCTCGCTGCCGGCGAGGCGCTCCAGCAGGTCTGCCCGGCGATCAGGGTCCAGCTCGGCCAGGACCTCATCCAACAGCAGCACGGGCCATTGGCCGGTCTTTTCTCGCATCCAGGCCACTTCCGCCAGTTTCAGCGCCAGGACTGCCGTGCGCGCCTGTCCCCGCGAGCCATAGATCCCCAGGTCGATCCCATTGCCCAGGAAGCGCAGTTCATCCCGGTGCGGGCCGATCGTTGTCACCCCGCGCGCGATCTCCTCGGCGCGGGCCGCATGCAGCGCAGAGATGAATCCATGCTGGATTTTCTCGAGCGAAATGCCTGAGCGGTCAACGGGGGTATTCAGCGGCAGCTCGTACTGCTGTTGCGGCTGTGGCAGCGGGTCGTAAGACGGCTGGTAGTTCAACCGCAAGATCTCCTGCCCCCGGGTCAGCTCGTGATGGTAACGGGCCGCCAGGCGTTCCAACTCCTGGATGGCGTGGATGCGCGCGAAGATCAACTTCGCCCCTGAAGCTGCCAACTGCTCATCCCAGAAATTTAACTGCTGCGGGTCACTGCCGCGCTCGTACACCTGCTTGAGCAAGGCGTTCCGCTGGGTGACGATGCGGCTGTATTCGCTGAACTCACCGGCGAAATAGGGCAGAGCCTGGGCCATCGCCAGATTGAGATACCGGCGGCGCTCTTCCGGGGAACCCTCGACCACGCGCAGCATCTGGGGCAGGAACAACACGGCATTGAACACGCCGATCCCCTCGCTGATCTTGCGCTTGACCCCATCCAGCACCACCTCCTTGCGGAGCCGGGTGGAGTTTCCATAACCGTTCGCCTCCTGGATGATGCGGACCTCCAGGCGGTGGTGTCCTGGCGTAGCCAGCGCCTCATATCCCGGGGATGCTGGCGCCCGCCCTACACCGCCCCGCCCGGGACTGCGATAGAAATCGGCGATGATCTTGGCCACAGCCAGCGGTTCGCGGCTGGCGAGGAAATTGATCAACTGCCGGTCGCTGGTGGCGTGAAACGAAGCAAACGTCGCCAGGTAATAAACCGCCTCAAGCAGGCTGGTCTTTCCCTGGGCATTCCCCCCCACCAGCATCAGCGGCCCGCGCGGAATATCCACATCCAGGCGGGTAAAGTTCCGAAAATTCGTCAAAGACAGGTGGGTCAGATACATAACACAAACCTAGGGCTGTCTAAAAAGACCGGTGGAGCGGATTCGCTGGGCAACCCTGACAGTTCGCCATGGAGGCGCCAGAAATGCCCTCCGCTGTCTTTTTAGACAGCCCCAGTCCTCATCTTCTTTCCAGGGAGGGGCCGCGCTAATCGGCAGAGACTGCTTGCTCCTCTTCTCCCTCCAACTTAAACACTCGCTCCGCCCGATCGGTGAACAGTACGCCATCCAGATGATCGATCTCATGCTGGAAAATGCGCGCCAACCAGCCTTCGGCTTTGATCCTGATCGGTTTTCCATTCCGGTTCTGCCCCTTGACGGTGGCAGAGAGCGAGCGCTCGACTTCCCCCGCGAAGCCGGGGATGGAGAGGCAGCCTTCTGTGCCAACGTCCTTATCCTCCGACAGGCGGGTAATCTCCGGGTTCACCACCATGTACAGCTTCGGTGGCACTTCTTCATTTTCATCATCCCCATACTCGACGACGATCACTCGCAAGGGTACATTGACTTGCGGCGCGGCCAACCCCACACCGGGGGCCGCGCGCATCGTCTCAACCATATCGTCGATCAGGGTTTGTAAATCCGGCCCAAAATCTGTCACCTTTCGAGCTTTCCGCCTTAAGACAGGCGCGGGCAGGGTTACAATTTCTCGCAATGCCATATCTTCCTCGACAAAACAAATTCAGCGCCAAACAACATCTGCGCTGGAAACAAAACCGAAACTATCTTATTTTACCGTGAAAATCCGGAAAACCTGTCCTCGTCCGACAAATCCTCCTGATCCCCTAATTTTTCAGTCTGATGGTAGAAGGCCACCAACCAATCGATCATCTGCTTCCGCTGCTGCTCCGCTTCGGCTGCCTTTTTCCTGCGGTTCAGGGCCTCACGGTAGTCGGCCACATCCTGGTGGACCTGATCGGGGTTGAAGACGCCATCGAAAGTGAATTCGGTCTGTCCGACATTGACGATCACATTCCCAAAGTTGAGCAGGATGCCAAGGATATTCTCCCGCTCATGTTCAATACTCAGGATCGAATCGAGGTTGGCAGTCTTTTTCGATTCCTCGCCCAACGGCTTGCGTTCAATATCGAAGATTTGCGTGGGGGTCAGCTTGTAGATATCGTTTCGCCAGTCCCAATACTGGTAGCCAAGCCAACCGAACACGATCGGGGCCAGGATGATTCCGATCAGTGCGATCGACATTGGGCTGAGAGGGGAGAAGTCCC
Source organism: uncultured Anaerolineaceae bacterium (assembly GCA_964391195.1). Lineage (GTDB taxonomy): Bacteria > Chloroflexota > Anaerolineae > Anaerolineales > UBA4823 > JAAYXE01. The sequence goes on along the minus strand of CAYMLG010000028.1, from coordinate 17,524 downwards.
ACAGAAGACCCGCCAGCGGCAGCCCGATGACAATCCCCAACCAGAAGAGGAAGAGCAAGAAGGGCTGCCATGCCTTCCGCACCAGGATAAACCAATGCTTGCGGTAGGTGATCGTGTCGCCTTCGATGTAGCGAACTTTCAGGAAGTTTTGCAGCCAGGTCTGGAAGCCGGGGCTCTTCTTCGGCTGGCGGGCGATGGAGGGTTTTCTGGGCGGCGGGGGAGGCACATCGGGCACTTCTGTCCTACGCCCCTCCGCCGGAAGCAGGCTGCGGGTGAGCGCTTGCTCCAGGTCCTTGTTCATCCTCCTGGCTTCTTCTTCTTTACTGATCTGAATCGCGCGGCGGCGGAAGCCTTCGACGAATGCAGCAAAGCGGGCCGGGTTGCTGGCGTTCCGCATGCGGATGCCCCCGGTATACGTGCGGACGTTGATGTCCCCATAGTTCAACCAGCGCCCCAACTGGCTTGAGACGACATTGACCGCCAAAACCGTATCGAGGGGCGCTTCCTGGCGGCTGTCGTACAGGCCGACCACCTTCTCCAACCAGGCGACGCGGTGGCTGGTGACGATGTAATAATCATTCCCCCAGTCGATAAAGTTCCATATCCCCCATCCGATACCGCCGAGCAGCAGCAGGATACCGGTCCCCAGGATTACCGTGAAAAAAAACGGGCTGCCGATTTCAATGAAGGCGAAGGCAAGCACCGGGATCGAGGCGACAAACATGATAATCGGTGGGATGAGCGATAGGAAAAGGAACAGGTCATGCTTGCGGCTGATGAAATAAATCGACTCATCCTCGTCCAGCCAACTGTAGTGCTGGTAGCGGGCAAGGCGCCGGCTGTCCGCGGTGGCGATCAGATTGGAGCGGATCGCCGGATACGCTTCGAGCAGCATCTTGAAGTGCACGCGATCCATCCGCAATAGGACCGACCTTTGAATCGTCTTCACCGTTGCCGGACGGGGTCGCTTGAAAAGGAGCGCCTCTTCACCGAAAAAATCTCCGGGGACCAGAATATTGCGCGGGACTTCCCGGCCCCTCTCCCGGCGATAAACACGCACTTTCCCGCTGTAGAGCATGTAAAAGTAATCGCCTTCTTCTCCCTCGCTAAAGATGACCTCATTGGGTTCCAGGTTGACCGGTTCGAACTGGGCCGCGATCCAGGTCACCTGTTCGTCCGTCATATCCTGGAACAGGTACTCGCGTTTAAGCAGGTCAACAATCTCGGGGACAGGTACTGTCATAAACATGATTCTAGCACGAACGCTTCAGATATTGGAACCGTAAAACCACGCGGGAGAGACGCCTCACAAAAATACAGAGTGTGTCTAAACCACCGGGCCTATAATCGGTGTTACAATCGTTTTCATTCACCCTTAACCCCTGGAGGATGCTATGCCCATTCATTTTGGTACGGATGGCTGGCGAGCGGTCATTTCAGACACATTCACCTTTCACAACTTGCGCCTCGTCTCGCAGGCAATTGCGGATGCGGTCAAGTCGGACTCATGGAACAACGGCCAACCGGTCGCAGAGAGCGTAGATCCGAACAAAATGGTTGTCGGCTTCGATACCCGGTTTCTCTCCGACCGCTATGCGGCCGATGTCGCCCGCGTCCTTGCAGCCAACGGCTACAATGTCCTGCTGGCCCAATCCGACTCCCCCACCCCGGCGATCTCGTTTGCTGTCAAGCATTGGAACGCGATGGGCGGGGTCATGATCACAGCTTCGCACAACGCGCCGCGCTACAACGGGGTAAAGCTCAAAGCTGCCTACGGTGGTTCTGCCCTGAGCGAGCAGTGCCGGCGGGTGGAAGTCTATTTGAATGATAACGAGCAGCGCGGGCGCGGCCCCAATCTGATGGACTTCGATCAGGCGCGCCAGGCGGGTCTGATCCAGCGCTTCAATCCCATCCCCTCGTACTACGACCATCTGCGCACCTTAATCGATTTCGATGTAATCGCCGAAAACCCGCAGCGGGTCGTGGTCGACTCCATGTATGGCTCAGGTCGGGGTGTGATCAAAGGGATCCTCCAGGGCACCGGCTGTGAGGTGCAGGAGATCCGGGGGGAGATGAACCCCGGTTTTGGCGGCGTTCACCCCGAGCCGATTGGACAGCATCTTAGCGCCCTGGCCGGGGCCATCAGCACCCACATGGGGAATTTCGGCCTGGCCACCGACGGCGACGCCGACCGGATTGGAGCGATGGACGAACGCTGTAATTTCGTGGATCCCCATAAAATCATGGCCATCGCGCTGAAGTACCTGGTAGAGAAACGCGGCTGGAAGGGCCCTGTGGTTCGCACCGTGTCCACCACCCGCATGATTGACCGCCTGGCCAACAAATACGGTATTCCCGTTTATGAGACGCCCGTCGGTTTCAACTACATCGCTGACTATATGCTCAAAGAAGAAGTCCTGATCGGCGGAGAGGAATCGGGAGGAATTTCGTTCCGCGGGCACATCCCTGAAGGAGATGGGATCTTGATGGGGCTGCTCCTGGTGGAAATTGTGGCCGACTCTGGGGCATCTCTGTATGAGCTGACCGAAGAATTGCTCAAAGAAGTCGGACCGGCTTGCTATCAGCGGAAAGACCTGCGGTTGAACCGGCCGGTCTCCAAAGCAAAAATGACAGAATTCCTGGCGAGCAATGTACCGGCCAGTATTGGGGGCGAAAGGATCACCGAAGTGTTGACCCGAGACGGGGTCAAATACATCCTCCAGGATGACTCCTGGCTACTCATCCGCCCTTCGGGCACCGAACCGGTGCTCCGGGTATATGCTGAAGGGCGCAGCACGGAGATGGTGCAGGCCCTTCTGGAATACGGGCAGCAGGTAGCGGCCAGCGCGGCCTAGAGCGACGTTGAAACTGGTGTGCGGGCCAGGCGCCCGGCACACCAGTTTTTATTTAAGCCAAAGTCAGGCCGTCCGCAGCCGCCGGGCGACGAAGATAATTCCAACCAGCAAGAACGCCAGCCCCATCATCGCCGGAAGGCCAACCTCATCGGCAAAACCGGTCGCCGGGAGGGCGGTAGCTGTGGGGCCTGCGGCCTGCGTCGTCTGCTGAGGCAGCGCGGCCTGAGTAAGCAGCGCGGCAACGGTGGCAGTTCGGGCATCCAGGGTAGCTTGAGAGGGGCGAGTGCTCGTCGCTTGCGCCAGCACAAAGGTCGGGCTGGGCGTAGCAGTGTTCGGGACCTGGGTGGGGGTCACCGTAGGAGTGAACGTGGCAGCCGCGGCCGCCGACGTCTGAGTGATGGCTAAGGAGACCGCAGTGTTCTGCGCGTTAACCGTTGCCACCTGCATGGTCTGCCGCTCTGCCTGTTGGGGTAGCCACACCAAAGAGTAGATGGCGATGCATCCCAGGGTGAGAATCGCAATCGCCCCCAGGACTCCGGCTGCGATCAGGAATGTCCGGTTGCCGCCGCCTGGACTTGAACTGCCTTCGGGTTCCTCGACGCTATCCAGATCAGTATCTTCGAAAGCCATATAATGCACTCCTCCTCAATATAGACCGGCCAGTCAGCGCAGCACATCCAGATTCGCGAGTGGCGTGATGACCGTTTCTCCATCATCCAGGCGAACTTCAGCCGCCAGGGCGCGAATTCCACTGGGCAAGACCTTTGTCCCGGCTAACTCAACCAGGGTGCCAGTCTTACTGGCGTAAGGCGCGCGGACGATCCGCACCTTCTGCCCCGGCTCGTACTCCACAGTTTGCGGTAGCAGTGGAGCCGAGCCCTGGTCCGGCAGCGGGATTACCACTTCGGGCCGGGCGCCCGAAAAACGGTCCCAGGATTCAGCATTCAGCGCCACTTCCCGCCGCTGGTTGGTAGACAGCAGCTTAAAGGCTGCGGCGTTCATCGACCTGCGACCGAACCCCTCGATGATCATCACCGGGAACGGCATCGTGCGGGCCAACTCGATCAGGGAAGGATCCATACTGGCCAGGATCAGCCCGCGCAAAGGTAAATTCGCAGCCGATTTCAAGACATCCGCCTCGGCCACGTGTCCGGCCAGGACGATATAGCCTCGCAAGCTGACATCCAATGCGTCCGCCGCGAGCACTTCGCCCGGCGCCGTTGCTTTGACAAACATCAACCCGTAGTCCAGACCACCGTTCCCCCATACACCCTGGACCACGGCCCCAGTTGTCTCGATAATAGCGCCGCGCTCGTCGATCAAATCAGTCACGATCCCCGGGATGGCTGCCTTGAGTTCGAACGGCTTGGTTTGGGCTTCGATGAGGACCTGCCCACTGCCCGCCAGTAACACTTTGCCCGGCTGCGGAGCGCGCATCACCCTCCGGGGAAAGCCGACCGGTCCGGCGAGCAGATCCCCTTCGGCAACTTGGTCGCCGGGGCTGCACTTGAGCGCCTCATCTGCTTTTTCGATTGACACTCCCAGGCCGCGGGCGATATCCAACAGCATCGGGGCCGGATTCAGGTTGGCTTCTGCGATCACGTCGGTCGCATTGACTTTTTGCCCCTTGCGCACAACCACTTTGCCGGGAGCAACTAAAAGTCGTTCACGGCGGATCGTCGCCAGAGGAGAAATGTGCGTTACCGGTGCCAACATAGCTATTTGGGGTCTCCAAAATACTCCGCGGTCGTTAGATTTACGGCATTGCAAGTGCCGTGCCAGAATTTCATCCGCCCAGGGTCCACAACCACTTTTTCATCAGTTCCTGGCGGCGGGCAGGATCTTCCGCCATTCGCAGCGGTCGCCCGCGAGCATCGATCACCACGCCCAGTGCGCCTCCCTGCACCTTCAACCGCCCACTGCGCCCCGGGCCGCCCATGCCAACATCCATGCGGTGCAGCGCCTGAAGGTGGAGCGCTGCCGATTGGCCCAAAGGCAATTGGATCACCTCAAGAGAACCCTGTTTAACGTCAATATTGGTCTCATGGCCGCTCGCATAGACCATCTTCACCCGCAGCACAGGCGTCCCCGGACGAGCATTCCCGGAGGGAGAAATTACGGTTCCCAGATATTGGAAGGTGTTCGAATCCAGCACCTGTACCGCCAGGACCGGGTTTACGGCGGCCGCGGCACCCAGGACCGGAGCGATGTGGTTTTGATCCATGACCAGGGTGGTAACACCCGTCGGCTGGAGCCCATCCAACAGGGTGAGCAGGCTGCTGCCCAGGCTGGGCGCCCGGGTAATGACACTGCCGGTGGCGACGATGGGCTCGAAAGGCGGCAGCAGACCGCTCGATGCCTCCAGGCCCGGGCGAACGGCAAATCTCCCTTGCGACCGCTTGACTGCCTGCTGGAGGATGACCCGGGCGAAAGCTTGTTCGAGCGCCTGGTCTTCCTCCGTCGCCGGGATCGAAGCGGGGTACAGTGACTTGTGGTAAGCGTAGTCGCGGATCGTCTCTGGCGATACTTCGAACGGGACCCAGCGGGCGATCTTCTCCACCTGCACTTCTGACAGGATCTTTGGCAGCGGCCCGCCGAGCCCTAAATTGGGATGAACGGCTAAGTCGAGTTTGCCATCGTAAGCGGTGGCGATGGTCGTGGATGAAGCCCCCAGGTCTACGCCCATCACGCCTTTGTTCGACCCATAGGCTTTGCTGAGGAAGCGCACCGTCCGCCCAAAGCCATAGGCTGTAGGCAGCAGCCCGCCGCCGGCCCATTGATCGAGCATACTTACCCCCGGGATGGTCTTCCCCCTCACCCGGCAAAACGCTTCGGCCAACTCCGTCTGAGCTGCTTCGAGCTGTTCGTGCTCCAGCGTGGGGCGGACATTGGCCGCGAAATGCAGGTCCACAATCTTCCCCAGGCTGGATTCCACTTCATCTTGCAAAGCCTGGTTGCCTGCATAGATGACCTCTGGGCGTTGGGACTCGGGCATCAAGTAACAGGCCAGGCCAACCGACTCGAGCAGCCTCAGGATCGACTGTGAGGCGCCCCCTTCGGTCCCGCCGGTGATCAGGACCATATCCGGGCGCAGGCGCAGAATGGTCTGTAACCGGGCTTCGGGCTTGTTGCGATCGTTGAGGCTGATCCGCTCGACTACACCGGCGTAGGTGGTCGCTGCCAGGCGGCAGGCGCTCTCAAGAGAAATATCCTCCAGCAGGCCGACAACGGCGATCTTCAAGGCCGGGCCGGCGGAAATTGTGGCGGCGAATGTATCCACCCCATAGCCTTCACCGCTGCTGGGGAGAACCAACTGTTCCTTCTCATCGATGAGCGTTCTGCCGGTAATCGCCTGGAGCTGATCGATTGCCTGGCGGATGCCTTCGGCGACATCGTGGTAGGGAGCCTGGGCTGTGCTCGGGGCCGTCCCCAACGCCAGGAAACGATAGCGCCCATCGACCACATCGAAAAGCATCGCCCGAGTGGTCACCGTCCCCACATCGACTGCCAGCATTGAATCGGCTTCAATTTCAGTAGTTGTCATGGTCAGTTAGGTTGCACCAGAGAGAGCACAAAGCTGCCGACGGCCTGCCAGCGCTCAACGAAGGCTGTCAGAGCAGCCGCGTAGACCCCGGCGAAAAGGGAACCCAAGGCAACGGCAATAAACAACATGCCCAGGTTGGCCATCGTTTGCATGAACGGCGAGCGCTGTTCCGGTTGATTGGCCTGTGGACGAATGGAGAAATGGAAATACAGCAAGGTTGCCAGCGTTCCGATAAAGATCACCAGGTTCTGGACGAGAGTCACAAGGAAACCGAGATTGCCGGCCAGGTTCTGCCGATCGAGCAGATTGGCGGTCACATTCACCTGGGGAAAAAGGGTGCCCAGTACAGCGCCGCCAATGGCAGTGGCTGCCCCTACCCCAACCAGATAGGCCAGCGAAATGCTCCCGAAGGGAGCCAGGCGCGGCGAGGCTTTCAGGAACAAGAGCAGCCCCAGGACCAACGGGATCAAGACCAACAACCGCTCGTCCTGGCTGCCGGAGAGCAGCGGCACGAAAAGCTGCGGCCAGATAACGCTGTTCCAGGCGATCACTGCGGCAAAACCGGCCGATACACCGATAAAAATATGGATCGCAATCCGAAACAGAGGGTTATCGCCGAGGAGATAACTGAAGATCAACAGGGTGAGAATAAAGCCAACCAGGGTTCCAATCAAGTCCGCGTTGATCACCGTTGCGCCTCCATCTCAGCTTTTGGCTCGGCATTTTGCCTAAGCATTTTGCCTCGGCTTTTCATGCCGCCGGGCCCGAACAAGCGCCAGAATCGCATTGAACAACCCACCCAGGAAGATCAGTAGGACGGCCACCGAAAGGCCAAGGGAGAAGGCGCTCCAGGACCGCTCGGCCGGGCCGGTCGTTCCGTTCAGCCTCTCATATCCTACGCCTCCGCTCACACCGGCTATCAAGCCATCGATCTGCCGGGGTTGGGCCTGGAAATAAGGTTGGAGCAAGGGCCCGGCCTGGGCGCTCACCACCATCAGCAGCGGCGTATCCCCCAGAAGCGGGTCCACCTGCTCGATCCAGTACCGCCCGGTGTCCGGATTTTCGGTGAGCACCATCACCAGAGCGAAATCCGCCAGCGAATGGACTTGCTGCAGCGGAGCTAGGTCCCAGGGCTCCGCCACATCCGTACCGGCAGACAGCACCTGGCGCGGCGAATTCGCCAACGCCAGCAGCCCCGCCGATCCACCGGGGATGAAGCCCAGGTTCACGTACTGGTCGCTCAGCCCATCGGCATCCGGGCGGCGGGAATTTGCCATCAGCATCAACCGCTCCGCCTGGATGGGCCCGGTTGGGGAGGTGGAAACCAGGGTCAGGAATGCCCCTCGCAGCAGCAGATGATCGATTACCGCAGATGCAGCGGAATCCATTTCACCCGCCCATCCGGGCTCGAAGTCCACCGCCACCAGCACCGGCGCTCCTGTGGGAAGCTCATTGATCACCTGATTGCTGGCACTGACACCGGCATCGATCACCACAGGCGTGTTAACCAGCCCGGGCAGGAAAAAGGGTACAAGCACAATCAACGCCAGCACCAGGGCGATCATAATGCGCAGCAGATGTTGTGGAGAGAGCTCGAACCGGCTGGGGATCGGGGGCGCCTCCCCTTCTTTTTCGATCAACTGGCGGAACAGCTCCGCCTGCGTCATCTGCGCCTCGGGCACTTGCAGCTTATAAATGAGCTGCCCCGGTTTACCCACCCGGGTGATGTCCGGCTCAGCCGGCAGCACGCCGCGCAGCCCGCTCAATGGCCCGGCCCCTTCCACTTCGCCGATGATATCTTGGCCGCCCAGGTCCTCAGCGCCGGCATCGACCGGCCGCATGGCTTGCAGCCAACCGGGCAGCTCGGCGGGAGCCAGGCCCTGGGTCTCGTCCGCCGGTTCCGAGGCGGTAGACCCTTCGCTTTCCGCGGCAATGTCTTCTCTCAACTGCACATCCGACAGCCAATCCGGCAGTTCGGTTGTGTCCAGCAGATCCAGCCCCTCATCATCTTCATCACCGGCAGTGAAAGGCGAGACGGCCGTTTCCCGGCTGCCGGCAGACGAGTCTGCATCTTCCGTTCCGGCTTCGAGGTCCGGCTGCGGACCCGGCCAATCGAAGTCCATTACCGGTCCTTCGGTTGGCTCAGTTCGGGGCCGGTCCTCCTCCGCCAGCGCCTCGCCGAAACTCGCCAGCCAGTCTGGCTCCTGTTCTGTCTCCAGCCCGGCGCCGGTTTGATCCTCGGCGCTGGAGGATAGATCGAACTTCGCCAGCCAGTCTGGCTCCAGCTCTGCCGCCGGCTCCTGCTCTGCCGCCGGCTCCTGCTCTGCCGCCGGCTCCTGCTCTGCCGCCGGCTCCACCTCCGCCGCGGGCTCTGCTTGGGTGGAATCAAGCTGGGACAGCCAATCGGGCTCATCCCCCAAATCGAAGACCTGGGCGCCAGATCGCTCTTGTCCTGGCTCTTCCTGAGCGGAAGCCAGCCAATCAGGCACTTTTTCCAGGTCGAAGACTTGAGCGCCAGCTTGTTCTTTCTCCGGCTCTGCCTGGGTAGCAGCCAGCCAATCGGGCTCATCCCCCAGATCGAAGACCTGGGCGCCAGCCTGCTCTTGCCCCGGCTCTTCCTGGGCGGCAGCCAGCCAATCGGGCAGTTCACCAGCCGGCTCGGCCTCGCCTCCGGCGGCTTGCGTTTCACCTGCCGCGGGTTCGATTCCGCTCAGCCATTCAGGGATATCGAAATCCTCTTCCAGGCCCGCGGCTTGTGGCGCCTGGGTTTCATCTGCCGGGGCCGTGACCGGAGGCTCCTCCGGTTCTTGCCTGGCCTGAAGCCCACTCAACCAGGCTGGTTCGTCTTCTTCCTGCAGCGGGTCGTCCCCTACCGGTTCATCCGGTTCCGCGGCATAAGAGGCCGGTTCATCTGCTCGCATCGCCGCCAGCCAGTCTGGGACTTCACCCGGTTGGGCTGGCTCAGCCCCCGGCGCCCACAGATCTCCCTGCTCCTCACCGGCCGGGGCGTCTTTTTCCGAGATGGTACCCATTTCAGAATCATCGCGCAGGCCGCTCAGCCAATCGGGGACACCCCCCTCTTCCTTCTCCACAGCCGCCTGTTCCGGCTCACTGGGTTTAAGCCAGTCCGGAAGATCATCCGCTTCTTCGGGCTCTGGCTCCTCTGGGCGGCGTAGAGAGCGCAGCCAATCGGGAATCTCATCTTCGTTTCGCTCAGGTGTAGCTGGACCTCCCCCCGGCCCGCCTTTAGAAGTCTGATCCTCGGGAGGAATAACCAATCGCTGCGGCTTCAACCGGGCCTGGCAGAACTGGCAGACCTCAAGGCCGGCCGGATTAGGCTTCCCACACATCTGGCAGCGAACTTCAGCCATGCCTATCCTCCGTACGGTCGTTCGGCGCCCATCAGGAGGCGCAGGCCGGTGGCTACAGTGCCCAGAGCGACGCCTAGCAAAATACCGCGGGTACCGGCCAGGGTTGGGATGGCGATCACACCGGCGATCAGGCTGCGAAATTCATTAAATACCGGCAGATCCAGACCGGGGATGGCCGCCGCGCTGATCAGCGCCAGGAGCACCGTGATCACGAAGATCACTTTGTAGGCGTTGATTCTGCGACCCAGCACCCTTGCCCCGGCATATGCCAGCACCACAGCCAGAATTGCTAACAGACTGCTCTCCACCGGCACTTGCACGTAATTGAACAGCCAGACCGACCAGGTATGAGTCGGACCGAAAACAGCCGCCACAGCCAGTGTCCCAAGCAGAGAGATGATCAGCACTATGCTGTAGACTCCACCGGGTTGGCGGTGGGTCACTTTATGCCAGTGCACGCTCAACAGATTGATCACCCCTACCAGTAGAGCGATGGCGGCCAGGATGAGCGCCCAGCGCAGCAGGACCACCCTCAGCCCAATGAGAGTCGGATGCTGGATGAAATACCCTAGCAGGACAACCAACCCGACGGCGATGGCAACCGGCGCAGAAAGGGGGAAGCGGAAACGATTGCTCACTGTACACCTAACAGCTTGAGAGCTCCGAGAACGATTGTGACGGCGATGACCAGCACTCGCAGAACATCCTCAGCCTGCAGGCTGGCGAGGTGGGTCTGCCCGGCCTGGATATATGCCCCGGCGGCGTAAAGCTCCTCCCCGATGAGGGGCTCCTGAGCAGTGGCGTAAAGGACGGCCTGGGCGGGCAGACTGTCACTCCCGGCCAGGGTCATCCCGCCGGTGCGTTCCGCCGCATCCGTAATCAGAGCAACTTCCGGGCCAAAGTTCCCCGCCAGCACGGTGGCATTCACTTCTTCATCGTAAATGACCGGCAGCGTGCCGGCCGCATAAGCGAAGGGAGTCAACCCGGTGAGGCGGCCGGAGACCGGGTCGTACAGGTTGGCAGCGCCCAGATTCTGATAAGCGCTGCGTAGGGTATCGCGGGAAAGGATGGCCAGTGTCCCTTCACCGCTTGTGGCGACCGGCGGGCGGTCGCTGATCGAAGCGACCTGAGCGATCCGGCGCAGCATGGTCAGGCCGATAAATGCCGAGCCGGCCGGGATCCCGGTGAGCCCGCCTCTGCCCAAGGAAAGGTGCAGCCGCCGTCCGGCTTCAACGGACAGGCCGATGGCGTGCCCCAACCGCTCGAAGGCGGGGATAGGGCGCAATAAGCGCCTGGAACCCCGCCGTCCGGCCGCCAGGAAGATCACGATCAGGCCGAAAAAGATGAGAACGAAGCCTAATCCTGTCAGACCGCTGAGGCTTGCCAGATCCAATTCCGGTAGATTCACGCCGCATTCTCCTCTCGCAGGTAGGCAGCGAACCTTCTTACACTTGTGGGCTCCTCCAACATCTGCGCCAGCGCAAGCAGATGCTCATCCGGCATGGCGCTCCGCAGCAGCGGTTGGCCCAAATACAATATCTGTGCGCCCAATACACCCAGTGGAGCCCCGGCCTCCAGGAACGCCGCGGCGAATTCATGCATGCCTATTTTTCTTATTTTTTTTGCCCACAAGTGTAAAATTTGAGGGTCTCTTTGCATGATCACAGTATAGCACAAATTCGATTACACGCAAAACGGGCGATTGGCCTGCCTCATTTTATATCTGTGCCGCGAGATGGTCAATATCCTCTTTTTCCCTTTGCCCTATCTATGTTGATAGGTGGCATCCCAATTGGGATGCAGGTGGTTTCCTTTTAACATTACTACTTTTGTCTGAAATATGACAGTTCGCAGGTATTTCCATGCCATATATAACTACAAGTTTTGAACGATGCAGGCTAAACTACCAAGAGAAACCGGCCGTACAGATCTAGAAAATTGAACACCTTCACTTTAATTTGGGTGGGGATCACCCCAAATTTTGGTGGAGGTAGGTCCATTATTCGCAATCATCCATTGGAGGCTTATACCGCCAAGGAGATAAAACGTAGGAACGGAGAAAACGATATGAAAAGACAGATGGTTACCATCGACGGCAATGAAGCCACCGCTTCGATTGCCCATAAGTTGAGCGAGGTGATCGCCATTTACCCGATCACCCCATCATCGGCCATGGGAGAGTTCTCCGACGAGTGGTCCGCGCAAGGGCGAACCAACCTGTGGGGCACGGTCCCGGCTGTCATCGAAATGCAGTCCGAAGGCGGCGCTGCGGGTTCCGTGCACGGTGCGCTGCAGGCCGGCGCCCTCACCACCACCTTCACCGCCTCGCAGGGTCTGCTGTTGATGATCCCGAATATGTTCAAAATCGCGGGCGAACTTACATCGACCGTTTTCCATGTATCTGCCCGTTCGCTGGCGGCTCAGGCGCTTTCCATTTTCGGCGATCATTCCGACGTCATGGCAACCCGCTCGACCGGGTTCGCCCTCCTGGCTTCCAACTCCGTTCAGGAAGCTCAGGATCTGGCGCTCATTGCCCATGCATCCACCCTGGAAGCCCGCGTGCCTTTCCTGCACTTCTTCGATGGCTTCCGGACTTCCCACGAAGTCAACAAGATCGAACAGCTCACCGATGAGGACATCCGGGCGATGATCGACGACTCGTTGGTCCACGCCCACCGGGCTCGGGCGCTCTCGCCGGACCGTCCCTTCATCCGCGGCACGGCTCAGAACCCCGACGTGTATTTCCAGGCCCGCGAGACGGTCAACCCCTACTATGCTGCCTGCCCGGACATCGTGCAGAAGTACATGGACAAGTTCGCCAGCCTGGTGGGCCGCGAGTACCACTTGTTCGACTACGTTGGCGCGCCCGACGCCGAGCGCGTCATCATCATCATGGGCTCCGGGGCAGAGACGGCCGCTGAAACCGCCGAGTTCCTGGCCTCCCAGGGCGAACGGGTGGGCGTGATCAAGGTTCGCCTGTACCGCCCGTTCTCCGTCAAGCACTTCGTGGCTGCACTGCCGGCCACCGTCAAGTCCATCGCCGTCCTCGACCGGACGAAAGAACCGGGTGCGGCCGGCGAGCCCCTGTACCAGGATGTGGTCACAGCTTTGAACGAAGGGCTCACCAACCGGGATATGCCCGTGGTGATCGGCGGACGCTATGGTCTGTCATCCAAAGAATTCACTCCCGCCATGGCCAAGGGCATCTTCGACGAACTGTGCAAAGACGAACCGAAGAATCACTTCACCATCGGGATTGTCGACGACGTCTCCCACACCAGCCTGGACTACGATCCTTCCTTCTATATCGAAATGCCCGAGACGGTGCGCTGCGTCTTCTGGGGCCTGGGTTCCGACGGCACGGTGGGTGCAAACAAGAACTCGATCAAGATCATCGGCGAAGAAACCGACAACTACGCCCAGGGCTACTTCGTCTATGACTCGAAGAAGTCCGGCTCGGTCACCATTTCGCACCTGCGCTTTGGCCCGAAACCGATCCGCGCCCCTTATCTCATTGGCCAGGCGCAGTTCGTTGCTTGCCACCAGTTCTCCTTCCTGGAGCGCTTCGATGTGCTCAAGTACTCGGCGCCAGGTTCGGTCTTCCTGCTCAACAGCATTTACGGACCCGATGACATCTGGGATAACCTCCCCCGCGAGACACAGCAGACCATCCTCGAGAAGAACCTCAAGTTCTACGTGATCGACGCCTACGACGTCGCCGCCAAGACCGGCATGGGCGGGCGCATCAACACCATCATGCAGACCTGCTTCTTTGCCATCAGCGGCGTGCTGCCTCGCGAACAGGCCATCGCAGAAATCAAGAAAGCGATCAAGAAGACCTACGGCAAGCGCGGCGAAGCAGTCGTACAGCGCAACTACGAAGCGGTAGACCAGACCCTGGCGCACCTCCATGAGGTCAAGGTGCCCGGCCAGGTGACCAGCACGATCACTCGCCGCTCGCCCATCCCAGACGAGGCTCCCGAATTCGTACGCGATGTGCTCGGCCCAATGATCGCCCTTGAAGGTGATTCGCTCCCGGTGAGCGCTATGCCGGCTGATGGCACCTTCCCCTCCGCTACCACTCGCTGGGAGAAGCGCAATATCACCCTGGAGATCCCGGTTTGGGAGAGCGATCTCTGCATCCAATGCGGCAAATGCTCCTTCGTTTGCCCTCACGCCGTCATCCGCGAGAAGGTTTACGACCCTGCCTACCTGGAAGGCGCGCCCGAGGGTTGGGAAGCCGTGGACGCCCGCTGGAAGGAATTCCCCGGCATGAAGTACACCCTGGCCGTTTCGCCCGAAGACTGCACCGGCTGCGCCCTGTGTGTGGAAGTCTGCCCGGCGAAGGACAAGAAAGAGGTGGGGCGCAAGGCCATCAATATGGCTCCCCAGCCGCCCATCCGCGAGCGCGAACGGGTCAAGTGGGATTACTTCACCTCGCTGCCTGAAGTCGATCGCACCAAGATCAGCCTCAAGTCGGTGAAGAACTCCCAACTGCTCGAACCGCTGTTCGAGTTCTCCGGCGCCTGCGCCGGCTGCGGTGAAACCCCCTACATCAAGCTGCTGTCCCAGCTTTTCGGTGACCGCATCCTGGTAGCCAATGCTACCGGCTGCTCGTCCATCTACGGCGGCAACCTGCCTACGACCCCCTGGGCCAAGAACAAAGAAGGCCGCGGCCCGGCCTGGTCAAACTCGCTGTTCGAAGACAACGCCGAATTCGGCCTGGGCATGCGCCTGACCCTGGATAAGCAGATCGAATACGCGCGCGAACTGCTCGCACAGCTCTCCGGTCTGGCCGGCGAAACGCTGGTGGACGAGCTGCTCAACGCCGACCAGTCCACGGAAGCCGGTATCCAGGCGCAGCGCGAACGGGTGGCGCAGCTCAAGGAACGCCTGCAAGGGTCGAATGATCCAAAGGCGCGCGACTTGCTCACCCTGGCCGATAAACTGGTGCGTAAGAGCGTTTGGATCCTGGGCGGCGATGGTTGGGCCTACGATATCGGTTATGGTGGCCTGGACCACGTCCTGGCCTCCGGCCGGAACGTCAAGGTCCTGGTCCTGGACACCGAAGTGTACTCGAACACCGGTGGGCAGGCATCCAAGTCCACGCCTCGGGCGGCGGTCGCCAAGTTTGCCGCCAATGGTAAGGGCATCCCCAAGAAAGACCTGGGCATGATCGCCATGGCCTACGGATATGTGTACGTGGCCCGCGTCGCTTTGGGCGCTAGCGATCAGCAGACGTTGAACGCCTTTATCGAGGCCGACGCCTACGATGGCCCGGCGCTGATCATCGCTTACAGCCACTGCATCGCCCACGGGTTCGACCTCCAGAAGGGCCTGGAGCAGCAAAAGCTGGCTGTGGCCTCCGGTCACTGGCCTTTGTACCGCTTCAACCCGGCCTTGATCGAGCAGGGCAAGAACCCGCTCTCCATCGACTCGAAAGAGCCCACGGTCTCGTTCGATCAGTATGCTTACAACGAGTCTCGCTACCGCATGCTGGTTCAAAGCAACGAGCAGCGCGCCGAAGAGTTGATGAAGCTGGCCAAGAAAGACGTCCGCAGCCGCTGGGACCTCTACCGCCAGATGGCAGCCATGCACTACGATGGCGACCTGAACGGCGGAAACGGAACCGGCGAAAGCGAGTAAGTCTGATTAGAAAAAGCCGGTGTGGCAAAGCCTGCCACACCGGCTTCTTATTTCAGGAGGAGACATTCTATGGTTGATCTGAGTACGCAATATCTGGGTTTGTCGCTGAAAAACCCCCTGGTTGCCTCGTCATCTCCCCTCTCTCAAAGATTGGAAACCGTGCGCGAGTTGGAAGCTGCGGGTGCATCTGCGGTGGTGATGTACTCGCTGTTCGAGGAACAGATTATCCAGGAGAGTCTGAAGCTGCACCAGGACCTGACTCGAGGCGAGGAGTCCTTTGCCGAGGCAATCAACTATTTGCCTGAGTTGGGGCGTTACAGCATCGGCCCCGACGCGTATGTCGCACACCTGAGCCGGGTAAAGCAGGCTGTGCAGATCCCGGTGATCGGCAGCCTGAACGGTGTATCGACCGGGGGCTGGATCGAGTATGCGCAGAAGATCGAACAGGCCGGGGCGGATGCGCTGGAGTTGAACCTGTATTATCTGGCGACCGATCCCGATCTGACCAGTGCAGAACTGGAAGATACCTACTACACCCTGGTTAGGGATGTCTGCGAACGAGTAGAGATCCCGGTAGCAGTGAAGCTCAGCCCGTTCTTCACCTCCCTTCCCAACTTTGCCCGCCGAATGGTAGGCGCCGGCGCCAAAGGTCTGGTCCTGTTCAACCGTTTCTACCAGCCCGACTTCGACCTGGAGCAGTTGGAGGTGGTTCCGAATCTGACCCTGAGCACCTCCGTTGAGCTGCGTCTGCCGCTGCGCTGGATCGCCATTCTGTACGGGCGCATCCCGGCCGACTTTGCCCTCACCTCCGGCATCCACCAGGCAGAAGATGTGCTCAAAGCTGTGATGGCGGGCGCCAGTGTTACCATGCTGGCCTCGGAACTACTCCAAAATGGGGTTGCCCGTATCCCGGCGATCCTGGCCGGAATGCAGGCCTGGCTGACCGAACATGAATATGAGTCGATCGCCCAGGCGACCGGCAGCATGAGTCAGAAAGCTGTGGCCGAGCCTTCCGCTTTTGAGCGGGCGAACTACATGAAGGTGCTGTCTTCCTATTAATGTATACGAGACCCCATCTACTGGCCGAGGATGAATCTAAAAAAGAGCGCCCCCGAAAAGGCGCTCTTTTTTACGCTGATAATAAATGTCTGATAAATCCGGAGCGTATTACGGCACGACTCCCTACCGCTCCGCGCTCACCGGAACGGTAGACCTCAAGAAGCGGCGCTCACCTGGGTTCGAACCGCTTCGCGAGGGATACTGCCCGGTCTACCCGGCAGCTAGTTTTCAATCTCAGGCATCGAGGCGTGCTTCTTATGCCGGTAAACGATCCGCCCACGAGTCAGATCGTAGGGCGACATTTCTACCCGGACTCGATCTCCAAGGAGAATGCGGATGTAATACTTGCGCATCTTCCCGGACAGGTAAGCCAGCACCTCATGATCATTTTCCAGCCGGACCTTGAACTGAGTGCCCGGCAGGGCTTCGACCACCGTACCTTCAACCTGGATCTTATCTTCGTCTTTAGCCATTTTCACCTCCGGACCCCTGGCCAGAAGCCAGGGACTAACTGGCACTTAATCATTGTCCGTCGACTGCCGCCGTTTGAGCCGGCGAATCGCCTTCTTCTTCTGGATACGGCGCAGCTCGCTCTTGGAAACAAACCATCGCTTCCGGCGGACGGTGCTCAGGATGCCACTCTTGGCTACTTTCTTACGGAAGCGCTTGAGCAACTGGTCCTGAGACTCATTTTGTCGCAGATTAACCGAAGTCAACCTATTCACCTCCTTTCGCTGCTCGCTCAGAATATCTCAGGGTATCGGGGACCGAGATCCACCGCATAACCCTACAACCAAGGACCAGACGGGCCAGCAACAAAAAAACTCGGCTGGCGGTCGCGAGCGCAGCCGAGCATATTCTATGCTCTTTCAGCGGTATTTTTTAGTCACCACTCATCAAATACGCTCTTCTCCTTGTGCTGCACAGTAACAACATTGGTTTAGAGCCGGCCCGCGAAGCAAATCTATTATATCAGATAAGCCAATTATTGTCAATTAAATAGAAAAAGTCTCTTGGCGATGACCTACTCTCCCGGGGGGTCGCCCCCC
>CAYMLG010000027.1:42935-61947 GCA_964391195.1 uncultured Anaerolineaceae bacterium | reverse complement strand
ATAAGCAGCTCAACACCGTGCTGGGCAGTTGGGCCGAGCTCAAGCATGACACCATTCTGTACGCCAAGCAGGTTTACGCCGAGCTGGGCGGCGGACCGTCCGGGCCCGATCCCGTGCCACCCAAGGGCTACGTCGAGCCTGTGCCCCACTTCTACGCCCGCCTCTCCGCTCTGACCGAGATGACCCTGCAGGGCCTGGGCGACCGCGGCCTGCTTAACGATCTCGACCGGGCCAGCCTGGAGCGCCTGCTGGAGGTCTCTACTGCCTTACAGACCATGGCCGAGAAGGAGCTGCGCGGCGAGCCCCTGACCGAGGAAGAGTACGACCAGATCCGCTTCTTCGGCGGTGAGCTGGAGCGCTTCGTCATGGCCGCTGCCGACACCGACCAGGCGGATCCCTTCGCCCCAAGCTTTATGGAAGAAGAACCTCAGGCGGCGGTGATCGCCGATGTAGCCACCGACCCCGACCCGGACAACGACGGCGCGGCGAACCCGGTCGTCCTGGAAGAAGCCGTCGGTCGTATCAATGAGATTTACGTCGTTGTGCCCATCCCCCAGGAAGACGGCACGATCCGGCACCAGGTCGCCAAGGGTGGAGTGTTCTCCTACTACGAGTTCCAGTGGCCGGCGAACGACCGCCTGACCGATGAAAAATGGCGGTCCATGCTGGACACCGGCGAAGCCCCCGGCCTGCCCGAATGGACCGGCAGCTTCTACGTCCCGCAGCCCGGCTATGCCAAGATGGAAATGGTGATCCATAACTTCCAACTCGGCCTGCGAGATATATACTTTACCTTCCCGTACTACCTCGACGATGAAAACAAGCTGATGCCGCAACACGAACAGTACGCCTCCTATCTCCCCGAACTTGAGGAGTTGTTCGCCCAAGAGCGGCACGTGGGCAAGCAGTTGGTCAGCACGAGCTTCCTCTCCTTCGACCTGCAGTCCGAGGACCGGGCCGTGGTCACCGCCCGCGAGGTGTGGGACGATACGCTCTTCCCCGGCCAGCTTCCCGATTTCGAGGAGCAGATGATCGGCCGGCGCGGTCCGTACACTGTGGATGTGACTTACACCCTCCAGCGCGTGGTGAACAACGGTTATGAGACCTGGGAGGTGATCGGCGTGCAGTCCGCGAACCAGCCGCCCGAGTGGGAAATTGCGCAGTAGTTGCGAGCAGCTTCGACAGGCAGCGGCCCACGGGTGTCATCCCGAAAAAGCGCTTTTTACCGAAGGATCTCCTCCATCCGATCGGATGGAGGAGATCCTTCGCCAGGCGACGTTTTGCGACACTGCCTGTCGCCGCACAATAAGACTAATGAGTGGAACGGCGCTCGCCATCCGATCCACCCCGCCGTCTCCACGTTCGAGCGTGGGAACGTAAGATAAACACATTTAATGGACAGAACGAAGCCATCCTTAACCGTAATCCTCCTGCTCATCCTGCTCGCCGTCACGGGCTGCAGCCAGGCCACGGGGACCCCTGTCGTACCCACCCTCACACCTGCCCCCACCCTCACTGACACCCCGGTCGCATCGGACCTCACGAGCTACCCCTGGCTGTACCTGCGCGATGGGCGTCCGTTGGAGCCCGGCGAGGGAGCGGTCGAAGTCATCCTGGTGGGCGATGTGATGCTCGGCCGGGGGGTGGCCGGCGAGAGCGACCCGCTCGGCCTGGCCGCCCCCTGGCTGCGCGCCGCAGACCTGGCCGTGGGCAACTTCGAAGGCGCCATCTCCCCCGACGGTCTCCCCACGCCGGACCCGGCTGCTGAGTCCCCCACCGGGCCCTACCTGCTGGTCGCCCCGCCTGCGGCCGCCGGGCAGTTGGCCCAGGCCGGGTTCGACCTGCTCGGCCTGGCGAACAACCATGCCTACGATCGCGGCCTGGAGGGCCTGGGCCAGACCGCCCACGCTATAAAGGAGCAGGGGCTGGCTGTGATCGGCGCCGGGCCGACGCCGGATGACGCCTACCGGCCCTTTATCTTCGCCGGAGGCGGGAGGCGCATCGCTTTCCTGGCCTTCAACGCCGTCCCATCCCCTCGTGGGGCAGACTGGAGCGGCGAAGTGATCCAGTCCGGAGACCTGTCCGGCTGGGCGCTGGCCGGGTGGGACCAGGAGCGAGCATTGCAGGCCGTGCGACAGGCCGCCGCGGAGGCCGAAGCCGTGGTGGTATCCATCCATTGGGGCTATGAGTACGACCCTCGGGTTGACCCCGCCCAACGCCACATCGCCGCCCTGCTGGCCGAGGCCGGGGCGGACCTGATTGCCGGGCACCACCCCCACGTGGTGCAGGATGCGGAATGGTTGGAAGCCGGGGCTTTCGCTGCGTTCAGCCTGGGGAACTTCGTCTTCGACCAGGGCCAGGAGGGCACGGACCGCGGCCTGGCTTTGCGGGCATTCTTCGACGAGCAGGGGCTGCGCGCGGTGCAGGGTCTGCCGGTCAGAGCCGGGCTGCGCCCTTCGCTGTACCCACCCGAGGCGGCGGACCCGGCCCTGGCCCCGGGGGAGACGAGCGCCACCACTCTGGCCTTCGCCTGTGATGCGCAGGGCTGCCGCCCCGCACAGGTAGATCCCGGCGAACAAGGGACCGGGTCAAACCCCACCTCTCCGGGGGACATGGGTCCCAGAGCCCTGGCCCTCGACCTCACCGGGGATGGAGCCCCCGAAACGATCCGCCTCGACCACGGGCGCCTGTCCCTGGCCGGCGGCGGGGGCCCGGACTGGACCAACCCGCCGGAGTGGCAGGTGATCGACCTGGCGGGCGGCGATCCGAACCACGATGGGCGCCAGGAGCTGGTGCTCGCCCTGCGCAAACCCGACAGGCTCGGGATCGTGCTCACCCACCCCTTCGTGCTCGGCTACCGCCAGGGTGAATACCGCCTGCTTTGGGGTGGGTCGGCGGCCAGCGAACCGATCCTGGAGATCGAGCTGGCGGATGTCGATGGCGACGGCGAGCAGGAGCTGGTGGTGCTGGAAGAACTCCCAAATGCAGAAACCGGGCGCACGGTTAGCGTATGGCGTTGGAACGGGTGGGGCTTCAGCCTGGCATGGCGCAGCGATGCAGGTCGTTTCACCAACCTGCGGGTGGTCGCCCGGGAGAAGCAAGATATAATTCTGGTAGATGTCCTCAGTACAATATCCCCATGAGGGAGGTCCAAATGACTGCGAGCATTTCCCCCGAATTGATCGATGAAGTGCTGGCGGAGTTCTATGCAATGCCACCAGAAGAGGCCCTCATGAAGGCCAACGAGATCACCCAGGAGCAGCCGGCCCTGGCGGCCTTTCTGTTGGCCACCGATGAAGAGTTTTTCAACGAAGAAGAACAGGAGTATATCCATTACATCGGCATGAACCTCTGGCAGATCATGCGCAAGAGCCCGCGGCGCCTGGGATGGGTGACCCAAACCAAGTTGCTCAGGGCACAGGATGCCAATCTCGGTTTCCTGACATCCAACCTCAACGAGTCGGACGAGGGGTTCGTCAGGAAAGTGAAAAAGATGTTCGAAAGCTATCCCGAACCTGACGTTTTGGGCTACCTGCTCGAATCGATCATGTATGCGGACGAAGACCCCGACGATCCCGATGCCCCCGTGATACGCGAGGACGTCAAAGGTCTGGCATTCCTCCACCTGAAAACCGCCCTGGACGCCATGATCCGCAGCCTGTTGAGGAAATAGTCAGCAAAGAAAAAAAGCCTCCCCATCTCATACACACTGATCTGGAGAGGCTTTGCAGGCGCGCAGTGGGGAAATCCGGCTTGAAGCCCGTCGTATGATTGTCATAGGGATATGAACCGCTTGAGCGTTATTTGGACTGGCGTTCCGTAGTAGCATCGGCGCGCAGGAACAGCCAGGCCGAACCCACCCATAGGACGATGAAAAAGCCATTCGCCATCAAAATCTCGAGCACTTCCGGGTCAGGCTCAACGATCAACGCGATCAGGGTGACGAGCACCTGAGCGAGCGCCGTG
Organism: uncultured Anaerolineaceae bacterium; assembly: GCA_964391195.1. Lineage (GTDB taxonomy): Bacteria > Chloroflexota > Anaerolineae > Anaerolineales > UBA4823 > JAAYXE01. Next base: position 57,981 of record CAYMLG010000027.1, on the reverse strand, counting down.
GCGAATAATGCGCGCGCCATTCCACCCGGTCGAAGACGCGCGATCAGCGCGCCGATGGCTGCCACCGCGAGCACCCCGAAATACAACAGGTTAATGGGGTCGTCCTCAGAGCCGATAATCCCCACAGCCAGGTTGCTCCAAACCAGGAACAGGGCGGTCAACAGCGCAACGCCCACCGCCAGGCGGTAGACGAGCTGATCCGACTTCCTCGTCACCAATTCAAAGGCCAGCCCAGTGCCGAACAGGAGCACACCGGCGCCCAAGAAATCGAAAGGTCCCCAGGACACTTCACTGGTGACCTGCATCGCGAACAAGGGCACCAGCAAGATCAAGGCTACCGCCAGCGCGATGAGAAGAATGTTTTTGTTTTGCAGCAGGATAGGGGGGATTTTTTTATTCATGGCCAGATTATACTCCTGGTGGAATCGATTCTCCCACCCCTTGAGTGCGCGTACGCGCGCACCTGAGTGCAGCGTGAAAAGCGGAAAGCGAAAAAAAGCGCGTGGTGTGGGGTCCATTACGTACCCTCGCATCGGACCGCCACTCCCCCATGACCAGGTAAGGGCTCACCGGCAGGGACGCTCGCTTGCCACCTACACCCGCTGGCCCGCGTTCAAGTTATAATGGACAAATCTTTACCGGATTGACTGGATTGATGACCGCTGCTTTTACGAGTGAGGAGAGGGGAATATGAGATCTGAACACCCAATACCCGCAACGATCGATGAATATATCGCCGCCTCCCCGCCCGAGGTCCAGGAGATATTGCAGCAAATCCGCGCCACCATCCGGGAAGCAGCGCCGGAGGCCGAAGAGAAGATCAGCTACCGGATGCCGACCTTCTTCCTGCACGGCAACCTGGTGCATTTCGCCGCCCACACCGGACATATCGGCTTCTACCCGGAGCCATCGGGGATCGAGGCGTTCAAGGACGAACTGGCGGGATATAAGCAGTCCAAAGGCGCGGTCCAATTCCCCCTTGGGCAACCCATCCCCTACGAGCTGATCCGCAGGATCACGGAGCACAGAGTGCAGGAAAACCTGAAACGAGCGGCGACGAAGCGGAAAGGTCGCTCGACAGGGTGATATAGCCTTGCAAAGAATGCGCTTTCGAGTACAATTATGGCATGAATGCGATCGGGTTTTGCTCCCCTGTCCCTACCCCTGGTTTCCCGCAGCCCTGACGGGCTTTCGGGTTCTTAGGGTTGGGTAGGCGCAAGCAGCCCCAGGTTCGGCCTGATCCCTCTGGACTTGAAGCCCAGAGGGTTTTTCTTTTCAGTGGGAGATGTGGCAGATGAAGATGTCGCAATTGTTCAGCCAGACGCTGCGCGAGACCCCGTCTGAAGCGGAGGTCGCCAGCCACCAACTGCTGCTGCGGGCAGGCTACATCCGCCAGGTAGGAGCGGGTCTGTTCACCTTCCTGCCTCTGGCCCGGCGCGTGCAGCACAAGATCGAGAAGATCCTGCGCGAGGAGATGGACCGCATCGGTGGGCAGGAAGTGCTCATGCCGGTGACTCTGCCTGCCAGCCTGTGGAAGGAATCCGGCCGCTGGGAGCAGGTGGATGTCGAACTGGGGCGTTTCAAGGACCGCCTGGGGCGAGACATGCTGCTCGCTATGACCCACGAGGAAGCCATGGTCGATCTGGCGCGCAAAGAACTGCGTTCCTACCGCCAGCTTCCGGCGATCCTGTACCATATCCAGACCAAGTGGCGCGACGATCCTCGCCCCCGAGCCGGGCTGATCCGGGTGCGGGAGTTCACCATGAAAGACAGCTACAGCCTGGCCGCCACCTGGGAGGAGTTGGAAAGCCAGTACGAGGCGCATTACCAGGCCTATTTACGCATCTACCAGCGCTGCGCCCTGCCGGTGATCGCCGTCAAGTCCGACGTGGGCATGATGGGCGGGAAGCTGGCGCACGAGTTTATGTATCTTACTCCAAGCGGCGAGGATACACTGCTGCTGTGCGACCGGTGCGGGTACTCGGCCAACCGGCAGGTGGCTACCTTCCGCAAGCCGCTGGCCGCCGCCGAAGACCCGCTTCCCGTGGAAAAGGTGGCGACGCCGGGCACGAAGTCGATCGAGGACCTGGCCCAATTCCTGGATATCCCCAAGAGCAAGACGGCCAAGGCTGTCTTCTTGATGGCAACCCCGAGCGCGGGCGATCCCCCGCAGCCGTTCCTGGTCTTCGCCATCGTGCGCGGCGACATGGAAGTGAACGAGACCAAGCTGGCGAACGCCACCGGGGCGCGTGAACTGCGCCCGGCCACCGAGGAGGAGATCCGGGCCGTGGGGGCTGTGCCGGGCTACGCCTCGCCGGTCGGGCTGCCGGAGTTTGCGCCGGCCGCGGCGGGAGGACCGGGCCCGGGCGACGCTTTGCCGGTGCTGGTGGTGGTGGACGACGCCGTCCCGGCCTCCCCCAACCTGGTGGCCGGGGCCAACGAGGAGGGCTACCACTTACGGAACGTCAATTACGGCCGGGATTACACCGGCAATGTGGTAGCCGATATTGCCTCCGCACAGGACGGCGATGCCTGCCCGCAGTGCGGAAACCGCATGCAGGCTGTGCGCGGCGTGGAAGTGGGCCATATTTTCCAGCTCGGCACCCGTTACAGCAGCAGCATGGGCTTGAACTACCAGGACCCAAACGGCGAGGAGAAGCCGGTTATTATGGGCTCTTACGGCATCGGCCTGGGGCGGCTGATGGCCTGCGTGGCCGAGGAGCACCGCGACGAGCACGGCCTGATCTGGCCGGTGAGCCTGGCCCCCTACCACGTGCACATGGTGCTGCTGGCCGGCAAAGGGGAGGCCGCCGGGACCACCGCCGCCCGGGCGCAAGAGCTGTACAATGAACTGTGGCGGGCCGGGATCGAAGTGCTGCTCGATGACCGCAACGAAAGCCCGGGGGTCAAATTCAACGACGCGGACCTGATTGGCATCCCCCTGCGGCTGACCGTCAGCCAGCGCGCCCTGGAAAGCGGTGGAGTGGAGTTCAAACGCCGGGACCGGGTCGAAAAGTCGCTGATCGCCTTCGAAGACCTGGTCGATTGCTTGCGGAAAGAGATCGCTGCGGGGTAGGCGGGCCGCATGGGAAAGCTGATCACCATCGTGGGGGGCAGCGGCGCGGGCAAAACTACCCTGGCCCGGGCCCTATGCCGGGCCACCGGCTGGGCCTGCGCCGTGGAAGACCTGGACAGGCGCCCGTTCCAGGCGCCGTTCAAGCAAGACCTGCAGCGCTATGCCCTGGCCAACCAGGTGGATTTCCTGCTCTTCCGGGCCGAACAGGAGCGGTTGCTCCGCCAGGGGCCGGTTCCGGGGGTCATCGACGGCGGGTTGGACCAGGATTTTTACGTGTTCACCTGCCTGTTCCATCTGAAGGGCTATCTGACAGACGGTGAGTTCCAACTGCTGGAGCGCCTGCACCGGGCCTTGCGCTCCGCTCTCCCCACCCCCGACCTGGTGATTTACCTGGCAGCGCCGGTGCCGGTGATTGCTGACCGCTTCAGGCGCCGGGGGCGGCCGCTGGAAATCGCCACCCTGGCCGATATGGAGGTCATCCAGGTCCTGATCGAGCGCTGGCTGGACGAAATCCCCTACCCGCGCCTGCTGCGGGTGGACGCCGGGCGGGAAGACCCCGGGTGCAAAGCGCTTCTGGACGAGATTCTGGTGAACTTGGAGGACTTCGCCGGTGACCGATAAGCCACTCCCCATCGATCAGATTCTGACCATGCTGAAAGAAGCGCCGGGGCGCATCGCCCTCCTGACCGCCGGCCTGGAGCCGGAACGTCTGCGCGCGGCGCCTGCTCCCGGCGAATGGTCCGCCAACGAGGTGCTGGCGCACCTGCGCGCCTGCGCCGATGTTTGGGGAGGCGCCATGCAGACCATCCTCAAGCAGGACACCCCGAAGATACGGGCAGTCAATCCCCGCACATGGATCAAAGATACGGACTATCTCGCTCAGGAGTTCCGGAGTTCGCTGCAGGCATATTCTCACCAGCGCGCAGAGCTTATCTCTGTGTTGGAGCCGCTCCCGCCCGAGAGTTGGTCGCTGAGCGTGACCGTGACCGGCGCGGGTAAGACTCTGGAGCGGACGGTGCAATACTATGCGCAGTGGATGGCACTCCACGAACGCCCGCACATCAAGCAAATCGCCCGCATCGCGGAGGCGCTGCGCGAGCGGTGATGGTGAAGGGTCTCCAGGGTGAATCCGCTTCCGGGCCTTCCGTCGTTTTACCCTAAATCATAAAAAAGGAGCTGCCCGTTCGAGCAGCTCCAAAAACGTTTGATTTTATTGGGGGTTTAGCCCAGGTATTCGCGCAGTTTGCGGCGGATGGCGGGGTGCCGCAGGCGGCTGAGGGCCTGCGCTTCGATTTGGCGCACGCGCTCACGGGTGACGCCCATCTTGCGGCCCACCTCTTCCAGGGTGTATGCCTGCCCGTCGAGCAAACCGTAGCGAAGCTGCAGAATGCGCACCTCGCGCGGCGGCAGCCCGTTGAGCACGCTGTCCAGGTGCTCGCGCAGCAGGTTGTAGGTAGCGGTCTCGTCCGGGGCCGGCACTTCCTCGTCCTGGATGAAATCTCCCAGCACCGAGTCTTCCTCATCGTCGGTGGGGGTCTCCAGGGAAAGCGGACGGCGGGCCACCTGGATCATATTCTCCACCTTTTGCGGAGTCACATCCAGGGCCTCGGCCAGTTCTTCCACCGAGGGATCGCGCCCCAGCCGCTGGGTGAGCTGGTGCTGGACCCGCAGCAGCTTGTTGATCTGGTCGCCCATGTGGACCGGGACGCGGATCGTGCGCCCCTGGTCGGCGATGGCTCGGGTGACAGCCTGGCGGATCCACCAGGTGGCATAGGTGCTGAACTTGTGCCCGCGGCGGTAATCGAACTTTTTGGCAGCCCGGATGAGGCCGATGTTGCCCTCCTGGATCAGGTCCAGGAAGGGGACCCCACGGCCCATATACTTCTTGGCCACGCTGATCACCAGGCGGGAGTTGGCGGTGATGAGATGCTCGCGCGCCGCCCAGCCATCCTCGATCAAGCGCTGCAGCTCTTGGCGGCGGCGAGGGCTGACGTTGCCTTTGGCCAGTTCCTCTCGCGCCAGGCGGCCGGCCTCGATGCGCTGCGCCAATTCCACCTCTTCTTCGGCCGTCAGCAGCGGCACCCGTCCTACTTCCTTCAGGTACAACCCGATCGTATCGTCCGTGTCGATGTTGGCCAGATAGTTGTCGTCTACATCCAGGTCCGACCCGGAATCATCCTCCTCGGCCTCATCGTCCTCGACCAGGTCCTCATCGGTTGGGCCTCCCCCCTCGGCGGCTTCGTCTACATATGGAATACCGGCGCTGATCAACGCTGCAAAAGCTTCTTCGAGCTGGTCCACATCCTGTTCGGCGTCGGGGAAAAACGTCAGAATATCATCAATCGTCACAAATCCCTTCTGCCGTCCGAGGTCGACCAAACGCGCAATCGCGGGGTGCTCATCTTGCTCTTCGATATCATTCAACAGTTCTTCATCAATCATTATGTCTCCCGGACCTGCAGCCACCTGCAGGTTGAAGATTATGGGATAAGATAGGCGGGGTTTTCGTCAGGCTTTCCTTAAAAAAACCCTGTACTGCTATTCAGGATACACGTTTTTTAGAGTGAAATCAATACTTAATTTTTATATTAATGAAATCGTAATGCGTATTGAACAGACCGCCGCAGCGGTAATAAATATATCCTTTCCTGTCGATCACTGCCCATCCGGCTGTTCCGTAGCCTGCGCTTCGCCGGCCGGCGTGAGGGCCGGGGTAGCCGTAGGCAGGAGCGGCGGATCGGTGAGCAGTTCAAGAATGGTATCCATAACGGATTTGCTGACCACGAACACGGCCCCTGCCTTCTGGCTGCTGCGCAGGTAGTAGCCGTTCCCCATGGCGGTGAGCGAACCCACCTCCAGCACCACCGGTTCCCCGGCCGCCGCCTGGACCGTCACTCGATACTCAGGCCGGTCCAGCCCGGTGGCATCGTCCGCCGGAGGCTCTTCTAAGGCGGTGAGCGCGGGCAGGCCGGCGAGCTCAGAGACCAGCAGCGCCGCCCGGTCCTGGTCGGTATCCCCGGTAGGCTGTACCAGCCCCCACTGGCCGTCCGCTCCGCGCTGGAGGCGGGCGGTCTGGCCCTCCGGGCCATCTACCTGAACCGCCTGGATGTCTGTCGCAGCTACATTTAACACAGATTGCTGAGGTCGAACGGTCGGTGTCGGTTCGGCGAGTAAGCCTTCTCCCGGGCCTTGCAGGTACCAGAAGACGGCCAAAACGAAGACGAATACGCCCAAGACAATCCAGGTGTTTCGCCGGATCATGGAGCTAACCTCGTTTTCGCCGCTGGATCCAGACTACTACGCCGGCAACCAGCACCGCACCCGGCAGTATAAATACCGAGCCAAGCAAAATTAGGTTCAACATAATTGTAGAGGGCGGGACCACAAAGCGCTGGGTGTTCGCCTTGGGGGTGAGGCTGATCAACTCTTCTTCTCCGGCCGCCCAATCGACGGCGTTGACGAACAGATCCCCGTTGGCGTAGGCGGTGAAATACTCATCGGAGGCCAGATCGGCATCACCGAAGACGACCACCCGGCCTTCGTTCTGGAAGTGCTCGCCCCCCACCACCACCGGCACGGGTCCGAAGATCTCCTGCCCTTCATCCGGTTTAACTTCCGGGTTTTCCGACTGCAGGGCCTCGAAATCGGTCTCGGCCCAGGACTGGGGGCTGGTGGAGACCAGCACCACCTGGGAGACACCGTCCACCGCCCGGGACGCCGAAACGCTGCGAGCGCCGGGCAGGATGGTCGCCAGACCGCTGAGCTGCTGGGTGATCGGGTGGCTTCCGTACTCGGTGCCAATCGCCACCACCGAAGCCTGTTGGGAGGTCACATCGACGATCAGGTCGCGGCCGAGATCGATGCCCCAATCTGTGGAGAAGTATTCGGCCAGGGGGTCTTCCGCCTCACCGAAATCGGTGAGCAAGATGGGGTCTTCGAGCACAACCAGCGAGCCGCCCTGTTCCACGAACGCCTTGAGGGTCGCCGCCTCTTCTCCTGAGACGGGCTGCTGCGGCCCGGCGACCACGATCATGTCGGCGTCTTCCGGGATGACCTTATCGGCCAGCAAGTTGAGGCTGTTCACCGTGTAATTTTTACTCTCCAACACGCGCTTTACCATGGTGTAGCCGCGCTGGCCGCTGGCCTCGGGGCTGAACTCGCCGTGCCCGGTGAGGAAGTACAAGACCCGGGAGTTGGGGTTCATCAGGCGTACCATAGCGCCGGTGATCTCCTGCTCGGTGACCGAGGCCGCCTGCTGCTGCTGGTCGCCCATACGCAGCACGATCGTACCGTCGCGAGTGATCTTCGCTTGTTCAGCGGCCACCGGATCGGCGTAGGGGTCGATGAACCGGTAATCGAACTTGCCATCGCTGTGGTACTTATACTGGTCGAGCAGGCTCTGGGCGAACTGCGGATTCAGGCCGGAGGAGAAGAAGGCCTGCGCCTGCACGGGCTGCTCCAGGCGCTTGAGTGTCTGGATCGACTCCGGCGCCAGGGTGAACAGCCGGTCTTCGGTGAGGTCCCAGCGGCGGGGGTTTTGGTAGATCAGCAGGTTGATGACGACCAGGATGCCGGTGAAGGCGATCGTGAGCACCAGGGCATTGCTGCCATAGCGCGCCTGCCGCCCGGTGAGCGCCTGCCGGGCCCGGTCGGGGTCGAGCAGCACGCAGAGCGCCAGCCCGGCAACCACCAGGGCGAGGCTGATCTGCAGGTAGAGGTTGAATTCACGTTGGACGATATACAGGCCGGCCGAAACCAGCAAGGCCAGGCCGGAAAGATACAGCCCCAGGGGGGCAAACCGCCGCCACTTGTTCATCAGCGCCACCTCCGCACTTCGATGCTCATCGTGGCCAGGAACAGCCCCAGGGCGGTCAGGCTGAGATAGAAGACGACATCTTTCAGGTCGATAATCCCCTGGATCAGGTTGTTGAAATAATGATCGCTGAGGGCGAAATAGGAGAAGATCTCAGAGCCGCCGGCCGCCGGGCCGAGTATCTGGGCGATGGGGCTGATGATCCACCACAGGAAGACCATCACGCCCATGGTGGTGGCAAAGGCGGCGATCTGGTTGCTGAACAGAGAGGATATCGCCACCCCAATGGCCACCAGCGCGGCAGAGATCAAGGCCAGCCCCAGGTAGCCGCTCATCAGCGGGCCCTGGTCGATGCCGGGGCTGACCATCTGGTTCAGGGCCAGCGGGTAGACCAGGGTGATGAGGGCGATGGTCAGCATGAGCAGGAATCCGCCGAGCCATTTCCCCAGGACCAGCTCCCAATCGCGCACGGGGGCGGTCAGGATCAGTTCGATGGTGCCCATGCGGTTTTCTTCCGCCAGCAGGCGGGTGGTCACGGCGGGGATGGCGAGGGCGAACATCGTGCCCAAGGGAGCCAGCACAACCTCCGCACCGGGCACAAAGGATTGGAAGGCGGCGATCTGGATGTTCAAATAGAAAAGTACGCCGATCACCAGCAGGATCATGAAAGTGATCAAGTACGCCGCCGGGCTGGAAAAATAGAGCTTGTATTCCCGGCTGGCGATGGTTAACACATTGCGCATGCTTGTTTCCTTTTAATCGAGCTCTTCCTCGGTGGGATGGCCTTCAACTGGCATGGATGGGGCGGTTTCGTCGCGGGTGAGCTGCAGGAAGATCTCTTCCAGGCTCATGCCAACCGGGCGGATTTCGAGCAGATCGAAGCCATTGTTCACCACAGCCCGGGCCACCTCCGGGCGGGTATCCATGCCGGGGTTGATCTCGAACTCCAGGGTGGAGTTTTCCATCTCGGCCACCCGGTCCACGCCGGGCACCGCGCGCACGATTTCGGCCAGCCCGTCGCCGTCACCGCCCACGCGTAGGATCACACGCTGGGCCCCGGTCAGGCGCGCCTGCAGGCGCTCGGGCGTGTCTTCGGCCACGAGGCGACCTTTGTTGATGATCAGCACCCGGTCGCACACCTGCTGCGCTTCAGACAGGATGTGTGTGGAGAGCAGCACCGTGCGCTCGCGGCCGAGTTCCTTAATCAGGCGGCGCACTTCGATGATCTGGCCCGGGTCGAGGCCGATGGTGGGCTCGTCAAGGATGAGCACCTCGGGAGAGTGGAGCAGCGCCTGGGCCAGGCCCACCCGCTGGCGCATCCCTTTGGAGAGATTGGCGATATACCCCTCGGCGCGGTCTTCCATGTGCACCAGCTCCAGCACTTCGTCCACCCGGTCTTCGGGTTGGGAGAGGTGGCGGAGGTCGGCCATGAACTTCAGATAGTCGAAGACGGTCATCTCGGGGTAGAGCGGCACGTTTTCGGGGAGATACCCCACCCGCCGGCGGACCTCCAGGGATTGTTCGACGACATCGAAGCCGGCCACTTCAGCTTTGCCCGAGGTGGGGGGCATATAGCCGCTCAGGATGCGCATGGTGGTCGTTTTCCCCGCGCCGTTGGGGCCGAGAAAACCCAGAATCTCACCCTTCTCCGCATGGAAGGTGATCCGATCAACCGCCTGGCGCAGGCCATACTCTTTGGTCAGCCCCTCCACCCGGATCATGTCAACAGGGGTCATATACGGGGGATCTCCTTATCGATTGTTTCCAGGATATGATGTGGTACAATATGAATCGCTCCAGCAGAAGATTGCACAATAAAAAGCACGGCAGCCTGGCTTGGCGGCAGTGCTTTCTTCATCCGTATAATTTGCTCACCTGCTCGGTCCCGATCATTGGGTGCACACCCGAGTAAGTTTATACATTAAAAAAAGTGGTAGAGTCAAGTAGGCTGTCAGGTTTTAATAGAACACTCATTTATTGGCCTGTGCGCCGGGAAGCGTACCTGAAAACGTGTACAATTCTTGACACATTTTGCATACAATTGTAAAATCGAGGAAGTTCATCATAATATAGTGGAAGGGATTATGATTCTGGCCCAGAAAGGGGGAGCTGGAGGCCACTGAAAACCAGACGATCATGCAAAATCCACCAACCAGAACGGGCTTCGACATTCCAGAGCAAAGAGCACCACCGCAGCCTCCCCAATTGCGAGGGAGGCGATTGTCTCAGTTTAAACCTGCAACGCCCGGCTGACGCACGGTGTTGATCGCTGCCGCAACCCGTGCGCCGTTTGGGGCCGGGTGAACATGACGTTCCTGGAAGGGCGAAAACCAGGCGCTGCGCCCCGCTGCTTGGGGGCCGTTCCCGGGAGGAGAAAGCGAAACAAACCAACATAAGTGAGGGACCGTTCCACAGAGATGGAACGATCGTTGATTAAGGAAACAAATTCAAAGTCTATGGAGGACTACCCGGTATGTTTGGTCTCAGCAGTTTCGAGCAAGTGGCTATCTGGAGCGTCCTGGGGATCGCAATCCTGGGGCTCTTGTATGCCGTATTCTTGCGCAACCAGGTCTTGAGCAAAGATAAAGGCACAGCCGAGATGCAAGCGGTGTGGAACGCGATTCGCGAAGGCGCGGATGCTTACCTGCGCCGGCAGCTCCGTTCGATCCTACCGCTGATCTTCATCCTGACGGTGGCCTTATTCGCCTCGGTGTTCATCGTCCCGCCTACACCGGAAGCAGGCGAATGGTACTGCATGGCCTTCAAGGGGTCTGATCTCGCAAGCGCTCGCGCTTGCGCCGAGGGCCTCGCCGCCGGTGAATCGCAGCAGGTGCGCTGGATCATCGGGCTGGGCCGGGCGGTAGCCTTCGTGATGGGCGCCGGGTTCTCACTGATTGTGGGTCAGATCGGGATGCGCATGGCGGTACAGGGCAACGTGCGCGTTGCCTCAGCCTCACGGCGCTCCTTTGGTGAATCGCTGCGCATCGCTTACCGCACCGGCACGATCACCGGCATGCTCACCGACGGGCTGGGGCTCTTCGGCGGAACGATCATCTTCATTATCTTCGGCATCGCCGCGCCGGACGCGCTGCTGGGCTTCGGTTTCGGCGGCACGCTGCTGGCCCTGTTCATGCGCGTGGGCGGCGGCATCTATACCAAAGCCGCCGATGTTGGCGCCGACCTGGTGGGGAAGGTGGAAGCCGGGCTCGCTGAGGACGATCCGCGCAATCCGGCGGTGATCGCCGACCTGGTGGGCGATAACGTCGGCGACTGCGCCGGGATGGCGGCCGATATCTTCGAATCCTACGAGGTGACCATCGTCTCCAGCCTGATCCTGGGCGTCGCCCTGACCAGCATTACCGGGCACCTGGAATGGATCATCTACCCGCTGCTGGTGCGCGGCATCGGCGTGCTGGCGTCCATCATCGGCACCTACCGGGTGCGCGGCGAGGACGGCAAGAGCGGCGATGCCATGAAAGCCATCTTCTCCGGCTTCATGACCTCGGCGGCGATCTCGACTGTGCTGTTCGGGATCGTGGCGGTGCTCTATATGCAGAACGTCGACGGCGGGTGGTGGCGCCCCTTCCTGGCCACTACGGTGGGCGTGCTGCTGGCTATCCTGATCGACCGCCTGACCGATTACTTCACCGGCACACATGCATCGCCGGTCAAGGAGATCAAGCGCTCGGCCGATACCGGATCAGCGACCCTCATCCTGCAGGGTGTGTCGGTGGGCTTTGAGTCCTCGGTCTGGTCGATCATCGTCATCGCCGCTACCATCTTCGCTTCCATCCTCATCTTCGGCGGGGCCTCCACCGACCCGGTGGCCCAGACCACCTTCATCCTATATGGGGTCGCCCTGACCGGCATCGGCATGCTCACCCTCACCGGCAACAACGTGGCCATGGATTCCTTCGGCCCGATTGCGGACAACGCCAATGGCATCGGTGAGATGGCCTGGCACGGCGACACGGACGCCGAGACGGGCACCGCCCGCCAGATCATGGCCGACCTGGACGCGGTGGGCAACACCACCAAAGCCATCACCAAGGGTATCGCTATCGGCTCGGCGGTGATCGCGGCCGTCTCCTTGTTCGGTTCCTTCATCACCGACGTGGGGCGGGTAGACCCGACGGCTCTATCCAACGGCATCCGGGTTTCGCTCCCACAGGTGTTCGTCGGCATGCTGATCGGTGGGGCAATCCCCTGGCTGTTCTCCTCCTTTGCCATCCAGGCCGTCAGCCGGGCGGCCTCGCTGATCATCCAGGAAGTACGCCGCCAGTTCAAACTGGGAGTGCTCGAAGGCAAAGTGAAACCGGACTACGAGCAGGCAGTAGCCCTCTCCACCGCCGCGGCCCAGAAAGAGCTGGTGCCCCTGGCGCTGATCGGGGTGCTCTCGCCCATTATCGTCGCCCTGCTGCTGCAGGTAGAAGCCCTGGGCGGCTTCCTGGCGGGGATCATCCTCTCCGGGCAGCTCCTGGCGGTCTTCCTGAACAACGCGGGTGGGGCCTGGGATAACGCCAAGAAGCTGATCGAAGACGAGCCGCACGATCCGCACCACAACCTGGGCAAAGGCTCCGAACGCCACAAAGCCGGGGTCGTGGGCGATACGGTGGGTGATCCCTTCAAAGACACCGCCGGCCCGGCCCTCAACCCGATGATCAAAGTGGTTAACCTGGTGGCGCTGATCATCGCCCCCATCGCAGTGACCTACAAGACGCTGGGGATCGGCGGCTGGATCATCGTGCTGCTGCTGCTGGGGGTGCTGACCTGGGCCATTTTCCAGAGCAAGAAGCCCGCTCCATCGATCGAAGAGAAGGGCGTCGCCCCGGCTCCGGGCGATTAGCCGCTGAGTCCGCTACGTCATCCATGACGCGTTCGGCCATGACTCATCCCTGAGGTAAGGGATGAGTCATGTTTTTTTAGGCTCAGAAAGGCGCCAGGCCCTGCATGCCACCCTGAATGGCCGTCCGGCGGATGGGCCTCTGCTTCCGTCCGCACTCTCCATATGCCGGACGCCCTGTGAAGGACCTCGGCCCCGGCTGTATATCCCCACAGCCGCCCCACTTTTGAACGGTAAGCGCCTTACATATACGGAAAGCGTATGACAATTGCGCCACAAAAGGTACACATACACAACTAGATGGGCTATAATTTAACTTAAATTCCCCACATAAGCACGTTCCTTGCAACTCTTGGCAGAATAGGGCAAACTACATAGCAGGAGCACAAACTTTATGGCGAAAATTTCTTTGAAAGCTTACCTCCGCGAAATCGAGAACCAGATCGACCGCGGGTTGATCGAAGAGGCGATCGCCCACTGCCGTCACATCCTTTCCATCTTCCCCAAACACGTGGACACCTACCGCCTGCTGGGGAAGGCGTTCCTGGAAACTCAGCGCTACGGCGATGCGGCGGATATCCTCCAGCGAGTGCTTTCTGCAGACCCCGATGATTTCATGTCCAATGTGGGGATGAGCATCATCCGCGAGGACGAGGGCAACCTCGAACAGGCCATCTTCCACATGGAGCGAGCTTTCGAGGTCCAGCCGTCGAACCAGGCCATCCAGGAAGAGCTCCGCCGGCTGTTTGGCAAGCGAGACGGGTTCGAACCCCCCAAGATCCGCCTGACCCGCGGGGCGCTGGCGCGCATGTATTTCAGGGGCGAGCTATACCCCCAGGCTATCGCCGAACTGCGGGCCGGACTGGCCGAAGATCCCCAGCGCCTGGATCTGCAGCAGCTCCTGGCTATGTCGTACGCCCGCGCGGGGCAAAAGGCCGAAGCGGCCGAGGCCTGTAACACCCTGCTGCGTAAGCTGCCCTACTGCATCGCAGCCAACGAGATCATGGCCGAAGTGCTGAAAGGGACCGAGCGGGCCGAGACCACCCAGGCATACCGTCATCGCTTGATCAGCCTGGACCCCTATTACGCTCATATCTCCCCCAACGCCCCCACCCCGGATAGAGTCCCCGATCAGGCGGTCACCATCGAGAAACTGGATTACCAACCCGGGCAAGCCGGCCTGGGCGGGCAGCCCCTCTGGGCGGCATCCCTGGGGATGAAAATCCAGGACGACGATCAGGAGCGGGAGGCGCTGCCCGATTGGCTGAGCGAAAGCGGAGAGGAGCCCGACCAGGCAGATGCCAGCGAGAGCAGCACGACCTCGCCTTTCGACGTCGCGGAGGGCGCTTCGCCCTGGGAGCCCGGGGATGAGGACTCATCCTTGAAAGCCGGGAGCGAGGACGATATCCCCGATTGGCTCAAGGCAGCCGGTTGGGGCCCCTCTACCGGCGCTTTCGATGAGAGCGCGGTGGACCTGGGCGAGCCGGCTGAGGATGAGCCCGCCGGTGAGGGTGAGATCAGCGCCGGACAGGTGCCCGATTGGTTGAAGGCGATGGCCCCGGACGAAGCGGAAGCGGAACAGGCCGGAGAGTTACCGGATTGGCTGGCGGGAGCAGGCCAAGCCCCCGGTGAAGAACCGGGCGGGCAAGGCGATGAGGAAGAACCTTCGGTCACCGGTCAAATCCCCGAATGGCTGAAAGAACTGGAGATGGACGCAGAAGGGGAAGAGGGCGAGGCCCTCTCGCCTGATGAACTGTCCCAGGCGGAGACCACCCCCGGTTGGCTGTCCGGGTTGGCCGCAGAACCGGCAGCGGATCTGGCTGGCGAAGACGATGAGTCGCTGGGCGAAACTGTGCCCGGCTGGCTGAACGAACTGGAACAGGAAACGCAGGCCGAGCCGGCGCCCGACCTGGGCGAGACGACCCCCGGCCTGCTGCACGAATTGGAGGCAAGCGAACCGGCAGCAGATGAGGCTGAGGGGGCCGGGCTGGACGAGACTGTTCCCGGTTGGCTGCACGACTTGAGCGCCGAAACCCCGGACCGGGAGCCAGAGCCCGACCTGGGCGAGACGGTGCCCGGCTGGCTGTCGGGGCTTTCCGATGAAACAGAAGACGAGCAGGGCGAAACCCCGGCCTCACCGACCCCAGCCGAGGCGGAGGGTGAAACGGATGAGCTGCCTGATTGGCTGCTCGAGCTAGAGACCCGGGCGGAGGCGCAAAGCGCCGAAGAGGACCACGAGGAGACGCAGCCCACTCCGGCTGAGCTGGAAGCGACTGAGGCCGGTCTCGAAGATATCCCCGAGTGGCTGGGAGAG
>CAYMLG010000027.1:34304-42835 GCA_964391195.1 uncultured Anaerolineaceae bacterium | reverse complement strand
GGCGGACGAAATCCCCGACTGGCTGCAGGATATCGAAGGGGGTCCGGATGCCGGACCGGATACCGGCGAAGAAGAACCCGAGCTGGGCGAGACGCCGGATTGGCTGAGCGAGGCCGCCGCCGAAGAGCCAGAGGCCAGCCCCGGCGAAATCCCCGATTGGCTGATGGCGGCGGGCGCCGGGGCAATGGCCGGGGCATTCGCCGGTGAGGAGGCCGAACCGGAACAGGCGCCCAGCGAAGCCGGGGCTGAGACAGCAGCCGAGGCTGAGGCAGCGGCCGAGGCGGAATCCTCGTCCCTGGACGATACCGATGCGGCGTTTGCCTGGCTGGAGAGCCTGGCCGCCCGCCAGGGCGCCGACGAGGCTCTGCTGCTCAAACCCGAAGAACGCAGCGACGAACCGCCTGAGTGGGTGCGCCAGGCAGCCGAACAAGCCGCGGCGGAGGCCGGCGGCGAGGGACCCGAAGCAGCTTCCCAGGAGCCCGAGGGCCAGGAAGTGGAAGCCCCCCAGGCCGCCGGACTGCCCGAGGAAGAAGAGGTGGCCGCGCCAGCCGACCTGCCGGATTGGATGTTGGAGTTGCAACCGGGGGGTGTGGAAGATTCGGAAGAAGAGGAAGCCTACCCGGCAGCCGCCGCTGAACTGCCCGACTGGCTGCAGGGAGAGGATTTCACACCCGCCGAGGACGAGGCCGAACCGGAGCCGGCGGAACTGCCCGAATGGATGGAAGAATTGAAGGCCGGCCAGGCCGGAGAAGAAATCGCCCTACCCGAGGCTCAACCCCAGGATGAAGAGGCCGCAGACGAGGCGGAACCGGCAGGTCTGGAAGCAGAACTCGCCTCCGGAGCGGCTGTGTTCGATTTGGCCGATGCTGAAGAAGCTGACGTCGAGCCTGAGGATGAACTGCCCGATTGGCTGCGCCAGGCAGAGCCCGAGGAAATAACCGCAGAGGCGGACGTGTTCGACCTGACCGATGCGGGTGAAGCGGAGGCGGTAGCCGAGGACGAACTGCCCGATTGGCTGCGCCAGGCAAAGCCCGAGGAAACCCCAGTCGGGGCTGCCGTTTTCGACCTGACAGATGCTGAAGAAGCCGACGTCGAGCCTGAGGGTGAAATGCCCGATTGGCTGCGCCAGGCAGAGCCCGAGGAAACCCCAGTCGGGGCTGCCGTTTTCGACCTGACAGATGCTGAAGAAGCCGACGTCGAGCCTGAGGGTGAAATGCCCGATTGGCTGCGCCAGGCAGAACCTGAGGAAACCCCAGTCGGGGCTGCCGTTTTCGACCTGACAGATGCTGAAGCAGAAGACATCGGGGCCGAGGAGGAACCACCCGATTGGCTGCTCGAGTTGGAGGCGGAGGCCGAGGCCGAGCGGGCCGCAGCCCAGGAGGGCGAAGAAGAGCCCTATCTGGGAGACACGAAGCCCAGCCGGCGAACGCTGTCCGAAGCCGGTGCGCCTGCTTCCGAAATCGGCCAACCGCCGGTCAGCGAGGCGGCAACCATGCCCGAAGCAGCAGCCGAGCCTGAGGCGGAAGACCAGCCCGAAGGTCTGGTGGCGATCTATGAAACCCCCGAGACAGAGGCGGAGGCCCAACCTGAAGGCCCGGTGGCGGTCTACGAAGCCCCCGAGCCCGAGGCGCAGGATAAGCCGGTGGAAACGCCGCCGCAGGACGAGATGGACGCCGCCTTTGCCTGGCTGGAGAGCCTGGCCGCCCGCCAGGGCGCCGATGAGGCCCTGCTGCTCGAGCCCGAGGAACGCAGCGATGAGCCGCCCGAGTGGGTCCGTCTGGCCGCCGAGGAAGCTGAAAAGACCGCAGCCGCGGAAGAAGGGCTTCCTGAAGGTCTAGTAGCGGTCTACGGTGCTCCCGAGACCGAAGCGGAGACCCAGCCTGAAGGTACAGCGGCGATTTACGAAATCCCCGAGGCCGAGGCGGAAGACCAGCCCGAAAGCCCGGCGGCGATCTATGAAACCCCCGAGACAGAGGCGGAAGCCCAACCAGAAGGTCTGGTGGCGGTCTTCGAAGCCCCCGAGCCCGAGGCGGAGGATAAGCCGGTGGAGATGCCGCCGCAGGATGAGATGGACGCTGCCTTCGCCTGGCTGGAGAGTTTGGCCGCCCGCCAGGGCGCCGATGAAGCCCTGCTGACCAAACCGGAAGAACGCCCGCTGGCCCCGCCCGAATGGGTGGATCGCATCCCACTGGACCCGGAAGAACCGGCGACTACAGACCAGCCGGCGGCTACAGACCAGCCGGCGGCTACAGACCAACCGGCGGCTACAGACCAGCCGGCGGCTACAGACCAGCCGGCGGCTACAGACCAGCCGGAGGCTCCAGAATCCGCGCAGGACGCTGAACCTGAGGGACCGGCCGGGATACCCGAGTGGCTCCAGGAAGCGGTGGCCGAAGAACAGGCCGTCGCCCAACCGGAGCCTTCCGAGGCCCCCGAGATCCCACCGATGCCTGCCTGGCTTGAGGAAGAAGCTGCCGAGCTTGAAGAGGCGCTGCAGGCCGGGCCCGATGCCCCGGAGATGGCCGAGACGACCCCCGAACCTGGCGAATTGCCCGCGTTGGCGGAGGAACCCTCGGCCGGAGAGACCGGCTTGCCCGATCTGCCCGCCTGGCTGGTCGAGGAACCGGAGGCGGAACCGATGGATTGGACCCCGCCGCCGGTGCCCGAAGAACTGGTGCGTCACTTCGACCTGAACGAAGCCACCCTGGGCGAACTGGAACGCCTGCCCAATATCGGCTTCATCCTGGCCCAGGCGATCATCCAGCACCGCGAGAGCCACGGCCCGTTCCGCCAGGTGGAAGACCTGCTCCAGGTGCCCGGCTTTACCGAAGGGACGTTGAACGCCGTCCGCGAGCGATTGTATGTCACCCCGCCGGCTGAAGCCGAACCGGCTCCAGCATGGGAAGGCCTGCACACCGCGGTACAGGCGATGGGCGAGGCGCCCGAAGAATTCCAGCAGGCTCGCGCCGCGCTGGCCCGCGGCGAAGTGGAGGCCGCGGCGGAGACCTACGCCCGCCTGGCCCGAGAGCGCCAGCACCTGGAACCCGTGATCCGCGATCTAGAACTGGCCGTCCGGCAGTCCCCGGGTGAGATCTCGCTGTGGCAGGCGCTGGGCGACGCCCACCAGCAAGCGGGCAATCTGCAAGAAGCGATCGACGCCTATACCAAGGCTCTAGAACTGCTGCCGTAGGGGTGCAAAACGGGCGAGGGCGTGCGGGGTGCCATTCCGCACGCCCTCGCCTGGTGAAGCGCAGCCTGTTTTGCCGGTGAGCAAAAAACTGACCCCCATATAAAACCTTACAGAACTCTGGAGGAAATACAAGTGGAAAAGACTCTGGTACTCGTTAAACCCGACGGGGTGCAGCGCGGGCTGGTCGGAGAGGTGATCTCCCGGCTGGAGCGCCGTGGTCTGCGCCTGGTGGCGGCCAAATTTATGGCGGTGAGCAAAGCGCTGGCGGAGGAGCATTATGCCATCCACCAGGGCAAGCCCTTTTACGAGGGGCTGATCCGCTACATCACCTCTGCCCCGGTGATGGCCATGGTTTGGGAGGGCCCGAACGCAGTCGCAGCCGTGCGCCAGACAATGGGCGCTACCCGGCCCACCGAAGCCGCCCCCGGGTCTCTCCGGCACGACTTCGCCCTCGAAGTGGGCCGCAACCTGACCCACGCCTCTGACTCGCCCGAAAATGGGGAGAAAGAGGTGGCCCTGTGGTTCCGCCCGGAAGAACTGGTCAGTTGGGAGCGAGCCACCGATCCCTGGATTTTCGAATAGGTGCGAGACTGGCGGCTGCCGGGCAGCCGCCAGTTTTTTATCTTTAACATACACAAAGCTTTTTCAAAGCCGTAAGCCAGGCTTTAAAGGATAGGATGCGGGATGTGGGCGGGTTGCACAGCCCGCCCACATCCCTACCCCTTATTCTAAGAGAACGCCAGGCTAACATTCAGCCGCTGATATCCAAATACCCTGACCTTTGATATAATCTTTCCCCTGAAGAGGATGGAGATTCGCACCGCGCGGACCCCCTGGCGCGGACCTGAGGAAGGTATTGAATGGTAATGACCCCCAAACAAATCCAGGCTCACCTGGAGCGCATCCTGCCCACGGTGCAGAAACCGGCGCGCTACACGGGCGGTGAGATCAACCAGGTTGAGAAAGACTGGGGGGCGGCGAAAACCCATGTCGCCCTGATTTTTCCCGATCTCTACGACATCGGCATGTCCAACCTGGGGTGGGCGATCCTGTACGACATTATCAACCGCCGCCAGGATGCGCTGGCCGAACGGGCTTTCGCGCCGTGGACGGATATGGAGCAGGCCCTGCGGACGGCCGGCGTCCCGCTCTACTCGTTGGAGAGCAAGCACCCGTTGTCACAGTTCGACATCATCGGGTTTTCGCTGCCTTACGAAACCCTGTACACCAACACGCTGAACGTGCTCGACCTGGCGCAGGTCCCGTTGTTCAGCGCCGAGCGGAGCGCAGAGCACCCGCTCATCATCGCCGGTGGGCACTCGACTTACAACCCCGAGCCCATGCACGCCTTCATCGATGCCTTCATCATCGGTGAAGGGGAGGAGGTGATCGAGGAGATCCTCGAAGTGCACCAGGCCTGGAAGGCGAGCGGCGCCGGGCGGCGTGAACTGCTGGTGGCCCTCTCGCAGGTGTGGGGCGTGTATGTGCCCGCCCTGTACGAGGCGCAATACCACCCGGATGGCACGGTGGAACGGATTGACAAGCTGGTGGAAGAGGCCCCGTTACCGGTGGTGAAGCGCATTGTGCCCAAACTGCCCCCGCCCCTCACCCGCATGATCGTCCCCTACATCGACACCGTGCACAACCGCATCCCGGTGGAGATCATGCGCGGCTGCACCCGCGGCTGCCGCTTCTGCCAGGCCGGGATGATCACCCGCCCGGTGCGGGAGCGGGCGGTGGACGAGATCGTGAACGCCATCGAGGAGGCGCTGAAGAACACCGGCTTCGAGGAAGTCGGCCTGCTCTCCCTGTCATCCTCCGACTATACGCACATCCTGGAACTAGTGAACGCCGTCTCCGACCGCTTCGCCGGCAAACACCTGTCCATCTCCCTGCCCTCGCTGCGCATCGAATCCTTCTCCGTCGACCTGATGGACTCTCTGAAGGACTCTCGCCGCAGCGGGTTCACCCTGGCTCCCGAAGCGGCGACCGAGCGTATGCGCGAGATAATCAACAAGCCGGTCAGCACCGAACAACTGCTCCAGACAGCCCGAGAGATTTACTCCCGCGGCTGGCATCATATCAAGCTGTATTTCATGATCGGCCACCCCTCAGAGACCATCGAAGACGTGCAGGCCATCGCCGATCTGTGCAAAGCCGTGCTGGCCGAGGGCCGCAAGATCATCGGCAAGCGGGCCGAGGTCACTGCCGGGGTCAGCACCTTTGTACCCAAGCCGCACACTCCTTTCCAGTGGGTGCCCTGCGACACGGTAGAGCAAATTCAGCTCAAGCAGGACTTACTGCGGCGTGAAGTGCGCGGCAAGGGGCTGAAGCTCAACTGGAATTCGCCTGAAGATTCGCTGCTGGAGGCCTGGCTCTCGCGCGGCGACCGGCGCATGGCCGAAGTGATATACCAGGCCTGGAAGCGGGGCGCGAAATTCGACGCCTGGAAGGATCACAAACGCTTCGACCTGTGGATGCAGGCCTTCCGCTTTGTCGGGCTGGATCCGGCCTTCTACACCCACCGCCAGCGCCTGATCGATGAGACCTTCCCCTGGGAGCACATCAGCACCACGGTGCGGAAGAAGTTCCTGGCGGAAGATTACCTGTGGAGCCAGCAGGGGCGGACGCGCATCGACTGCCGCGAGCGCTGCTTCGCCTGCGGTATCCTGCCTACCTTCTCCGATCTCCGGCGCTCGAACCCCGGCGATGTCTGGCAGTGCCCGGAGGTGCGGTCGAAGCGTATTCCGGTCAAGGACATTGTCGAGAGAGAGAACGTGCTGCCGCTGGCCGGCGATTAGGGGCAGATGACGAACGAGATGCGCATCCGGATTACCTTTGCCAAGACAGGCGATATGCGCTACACCGGGCACCTGGACCTGCACCGCACCTGGGAGCGCACTTTGCGCCGGGCGCAGCTTCCGCTGGCCTACAGCCAGGGGTTCAATCCGCACCCGAAGATCAACCTGGCCTCCGCCCTGCCTCTGGGGTTCACCGGGGAGGCGGAAGTAGTCGATGTCTGGCTGGAGCAAGACCTGCCCCTGGAGGCGGTCGAGGCGGACCTGAAGCGCGCCGCCCCGCCCGGGATCGATATCCGCCTGATCGAGCGAGTGGACGACCGCGCGCCAACGCTGCAGACTGTGCTGGAGGCCTCCGAGTACGAGGTCACTCTGCTCGAAGCGGTGGAGGACCTGGACCGGCGGGTGGAGGGACTGCTGGCGAGGGACAGCCTGCCCCGGGTGCGGCGGGACAAGCCCTACGATCTACGCCCGCTGGTCCTCACCCTGGAGCCCATCCCCCCGGACGAGGAGGGGCATGCACGCCTGCTGCTGCGCTTGACGGCTCAAGAGGGGGCGACCGGCCGGCCCGAAGAGGTGCTGGATGAGATGGGCGTTGATCCCCTGACCGCCCGCGTGCACCGCAGGCAGTTGATCTTCGCCGGCTAACCCCTTAAGTCACGGCTTGGGTTAGCAAAACCATATCACCTGGACCCATCCCCCGCCCGGAGAGCAGCGATCCTTCGCTGACCCGGGCGGTTTTGTGTCGCGGGCGGTCGCCCCCCAGAGCCTGGAACCAGGGTGACCGTAGGCAAAATTCATGTGTATAATGATCCCAACTCTTTCAGGTGAGGATGCGCGTTGCCACTCAGACAGGTCGAATCGCTCAAGATCGAGGGCCCAAAAAACTACTTAATCGATATGGATGGCGTGTTGATCCGGGGGAAAACGCTCATCCCTGGGGCGGACGAATTCATCCAGCGGCTGCTGGATCGAGGTTCGAAGTTCTTACTGCTGACCAACAATTCCCGGTACACGCCGCGTGACCTGGCTTTCAATCTCCAGAATATCGGGCTGAAGATCGAAGCCGGACGTATTTTCACATCGGCCCTCGCCACTGCCCGCTTCTTGCACGATCAGAAGCCGGGCGGGACAGCCTATGTGATCGGAGAAAGCGGCCTTACCTCTGCTCTGCACCAGGCGGATTACATCATCACCGACCGCGCTCCAGACTATGTGGTGGTTGGGGAAACAATCGGCTACAACTTCGACCACGTCACCCGCGCCATCCGCCTGATCATGGATGGGGCGCGGTTCATTTGCACGAACCCGGACGTCAACGGCCCCGGGGAAGGCGGGATCGTGCCCGCCTGCGGAGCGATGGCCGCCCTCATCGAAGCCGCGACCGGGGTAAAGGCTTTCTTTGTCGGCAAACCCAACCCGCTCATGATGCGCTCTGCTCTGAATTACCTGGACGTTCACTCGGAGGAGACGATCATGATCGGGGACCGTATGGACACGGATATCATCGCCGGGGTAGAGACCGGGATGGAGACCGTCCTTGTGCTCACCGGCGTGACCAGCCTGGAGGAAGTGGATCGCTACCCCTACACCCCTGACCATATTGTCGCGTCCGTTGCAGATATTCACCCTTAGTCTCAACAGGAGGCGTTCGTGGCTGCGGCCGGATTTCTCCTATCAGTGTTCTTCGGCTTCGTCCCCATGCTGGCATATGCCTGGTTCATGTACTGGCTGGACCGGTACGAGAAAGAACCCATCGTGCTGCTCGGGGTGGTCTTCACCTGGGGGGCGGTGATCGCCGCAGGCGGGGCGTTCTGTGTCAACACAGTGCTCGGCATGGGCGTCTTCCTCGTTACCAGCTCGGAAGGTGTGACCGAACTGGCTACCGGCAGCCTGATCGCCCCGCTGGTCGAGGAAGGGCTGAAAGGGATTGCCGTGCTGCTGGTGTTCCTGTTTTTCCGCCGGGAGTTCGATTCGGTTCTGGACGGGATCGTGTACGCCGCCATCGTCGCCCTGGGCTTCGCCGCGACCGAGAACACGTTCTACATCTTCACTTACGGCTACAACGAGGAGGGGTTCTCCGGCCTGGCTTTCATGGTCTTCGTGCGGGTGATCCTGGTCGGCTGGCAGCACCCCTTCTACACGGCCTTCACCGGCATCGGGCTGGCGCTGGCCCGCTCCAGCCCGCGCTTCCTGGTCAAGGTGTTGGCTCCGGCGGCCGGACTGGGGATCGCCATCTTCGCCCATTCCCTGCACAACACCCTGGCTTCCGTGCTGCAAGGACCTGAAGGCATTGCCGTGGGCACGTCGATCGACTGGTTCGGATGGGCGCTCATGGGCCTGGTGATCCTGGCCGCCATCCAGAGGGAGGGGCGCTGGATGCGGGAGCTGCTCCACGAAGAGGTGGAGCTTGGCGCTCTGACCCCCGGCCAATACGCCATCGCCTGCTCCGCCTGGCAGCAATCGCTGACTCGCACCCGGGCGCTGTTCGCCGGACGCTACGGGCAGACCCGGCGCTTCTACCAGGTGTGCGCCGAATTGGC
>CAYMLG010000027.1:0-34204 GCA_964391195.1 uncultured Anaerolineaceae bacterium | reverse complement strand
CATGCGCCTGCACGCAGTAATGATTTGCAGAACCGGTAAATGAATATATAATAAAGAAGGCCCATCATTCTCTCAATTCTGTAGAAAACTACAGCACAAACTCAAAATCAGGATCGCGCGCACAGGGAGGGACGATGAACGGCGCACCCGCTGCACCCTCGACCCCAAGCGGCCGGCTCGCTTATCTCGACTGGCTCCGCTTCCTTGTCGTCCTGTCCCTCGCCCCGTTTCACGCGGCGATTAGCTTTACCGGGGTGGGTTCCGTGTATGTCTACGACACCCCCGTGCGGAACATCCTTCTGGCAGGCGGCACACCAGTCAACATCGGTCCGAGCGCGCTCATGTACTATACCGTTTTCATGGACAACTGGTTTATGCACCTGCTCTTTTTTATCTCGGGGATTGGCGCCGCTCACTCGCTGCGAAAAAGAAGTGGGGCATAGTTCATGGGAGAACGCTTCAACCGGCTGCTCCTTCCGTTCCTGCTCGGCACGCTGCTGGTAGTCTCGTTCCAAACCTGGTTAGGGGCGCTTTCCTTCGGTAAATTTACGGGAAGCTTCTTCGCCTTTTTCCCTCTGTTTTTCACTGAGAACTTCAACTGGGGACATCTCTGGTTCCTGATTTACCTCTTTGTCTTCTCCGCCCTGGCACTGCCCCTTTTCCTGTCCATTCAGCGTAAGGGCGAAGGGTCTCGCTTCCTTTCTACTGCTCGTCGTTTTGCCACGGCCCGTCTTGTTGCCCAAATGCCGCTCATCCTGCTCCCCGCCCTCTGGACGGGCCTTCTGGAAGCTCTATTCCGGCCGGGATGGCCGGGTTCGCTCAATCTCTATAACGACTGGGCCGTCTTTACCCTCAACTTTTCCTTCTTCCTGGGGGGGTACATCGCAGGATCTGTGCCAGAGCTGCTGCAAGCGATTGAGAAACACCGGCGGGCTGCATTGGTCCTCGGTATTTTCGCCTTCCTTGCTCGCATGGCCACCTATAGAGTAGTCCCCGTGCCTGATGGATACAACACAGCCAACATCGTTGCCCAGGCGTTCCGGGGCATCGCCGCTTACGGGTTTGTCATGGCCTTTATGGGTTACGGGCAGCGCTACTTGAACAGGCCAGGCAGCCTGCTAAACACATGGCTGCCGGTCGCCCGAGACCTGTCTTTTCCCTTTTACATCCTGCACTATGCTCCTCTCACTGTGGCGACATACCTGCTTGTGGACAGTGGGCTTTCCATCTGGATGCGGTGGATCCTCGCCGTGGCTGCGTCGTTCGGTTTCGTGGCGTTGTTTACTTTCCTTGCGCGGTTTGTGCCGCTGGTCCGGGACTTTTTCCACATCCGGCAGCCCGCAGTGAAGACAACTTAATAAAAGCGAAAAGCGAAAGACGAAAAGCGAAGAGCGAAAGGCGAAATTCGAAGTTCGCTTTTCGAAAAATGCCTTGCACGCTGGGCAAGTAGTGGTACAATATCTGGCGCTTGGGTGAACTACCCGGCGTGCCCCCATAGCTCAGTGGATAGAGCGCTACCCTCCGGAGGTAGAAGCCCGCGTTCGAGTCGCGGTGGGGGTACCTGAATAAAAAAGAGCGCATCCGTGTGGGAAAACCGGCACGGATGCGCTCTTTTTTATCGCTCAGCAGCTCCGCCGCCTCCGGCAGCAGTCCGGACGCGGATGGTAATCGATGATCGTGCCCCGGCGGTCGAACTCGAAATGGCAGCAGTCCAGCAGTTCATCGCGCAGCATATCCCGGCCGCGCTGCACGCGAGACTTCACCCCGCTGAGCGAAATCCCCAGGCGGTCCGCCAGCTCGCGCTGCTT
Source organism: uncultured Anaerolineaceae bacterium (assembly GCA_964391195.1). Lineage (GTDB taxonomy): Bacteria > Chloroflexota > Anaerolineae > Anaerolineales > UBA4823 > JAAYXE01. Next base: position 32,396 of record CAYMLG010000027.1, on the reverse strand, counting down.
CATCCCTTCCAGCTCGGTCAGGATCAGCGCCTGGCTGTATTTCTCGGGCAGGCACTGCATCATCAGCCGTAGTCCGGAGGCCAGTTCGGCCTCCGGGTCCGGCTCCTGCCAGCCCGCTTCCCAACCGTCCTCGGCCGGGATGGTCTCCGCCAGCGGCAGCCTCTCCTTCCGCGTGCGGTAATAATCGTTCACTGCGTTGCGCGCGATGCGGTAGAGCCAGGGCTGCAGGCGTTCCTCGTCCTGCAGTCCCCCCAGGCTGTTGTGGATCTTGATAAACACATCCTGCAAAATATCTTCGGCGTCGTCCGGGTCGTCCACCCGGCTGCGAATAAAGCCTCGCAGCCGGGCGCTGAATTCTTCCCAGACCGCGGTGGTCGTCAGGCTCAAGCTTTCAATCCCTCCACGGTAATGCTCGCCAGGCCGTACCCGGCTACCGCCCCGGCGCCTTCTGCCCCATAATCGTCGGATTTCACCACGCGCACATCCTCGAAACCCGCCTCACGGATGAGCTGCAGGTATTCTTCCTGGTCCATGGCGCCAGCCACACAGCCGGCCCACAGCTCCATATCCTGGCGGATCTCTGCGGGTACCGCCCCGTAGGTGACGATATCGGAGATGGTGAAGCGTCCGCCCGGCTTGAGCACCCGGAAAATCTCGGCGAACGCCCGGCGCTTATCGGGCACCAGGTTGAGCACGCAGTTCGAGATGACCACATCCACGCCCTCGCTATCCACCGGCAAATCTTCGATCTCGCCCAGGCGGAACTCAACGTTCGTGAACCCGCCCTTGGCCGCGTTCTCCCTGGCTTTGGCGATCATCTCCGGCGTCATGTCCACGCCGATCACCCGCCCCACCGGCCCGACCGCTTTCGCCGCCAGAAAGACGTCCACACCGGCGCCGCTTCCCAGGTCGAGCACCGTCTCCCCAAATCGGAGGCCGGCGTGCGCGGTCGGGATCCCGCAGCCCAACCCCAGATTGGCCCCCTCCGGCAGCGTGATGTTCAGTTCGCCGTAGTCCACCAGGCTGTTCACCTGCGCCCCCTCGCCACCGCAGCAGGAGCTGACGCTTCCCCCACAGCATCCCGCCCCCCGGGCGACCTCAGCATAATGCGCTTTGACTCCTTGCTTTATCGTTTTATGATCCATCTCGAACCTCCATGGTAGTTTATCATTCTTTTTTCCGGGTCTAGTCTCTGTCTCATACCGTCCCCTAACTTATGGGATCAGTTTCCATCCATTAAGACGGAGAGTTTCCGAAAAGGACGCAAACCCGGATGGTTCCGGGCGCTTTTTCCGCATTACCGGGGGAGGCAAAGCCAGCCCGGGATAGTACAATTAACCCACTGCCAGAAACAACCACGGGCGGGGCGAACGGGGAAGGATAGGCGCATGGAAAGGCTAAGACCACCTATACGCATGAAGTCATTCTTGCGCAGGCCTGGCAGCCTGGGGCGGACGGCTACCTGGACCAGGCGACCCTCTCAATGAACGGCCTACGGCAGGCGCCGGCCCCATCCTCGGCCGGCCATAATATTGGCCGGCTGCAATACAAGTTGGGCCGCTGGTGTTAACAATCTCAAACGGCCCAATATCCATGTCCGAAAATGGCGAGTCTTTTCACAGTGTAACCGGTATACTTCGCTTATGATGGACGCAAATCAGGTTTATTATCAGGCGGTCCTTAGCCGCGATCCGCGTTTCGACGGAGTGTTTTTCGTCGGGGTCTCCTCGACCGGGGTTTACTGTCGTACGGTGTGCACAGCCCGCAAGCCCAAACCGGAGAACTGCGCCTTCTTCCCCAGCGCGGCAGCGGCGGAACTCCAGGGATACCGGCCTTGCCTGCGCTGCCGCCCGGAGTTGGCGCCGGGCAACGCCTTGATCGACGTGGTGAGCCAGACCGCCAGGGCGGTGGCCGCGCGGATCGAGGATGGGGCGCTGAACGAGATGAGTGTGGCTGAACTGGCCGCCGAGTTCGGCATGAGCGAGCGGCAGCTTCGCCGCTGCGTGCAGGCTGAGTTCGGCGTGTCGCCGGTGCAGTTGGCCCAGACCTGGCGCCTGCTGATGGCCCGGCGACTGCTGCGCGATACCAACCTCCCCGTGACCCAGGTAGCCTTCGCCAGCGGGTTTTCCAGCCTGCGCCGCTTCAACGCGCTGTTCCGGGAGCGCTACGGCAGCAGTCCTGCACATTTGCGTAAAACCCAACCCGGCCCGCGGGCGGAGACCATCCGCTGCGAGCTGGCCTACCACCCCCCGCTGGCCTGGGAAGAACTGCTGCGTTTCCTGGGCGACCGGGCGTTAGCCGGGGTCGAAGTGGTGACAGGGGACCGTTACCTGCGCACGGTGCATCTGGCCGGATGCAAAGGCTGGATCTCGGTTCAGCCGGCGGCGGGTAAATCCGTGCTGGTGGTTGAGGTCTCGGCCGAGTTAGCCGCCGTGCTGGGGCCGGTGCTGGCACGGGTGAAGCGCCTGTTCGACCTGGAGGCCGACCCGCAGGCGATCGCCGCCCAGCTCGGCCCGCTGGCTGCAGCCCATCCCGGTCTGCGCGTGCCGGGGGCGTTCGACGGGTTCGAGCTGGCAGTGCGGGCAGTCATCGGGCAGCAGGTCAGCGTACGGTCGGCGACGACGGTCGGCGGGCGGGTAGCCGCCGCTTTTGGCGAACCGCTTTACACCCCGCATCCGGGCCTCAGCCGGCTGTTCCCGCCCGCGGCGAGGGTCGCCCGGCTAGAACCTGGTGAGCTTGCTGCGCTGGGGATCGTGCGCCGCCGGGCGGAGGCGATTATCACCTTAGCCAGGGAAGTCGCCCTTGGCAGCATCCGGTTGGAGCCGGGAAAACACGCCGAGGAGACGATCCGGCTGCTCACAAATCTGCCGGGGATCGGCGAGTGGACCGCGCAGTACATTGCCATGCGCGCCCTGCACTGGCCCGACGCCTTCCCTCACACCGATTTGGGCCTGCGGAAAGCATTGGGGATGGCCGGCCGCCGGAAGATCCTGCAGACGGGCGAGCAGTGGCGACCCTGGCGAGCCTACGCAGCCATGCACTTGTGGCACAGCCTGTGAAAGGAGTGAAACCAATGAACTACTATACTTTTATGGAAAGCCCCGCCGGCCGCATACTGCTGGTATCGAATGGCCGCGCCCTGACCGGGCTCTATCTCGAGCAGCACCGCCACGGCCCGGAGATCGGCCGGGACTGGATCGAAGACCCCGGGGCGCAGCCCTTCCCCCAGGCCAGGGCACAGCTCGCGGCCTACTTTGCCGGGGAATTGTGCGAATTCAACCTGCCCCTGGCGCCCCAGGGCACCCCCTTCCAGCGCCAGGTATGGGCCTCCTTGCAGCAGATTCCCTACGGAACCACGGTATCCTATAAAGCGCTGGCGGCGCAGATCGGGCGTCCGGGCAGCATCCGCGCCGTGGGCCAGGCCAACGGGCGCAACCCGATCTCGATTATCATCCCTTGCCACCGGGTGATCGGCGCCAATGGCGCGCTGACCGGTTACGGCGGCGGCCTGGACCGGAAAGCCGCCCTGCTGGAACACGAGGCGGCGGTCCTGGCCGGGAACCCAGCCAGGTGATCCATGCCCGAGTCTGTATTTCCGGAAGTCAGCCTGCCCTTGAAGGAGTTTTTGCAAATCGAGCACTGCCCGGCGGAATGGCGCCGCCTGGATCTTTATTTGATCGGCGATAAAAGCCCATCGGGGGTCGTATTCTATGTGGGGCAGTCTTATGTGGCTTTTCACCGGGTTTGGGAACACTTCTACGGCGGGTTCAAAGGCCGCTCGCTGGTTGGTAGGTTCATCATCTGCAACTGGCCGGTTTCGATGCGCTTCCGGGTCGAGTTGATGAGCTCGAAAAATGACAGGTTTGCCGAGGTGGAACACGACCGCTTCCGGTGCGAACAACTGTTGATCCAGCAGTACGCCCCTTGCCTGAACACCGCCCTAAACCCGCAGCCGGCGCCCATCCCTGAGCAGTATTGCTCGCCGTTCACGCCCATGAGGTTCTCCCATCACCCCATAAAGTTCATCCGCCAGGCAGCACAGGCGATCGAAGCCGAACGGAAGAAGGCCTGGTTATCTCAGAGTGAAGAATAAATTCAATACCGGGATGGGAGGAAATCATGGCGAAGCTGAATGTCGAGTTTAGCGGTGTATTACAGAAAAGCCCCAACAAAGGGGGGTGGACGTATGTTGTGTGGCCGGAATCAGTTGTGTATTTCGGGACGCGGGGCCTGGTAAAGGTCAGGGGGACCATCGACGGTTATCCGTTTCAAAGCTCGTTTATGGCCTTAGGCGATGGCACCCAGTATTTGCCGGTAAAAGCCGAAATTCGTAAGGCCATCGGCAAAGAAGCGGGTGACACAGTTACCGTTATCCTGGAAGAACGGATCACGAGGTAGCGTCCAGGACCGGCGCACGGCCGGTCCGCCCCCGGTGTGTAGGGGCACGGCGGACCCGTAAATCACCCGATACCGCAAACCCTCACCCCGTGCCCTTGCCGATATGGCTACCGGTGCGATGCACGTCCACCCTCCGGCCCGCCGCACCTCGGGGCAAGTTCGGCAACATGCCCTACGTCCCGCCGCCCCGCGCATGTAGGGGCACGGCGGCCCCGTAAATCCTCCGATACCGTAAACCCTCACGCCGTGCCCCTGCCGGCACACCACGGGCGCGTGGGTAAGATACCATACGACCGTATTTTGGTCGCCCTTGCGCCTCCCGTCACCGGCACGGGCAAGTTCGGCAACTTGCCCTACGTCCTGCTATACCTCGTGCCCCGATGGACCCGCCGCGTACATGTAGGGGCACGGCGGCCCCGTAAATCACCCGATACCGCAAACCCTCACGCCGTGCCCCTGCCGGCACACCACGGGCGCGTTGGCTTACCAAACATGGCGCCTGGCAGGCCAGCCCGCCCCGGTCGCCCGACCAGGCCCGCCCACCACCGTCATCCCCCCTCCCGACCACCGGCCAACCCCTCATGCCTGTCATCCTGTGCGCCTGACGACGCGAAGCGTCGTCAGGCGAAGGATCTCCCTCCCAGGCGGGGTGGTTCCCACCGCCCGGGAGGCGCGTCCGCACCCCAACCCCGCATGGCCCTTCCCGGTGCGGGGGTGGACAAGCCCTCCGTTTTCGTGTATTCGTGGTCGCGCGGCATGCCCGTGGATGCTCGGCCATTCGTGGACGGCTTCTCTCCTGCGCATGGGCACGGCTGCACCACAAACCACTCAAATCCGTAAACCCGCCCGCCGTGCCTCTACCACCATGCGGGTAGGCTGTCTGTGGATAGGCGGGTCGTGCGGCATGCTTGCGTATGTACGTGCCTGCTCAGACCATTCGTGGACGGCTTCTCCCAGCGCGTGGGCACGGCTGCACCACAAACCACTCAAATCCGTGAACCCGCCCGCCGTGCCCCTACCACTGTGCCGCAGGGGTCCGCTGTCGGTGCGAAGGTGCACGGCGGCTCCGGAAGTTACCCGAAACCGTGACCCCCTCGCCGTTTCCCTACCACCGGACGACGGTCGATTTCTTCGGAGCTGGTTGCCTAATTTGGTCAAATGTGATGTTTATTGTATATAATAGGGCGGACAGATGGCTAATCCGTAATACAGATGAACGATTAAGGAGATGCGGATGAAATCTTACGATGCGATCATCATAGGCGCAGGGCAAGCGGGCGTCCCGCTGGCCTACCAACTTGCAGAGCGTGGGTGGCGGGTAGCGCTCATCGAGCGGGCCTACCTCGGGGGATCATGCATCAACTACGGCTGCACGCCGACCAAAACGATGATCGCCTCGGCTAAAGTCGCTCAGACCGCCCGGGAAGCGGAGAAGTATGGCGTCCAGGCCGGGGAGGTCCAGATCGACCTGCCCGCCGTCGTTGCTCGCAAGGATGAGGTGGTGGGGAACAAACGGGCCGGTATGGAGGCCCGAGTGGCCGCATCGCCCAATATCACCCCGTACTGGGCGGAGGCGCGTTTCACCGGGCCGCACACGGTCGAAGCGGCGGGAGAAACGCTGACCGCCGAAAAGATCTTCATCAACACCGGCTCCCGCCCGCTGGTCCCCTCGCTCCCGGGGCTCGACCAGGTCCCCTACCTGACCAACCTGAGCATCATCGACCTTAAGGAACTGCCCGAGCACTTGTTGATCATCGGTGGCGGCTATATCGGCCTGGAGTTCGGCCAGATGTTCCGCCGCTTCGGCAGCCGGGTAACGATCGTCCACCGCAACCAACAGATCGTGCCGCGCGAGGATCCGGAGGTCGCCCGGGCGCTGCAAGAGGCGTTGGAGAGCGAAGGGGTCGAATTCAGGCTGGGGACCGTCGCCAGGGAGGTCTCGGGGAGGCCGGATGCCGGGATCCGATTGGTGATCCAGGCCCAGGACGGGAAGAATAGCGAAGCGCTGAGCGGCTCACACCTGCTGATCGCTGCCGGGCGGGCGGCGAACACGGATGCCCTCAACCTGGAAGCGGCCGGGATCGAGACTCGTCAGGGCTGGGTTGTGACCGACGAGTTCCTGCAAACCAACGTCCCCGGAGTCTACGCCATGGGCGACGTAACCGGCGGCCCGGCTTTCACCCACATCTCGTACAACGATTACCAGATTGTCTCCCACAACCTGTTTAATGAGAAAAAGAAATCGGTACGCGACCGGGTCATCCCCTACGCGATCTACACCGACCCCGAGTTGGGACGCGTTGGGCTGACCGAACAGGAAGCCGTACGCCAGGGATACAAGATCAAGGTGGGAAGTATCCCCATGAGCTATGCGGCCCGGGCGGTTGAAATGGGTCGCACGGCGGGGCTGATGAAGCTGGTGGTCGATGCGGAGACGGACTGCATCCTGGGGGCCGCTATCCTGGGTGAGAGCGGTGGCGAGCTGGTGCACACCATCATGGCGCTAATGATGGCCGGCGCGCCATGGACCGTGCTCTACCAGGCGGTGTACATCCACCCGACCCTGTCCGAGGGCTTTTACAGCCTGATGGACTCGGTGGCAGCCTCGGCCGAGCGTTAATCAATGCCGCGCTGATCAGCGCCGTAACGGCCAGGAGACGCAGGTCTCCAGCGTGCTGGGCGGCTCGTTGAAGAAGGAGGTCCACGCAATGGCGGGCCATTCATCGCCGGGCCAGCCGGGCTTCTGACCGGGGGCCAGGATGAGATCCAGCCCCACCCGCCGCCTTTCCACCACCTCGCCCGTCTCGACATCGATCTCGAGGGCATCCACGCCGTCCTGTGGGTCGGCTTCCACCAGCACGGCCAACCGGCGCCCATCCCGGCTCCACACCGGAGCATGCGGGATACTGCTGAGCGGGATCGAACGGATTGTCCCCCGCTCCAGGTCCACCACGGTCACCTGCTGCTGTTCAGGCACGGTCCTCCCCTGGATGTAACTGAAATCTGCGGGAGCGGTGACAGCCAGCCATCTGCCGTCCCTGGAAAGCGCGAACGAACCCACATCGAACTTGAAGGACACGGTGTTGGCGGCCTGTGGGCGGTTGAGATCAAGCCACACGAGCCGGTTCATGCTGCCGAATGATGGCTGGAAGACCAACTTGCTGCCATCTAAGGACCGCTCGCAGCGGTCCTGCATGGACTGCAGCCCTTCCAGGGTTGTGATGAAATACCCATCGGCGAACAGCTCCACCTGCGGGGGACTGGTCGCAGGCGATAGCACGCCGGAGAGGGAAGCCGCCGGGAACTGGAAAATCAGATCGCTGCGGCTCGGGTCGAATCCAGGGGGCGATTGCACCCGCTCCAACCGCTGTCGCGAGGGGTGGGTGGTGGGCGTAGGGACCGGCCCACTGGCGTGCAGCACTTCCGGGGCGCCCAGATAATCGGCGTTGTAGCGGGCAAAGCGTTCATCCGCCAGGTCGAAGAAGCCCGGTCCGGGGAAGTCCGGCGGATCGACCACCAGGCGAGTGACGGCGTACTCCAGCAGCGCCGTCTGTCCGTCAGGCCCGCCGTAGGCCTGCTGCTTTAGCACCAACCGGGTTCCCAGATCGATCCAAAGCACCAGGCGCTTTATTTCTCCGCCCTCCATCGTCTCGGGGATCCACTCCAGGATAATGGCTTTATGCCCCGCGACCGTGTCCCAATCGATAAAGGTGGCCCGGCCCTGATCTGCGGTCCACAAGGTAGAGATGGGCTTTAGCAGCCAACTCGCCGCGCTCTGGGTCTCGAAGTTGTAAAACGATGAGAGGATCGCGTCGTTCTCCCGGTAGCTGGCGGTAATCTCGTCCACCGGGTACAGGCGATGCAGCACCAGGCTGGCGGATTGGTCCCACAAATCGGGCGGCTGGCCTGGAGGCAGGTTTCCCATATCAACCGCAACATCCCGGTCTCCAATCGTAGCCTCCCACACAGGGTTGATCGTGTACCGGAAGGGGCGGCCGGCGAGCAGCAGCAGCCCTCCATACCGTCCCCCCTCGCTTTCCACGGCCCAGCGCCCGCGGTCCCCGACCCATACCTGGCGGCGGGAATAGCGCTCGAACGGGCCGCGGTAACCCAACGGGCCATAATCCACGATGTCGATATCCGCCCACAAAGTCCCCCACTCGGGTTCGCTCTCGGCGAAGAAACGCCGCATCTCATTCCCGGTCAGGGGTTCGGTGAACCACTCGGGCTCTTCTCCGGCGGAGGCGCCCCGGGCGGGATTTGTGGCCAGCCAGGGCGCCGAGCCCAACTCTACCTGCAGCAGCATCCCCGGCTTCAGTTCATCCTTCAAGCGCATGCCGTTCCAGGCCGCCAGGTCTACCCACGAGACACCCAGGGCTTCGGCGAGGCTGTCCCAGGTATCCCCGGATTCGACCTGCAGATAGACGCGCACATCCAGCGGATCCGGGTAAGCGGGCGTGGGCTGCGGTGTGGGTTGCACCTGCCGGGCAAGGCGGGCGGCGGGAGCGGCGGCAGGCTCGGGGAGCGGCGACCACTCGTTCACCGCCCACAAAACTGCCAGCGCCAGGGGCAGCATGACAGCGATAAACAGCGTCTCGCGCAGGTGGATCGAGCGGCGGCTGCGTCGCGCCAGGCGCTCCGCCTGGGCCGCCACCTCGGCCGCGATGACTTCCAGGTCGATGGCGCCGTACACTCCCATCGACCAGCGATCCGCCAACGAACGCTTTAGCAGCCCGCGCAGCCCACCTTCCGCTTCGGCGGCCTGCGGTTGGCCTGCAGCCCCCAGGCTCTCATCCACCCCGGCCCAGGCCCTGGCAAACAGGTCGCCGATCGCTTCCACAGAACGGCCCAGGACGAGGGCGATATCCTCCGCACTCCACCCCTCCACCACAGACAGGATGAGCGCCAGCTTCTGCTCGTAGGGCTGCCTGTCGAGCCCCAGCCACAGGGCGGCATCCAGCAGAGTAACCGGTTCGGAGACGCCGAAATCAGCCGGCCGGGCGAGGAAGGGCAGATATCGCAGCCAGCGGCGGCGGCGGTTGATCCGCCTCTCCAGCCGGGCATAGATCCGCCGGGCGATGCGGTGTACCCAGACCCGGGCCGGGAGACCCTCCCGATAGCTGCTCGCCCGGTGACAGGCTTGCACCAGGGCCTCCAACGCGGCGCAGGCCGCTTCCTCCGGGTCGTCGAACATGTGCAGGGCCACCCGCAGCAGGGGGAAGTAATACTCACCCGTCAGGAGGCGGGCGAGCGCGAGGTGATTGCCTGGATCGGAGAGCAGCAGGTATTCGACCTCGGGGGTCAGCTCTTCCGGCTCTTGTTTCCAGGGATCGGGAAATTTCATTGATCTCTCCCGGATGTAGAGGCGTGATCAGTTCTCAGCTCAGAATTTCATGGTCAGCGAAAAAGGGCTGCCAGAGGCCGCTGGCCTGGATAAAGGGCTGCATCAACGCCCGCTCCGCCTGCACTGTGTGATTCAGATCGTGAGCCGCCCATTCGTGGACCATCTCGTTCAGCGTCACCGGGCCAAGCTCGGCATGCCGCGAGCGCCGCTCCAGGTGTTCGGCGGTCACTCCATCCAGCCGTTTCAAGCTGTACCGGCGAAGTCCGGTGAACTCCTGCAGCAGGGCTTCGGGCTCGGGTGAGGCCCCTCTCTGGCTCCCCTCCACATCGGGGTCGAAGCCTGGAAAACTGTCGCGGCCCTCCAGGAACGCCTGCAGGCGGAACTGGAATACGCGCTCGGTGTCGATGATATGTTGTAGGCATTGGATCGCCGACCAATGGTCGGGCGTTGGTTGGCGGGTGAGTAGCTCGGGTGGCAGGTTCTGGATCAGATCCCGCCAGCGGTTGGGGGTGATCTGTAAGATACCTTTCACCTGGGTGAGGGGACCGTTCATCTGGCACACTCCTTTCCCGAGTCGGGTTCTGGCGCTCACCAGGCGGAAATCTGCACCTGGGGCCGGATGCTCCTGGTCGAAAGCTCGTAATTGACAAATGGAGCTTTCTTGATACGATTACAGGTAGCTTCATTGTAACTCAAGATTGAGCATGGATCACGAACTCCACTTACAAGATTACCGCCCCCACTCCCGGCTGGTGACCACCGAGACCTGGGTGAACGCCCCGCGCTATCCGGTGATCGACGCCCACAACCACCTGGGCGGCGAGTTCGGCGGAGGCTGGGACCAACGCCCCCTGCCCGAGCTGCTCGAAGTACTGGACGAGGCGGGGGTGTCCATGCTGGTGGACCTGGACGGCGGCTGGAGCGAAGATCTGCTGCAGGCGCACCTGGACCGGTTCAAGCAGGCCGCTCCGGAGCGGTTCCAGGTCTTCGGTGGAGTGGACTGGTCGCGCTGGGAGCAGGAACAGAACAGGTTTGGCGAACAGGCGGCAAAACGGCTGGAGGCCCAGGTGCGCCGCGGGGCTCAGGGCTTGAAGATTTGGAAGCAGCTCGGCCTGCAGGTGAAGGACCACAATGGGCGGTTGGTCGCCATCGACGACGAGCGCCTGGTCCCGCTGTGGGAAACCGCCGCCGGGCTGGGAATCCCGGTGCTGATCCATATCGCCGACCCGGTTGCCTTCTTCGACCCGGTGGATGAGACCAACGAACGCTACGAGGAGCTGCTGCGCCACCCAGACTGGAGCTTCTGCGGGCCGCAGTACCCGCCTTTCACCACGCTGATGGCCCAATTCGAGCGGTTGGTCGCCCGCCACCCGCGCACCACCTTTATCGGCGCTCATGTGGGCTGCTATGCCGAGAACCTGGGCTGGGTCAGCCGGATGTTGGACGACTATCCGCACTTTTACATTGACATCTCCGCCCGCATCGCTGAACTCGGGCGGCAGCCGTACTGCGCCCGGCGGTTCTTCCTGCGCCACCCGGACCGCATCCTGTTCGGCGCCGACGTACCTCCCCGCCCGGACTGGTACCGCCTCTTTTACCGGTTCCTCGAGACGGAAGACGAATACTTCAACTACGATCTGAACGAAATCCCCAGCCAGGGCCGTTGGCGCATCTACGGCCTGCACCTGCCCGATGAGGTATTGGAGCAGGTGTACTACCGCAACGCTCAGCGTATCCTGGCCCCGAACCAGGCCACACCGGAAGGATAACCCCCATGACCAAAGTGACCATCATCGGAGCCGGCAGCGCTGTCTTCGCCGCCCGGCTCATGGCCGATATTCTTCTTACCCCTGATCTCGAGCCCGGCACATTCTCCCTGATCGATATCGACCCCCACCGGCTTGACCTGGCTTACCGAATGGGCCAATTCCTGGTCGAAAAAACCGGCCGGCCCTGGCAGGTGGAAGCCAGCACCGACCGCCGCGAGCTGTTGGCGGACAGCGACTATGTGATCAATTCCATTGAGGTCGGCGGGCTGGAAAACGTGGACTATGATTACGAGATCCCCCTCAAGTACGGGGTCGACCAGTGCATCGGCGATACCATCGGTCCCGGCGGACTGTTCAAAGCCTTGCGCACACTCCCCGCCTGGCTGGAGATTCTGCAGGATGTGGAGCAGCTCGCCCCGAAGGCGTTGGTGCTCAACTATACCAATCCCATGTCGCTCACCGTGCTGGCCGGGCTGCGCGCTTTCTCCTTGCCGGTGGTGGGCCTGTGCCATTCGGTCCAGCACACTTCCCGGCAGCTCGCCGGCTATCTGGAGGTGCCCTACGACGAGCTCGACTGGCGGGTGGCGGGCGTCAACCATCTGGCCTGGTTCACTCGCCTGGAACGAGGCGGGAGAGACCTGTACCCATTGCTGCGGCAGCGCGCGGCAGAGCCAGAAATCTACGAACAGGACCCGGTGCGCTTCGAGATGATGCTCCACCTGGGGGCCTTCTGCACCGAGTCGAGCGGGCACGCCTCCGAGTATGTGAGCTACTTCCGCAAGCGCCCGGAACTGGTAACGCAGTATGCCCGCCCCGGCTATCGCGGCGAAAGCGGCTTTTACGCCCGCAACTGGCCCCGCTGGCGGGCGGAGCACGACGAGAGCCTGCGCCGCATTCTGGCCGGTGCGGAGGAATTCGACCTCCGCCGCAGTTCGGAATATGCCTCCACCATCATCGAGGCCATCGAGAAGGACCAACCGGCGGTTATCTACGGCAACGTGCTGAACACCGGTCTGATCTCCAACCTGCCCCAAGACGGGGTAGTGGAAGTCGCCTGCCTGGTGGATCGCAAGGGCGTTCAGCCCACCTGCTTCGGCCCACTGCCGGCCCAGCTCGCCGCCCTGGATTACCAGCACATGGTTTTCCACGAACTGGTGGTCACCGCCGTGCTGGAGCAAGACCGTGAAGCCGCCGTGCATGCTCTGATGGTCGATCCCCTCACCGCCGCGGTCTGCTCCCTTGCAGAGATCCGGGAGATGTTCGACGAGATGGCCACCGCACAATGCGACTTCCTGCCGGCGTTCTTGCGGTGATAACTAAGTATCAAATATCGTTGTTTGGGGGTAGGGCGGCGAGGCCGCCCTACCCCCAAACAACGATTACTACTATGCGCCAGACAACCTGGGACCAGACCTTGCAGGCTGTGGATGCGCTCATCCGGGAGAGGCTGGCGGCGAATACTGGTTGAGGCTACAGGGGGTCAGTCGACTTCGAGCACGAGCAGGGTCATATCATCGGTCTGCTCGGCCGTATCTTTGAAGGCGAGCAGGTCGTTGAAGATCGCTTCACAGAGCTGATCGGCCGGCTGTTGGGCATAGCGGCGTATCAAGTCGATGAACGCCCGGTAGCCGTACATGTCTCCCGCAGGGTTGGCGACGTCGATCAGCCCATCGGTGTACAAAACCAGGCGGTCTCCGGGGGCCAGATCGATGGACGTCTCATCCAGGAAAAAAGCTTTCTGGTCGAGAATCCCAACCGGCGTGCCATCCCCACTCAGCGGCTGAATCACACCATCGCGCGCCAGCAGCGGGCGGTCGTGACCGGCGCGGGCATAGGTCAAGCGGTGGGAACGGCGGTCGATCACCGCGTAGAACAGGGTCACGAACATATCCTGTTCGCCCAACTCCAACAACAGGCGGTTGACGCTGGTGAGCACCATCTTGGGCGAGTGCTGGCGGTAGGCTTCGGCGCGCAGCAGGCTGCGGGAGAGGGCCATGAACAGGGCCGAGGGCAGGCCTTTGTCGGCCACATCGGCGATCGCCACCCCGAAACGGTCTTCGTCGAGGTTGAATACATCGAAAAAATCGCCGCCGACCCGGCGGGCGGGCTCGCTGCGGGCGGCGAATTGAAACCCGGATATCTCCGGGAAGGTGCGTGGCAGCATGCGCTGCTGCACCTGGCGCGCCAGTTCCAGCTCACGTTCCAGGCGCTCTTTGCGCCGGAGCGCATCCTGTGCCGCCTCGAGCTGTTCGATTTTGCTGCGCAGTCTCTCGATCAGGTGGGCGCGCTGGATGCCCAGCGCCGCCTGTTGGGAGATGGTGCTCAGCAGTGAAATATCCGCCGGGGCGAAGGAATGGCGGCGCGTGGTGTGGGCGATGATGAAGCCCACCAGCTTCTCTTCCGCCACCAATGGGGCGTACAGCCCGGCGAGCAGTTGTGCGCCTTCCACGTCGGGGTTGCGCGGCGCGATCCCCGGGGGCCAGCGGTTGAAAGGCACGGGTTCTCTGCTGGTTTGCAGCCGTGGCCCTTCGCCGGTCTGGAAGACGGTTACCAGGCTTACCCGATCGGGCACCCGGTCGGCCTGCCAGCCTGAATAAGCCAGCACCCGCGCCTCCTCATCCTGAAGGTAATACAGGATCACCCGGTCGGCTCCGCACAGATCTCGCACGAACCGGCACACCCGCCCCGACAGGTCGGACAGGTCCACCGAGGTGACCAGCGCCTGGCCGATCTCGTGCAGCGAGACCAGAGAGCGGGTGCGGCGCTGCAGCACGCGGTTCGCGGCTTCGATTTCTGCCAGCTTACGCTCGTAAGCGGCCGCCGACTCGGCCAGCATGGCTTCCCGGGCCAGGAAGGCGCGGCCGATGCGGTGCTGCTGCCCGGTCTCGAAATCCAGGTACTCCTCCAGCGGAAGGTGCCCGAGGTGGGCCAGGTGGGCGATATAGGTCTCCAGGGGTAGCAAACTGGGCTGCTCCAGGACCTCCTCCATCTGGCTGCCGGGAGGGTTGTGGAACACATCGAAGACGGCCACCTCCCCGTAGCGCCCGGAATAGCCGCAGCGCGCACAGCCCCCACCCCAGAAGCAGTTCGCCATCAACCCGGTAAGGGCTTGCTCCAGGTCGGGGTCCACGTCGTTGTCCACCAGACGCTGCTGCAGCCGCCATAGGCTGCGCTCGTCGGGCGGGCCGGCCTGCTTGCACTGCGCGCACAGGGTCTTCAGGCGCTGAACGCTGACGATCCAACGCAGCCCCTCCAATGCCTGTTCCGAAGCCCCCAGATCGCGCAGGTGGTGGATTACGCCCGCTCCGTGGAAGACCGAATCCAGGGGCGCCAGGACGCGCACCCCACTCTCCCCGGCCAGCAGGGCGGGCTCCAGCGTGGTCTCATCCAGGCGGTCGATCACCAGCAAGCCGGGCCGTTCATCCACCGCGGCGGAGATCCGCCCCGGGTAAGTAAAGGGCGGTTCGACCAGCCAGTGTTTCATCCGCCGCCGGAACTGGCGAGGGATGCGCACCGCCTCTTTGCTCTCGGCCACGGCGATGCAGCGCGCTTTCTCGTGCCGGGTCAGGATCAAGTCGACCAGCACCGACAGGATGGCTGAACGGCCGCTGGGCAGCCAAGCGTCCCCCAAGGAGGGGAGCCCCGGGCGTGAATCCAGGCCTGCAATCAGGATCAACCCCGAACTGCAGTCCGCCAGTTGGTCGAAGAGTGGGTCGAGCTGAGGCAGGTGGTAAAAATCCCTCAGTGCGAACATATGTGCCAACTATAGAACATTTTAACGATTACGACAAGGGGTGCAGTCTTAAAATATCCCGCGCGGTATGCCGGTTTTGCACCTGCGGGTGCAGCGGGAGGGTTTATGGTTTCGGGTGGTTTACGGCGCTGCCGTGAGCGGAATTCGCGCAATTCGAAATTGTAAAGAGAAAACCGGCCACCCACTTCCCCACACACGGACCCGCCCGTGAGGGAAAACCGTCCACGAATGGCGGTCACGAATTCACGAATATCGGATGCATGGCTATCCGCCCACACACATCGTACAGGCGGGTCACTGATTCAGGCAAGGGCTCACAGCCGGGAACGCTTGACTGCCACGAACGTCCGCCCACCCGGCAACCCAGACCCGCCTCTACGCATAACCGGCACCCCCCTATCCGCGACCAGACCCACTCCAGGCACAGGTAGTGGCCCGGCGGTGAGCGCTTCGCTGCCGGCGGGCGGGTTCATGGTTTTGGGTGGTTTACGGTGTAGCCGTGCCCATGCCCCTGCATCGGACGTGCCACGCACCTCCGGCATCGTATGCCCGGCAGGCATCGATTCAAATCGACGCCTGGAAAATCCAAGCCCGTTGGAAACGGGCTGGGAGAGGCTGCGGGTCATGAACCCGATCATTTGGGTTTGATGGGTGGGTGATGGATGTATCTCCAGGCGGGGAGCGCGGGGTGGCGACGTGGGACCTGCTTTAGCGGGTGCGGATTTTTGGAGCCGATTGATGCATTCATTGGTGGGGAGCACGCGGAGGTGTCGGTGATTTATTGGGGGGCGGGGCAAGGGCGACCAAAATACGGTCGCCTAGCAGCCTGCCCTACGCCTCGGGATGGGGCGAGCTCGCCGGGCTAATAGTTGCGGTTTGGAAATTCTTCCTCCCCTCACGCAGCCCCAGATGATATAGAATAGAGCAAACCAAATCGCGCATGATCCACAACCAACCGATCTAATAACATACTTTGTTCGCCAAAAACACCGTTTAAGACGACAGTCGTAAGGAGACCGACATGACCACCATTAGCCCGGAGAAAGAGAAAACCCTGCGCCAGGTCTTCAAAACCTTCAACACCTTTATGATCCTCCTCTGGAGGTTGGGGCTCGGCAAATGGATGAACGCCTTTCCCGAAACCGGCGGCCAGATCATGGTGCTGAGCCACACCGGGCGGAAGACCGGCCTGAAACGCCGCACCCCGGTGAACTACGCCCTGATCGACGGCGAGATCTACTGCCTGGCCGGGTTCGGCTCGATCAGCGACTGGTACCGCAACCTGCTCGCAGACCCAGAGGTCGAGGTCTGGCTGCCCGACGGCTGGTACGCAGGGCGGGCGGTGGACGCGACCGGCGAGGAAGGCTGCCTGGAGAAATTACGCGCGGTGCTGATCGCCAGCGGGTTCGCCGCCCCGCTCTTCGGAGTCCCTCCCAGGGAAATGAGCGACGCCGAACTTGAAGCGGCTACTGATGGATACCGCCTGATCAGGATCGAGCGCCGCTCGCCGCGCACCGGACCCGGCGGGCCGGGCGACCTGAACTGGGTTTGGCCCCTGGCGACCTTTATCCTGCTCCCGTTGGTCTTCTCCCGCCGCCGGAGACGCTGACTGCTGCGAAGCGCCTGCCCTGGCATCACGCCCGAACCGGACGGCAGGCTCGCCTCCGCATGAACCTGCGATCCATAATGACCCGACCAGGCATCCGCCAACCTTGGCCCACCAGGGACCCTGCCCGGCGCAAGGCGCTGCTCGTCATGGCGCTGCTGGTCGCACTACTATGCGCAGCCGTCCTGCTCGCCGGCTGCCGGACCGCCCGGCCCGCCTCCACCCTGCCCTCTCCCGACCCGCCCTGGGCCTACGCCGACCTGCGCCTGCTCGACCCGGTGGACGCCGCCGAACCGGGCCTGGACCTGGTGGCAGGGTATCTGCGACCCGTTGGCGAGGAATGGCAGTTACGACTGGACGTGCTCGACCTCCCGCCAGATGCGGACTTCAGCCTGATCGTGCTGCTTGACAGCCGCCCCGGCGGATCCCGGGAACTGCCCCTGGCGTCCGGACCCGGCGTGGAACCGGGCATCGAATGGGAAGCGCTGTTCGAGATCTCCACCCACGGCGGCATCCGCCTCCTGGGCCCCGACCTGCAACCCCTCCCCGGCCTGAGCGTGCGCCTGGTGCGGGACGCCATCCTCGACACCCTGACCCTGAGCTTCAACCGGCGCGCCCTGCCGGGCAGCCCCACCGCCCGCAGCCCGCTCCGCCTGGAAGCCTACCTGATCGGGGAGGACGGGCAGCCGGCCGACCGCCTCGGGCCGCTGCTCTCCACCGCTCCGCCGCCGCCCAAAGCCAGGGCGCTGATCGCCTTCTGGAACGCTTTCCCCGCCTACACCCCTCGCGAAGCCCTGCGCCGCTGGGACGGAGCTCACACCGGACCCCTGGGCGGGCGGCATGGACTGTATCACCTGCTGCGGGCGGTGCGCAACACCCGCACCCCGGCCTTCCTGCTGGATCTGAAGACCCCCGGCTCCCTGGCGGCGCTGGAT
Source organism: uncultured Anaerolineaceae bacterium (assembly GCA_964391195.1). Taxonomy (GTDB): domain Bacteria; phylum Chloroflexota; class Anaerolineae; order Anaerolineales; family UBA4823; genus JAAYXE01. The sequence goes on along the minus strand of CAYMLG010000027.1, from coordinate 14,590 downwards.
TACAGCGGCGGGCTCGCCCTGGTTCGGTCCCTGGTACGGGCCGGGCTGCTCGGCCTGCCGGATGCCCTGCCCGGATTGGTCGACCCGGGTGGGGAAGCAGTCTTCCTCCGCACGGGGGATGAGTTAGCCGCATACGCCGCCGGGTCGCGCCGCCTGGGGTTAGAGTTCGGGCTGCCCGGCAGCCCGCTGCTGTTCGCTCCAGAGCGACGCTGGCCCCAAACCGGCCCCTACCGGGTCGCTTTCATTCCAGGCGGTGCCGGATCCCAGGGGATAGGGGCGGCTGCGATCGGGCGTTGTGGCGGCGTGCAGACTATCCTGCTCCCCGGCTACCCGGGCAGCGGAGTATGGAACGATCAGGCCGGGCTGGATGGGCCGGCCCTGTACCTGCGGCAGGAGCTCGTGGCCCTTGCCGTAGAGGGCGCTCCGGGGCAGGTACTGGTGCTCGGCGGTGACCTGCCCGCCACCACCTGGGGTGTGCCGCAGATGGCACGCGGCACGATGAAGTATCTCCAGGCCCACCCGTGGATCGAAGTGCTCGGCCCAGGCGACCTGGCCGCCTTGCCGGGCGATGGGGATTGCTCCCTGGCGGCGAGTTCTCCCATCTCGAACGAGGGTTTTGGACCGGTCTCTCCCGGGCTCGTCTCAGACCCCACCCTGGAACCCGCGGCCGCCCTGACCGCCTGGGCTCTGGCCTCCCCCACCTACCCCTACCACCCCGACCTGCCCGCCCTGCGCCGTAACTACTTCGGGCAAACTGCGCTGCTGAGCGAGGCGGTAGAATGGGCCCGGGCCCCTTACGCCTATACAGGCTGTGATTGGGACCCAGACGGCGATGGGCGTCCATCCTGCTTGCTGGCCTCGGAATCCGTCTTCGCCGTGCTCGAACCGGAAGACTCCCGGCTGTCGGCCCTGTTCCTGCGCAGGGAAGACGGCCTGCACCAGGTGATCGGCTCCTCGGCGCAGGTGACCAGCGGGCAGAGCGACCCGGCCGCCTGGGATCTGAGCCGCGGCGCCCAGGCCGACCCGGGGGTGATCCCCGGCGCGTTCGCCGGGCCGGGGAGGGATTACCAGGTCGAGCTCGAACCCGGCCGGGCGGCCTTCACCGCTGCGGACGGCGGTGTGAAAGCTTACACCCTGCTGAATGATGGGATCCAGTTAACCTATACGCAAAATGCCGGGGCGCCGGTCACCATCCCCCTGCTCCTCGATCCCTGGCGGCGCACCTCCCCCGGTTGGGCGGGCGCTTATCGCATGGAGCACCGCGACGGTGGGCTGGTTTGGGGCGTTTACCCCCCAGATGGGGAACCGTTCACGGTGTCGGTCACTGCTCCCGGCGAGATCCGCGCCCTCACCTTCCTGGAATCGCGACCCTTCCTGGAGCGGCCCGAAGACCCCAACCTGGACTACCCGCCCGGGCACGGCGTCCCCTTCCCCATGGCGATCTTATCGGCCCAGGCGGACGGGGATTTCACGATCCTGGTTCAGATGGAAAACCTGGAGTAGTTATGGGATTTCTCCTGCCACCCTATCACCCCGGTACGTTGGTCCTCCCTGATGGCGCGGAGCTGCCCTACGTTATGATTGGGGAGGGGAAGCTGCCGGTCCTGGTGATCGCCGGAGCCGGTGATGGGCTCACGACCGTTCGGGATGGCGCCCTGCAGTTAGCCTGGTTCTATCGCCATCGGGCGAAAACTCACCGCATTTTACTGCTCAGCCGCCGCCAGCCAATCCCGCCCGGTTTTTCGATGGCACAGCACGCCGATGATTTGATCTACGGCATCGAAGCGCTCGGCTGGCCCCCTTCGGTGTTGGAATGCAATTCCGCGGGTGGACCGGTTGGGCAGTGGATCGCCGTCAAGCGACCGGACCGGGTGCGGGGGCTGATCCTCTCTGTAAGCCTGCACTACCCTCACCCCAAGACCCGGCAAGTGATCGAAACCTGGCTGGAGCTGGCTCGCCGCCGGGATTGGAGGGCGTTGAATTGGAGCAGCATCGAATATACCTTCACTCCGCAGAGAGTCCGTCGCTACCGGTTGGCCCGTCCGCTGCTCGGCCTGCTGCCCAAACCTCGCTATCCCGAGCGGCTGGAGCGCATCTTCACCGGCCTGCTGGACTTCGACAACCGTCCTATCCTGCCATTGATCCAGGTCCCGACCCTGGTGATTGGCGGCGAAGAAGACCGGGTGATCCCCGCCGAAGTGCAGCGTGATATGGCAGCGCTGATCCCCAACAGCCGGCTGAGCCTCCACCTGCACTATGGGCATGGGAACGACCAGGAGAACCCGGCCTATGAGATCGAAGCGCGCCAATTTATCCGGGAGATGCTGTGTTCGGACAGGTGAGGCGGGAGAAATCGACCATCTCTATCCACTCATATTATAATTTCCGAGTATGGAACCAACCACTTTCCAAGAACTGCAGCGCCAGATCCAGGAGCATTACCAGTCAGGCGATTACGCCGCCGCCCTGGAACTGGCGACCCGCGAGACCAACCAGTACCCCGAATACGCCCACCTGCTCTACTACTGGCGCAGCGCCATGGCAGCCAGGTTAGGCGACCTGGACCAGGCCATCTCCCTGCTGGAGGCGGTTCTGAAGACCGGCTTCTGGTATGGCGAACGGCTGCTGCGGAAAAATAAATCCTTCCAGCAGCTCCAGGGTCACCCGGCTTTCGAGGATCTGATCGAGCGCAGCGCCCGCCTGCAGGCCGAGGATCAGGAAGCGCTTTTCCCCCTGCTGGTGCTGCGCAGCCAGGGGAACTGCCAGGCCGGGGGGCCGCCCTGCCCGCTGCTGCTCGGCCTGCACACCAACCTCGCCACCGCCCGAGATTCGATCGGCTTCTGGCAGCCCATCGCCCAGGCCGGCTGGCTGGTCGGCGCGCCCCAATCCACGCAGGCCATGTGGAAGGGGGCCTACGTGTGGGAGGACCGAGACCAGGCCGCGGAAGATGTCCGCAAGCACCTGGCCGCCCTCTTCGATAAGTACGCCATCGATCCCGGGCGCGTGGTCCTGGCCGGACATTCCCTGGGAGGCGAAGCCGCAGTGTGGATGGCGCTGACCGGCGCGATCCCGGCCCAGGGCTTCATCGCCGTGGGGTTGGCAGGGCCGCTCACCACCCCGCCCGGGGGCTGGCTGCCGTTCATCCGCCAGGCGGTGCGGCGGGATGGGGGCAACCAGATGCGCGGCTACCTGCTGGTCGGCGAAGAGGACGAAACCGTCGCCCTGGAAGGCATCCAGGAACTGGGCGAGCTGCTGCTGCAGGAGGGCATCGCCTGTGAACTCGAATCGGTCCCCCTGGTCGGCAGCGATTACTCCCCGGAGTACGAAGCGGCGATGCTGCGCGCCCTGGACTTTGTCAGCGGGTCGTGAGCACCGGGATGCGTGGGGATCGATGGGGGCTTTGATCGCCGAGGGGCAGCGACCGTGTCGTGCTGCGACGGAGGCCCGATCTCGTTAAAGCAGCTTCCGCAGGCCGTGATAAAGGTTCTGGATCCCGGCCTGATGAGTCTGCGCCGTTCGAAACCCGCTCCACAGCAGATAGATAGAGAGGATCACCGACCCCAGCAGGTCGATATAGCGCGTCACAACGTGGGCAGGCGCGATGGCGACTGAGGCCAGCGCGGCGACCACAACCAAATCCACCGAGGTCTTAGCGCGGTACAACTGCATCTGCCCGGCGATCACCGAGCTGTACTGTTCGCGCGTCATCGCCCGGTAGCGCCACCAGAACCACCCATTAGTCAAAGCGCCCAGCACCGCAATCGTCAGGCCCAGGGTTACACTGCCGCCCGGTTCGAAAACGGACAGCCGGGACAGGGCCACAAAGAGCAGGACCACACCGGAACAGGCCATGGCCAGGGCGGTGCTCAACCCCGCCGCACGCTCCAGCCGGGCCTGCCGCTCCTCCTCGTCCATCATCGCCGTCCGCATTATCTGGCGGAAAACCCACCAGGAGATGAAGATCGCTATCAATTCCACGCCGCGCCGGAGAAAGTCGGCCAGTTGGGTGGTGGACTGGCTGGTGATCACGGCGTAGCCCGTCACCAGCGGTCCAGGCGCGCTCAGCAGCAGGGCGGTCCGCAGCGTCCTTTCACGGCTGGCCGATTGTTCTTTGGTGAGAGCATTCATCCGCTGCAGGCCCATCTAGGAAAAAAGCGATAACAAGCTCAGGAGCGCCAGGCTCGCCGAAACCGGCACGGTCAGGGTGTCCAGGCCCTTTTGGGTGAACAGCTCGACCAAGGCGCAGACCGGAGCAACCAGCAGGGCAGCCGCCAGGCTCATAAGCCAGGGCTGCCCGGCATAGATCAAGAGGGTCAAGAACACCGCCAGCCCGGCCGTGATCCACATCGCCTCGGTCCCTTCCATTGTCTTCGGCCCATCGATTCGCGGGTGGATAATCCGGTTGCGCCCATACTTTTTGCCCACCAGCGCGGCCGCCGCATCGCCAAACCCCCACGCCATAACCGCCACAACCGCAACATACCGCCATTCAGGCCCCAGCAGCCCCCAAAAAACGGAGATCAGCAGGACATATGTGACCTGGCTGACGATCATGCTTCTTTTGAATTCGCCGCCTTCGCGCTCTACTGCAATCCTCTTGAACAACGAGGAGTTCTCCACCAGCGCCAGAATCGGGTAGACGATGACAGCAAAACCGATTGCTGCCAGCGCCGCCACATACCAGCTACTGAAAAGCTCCATCAAGGGGATAAACGACAGCACCATCACCAGGTGGTACATCTTGCGAACCACTTCGAACGACAATTTGAAGGCCCGTTTGAGCGCCATAATAGGCAGCAGGGAGGCGATAATGCCGCCCATATACAGGCCAAAACCAATTAGATCGTTTTGCAGCATCTCTCTCCTATCGTGACACAGCCGGCTCGCTGGCATCCAACTGCGCCACCAGCTCTTCCTGGCCCATTTTCTGACGCTGAGCCAGTAGGATCTTTCACTCAACGCTGCTCAGGTTCAACAGGCACAGGTTCGGTTGATGATCTGCCTGCCGAGGCAGGGGAAATGATGGGCCTGCAGCCAGATTCCGTGGAATTCAAGAAACGCAAACCCCACTCAGCCGGCCCCCATGGCTGTAAGCCTTTTGTTCGAGATCAGTCGGTAATATTTTGCCGACCAGACAATGTCGCATTATACAGTTATTTCCATAATACGTGAACGGGTTTTGAGAACTGAAAAGATGAGGGGAGAAGCGCGGCGTCGCTACACCAAACCCTTCAATTTCTATTAGATGCTGTTAGAATGGAGCTGCAATCCGTTTACCCGACAACCCATATTCCATTCATAGAGGAGAATGCCTAATGTTCCAATCCTTTGATCAGGCCGCGCGTTACGTCAGCGAACACGGGATCCAGGTTGTGGACCTTAAATTCTGCGATCTCAGCGGTCGCTGGCACCACCTCACCCTCCCCGCTAGCCAGTTTACCCCGCAGTTGATGGAGTGCGGGATCGGCTTTGACGGATCGAGCGTCGGCCTGAAGAGTGTGAAATCCGGCGACATGGTCATGATCCCCGACCTGACCACCGGATTTGTGGACCCTTTCTGGCAGTTCCCTACCCTGAGTTTCATCTGCGCCACCTTCGAGGCCGATACACACGCCATCTTCCCCAACGACCCGCGCAATATCGCCATCCGCGCCGAGCAGTACCTGGTTGAGACGGGGATCGCCGGGCACAGCCTGTGGGGACCGGAGTTCGAATTCTACGTCTTCGACAACGTGGCCTTCGATAGTGGAGTCAACCACGCCAGCTACCGGTTGGACTCGGACGAGGCCGACTGGAACAGCAACACCGGCGGGCACGGGCATCATATCCCCCTGCACGGCGGCTATCACGCCATCCCCCCCAAAGACCAGCTCTACAATCTGCGCACGGAAATGATGCTGCACCTGGAGGCGATGGGTGTGCCGGTCAAGTACCACCATCACGAGGTCGGCGGGCCGGGCCAATCGGAGATCGAGACCCCGATGATGAACCTGCTGCAAGCCGGGGACGCCACCATGCTGGTCAAGTACGTGACCAAGATGACCGCCCAGGCCCACGGGAAAACGGTGACCTTCATGCCCAAGCCGCTGTACGGCGAGGCCGGCAGCGGGATGCACTTCCACCAGCAGTTGTTTAAAGACGGGCAGAATCTGTTCTACGACCCAGAGGGCTACGGCTGCATCAGCCAGACCGGGCTGTACTACATCGGCGGGCTGCTCAAACACGGGGCGGCGCTTTTGGCCATCACCAACCCCAGCACCAACTCATTCCGCCGCCTGGTGCCCGGCTTCGAAGCCCCGGTCAACGCCTTCTACTCCCTGGGGAACCGCAGCGCGGCCGTGCGCATCCCCAAGTACACCACCCAGCCGCACACGGCGCGCTTCGAGTTCCGCCCGCCAGATGCCACCTGCAACGTCTACCTGGCGCTGGCCGCGCAGCTGCTCGCCGGGCTGGACGGTATCCGCAACCAGATCGATCCCAGCGCGCACGGGTTGGGCCCCATCGACGATGACATCTTCTCCTGGAACGAAGCCCAGCGGGCGAAGATCCAGCGCCTGCCCGGCTCGCTCGAGGAAGCCTTGCTCGCCCTGGAACGCGACCACGACTTCTTGCTCGCCGGCGGCGTGTTCAGCGAAGAACTGATCCAGCAGTGGATCAAGGTCAAGCTGGAGAAGGAATACTACCAGGTGCGCAACCGCCCGCACCCCTACGAAGTGAACCTGTATTTCGACGTGTAAATCGCTCTCCCGATTACCATTATCGCCGCTTCTCTAAAATAAAAGAGGTTCAAGCTCCTGTTGGCCGGCCAGCCACAGCGTTTGAACCTCTTCTTTTGCTCATTGACACAGTGCATCATATACCGTAATATATCGATATGCGAGATATACCTGCCGGTCCCCACGGAATCGTCCAAGAGCTGTCTCACCGGCAGGATCGTTCCCGGCTGCTGTTCCACCCGGTCCGCAGCAGCTACGTCAGGGGAGAGTGGGTGGAGGCCCAGGTCTACAGGATCGACGGCCAATTCCTTGGGCATGAACGTTTCGAAATCGGTGATAGCCCCGGCAGCGGGTTCGCCGGGCAGGTGTATGCCGCCCGCGCCCTGTGGCAGCCCTGGGCGCAGGCGGGGCCAACCGGGTGGCGCTCAAGGTGCTGCGCCCCCGGTCAAAATTCAAGCACTGGTTCCGGGATCTCTTATTCCGGCTGAGCTTCCAGTCCAGCTTCGCCCCTCGCTACCAGGATGAAGCCCTGCGCAGCGGGCTGCTCTGGCAGGCGATCTTGCGGGAAGCCGCCGGGATCGAATTTGGCGACCCGCAGGCCGTGGTCCGCCCGCTCGGTTATTACTGGGACGAGGGCTTACGCAGCCTGGTCGAAATCCAGGAGTGGGTGGATGGCGGCCCGGCCCGTTTTTCAATTGGCGGCGAACCGTGGCCGCAAGCCGGGCCGTGCGCGGCCGGTAAGCCCGAGATGGAGCGCAAGCGCGAGTTCATGGACCGCCTGGCCTGCCTGTGCCGGGAAATGGGGGCGTGCGGCCTGTCCCGCCAGTTCGAGTGGTACACTCTGGTCTCCCAGCCCAACGTGCTCACCCGCCGGAATCCCTCCGGCCCGGCAGCCTTCACCGCCGTGGACTGCCGCCCTGGCCTGGCGGTCCCGTTTTTTCTACCCCTGTCTCCCATACACGCGCAGCGCATCCTTCACGGACTCAGGCGGGGGCAGTTCGTGCTCTACGACGAAGCCGACCTGCCGCGGTTGAAGACTTACCTCCGGTCTCACCCGGGGCTGGTGACAGAGGAAATCGAAAGATGGCTGGCCGTTCTGGAGGATGACCAGCGCCTCTACCGGGAAGGGCTGCCAGATCTGTGGCACAGCCTGGGGGCCGTGATCCAGGTTCCGGAGCGGCGAGCTGCTCTACGACGGGCTGCCGCCGGCCGCTGGCTGCGCCGGGGGGATATCTCCGCCGAAATGGCGGGGAGGCTCAGGCGCAGCCCCGGGCTATTCACCGGCCTGCTGCTACTGCGCAGCATCCCCTTCGCCGGCTCGTTTTTTCTGCGTCTCGCCGGCAATGCAGCCTACAGAAGGCACCTGACCCGGCTGCTGCAGCGCTCATACCGGCGGGCGTTGTGGGGCGCCCTCCTCGCCCGAGACCTGCTCGAGTGGCTGGCGGCTGAAGCCATCACCCCCGGCCGTGCCACACGCCTGTCAGCGTCCTTTCCCGCTTACCTGCGCCACAAGCTGCTGTTGAGCTGGCTGCCTGCCCGGGTCCAGCGCCTCGCCACCGATCCGGCAGCCCGGCGGCGGTTGTGGCAGCGCCTGGTCCTGCACCCGCTGCGCCTGCTGTTCCACTCCGCCTACCGCCAGGACTGGCTGGTGGAGGTCCTCAGACAGCAGGCGGCCCGCGGCAGGCTCACCCCTGGGGAGGCGGAGACCCTGACCCGCCAGGCGTCGGCCCCCCAATTGGTGAAATTCACCCAGGATATGGCTTTTACCGCCGGCCTGGAGGTCGTCGCCAGGCTGTTCTATCTTCTGCTGCTGATCTATGGGCTGGCAAAGGATAATTTCTGGCCGCTGGGATTGGCGGCGTTCGGCCCCATCCCCCCCTCCGGGCCGCTGCGCTTTGGCTATCTGCTCGCCGTATCTCTGCTCGAGCTGCCGCAGATGCTCACAGATGCGAGCCACAGGCTGCTGCGAGCCCGGGCGCTCGGGCTGGTTGTGGCACCCTGGCGCTATCTTGGCAATCTGTTCGCCCCGATCGAGATCTTCGCTTACTCCCCCCTGCTCTCCCTGGCGCTGGGCGAGTATTTCTGCGGTGAGATCGCCCAACGGATCCCGGTCCTGGGCGGTCGGGGCAGCCTGCTGGAATACACCCTCTTCCGCCTGGCCTACGCTTTGCCGCTCAAGATCTGGCGCACGCGGCCGGGATAGGTGATACCTTCAGGCTGTTTCCCGGTACAGCCCTTTCTCGACCACGACCTCATACACGCCGGGGAGCAGGTAGTAGCGGAAGCTGCGGCCCTGTTTCGCCCGCAGGCGGATATCGTAAGCCGAGATCTCGATCAGCGGGGCGCGGATCCAGCGCACCTTATCCATCACCCCGGGCAGTGCGCGTTCCAACGCCGCCGGGTCCACCTCGTCGCCCGGGCGGCGCATCACCCCGATTTCGTCCACCGCGTTTACAAAGCTTGCCGGGTCGTGCCAGGTGGGGAGATCGCGCAGGGAGTCGCCGCCCATCACGTAGGCCAACACCGCACCGGGGTGAGCCTCTCGCAGCAGGCGGACGGTGTCCACGGCGAAATGCGGCGGGGGGCGGTCGATATCGACGCGCGAGAGGACGAACTCCTCGTTCCCGGCCAGCGCAGCCTGCAGCAGATCCAGCCGGTCGGCGACGGGGGAGATAGTCCGGCCCTGTTTATGTGGGGGGTCGGCGGTGAGCACCCACAGCAGACGGTCCAGGTGAAGCTGCTCCAGCGCTTCGCAGGCCAGGATCAGGTGCCCCACGTGCGGCGGATCGAACGTGCCGCCGTATATGCCTAGTCTTGCCATTCGAGCTCGTATTCGCCGATGAAGACCGTATCCCCCTCCTGCACACCGGCCTTACGCAAGGCGGCGTCCACCCCCAGCGTCTCCAGGATGCGCTGGAAGCGGCGCACCGACTGCTCGTGCTCCCAGTAAGTCATCGCCGCCGCCCGTTCAATAGCCTGGCCCACCACCCGCCAACCCTCGCCGGTGCGCTCGATAGAGAACTCGTTGGGGTCGGCCTCCACCCGGTAGACCGGGGTCTCGGCCGCCGGAGCCGGCGGCGGGGCTTCGTCCAGCAACTGTTTGGCGCGGTAGAGCACCTGGCGCACATTCGTCCCGGCCACAGCCGAGATGGCGTAGGGCTGGTACCCCCGGCGCTTGAGCTCGGCGGCGATATCCGGCCAGCGCGCCTGCACCTCGTCCAGGTCGATCTTATTCAACGCCACCACCACCGGCTTCTCGGCCAGGTCTGGATCGAACAGGGCCAACTCACTGTTGATCTGGGCGAAGTCCAGCACCGGGTCTTCGGCCATCCCGTCCAGCAGGTGGATCAGCACCCGGGTGCGCTGGATGTGGCGCAAAAAATCGTGCCCCAGGCCCACCCCTTGATGGGCGCCCTCGATCAACCCGGGGATATCGGCCAGGACCAGGGTGGTGTCTTCGTCCAGGGCGGCGACCCCCAGGTTGGGCTCCAGGGTGGTGAAGGGATAGGGAGCGATTTTCGGCCGGGCGTTGGTCACCGCCGAGAGGAAGGTGGACTTGCCCGCGTTGGGCACCCCCACCAGGCCGATATCGGCGATCAGCCTCAACTCCAGGCGCAGGCTGCGCTCCTGTCCGGGCTCGCCACGCTCGGCCGTGCGCGGCGCCTGGTGCACCGAGCTGACGAAGCGGGAATTGCCCCGTCCGCCGCGCCCCCCGCGGGCGACGATCAATTCCTGCCCCGGCTCCACCAGGTCTCCGACCACCTCGTTTGTCCTGGCGTCGTAGACGATGGTCCCCGGCGGCACCGGGATCACCAGGTCGGACCCCGATTTCCCGGTCATATTCTGCTTGGCGCCCGGCGAGCCGTCCTGCGCCTGGTACCTGGTATTCTGGCGGAAATTGTTCAAGGTGTTGAGGGTGGGCACCACCTGGAATACAACATCGCCGCCTTTGCCCCCATCGCCGCCGTCCGGCCCGCCGCGGGGGATGAATTTCTCCCGGCGGAAGTGCACCGCCCCGTCGCCGCCTTTTCCGGCGCGCACATGGATCTCTGCCTGATCGATAAACATAGCGCTCTCAATTCTGGAATGTGAACGTTTCGCTCTCTCCCTGGTTTCTCCGAAGATGGATTATACCATTCCCATCTTCCTTCCCTTTCGTATCGCGTTGTGTGCATGCACAACTTCTCAGCAGAAATGAATAGTTGTTCTGGAGTGTGGGCGGAGCAACCGCCCACACTCCAGAACAACCGTCACTACTGGCAGGTCGCCTCACATGTTCGTATTTGTTTTTTTATTGTGGGGGTTTACACAATTCACGATTTTGTGGTAAATTTGGTCTACAACCTTAATTTTATTGGGCGCCGGGGGTCAGGCGGGGGGCCAACGCCCCAAGACAAGGCCCGATAACTTAGATTGAGGAGGATAGGGGATGGAAAAGCAGGCAATACCCGATATTGTGATCGGGAGACTGCCCCTGTATCTGCGGGCGCTCCAACGCATGGCTGCCGATGGCCGGCAGGTTACTTCTTCTCAGGAATTAGGCGAGCGCCTGGGAATTTCAGCCGCACAGATCCGCAAAGATTTGTCTCAATTCGGAGAGTTCGGCAAACAGGGCACCGGTTACCACATCGACTATCTGGTGGACCAACTGCGAGAGATCCTGAACGTGAACCGGGATTGGAACATTGCCGTGGTCGGAGCGGGCGATATCGGCAGCGCGGTGGCGCGGTACAAAGGTTTCGCCGATCGTGGTTTCTGCGTGACGATGATCTTCGACAACGATCCCGAGAAGATCGGTACAAAGATCGGCGATTATGTGGTGCAGGATATGGCCAATCTGGCACAGGCGGTGCGCGAGGCAGGCATCCAGGTGGCCATGATCGCCGTCCCGGCCTCGCACGCCCAGGAAGTGGCAGACAGGCTGGTGGAAGCCGGGGTGAAAGCCATCTTGAACTATGCGCCGCTGAGCATCAATGTGCCTCCGGGCGTGTACGTGCAGTATATCGATCCCGCCGTTCACCTGCAGCGGATGACTTATTATCTGCGGTAGGCTCACGGTGGGATGATCTGAACATGAGCCTGATTGAGCTGCTGAAAACCGAAGCCCTCCGCCGGGGGTTGGTGGCCGCTGAGGCGCAGATCGACCCAGAAACCGCCTTCCGCCTGGTGCGGGATATGCCCTACCAGCGGGCCAGTTCCCGAGCACCGGAGACCCTGATCCGTGAGTGGCGCGGCACCTGCTCCGGCAAGCACTACCTGCTGAAAGACCTGTTCCAGGAGCTCGGGCTGAGCTCGCGGGTCATGGCCTGCACCCACCGCGCCCGGCTGGACCCGGTCCACGCCCCGGATAGATTAAGGCCCCGCCTGGAGCAGTCTGGCGGCTATTTTGTCGATGTGCACAATTACCTGTGCGTGGAGCTGCCGGACGAGGCCGGTGAGATGGTGGTAGACGCCACCTGGCCGCTCTCCACCCGGCAGTACGGGCTCACCGTCAATGAGCGCTTCCGCCTCGGTGAAGACCAGCAGATCGCCTGCAAACCCCTGCAGATATGGGAAATACCCGCCGGTCAGGACCCGCAGACCTTCAAAGAACATCTGTTGAGGGAGAACTTCACCCCCGAAGAACTGGACCTGCGCGAGCAGGTGATCCGCACCCTGGGGAGTTGGATGGGCGCCGGGTAGCCAGAATTCGCTAAGAATCGAACATGACCCATCCTGAAATGCGGGATGGGTCATGCTTTTCTTCCGGTTGTGAGTTATTCGAGGGGTTACACCGCGATCAGGTTGCGTCGGATCAGGGGGTACATTCCCAGGCCGCGGGCCGAGCCCTCGGCGGTGCAGGTGGTCGGGTTATCGACCAGGTAGGCCGGCACCCCCAGCTCTTTCGTCAGCAGTTTATCGATGCCGCGCAGCAAGGCGCCGCCCCCCACCAGGGCTACCCCCCGGTCGATGATATCCGAGACCAACTCGGGCGGCGTCTTTTCCAGCACCCGGCGGGCGGTCTCCACCACATCGGCCAGGGGATCGCGCAGCGCCTCCACCACTTCGCCGGTGGTCAGCGTAGCCGGGCGCGGCAGCCCGCTCACCTGGTCCTGCCCCTGGACTTCGATGCTCTGCTCTTCGTCCTGGGGCACAGCCGCGCCGATACGGATCTTGATCTGCTCTCCGGTGAGCTGGCCGATGATGATCCCGTACTTCTTGCGCACGTAAGCGCAGATGGCCTCGTCCAACGCCAACCCGCCGGCTCGCAGCGTCTCGGCCGCCACGATCCCATACATAGCCAGCACCGCCGCCTGGGTCGTCCCCCCGCCCAGGCACAGGATCATATTGCCGGAGGGCGTGCCGATCGGCAGGTCCACCCCCAGGGCGGCAGCCAGCGGTTGGGGGATGAGAAATGCCTCCCGGCTGCCCGCCTGGAGCACGGCCTCGTGCACCGCCCGGCTCTCGACGCTGGTGACGCCGTAGGGGTGCGTGATCATCACCCGCGGTTTAAATATGCGCAGCGGCCCGCTCAGCTTATGCAGCAGAGCAGACAGCAGATACTCGGTCACCTCGTAATCCGCAATGACGCCATTGGTCAGCGGCCGGGTCACCTCCAGCGATTCGGGCACACGCCCGTACATATCATGGGCCTCTTGCCCCCATGCGACCATCTTCTGCTCCTGGACGACGATCGCGGCAACCGTCGGCTCCTCCAGAAGCAGTTGCCCACCTTCGACGACTCGCGTGTATAAAGTGCCCAGGTCAATTCCCAATTCCTTGGAGAACAGGGCCATAGGTTTTGTTTACTCTCCAGGGAGACGTTCTCTGCGTTCCGGTCGCTGCTGCTGCCGGTAGCGACGTACGGCTTCCAGGCGCAAGTTCGAACGGCGCAGGGCGGCCTCCATTTTCAGATATTCGTCGGTGTCGGGGGGCGGACCTTTTCTGAGGCTCTCTTCCGCCCGGCGTTTGGCAGCCTCCGCCCGGGCCACGTCGATCTCGGCCACATTCTCGGCTGCATCTGCCAAAATGGTGATTATTTCAGGTTGAACTTCGACGATACCGCCGGCAACGGCAAAATCTTCTTCCTGTCCTCGGGTGCGGACCTTGATAATGCCAAACCGCAAGGGGGAGAGCAGCGGTGCGTGGTTGGGAAGGATCCCCAAATCTCCATCCACCCCGGGCACGATAACCATATCGGCGTCGCCCTCCCATACCATCCGGTCTTGAGAGACGATTTCACAGCGTATCGGCATGAGCGTCATTCCTTTTTGCGCTAAGCGCTCATCGGCGCTGCGGCGAGGTTTGCCCGCCGCAGCGCTCCGTTAGCGTTTCAGATTCTGGCTCCAGCTTCCACCGCAAGGCTTGCTGCGGGGACTAAGCCATCTGGCGAGCGTTCTCCAGCACGTCTTCGATGGTGCCGGCCATCATGAACGCCTGCTCCGGCACATCATCGTGCTTGCCATCCAGGATCTCGCGGAAGCCGCGCACCGTGTCTTTCAGCGACACGTAGCGGCCCTCGCGCCCGGTGAACTGCTGGGCGACGAAGAACGGCTGGGAGAAGAAGCGCTCGATCTTGCGCGCCCGCGCCACCAGCAGCTTGTCGTCTTCGCTCAGTTCGTCCACACCGAGGATGGCGATAATGTCCTGCAAGTCTTTGTAGCGCTGCAGGACTTCCTGGACCTCGCGGGCCGTGCGGTAGTGCTCTTCACCCACCACCAGCGGGTCCAGGATGCGGGAGGTGGAAGCCAGCGGGTCGACCGCCGGGTAAATACCCTTTTCCACGATCGAGCGCTCCAGGGCGATGGTCGCATCCAGGTGGGTGAAGGTAGCCACCGGGGCCGGGTCGGAGTAGTCGTCCGCCGGCACGTACACCGCCTGCATCGAGGTGATCG
>CAYMLG010000026.1:0-63537 GCA_964391195.1 uncultured Anaerolineaceae bacterium | reverse complement strand
TCTGGCGTTCAATGAGGTATTGGAGGATAAGCAGCTCCCCAAAGAAGTTATCATGGAAGCCCTCGAAGCAGCCATGGTCTCGGCATACCGGCGAGCCGTGAACGCATCCAATGCCCAGCACGTTGAAGCCAAAATTGACCCGGATTCCGGGAAAGTAGTGATCTACGCCGAGAAAGAGGTTGTAGAGGTCGTCCAGGATCCGCGCACGGAAGTGTCTGTGAAAGAAGCCCATAAGGTTGATGCAGACGCTACACTCGGCAGCATGGTGATCGTTGAAACCACGCCGCGGAACTTCGGCCGGGTCGCCGCGCAAACTGCGCGGCAGGTAATTCAACAGCGCATCCGTGAAGCGGAGCGGGATGCCCAATTCAGCCATTACAGCAATCAATTGGGTGAGATTGTCAGCGGTGTCGTGCAGGCAGTCAACGCTGCGGGGGTCACCCTCGGCCTGGATATGAAGGCCGAAGGGCTTATGCCCCGTAACCAGCAGATCCCTGGTGAGCGGTTCCGGGTTCACGATCGGGTCCGGGCCCTGCTCCTGGAGATCAAGCCGAACCCTCGCGGCCCGCAGATCATCCTTTCCCGGGCACATCGAAACTTCCTGCGCCGGCTGCTCGAGAATGAAGTACCCGAGATTTATCACGGCATGGTTGAGGTTCGCTCGATTGCCCGCGAGCCGGGGCAGCGCTCCAAGGTGGCCGTATCGGCCCTGCAACCCGGGGTGGACCCGGTTGGCGCCTGCGTGGGTATCCGCGGCGTCCGCATCCAGGCGATTGTTCGCGAACTAAACGACGAGAAGATCGACGTCATCGAGTGGAGCCAGGATCCGGCCGTCTATATTGCCAAAGCGCTGTCTCCGGCCCGGGTGTCTGGCGTTTACTTGAATGAGCACGCCAAAGGGGCCAAAACGGCCACGGTCGTTGTGCCCGAGGACCAGCTCAGCCTGGCGATCGGCCGGGATGGGCAAAATGCGCGGCTGGCAGCGAAGCTGACTTCGTGGCGCATCGACATCAAGAGCCTTCCCGAAGCTGCCAGCGATGCACTCTACAAGCTGCAGAACGATCCCAAATTTGCGGAAATGGCAGTCCGAGAAGAGGCGACTGTCCCGCAGGTTGAAGCTGTGCTGGCGAAGAAAGCCGAAGGCCGGCCGGTCACCCCTGAAGAGTACCAGGTGCTCAATCAGTTTGTGGACCGGGTGGAACGCAGCGTTCTCCAGCAGCGCCAGGATGAAAAGCAGGCCGAGCGCGAGCGCCAGCAGCTTGCCGAAGCCAATGTACCCGAAGCAGCATTCGAGATCCCCATTGAGAAGTTCGAAGTCTCCGACCGGGTATACGCAGTGATCACCGAGGCGGGATATCAGAACGTCGGCGAATTGATGGTCAAGATGCGCACCGACCCCGACTCGATCCTGCGCCTGAGCGGGATGGGCCCTAAGGGGATGCGCGAACTGGAAGAAGCGCTGAACGCCGTAGATGAAAAACTGACCGCCGAAGCCGCCCCGGCAGCAGAACAGGTTGCCGAAGCGGAGACCGTGGAAGAAGCCCAGGTCGAAACCGTGGAAGAGCCCGAGCCGGTAGCTGAAGAGCCGGTAACTGCCGAACCGGAAGTCGCTGCCCCGGCTGAGCCCGAAGTAGTCGAAGCCCAGGAAGCGGTCGAAGAGGCTGTTGTTGAGGCGGAAGTGGCTGAAGAGCCGGTCGCTGTGGGTCCGGAGCCCGAGCCCGTCCAGGAGCCGGCTGCGGAAGCGGAAGAAGAAGGTATGGACCTGCTCGATGAGCTCCTCGCCCTTCAAACCGACGCACTCGAAATCGATGAAGACGAAGAGGAAGAAGAAGGCGACGATCGAAAGCGCGGCAAGAAGAAGGGTAAGAAGAAAAAGCGCAAATTCGTCGAGATGGAGTACGATCCAGATCAGGATATCATGGTCGTCAAGAAAAAGCGCAAACGTGGTGGCGAAGACGACTGGGAGATTTAGCGATCAACGACACAGTAGCCGGACCAATGGTTCACAACGGTTGGTCCGGCTTGAGAGAAAGCTGGGTGTCTAAAAAAGCTGTAAGACGAAAACATGTGCCCCAGCGCACCTGCGTGGGTTGCCGGGAAGTATTACCAAAGCGATCCTTGATACGCATTGTGCGCAGCGCAGAAGCAATCCGAGTGGACCCAACGGGCAAAATGGCCGGGCGTGGAGCTTACCTGCATGACCGCCGCTCCTGTTGGGAACGTGGCCTCAAAGGAGCACTCGCACACGCCTTGAAGACCGACCTCACCCATGAAGACCGTGTATACTTGCTGGCCTTCATGGACTCCCTGCCAAATGATGAACCTTCCTCAGACGAGCAGGTTCAGGAGAAGCCCCGTGAGTCTGATGGGTAAGCCCCGCTCCGGCAGAGAGCCGTGCTCAGAAGATGTGGTGTGCCCGCGAGAACTGCCTCGCATCCCTGGTTCTTACACCGGTAGGATTGCTATGAACGTGTAGCGGATTTTACGCCGCCCTCACTGCTCATTGGGGCACGAATAAACTAAGATTAATCAGGAGGTGCCAGATGAGCGAGAATGGGCGCAACTTAACAACAATCGAGCTGCCCGCTACGATTACTGTCCGGGAGCTCGCCCAATCAATCAACGCCAGCCCCATCGAGGTGATTAAGACACTCATGTCTAATGGGGTTATGGCAAATATCAACCAACAGATCGACTTCGACACAGCCGCAATTGTGGCTGCCGAGATGGGATATGAGGTTACCCTTGAAACTCCCGAGCAAGAGCAGGAGGAGGATCTGGGTGAAATCCCTCTGTGGCGGCGGCTAATCGGAAACGAGAAGCCCGAAGATCTACTTCCCCGGCCTCCGGTGGTTACAATTCTCGGCCATGTCGATCACGGTAAAACCACCCTTTTGGATGCCATCCGGCATACCAACGTCGCGGGGGGTGAAGCGGGGGGAATCACGCAGCATATTGGCGCTTATCAGGTGGAACACAACGGACGCACGATTACTTTTCTGGATACCCCGGGGCACGCTGCCTTCACGGCAATGCGCGCTCGCGGCGCTCAGGGGGCAGATGTAGTCGTGCTGGTGGTTGCTGCGGATGATGGGGTAATGCCACAAACCAAAGAAGCTGCCGCCCATGCCAAAGCGGCCAAAGTGCCCATCATCGTTGCCCTCAACAAGATCGACAGACCCAGCGCAGACCCCGACCGGGTGAAACAACAACTGGCAGAGATCGGCCTCGTGCCGGACGAATGGGACGGTGATACCATCGTTGTCCCCATTTCTGCCAAATTAAAGCAGGGCCTGGACGATCTGCTTGAAGCCATCCTGCTGGTTGCTGACAATTTGAGCATCAAGGCGAACCCCGAGGGCGAAGTGATCGGCACCGTCATCGAAGCCGAAATCGACCGCGCCCGGGGCGTGGTCGCCACTCTCCTGGTTCAGAACGGCTCCCTTGAAGTTGGATCGACGGTGCTGGTCGGAAATACCTACGGGCGCTTGAAAGCCATGTTCGATTTCCGCGGGCGGAAGATTCGCCGGGCCGGCCCCTCGACGCCGGTCTCTGTCATGGGTCTTAAAGAAGTGCCCTCCGCCGGGGATCTCTTCAGGCTGGTCGCCTCTGAAACCGAAGCACGGACGATTGTGGGCGAACGCATCCAGGCCCAACACGAAGCCGCCGCCAGCCAGAAGCAAGCCGCCTCCCTGGAGCAGTTGTTCGATCGCTTCCAGGCGGGGGAAGTTCGCGAACTGCGCCTGATCGTCAAGGCGGACGTACAGGGGTCGCTCGAGCCGGTTGTCTCGTCAATCAACGACATGAAAGGCGAGATTAATATCAATATCCTCCATGCGGAAACCGGCAATATCACCGAGAATGACATAATGCTGGCATCCGCTTCCGGCGCGATCGTGATCGGTTTCAACGTCCATGCCGACGCGGCTGCCCGGCGGTTGGCTGAGGCGGAAGGTGTGTCCATCCGCCAATACGACATCATCTACCGCCTGACCGAAGACCTCGAGAAAGCGCTAAAGGGTATGCTGGAACCGGTAGAGAAGCAGACCGTCACCGGTCATGCCGAAGTCCGGCAGATCTTCCACATCTCTCGGGTTGGGAATATTGCCGGGTGCCGGGTTTTGGACGGCGAAATCCGCCGCAATGGCCGGATTCGCGTTCTGCGCGGCGGCGAGGAAATATTCGAGGGCGCAATCAGCTCTCTGAAGCATCTCCAGGACGATGTGCGCGAAGTTCGGGCAGGTTTCGAGTGCGGTATCTCGCTCAAGAACTTCGACGACTTCAAAGTTGGAGATATTCTCGAAGGCTTCATCGTCGAAAAGGTGGCAGTAAGCTGATCCCGGGGCGCTTATCGGACTTGGAGTGAGAAACATGGTTTCCAAGCTGCGACAACAGAGGATCAACGAGCGCATCCGAGAAGAACTGTCCGAGATGTTGCTTCAGGAAATTTCAGACCCGCGCCTCTCTGGCCTTTCCGTGACCGATGTGCGCGTGGACCGTGAGTTGGCTTATGCGAACATTTACGTCTCCACGTATGAGGGTTCGGAGCGGAAGAAAGAGATTCTGGAGGGTCTGGAACACGCTTCTGGCTTCTTGCGCCACTCGTTAGCTCAGCGCATCGAGCTGCGGACGTTCCCGCGCCTGCGCTTTCATTGGGATCCGACCTTCGAGCGCGCTGAGCGGATTGAACAGCTACTTGCATCACTGCACAATGAAGAACAATCAAACATCGAGGCCGGCAACACAGCAGATGATGACAGTGAAAGCAAAGACGAAGAATAGTTCGCCGATATCGCCGTTTTCGATCGATGAGTTGGTGAAGATAAAAGCGAAACACTCTCAAGCTCAGCGAGCACGGTTGGTATCTCCTATCCATCCAGATAGAGATATCGTTGGATCTTTGCTCAGTTTGGGGTTATCATTAAGGGCAGCCGGTAAGGATGTCCAAATCGAATTGACCGGTGACGTGTCTGCCAGCTTCCGCCTTCTGGATGGCGCCGGGCAGGTACGGCGCCGGTTGGAAGGCCGTCTGCTGCGGGCGGCGTTCACCAAAGAGAATCGGGAGGCGGTTGGCTATCCTGATACGGATGACGCCGGTCGGACGTTTTTCCTGACATCTTTTGACGATTCAGATATTGTTGTGATTTTATTCAAACAACTTAACAACCGCTTTAACATGAGCTGGCGAGCCCGGCCGGATATGTTCGATCCTGCCGGAAGCTCGCTATGGCGGAGGATGTCACCCAGCAGCGGCTGGCGCAGATATCGCTGGCGACCTGTCCGAGGTACAACCGAAGGTCTTCCAGGCTACCACAGCCTGTTTATCGCAGCCAAATCAACCTGGGGAGCAATCACGACAACATAAGAATGGGGAAGAGCAATGGAAAGAGATGAGATCAAGAATGTTGTATCCGGAGTACTCGTCGTCGACAAACCGGTTGGCCTGACTTCACATGATGTGGTTCAAATCATTCGCCGCGGGACAGGCATCCGCCGGGCGGGGCACACCGGAACGTTAGATCCGCGCGCTTCGGGGGTGCTGGTCATTCTCATCGGTCCTGCCGTGCGTTTGAGCGAGTATGTTTCGGCCTCGGATAAACGATACCAGGCCACCATTCGCCTGGGAGCTTCAACCGATACATACGACGCAGAAGGCGCTGTCATGGACTCCACCGATGTAAACGAGATCTCCGAAGAAGGGTTCGACGAGATCCTGCAGAAATTCGTCGGTGAGATCGAGCAGGTTCCTCCTCCTTATTCGGCTGTCAAAGTCAAAGGCCGCAAAGCGTATGATATGGCCCGAGAAGGAGAAGAGGTGGAACTCGAACCGCGCATGATCCAGGTGTACAGCCTGGAAGTGCTGGAGTGGGCTCCTCCGGAAGCAGTCATCGATGTCTACTGCTCCTCGGGCACATATGTCCGCTCTCTGGCCCACGATCTAGGAAAGGAACTGGGGACAGGCGCGCACCTGGTGGGTCTGCGGCGAACGAAAAGCGGGCGCTTCACTTTGCGAGATGCAGTCCCACTGCGCCGTTTGCAGGAAGCCTTCGATGCCGGTAATTGGTATAAGTATTTGATCCCCGCCGCCGAAGCATTGTCCGATTGGCCGATGGTTGAGTTGGATGGTGATGATGTGGAGTTGATCCGTCATGGGCATCGCATCCCGGCCGAGCCTGGTTCGAAGGGCTGGGCGCGGGGCGTCAGCCAACAAGGGGACCTGGTTGCGCTCCTGGAGGTCGATGAGGAGAGCAACGAATGGCAGCCGCGCAAAGTATTTTTCCAGTCTTGATGGTTTCATCTGTTTAATCTTATGCAGCATTATTGGTCGCTCCACGCCGTAACCTTAGAAAATGTTTGGCTAACGATCGGCGCCTTTGATGGCGTTCATCGTGGTCACCAGGAAGTGATTACACAGATGACCACCGCCGCCCACCAGGCTGGGGCGACGGCAGCAGTGCTCACGTTCTACCCCCACCCCGCTGTTATTCTAGGCCGCCGCAATGATTTCCGCTACCTGACCACCCCCGAGCAGCGCGCCGCCCTGCTGGGGGAACTGGGCGTCGATGTCGTCATCACCCATCCTTTCAACAAGGACGTATCCCAACTCACCGCCCTGGAATTCATGCAGCTCTTGAAAGATCGGCTGGGCCTGGCCAAATTATTCGCCGGCTACGATTTCGCCCTGGGCCGGAACCGGGAAGGGACGGTTCCGCGCCTGCGCCAGATTGGGCAGGAGCTGGGTTACACCGTCCACCAGATTGCCCCCCTGGAAACAGACGGGGAACCTATCTCTTCCAGCCGCATCCGCTCGGCCCTGGAGGCCGGTGATGTGGCCACAGCAGCCCAAATGCTCGCTCGCCCTTACACACTGCGCGGGGAAGTCATCCACGGTGACAACCGTGGCCGGCAGATCGGCATACCTACCGCCAATCTTGAAGTCTGGTCGCGGCAAGTCGTTCCCAAAGCCGGTGTGTACGTGTGTACCGCCAGAGTTGGCGGGCAGACCTGGGGAGCGATGACGAATATCGGCGTCCGCCCCACTTTCGATAACGCCGGCCCAATACCGCGCGTCGAAGCCCATCTCCTGGATTTCGACGACGATTTGTATGGCAGGGAGTTACAGTTAGCGTTTGTGGAACGGCTGCGTGACGAACAGCGCTTCCCCGGGATCGAAGCCCTCGTCGCTCAGATCCATGACGATATCGCCCGAGGCCGGGAAATCCTCAACCAGGGCGTTCTGGGTTCATAGCTTCACACTCCTGAGTTCGGCTATAATTGGACCAATTAAGTGGGGGATCACTCCTGACACCGGTTTGGAGGTGAACATGATACAGTACCTGGATCTGCTGCGCCATACCCTCGAGAATGGAACCAAGAAGGAAGACCGCACCGGCACCGGCACCCTGTCTACCTTCGGCTACCAGATGCGGTTCGACCTGCAAGCGGGTTTTCCTCTGATCACGACCAAACGGCTGCACCTCAAGTCGATCATCTACGAACTGCTCTGGTTCCTCAAGGGCGATACCAACATCCGCTTCCTGCAGGAGAACGGCGTCAGCATCTGGGATGAATGGGCGGATGAGCACGGCAATCTGGGACCGGTTTATGGGAGCCAGTGGCGTTCCTGGCGCACCGCAGACGGGCAGACCGTCGACCAGATCTCGAAAGTGATCGAACAGATAAAAGCGAAGCCCGACTCGCGCCGCCTGATCGTCAGTGCCTGGAACGTGGGTGAAATCGACCGAATGGCGCTTCCGCCCTGCCACGTTTTGTTCCAGTTCTACGTGGCGCAGGACCGCCTCTCCTGCCAGCTATACCAGCGTTCGGCCGATATCTTCCTGGGAGTCCCCTTCAATATCGCCTCCTATTCGCTGCTGACCCACATGATCGCCCAGCAGTGCGGGCTGCAGCCCGGCGAGTTTATCTGGACCGGGGGCGACGTTCACCTGTACTTGAATCATGTCGAACAGGCGCGCTTGCAGCTCTCTCGTTCCCCCTTCCCCCTCCCAACGCTCCACATCAAACGGAGGCCGGCCTCGGTCTTCGAATACCGGTATGACGATTTCGAAATCCAAAATTACCAGTATCACCCCACCATCAAAGCGCCAATCGCAGTCTGAACTGCTGGACCGGGATTATGGAAGTATCGCTCATCGTTGCCATGGACGAGGCCGGAGGAATTGGCCTGGCTGGAACCCTTCCCTGGCGGCTTTCTGCCGACCTGCGACATTTCAAACAGCGCACCCTCGGCCATCATCTGATCATGGGTCGCAAAACCTTCGAATCGATCGGGCGCAGCCTGCCGGGGCGGACGACACTGATCCTCTCCCGGAAGCACGACTATACGCACCCGGCCTGCCAGGCGCCCACCTGTCGCGTTCTCCCCTCCCTCGATCGCGCTCTGGCTTTCGCCCGTGAAGCGGGTGAAGACGAAGCCTTCATCGTTGGCGGCAGTGAGATCTTCAGCCAGGCGCTTCCCCTCGCCACCCGCCTCTACCTGACCCGCGTTCACACGCAAACTCAGGCGGACGTTTTCTTCCCGGAGTTCGAGCTCTCCGGTTGGCGGCTGCAGGAAACCTTTTTCCAGCCGGCCGACGAAAAAAATGAATTCCCCTTCACCTTCTCCCTCTACGTCCGGGAACCTTCTCCCCACATCCAGCCCGGTTGATCCTCAGCCCACCTGCCCCCGATTGAAAGACCTATTTTCCTATGGAATCCTTTTTTCGATCGAGGCGCATCCTTGACAAAACCTCCTTACCCCTCTATAATTGCGCCCAACAACATCAGAAAAAGACGATGAAGAGGACGAGTAAGCCTCGAAACGACGGCACAGAGAGCGGGAGCAAGGTGAGAGTCCCGACCGCACGCCGGAGCTGAATGGACCTCAGAGTTGCAGGGCGAACGGCCTAAAGGCCCATTAGCCTGTGCCGGAGTTGCCACCGTTATCAGGGCAAAGGGTATAATTCGCCGGGCACCGGCGAACGTACTCGCAACGAGTGAGGCTGGCCTTTTTCCTGTCGGAACCTTTGTCACACCGGCAGGTTTTTTTTATCCACCGGCTGGCCTAACTGGGGTGGCACCACGGACCATTTTTAGCGTTCGTCCCCTCGAGGGATGAACGCGTTTTTGTTTAACCTGACCCCACCCGAAGCTGCACCGGCAGCCAACGGCGGATATTTCTGAAAAAGATGTAGGAGCAAGTGTATATGAGTGCAAAGAAAGGACGTATTCTCACCGGTCACCGCCCAACCGGACCCAGGCATATCGGTCATCTGGTCGGTACCCTGGAGAATTGGAGAAAGCTGCAGGACACCCACCAATGCTATTTTCTGATTGCCGACCTGCATGTGCTCACGACCGACTACGAACACCCCGACCGTGTTTCGCAGAATGTGCTCGAGGTGCTCGCCGACTGGATTGCTTCCGGGATCGACCCAGAGCGCTCGGCGATCGTTCTGCAGTCGGCGATTCCGGCTCACGCCCAGCTCACGCTGCTGTTCAACATGCTGGTGACCGTCGCCCGGCTGAGCCGCGTACCGACTTATAAAGAGCAAACCCAGGCCCTGGACCTGACCCCCTCCGCTGGACTGCTCACCTACCCGGTGCTCCAGGCCGCCGATATCCTGCTCTACAAAGCAGATACCGTCCCGGTCGGAGAAGATCAGCTCCCCCACATCGAACTGACCCGGGAAATCGCCCGCCGCTTCAACCAGCTCTACGGCGAAACCTTTTCCGAGCCGGAGGGGCTGCTCTCATCCACCCCGCGCCTGCCCGGCGTGGACAACCGCACCATGCACGCTTCTTACGGGAATGCCATCCACTTGAAGGACACCCCAGAAGAGACCACCCGCAAGGTGATGAACATGTACACCGACCCCACGCGCATCCATGCCACCGACCCGGGCCATGTGGAGGGCAACCCGGTTTTCGAGTATCACGATGTCTTCAACCGTGACCGGGAACAGGTGGATGAGTTCAAAGAGCGGTACCGGGCCGGGAAGATCGGGGATGTGGAGGTCAAGCGCCGCCTGGCCGAGGCGTTGAACGAGTATCTGGCCCCTATCCGGGAGAAGCGGGCCGAACTGATCGCCCGCCCTGACGACCTGCGCGATATTCTCCGCCAGGGCACGGAATGCGCCCGCCCAATCGCCGAAGCGACGTACGAAGAGGCGGCGCGCAAGATGGGGCTCTATCGCTATAAGTGAGTAGGCTGATTCCCCGCTCGGGCTGTCCCACGGCCCCGGGAACCGGTTATTTGTCGAATAATTCAGATCGAGAAAGGAGTTCGCCATGTCTGATATAACTCGCTTCCTGTTGAATGAGAGAGATCTGCCTCGCGAATGGTACAACATCAACGCCGACATGCCGGTTCCACCGACTCCGGTGCTGAACCCGCAGACCAAAGAACCCGTGACCCCAGATTTTCTCTCTGTGCTGTTCCCAATGGAGTTGATCTTGCAGGAAATCAGCACCGAGCGCTTCATCCAGATTCCGGAAGAAGTGCGAGAGATCTACAAGCTGTGGCGGCCCACCCCGCTGATCCGCGCCCGGCGCCTGGAAAAAGCCCTGGATACACCCGCCCATATCTATTTCAAGCACGAGGGCACCTCCCCCGCCGGCAGCCATAAGCCGAACACCGCCGTCGCCCAGGCTTTTTACAACAAAGCCGCCGGGACGAAGGCGCTGACCACCGAGACCGGCGCCGGGCAGTGGGGTTCTGCCCTGGCCATGGCTTGCAACTTCTTCGATCTGGACCTCGAAGTGTACATGGTGCGGGTGTCCTACGATCAAAAACCCTATCGCCGGGTCTTTATGGAAAGCTTTGGCGCGCAGGTGTTCGCCAGCCCCACCGACCGCACCCAATTCGGGCGCAGCATATTGGCCCAGAACCCGGATACCCCCGGCTCGCTCGGGGTAGCGATCTCCGAGGCGGTGGAGGCTGCGGCGGTCTCAGGTGGGATGAAGAAGTACAGCCTGGGATCGGTGCTCAACCACGTGCTGATGCACCAGACCGTGATTGGCGAGGAGGCCCTGAAGCAGATGGACATGGCCGGAGAATACCCGGACGTGGTCATCGGCTGCGTGGGCGGCGGCTCGAATTTCGCCGGCCTGGCCTATCCTTTCTTGCGCCAGAACCTGCGCGACGGGCAGCGCACTCGCCTGCTAGCGGTAGAACCCAAAGCCACCCCTTCCCTCACCTGTGGGGTCTACACCTTCGATTACGGTGACACGGCGAAAATGGCCCCCATCGTCAAGATGTACACCCTCGGCCACGACTTCGTGCCCCCACCGATCCACGCTGGAGGGCTGCGTTACCATGGTATGGCGCCCAGCCTCTGTGCCCTCTTCGACGCCGGCTACCTGGAAGCCATCTCCGTGCCCCAACTGGCAACCTTCGAAGCCGCGATCCAATTTGCCCGGACGGAAGGGATCATCCCGGCCCCCGAATCGGCTCACGCCATCCGCGCAGCCATCGACGAAGCCCTGGACGCCAAAGAGAAGGGCGAAAAACGCACCATCCTCTTTAACCTGTCCGGGCACGGCAATTTCGATATGGGCTCCTACGAGGCTTATCTAAGCGGAAAGCTTCAAGATTA
Source organism: uncultured Anaerolineaceae bacterium (assembly GCA_964391195.1). Lineage (GTDB taxonomy): Bacteria > Chloroflexota > Anaerolineae > Anaerolineales > UBA4823 > JAAYXE01. Next base: position 51,940 of record CAYMLG010000026.1, on the reverse strand, counting down.
CACCTATCCTCGCGAGGCGGTGGCCGAAGCGATGAAAACCCTGCCGCAGGTGCAGGTGCCTGCCTGACTGACGACCCGCAATCTCAGATACTCAGGCAATAAGACTGTCGAGTTTGGCCTTTTTCCCGTTTTCTGCGGTTGAACCTCCCACACATGGTGGGACGAAGGCAAGAAGACACCGCCGATTCTGGAAAAGGCCAAACTCCGGTCATTTTAAACCGGCAGTTGACTTTTCCCCCAATTTGTACTAAAATTGTCGTAGTTATATCAGCAACTACGTAGTGCTTCTGCAGGAGATAGGATTGGAATCAGTTATCACCCGTCTCCAGGAACTTGGCTTTAGCCAGTATGAGGCCATGGCATATATCGCCCTGCTTCAGTCCAGCCCGCTGAACGGCTATGAACTGGCGAAAGCCTCTGGAGTACCCCGCCCGAATATCTACCGGGTGCTGCAAAAGCTGGAAGAACGCGGCGCAGTGGTCGTCCTTCAAGAGAAGGGAGGGCGTCGCTATGCGCCGGTTGACGTGCAAGAGTTGATCCAGCGCCTGGAAGCGCATTTTCATACTTCCCTGGAAGCCGCTTCCCACTCGCTGGAGGAAATCGCCCAGCAGTCCCCGGGGGAGCAGGTGTGGACCATTCACGGTTATTCAGCCGTTTTAGAACATGCTTCCTCCCTGGCGCTACAGGCCGGCCGCGAGCTGCTGCTCGCCGTCTGGCCGCCGGAAGCGCACGCCATTCACCCGGTGATCGCCTCTGCTGAAGAACGAGGCGTTCGGGTGACGACCCTCTGCCTGCCGGCCTGCTCTGAACTTTGCGGGGCCTGCCGGGGGCAGGTGTTCCGCCTGGATACCGGAGCACCGGAGGAGGGACGCTGGCTGGTGGTCGTATCAGACGAGAGCGAGATGATCGCCGCAGAGATTCGCTCCAGCCAGGCTGCAATTGGGGTCCGCACCCGCCAACCGTTGTTCACCGCCCTGGCCTCCGCTTACATCACGCACACCATCGCCCTCTCCGCGCTGCTGCAAGAGCACGAAGGCCTGGAAATACCGCAGACCACGCGCCGGCTTCACGAACTGCTCGCCGCGTTGGGCCAGGAGGGTGGGCCTACAGCACATCGCCCACAAGAGGGGGAAAGGTAGGTAGGAACCATGATGAAAGTAGACTATTTGGATTTGGTAAACGAAGCGAAGAACACTGAACTCGTAACAACCCAGGATGATGATGTCACTGCGCTGATCCACAATCTGCTCATCGCCCTCGGCGAAGATCCTGCGCGCGAGGGGCTAAAGCGCACCCCGGTGCGGGTGGCGCGCATGTATACCGAACTCCTGGAAGGCTACCACACCGACCTGAAAACGCTGGTGAACGGCGCCCTCTTCACCAGCGATTACATGGACATGGTTCTGGTGCGAGATATCGAATTCTACAGCCTGTGCGAGCACCACATGCTGCCCTTCTATGGGAAAGCGCACGTGGCTTATATCCCGGACGGAAAAATTATCGGTTTATCTAAAATTCCACGCCTGGTGCAGATGTTCGCTCGCCGTTTGCAGGTACAGGAGCGGATGACACAACAGATCGCCGAGGCGATGAATGGCATACTCAAGCCCAGGGGAGTGGCGGTGCGCGTCGAAGGCGCACACATGTGTTCGATCATGCGCGGCGTCAAGCAGGCAAATGCCAGCATGGTTACGCAGGTAATGCTGGGCGAGTTTGAAACCAACCCGCATCTACGTGAGGAATTTGTCGCTGCCACCAGCGTTTCTTCTTCGCGCACGCAGTGACGCCGCGCACGCAGTTAAGCGGGGTTACGCTCCGATTTGAAGTAAAGTGAGCCTCCCATCCGGAAACCTGTTATGCGGATGGGAGGCCAGCTTATCGCCTGAGCGGGCTGGGATCACCCGGCCTTCAAGCACCCCGTTCGATTGATTACAAGCAGATCACGGCGTGAAGGGACGGAGCATTTCTATGGTATATTCCCATCGTGCACGAACTGCTCCTACCCTTAACCCGCCAGCTCACTCTGACCGGTGACATCGCCGCCGATGCGATGGCCTTTCTCACCTGGCATGGTTTCCCCCGCATTATCCAACACAGCCAGTCGGTTGCGGAAGAGGCCTGCCGCCTGGCCCGGCGCTTTCATCTCGATGAGAATGAGGCCATACAGGCCGCCTGGCTGCACGATATCAGCGCAGTATTTCCGAACGCCAGCCGGTTGGAAGCCGCCCGGCGCCTGGGGCTGGACATCCTGCCCGAGGAGGCGCAGTTCCCCCTGCTGCTGCATCAAAAGCTATCCGCTGTCATGGCACAACAAATATTCCAGGTGACATCCCCGGCAGTTCTCAGCGCAGCCGGCTGCCACACCACCTTAAAGGCGAACGCCTCCCCGTTGGACAAATTGATCTTCGTCGCCGATAAACTCCAGTGGGACCAGGACGGAACGCCTCCCTACCTGGATGCGATGCGGGCCGAGGCACAAGGATCACTCGAGCAGGCTGCCCTGGCTTATATTGAATACCTGGTTGCGCACCGCAGCGGTTTGAAAGGCCCTTTACATCCCTGGCTGTTGGCCGCCCGGCAGCAGCTTCTGGAAGAGATTTCCGCGAGTTAACTGAGGTCTGGGGTTAAATCGAAAACAAGCCCATCCGGGTTCCGCGGGCGCGGGGTACACTGTAAGATCAAGAGGCTGCCGTATTCCGTCCCCCTTCGTTGGCTATTCTTCCTCACCCTTCTCCGCGAAGACCAACACTTCAATATGCTGGTTCAGCATCTCGGCTTGATCCCCGGCGCGAGGGCGGATCAATTGGCCGTAGGTGTAACCGCCGGCCAGCGGGACATCCGGTCCCAGCACGGATTTGACCGCTGCGACCTCAGCTCCGGGTGTGGCGGCAAATAAGGTTTGCCAGGCTTCATCGACGAACAATAACCCAAGCACCGGCTTCGCTCCGTTTAGCTCACGCAGCGCCTGTTCCGCTGCCCGTTTGGCCGCGGCCAGGCAGGCCTCTGCGGTGCCCACCAGCACGGCCGCCCGCTGTCCTTCGGGAAGCGCGGTGTTCATCCTTAAACTGCCATCCGCCTCCATCCGCAGCGGGGAGCGAATGGTCATGCCGCCGGGCTCACCGGGTCCGTCCGCATAGCTATCCTCTCGATCCAGGATCCCCAACGGGTACTGGCGCACCAATTCGGCCAACGGAGAATAAACCCAATCTCGTTCGTTATATCCGAACATGCGCGCGTAGAGCGCATTGGGCAGCTCATCGTTCAGCGCCCGCACCCACATCCCCTGAGTTTTGGAGAGCGTAACTCGTGGCCCTACCGGCTGCCAGCCATGCCCGGCGCCGGCACCGGCGACTACCGGCCCACTCAGCGTGGCTGCGGCCAACCCGCCTGAGCCGCACTGCCGCCCGCCGATCTGGTAGGTGCGCCCAAGATGCAGGCCGCCTCCGGCCAGGCAGCCGCCGAGCACCCCCGGCCTGGAAGGTAGCAGATTACAGAGCTGCTGGACGTCGCCGCTGAGCCCGTCACAGGCCACGAGCCAGGCGCTCGCCTCCTCAGCCTGTGGCTGCAGGGCCTGGAGCATACGCAAGATACTGGCGCGGGTGTCCTCGCCGAAGTCTGGCCACCAATCGGCCCGAGCCTGGACCCCGCTTCCTCCTAACAGGGCGACAACCACAGAACGGCGCAGCGCGCCGGCGCTCGAAAGCTCGGCCGAGGTGCTGAAACCGAGCAGCGGGGTTTCTCCTAACAGCCCTGACACCCCGTTCAAAACCGCGGTCACCGGGTAGTCATCGTCCACTATCACCCAGCCGAGGGCTACTGGTGTGCGGCCCATGCGGTCCAATGCCTGCCGGGCTGCTTTTGCTCCTGCCTCGCGGCCATCCAGGCTGCTCGATTGTCCAACTGCGGCGATTAATGTCATTGGATCTCTCCCCTCCGATCAAGCAGCTTCGAGGACGGGGACGGTGAAGTGGAAAGTCGTTCCTTCATCCAATTTGCTCTCGAACCAAATGCGCCCGCCCTGCATTTCGACCAGGCTTTTCGCGATATGAAGCCCAAGCCCCGTTCCGGTGGCGGCCTCCTTGGAGATCTCCGTGCGGAAGTACTGCTCGAAGATCTTCGGCTGGTCTTCTTCACTGATACCGATGCCGGAATCCTTCACCCAGAGATGGACCACTTCCATGCCGGTAGGTGTCTCTTCATCTGCGCGGCAAGTTTCGGCCCCAATGGTGATCTGCCCTCCGGGCTTGGTGTATTTGGTCGCGTTGCTGAGCAGGTTGGTTAAGATCTGGCCTAGGCGCACAGGATCTCCCCAGACCAAGGGTAGATCCGGGGCCAGATGGATCGAAACCTGCTGTTCCTTCTCCTCGATCTGGCGTTTCAACGAGCGCGAGACTTCGGCGACAATCTCATCGATACGCACGGGTTTATAGTCCAACCGCAGGCTGCCGACCTGGATCTTGGTCAGGTCGTTCAGGTCCGACACGATGGTATTCATCCGGTCCACGTTGGCCCGCACAGTCGCCAGGAAGCTGGCCTGCACCTCGGTCACCGGCCCGGCCATCCCGTTGGCCATCAGTTCGGTGTAACCTTTGATCGAGGCCATCGGATTCTTCAGTTCGTGGGCCACGAAAGAGACGAATTTGCTCTTGGCCAGATTCGCCGCCTGGACTTCTCCGTAAAGCTGTGCGTTGGCAATCGCAATCGCCGCATGGTCCGCCAGGCGGGTGAGGAACTCCAAAGTTTCTGGCGCAAAGCTGTCTGCCCGGCGGCTTTCCATCAGCAGCACCCCGATGACGGTCGCTTCCCGGCGGATCGGCACTGCGATCTGCAGCTTCGCACGCGCCAGCAGATACAGGCTCTTCGGGATGACCCCGGTTGTATCCGCCAATTCAGCCAGTTTCACGGTCTCCGGCTGCCCGTTTTCCAGCGCCCGCCGGATGGCAGCGATCTGCTCGGGCAGATAGCTCCGGCTGGCTGCAAAGGCGCTCGCGGCTGCCTCCTCAGGTGACGGCATGTAAGGGGCAAGCTCTTTGCCATACCCGGCGGCGGCCATCACCAGCACCCGCTGATCTTCCACCATGCCCACCAGTCCGGCATCCGCCTGAGACTGGCGCATGGCCCATTCCAAAGTGATCTGCAGCGCCCGCTGAATATCCAGGCTGGCGTTCAACTCCCGGTCGATGCGCTGCATCACCGACAGTTCTTCCACGCGAGCGGCCAGGGCCTGGTCGGTCATGGTGTAGAGGCGCGCATTTTCGATAGCGATCGTCGCCTGGCTGGAGAAAGTTGTCAGCAAGTCCTGGTCTGCCTGGGTGAACGGCATCCCATCGGCCTTGTTGATCACCTCGATCACCCCGATCACCCGGTCCTTTAACTGCATCGGCACCACCAACAGATCCTGGGTGGAGAAACCGGTCTGCTCGTCCGTCTTCTCGAACCAGTCCTTGCGCCGCCTGGCATCATTGGCAATGATCCCCTGCCCTTTCATCACCGCCTCGCCAACGACGCCGGTCCCGGGCGGGAGGCGCTTCCCCACCAGGTCTGAGGCCACCGGGCCGATGACAACCTCGAACACCAGTTCACCGGTCTGTTCGTCCACCAGGAACAGACTTCCCGCCTGGCAGTTTAAGATCTCGGTCGCGCTCTTCAGGATGTTATTCAGCAGCGGCTTCAGTTCCAGGGTGCTGGTCAGGCCGCGGCCGATCTCGTTCAGGGTCGCCAGTTGGCGCGCGCGCCGCTCCGTTTCCTGAAGCAGGCGGGCCTTCACGATTGCACCCGAAGCCTGGTCGGTGATCGCCTGGAGCAGTTTACACTGCTCTTCCGTATAAACTACACCTGGATCGCGACTGCTGATGGAAATCACCCCGATCGTGTCCGCTCCGGCGTTCATCGGGACGCCCATCCAGGCGTAAATACCATTCTCCACCGGCATTGTGCCCCGGCCACGACATTCCCGCTCGTAATCGGCGGTGATGATCGCCCGGCGGTAGCGAATGACTTCGAACTCAAGCCCCTGTCCACCGCGGATTGGGTGGTTCTCCTGCTCCACCAGGCGTTCGTCGTCTACCAGGCAAAAGGTGTAGTACAGCGTGTCGGAGAGACTATCGTAGAGGGTGATGCGGAAATCTTTGGTCGGGATGATCTGGTTCGTCTGAGCGTAGATTAGCTCGAGGATGTCATCGAAGGCGATGGTAAAGTTGATCCCCTGCGACACCCGGGTGAGCACGTCCATCTCCCGCACCCGGCGCTCCAGGTCGGCGACCACCTGCGCCCGCTCGATCGCCAGGGCCGCCTGGTCGCTCAGCGCTTCAAGGAATTCCAGGGCGCTGCTGGTGTACGGTTCACCTGAGAGACGCTCGCCTAAAGCCATCCAGCCTGTGAGCACCTGGCGCCCGGGGAGGGGCACATAAAGCTGGCAGCCCAACAACGCCAGGCGCGCCCGCTCGTTGTGCAGAGCAGACGGCAGGGTCCGTTCCTCTTCCAGGAAGATCGCATTCCTGCGCGACGATAGCGCCTGCACGAGCCCACTGCTCATCGAAAAGCGCACGTCCGAGGTGCGCCGGCCCTGGCCATCTGGCATGGCCACATACTGATCGCTGAGCGGATCATAAATATACAGGTGGAGCTGCGCCGGGGCCAGTCCTTGTTGGGCGTAACGGCGCAGCAGCTCAACAATCGCCGGGAGCTCGATGGCCTTGGTCAGCGCGCGAGTAAACGTCTGCACCTGCCTGCGGTAAACGCTCTCACCCCGGAAGAACACGTTGTCGATCCGCTGCTGCAATCTCTCCCGGACCGGGTTCAAGCACACAACCAGCAGGAACGTCCACCCGCCCACCACCAGCGGGTGGGTGGGGGAGATCCGTTCTCCCACAACCAGGGCCAGGCCGGCCAGCAGCAAGGCATAGCCGCCCACCGCCAGAACGGACAGGCCAGCGTACATTATCCCCCGGCTGATCAGCGCATCGGTGTTCAGCAGGCGATAGCGGAGAATGGAATAGCCTGTCGTCAGGGGAAAGAACAACAGCATCAGCAGCAGATATGGCACAAAGACAAGCTGCGGGATAAAAAGGGTGAGTGCTAACCACAGGCCGAGCGGACCAAAAGAGATCAATGCCCCCCATAAAAGCAGCCGGGCTTGTTCACGCACGATTGGCGATTTGGCCCGGTAGCGGCGGTAGATCATCATCGCGATGAATGCAGCCAGGCCCAACACCACATAAACAAATTCGAGGCGCCAGGCCAGCACATAGACCAGCGGGCGAGATAGATTGCCAATGGACGGCAGGGCTAACAGAGCCAGGATTCCGCTCGGCAGGTAGCCCAGGTAGCGCAGCAAGGGCCGTTTGCCCACAAACCGCACTTCTTCTGGAAATAAAAGAGCCAGGTTGATCAGCGCCCCACCCACCAACGCAAGCGAGATCGTCCACAGGGATGTAAGCCGGTTGGTTGTATAAGTATCGAACAGACCCACGACTGTGAAAGCCACTGCAGCCGTAAATATCGCAAATGCCTGGCCGGAGGGGTCGCCGCGGCGCAGACTGAAAACGTACAGGCTGGCCATCAGATAGATCACCCCGGTGGCATAGGGGATGACAAAATAGTTCAACCAGTCTGAAGGAGGAAATGGCTGCAGGCGGATCTCGTGCCTGTGCAGCCCCCCATCGGGGGTGAGGAGGCCGGCGCTGATCACCTCCCCCACCTCGTGCTGCTGCAGGATTGCGGTCAATTCACCGGCGCTCTTCAGCGTTTCTCCCTCGACTTCGGTCAACTGGGTGCCGAACGGATACCCCAGGCTGTGCAGCGCCCAGGACCCGGACTGGGCCGGAGGCGAGGTGTTCAGCATCAGCGTGTTGTCGATAAACGACCCAATGAACGGCAAGCGCGACCAGTTGACCGCCCAGATCAGCAGGGCTGCCATGCCGGCGACAACCACGAACTGGTAGGTTACCACCAGGGCTGGAGCGATATTCGTTCGTAAAAAAGGAGCGGCGCGGTGTGAGGTTTGAGCAGAAGGGGGCATGTTCCAATTTTAGCACCCCCCACCGGTGAGTCAATAATTTTTACCAGGAACTGAAAAAATTGTCGGTCGGATTGAATTGTTAACCAGGCGCTCTACTTCAAGTGGTTGGCTATATAATCGGCTGTGGCCCTCTGATGGCCCACATCATGCTTTTCCTTCTCAGATAAATACCATTTGTGCTCCAGCACGCTGCAGTACAGCTCTGCCAGGTCGGAATCTTCTCCGGCGTAGGGCTGGAGCAGCTTGACCGTTGGCTGATAGATCTTCTCCAACCAGTAATAGGCTGCCACACTCAGCGGGGTGCTGCGGTTGTTCTCCTGCGAGAGTGTGGCCTTTACTTGTTGGATCTCATTCATCATCGCCCGGGCCTGCATCTCTTCCGCTTCAAGGCCGGTGAGGCCCTGGAGTTGGTCGCGGTGAAAATTGCGATCGGTGACCACAACCCGCAGCCTGAGCAGGTTGCCCTCATCGGTCTCCGCCAATTCCAGCTCACCCACCGAAAACCCCAGCGCGTTCAAAGCCCGGATGCGCTCCTGGATGCGGTAGTGCTCCCCGGGATGGATCTTATATTCGTGAGTGATCTCCTCCCACAAACTCCGGTAGCGCAGGCGGATATAGGCCCCCACATCCGAGAGTGGAATATCCGGCAGACCCTGGGCCTCTAACCCGGAGGCCTCGATATCGGCCAGGTCGCCGTTCACGTTTTCCTCCATGATCAACAGGTCCTGGTGCCGGTGTGCAGGGGGCGTTCGCACGGGGTGCAGTTCGGCCGTCTCGGCGTCGACCAGGTAGGCCTGAAGCGCACCCGCATCGCGCCGGAACAAGGTGTTCGACAGAGAACAGTCTCCCCAGTACACCCCGGCCAGATGAAGCTGTACCAGCAGGCCAGCGATGGCGTCCAGTAAATGCTTCCGGTAGCGTTCCAGGCTGCTCGCCAGGAACAGAGAACGGTAAGGGATAGAGCGGTCCAGGTAGCGGGTGATGAGCACGCTGAACGTTCCATCCGGCGTGCGGGTTACTGCATGTCCTACCGGGGTGACCGCAGGCAAGCGTAGTTCCTCCAGTTGGACCAGAAGCGAATACTCCTTCTCAGCCAGTCCAGGCGGGACCTCTTTCAACGCATAAATCGACCCGTTGTAGTTCACAAAGGCGACGGGATGACGCGAGAGACCCTTAGGCACATCCTCCAGGCGCGAGCAGTTGCCCGGCCAGTTTGGCAAGGACAGCCCCCAGGGTAGATCCAGAAAGTTGGGATGCCCGGCCCGCAGCGCAATGCTGATCGGGTAGGCGTCCATATTCGTCTCCATATGCTATTGAGTTCCCCCTATTTGGCATCTGCTCCGGCTCTAATCGTCTATCTCAAGCGTCTGCGAATGCCGTTCCCCCAGGTATTCATCCAGCCCTTCCGGACGGTAGTCGATCGACTGGTGCCGGAAATAGGTGTTGTACAGGTGAGCGTAGTGCCCGCCCTGCGCCAGCAGTTGCTCGTGATTACCCTCTTCGATGATTTTACCCTCTTGCAGGACGATGATCCGGTCGGCGGCCTTGACCGTGGACAGGCGGTGAGCGATCAAGATACTGGTGCTCTGGCGCAAGATCAGGTTCAGCGCCTGTTGGATCTGCCATTCCGTGAAGGGGTCGATACTGGCAGTCGCCTCATCAAGGATAAATATCGCCGGTTTTTGCACCAGCACCCGCATCAGCGAGACAAGCTGTCTCTGCCCCATAGAGAGACGGCCGCCGCGCTCGCCCACTTCGGTGTCAAGCCCCTGGGATAGGGTGCTCAGCCATTCCCCCTCCCCGATCTGGTTCGCGAGCTGCTCGATCTCGGCCCGGCTTGTCTCCCTGGGGCAGGCGTAACAGATATTCTCCTCAACCCTCCCGGAGAACAGGAATGGCATCTGCGAAACAATCCCTAGCTGCCGGCGGTATTCTTCCAGGTCCAGGGTACGGATATCCAGCCCATCGATCAGGATCTTGCCCTGCTGAAACTCGTAGAAACGGGCGATGAGCTTGGCGATGGAGGACTTCCCAGCCCCGGTATGGCCGACGAGGGCGATGGTTTCCCCTGGGCGGATATGCAGGTTGAAGTCTTGTAAGACGGGCTCCTTCTCTGAATAACGGAACCAGACCTGCTCGAAGCAGATTTCACCATTTAGCCGCGGCACACTCCGCTGCTCGATCTGCCTGACCTGAGGCTCGGCGTCGATCAGACCGAACACCCGCTCGGCGGCAGAGAGCCCGGACTGGACCTGGGCCCAGAAAGCCGAAAGGTTGAGCACGGGGAAGAAAAAACGATCAAGGCTCTGCAAGAACAGGAACCAGGCTCCGGCGGTAACGATGCCCGCGGCCGCGCTCATCCCGCCGGCATACACCAGCAGCGCGGTCCCCACGCCGCCCATCGCATTCAGCGAGGGAAAAACCATCGACAGAACGAAGCCCCGGCGTACGTTGACCCGATAGGACTGCTGGTTGGCGCCGTCGAATTCTTCAAAAATGATCGATTCCTGGCGGAAGTTCTTCGCGATGGCGATCCCACTCACGGTCTCTTTGATCGCCGCGTTCACATTTGCCATCGCCCGCATCCCCTCCCGGGTCACTTTACGGGCCATGCGCCGGAAACCAAGGGCAGATAGGAAGAGGATCGGCAAGAAGCCAAACAGCAGCAGGGAGAGCTTCCAGTCGATGAACACCAGCGCAGTCCCTAAGATGAACGCCTGGATAAACTGGGAGATCAAATCGGTAACCAGGACCACTGTTTGTCCGAATTCCTGCGTATCCGAAGTGATCCGGGAGACCACCTTCCCCGAGGAGAATTCATCGTAAAAAGATAGATCGTGGGCGGCCGAGGCGCGGAAGGCATCGTAGCGCAGCGTCATGACGATGTCACCAATCATGCGCGCCGTCAGGCGCCGGCGCATCCAATTGGCCCCCCACACAGTTACCCCTGCCACCAGCACAGCTCCGGAGAGCAGCCACATTATGGTTTCTGAAAATGTCTCATCCAACAGGTCAACACCGCGGGCGACGATCAGGGGTGTGGCTGCGCCGGACGCGGCGATGGTTAGCAGCAGGACGGTGACCCACACCAAACGCTTCCAATGCGGGCGAAAATAATCCAACATCCGCCGCACGAGCTGCCTGTCGGTGTATTGCCGGTCGTACCGTTCAACATCTAAGCCGGAAAAGAAGCTCATTGAAGTTTATCCTTCGGTGAATATCCGCCGGTAAGCCTCGGAAGTCTGCATCAACTCGTCGTGTGAGCCGGCGGCCACCAGCCGCCCGTTCCGCAGGACCAGGATCAGGTCTGCCCAACGAATTTGCGATAGGCGGTGAGTGATGATCAGGGTCGTGCGACCGCGGGCTGCGGTGAAGATCGCCCGCTGAATTTTGTCCTCCGTGGCGCTGTCGATCGCGCTGGTGGAATCGTCCAACACAAGGATGCACGGATCGGTCAGGAAGGCGCGGGCCAGAGCCAGGCGCTGGCGTTGGCCGCCGGAAAGGGTCACCCCACGCTCACCGATTTTGGTGTTGTATTGATCCTGAAATGAGAGGATAAAATCGTGTGCCTGGGCTGCTTTTGCCACATCCTCGATCTCCTCCTGGCTGGCATCCTGTTTCCCAAAGGCAATATTCTCGGAAACTGTGCGCGAGAATAGGAAAATATCCTGCTCGATGATCGAAATTCCGCGGCGAAGGGCTTCCAGATTCCATTCGCGCACGTCCACCCCATCGACCAGGACCTGCCCTGAGCTGACATCATAGGTGCGGTTGACCAGTTTCGCCAGGGACGTTTTCCCCGACCCGGTTTGGCCGACAATTGCCACCGTCTGCCCGGGTTTGACCGTGAAGGAGATATTCTCCAAAACCGGATCGCCCGCGTTGTAAGCAAAGCTCACATCCCTGAACTCGATCGCCCCTTTCATTGGGCCGGTGTACCCACCCAGGTTCTGGTCCAGTTGGGTCTCCCGGTTGATCAATTCCAGGATCCGCCTGGCTCCGGCGACGCCGAGGGATACCTGCGAATAAGCGAACAGAGAGGCGAAAGTCGGAAAACCGAACAATTGGATCAGCCCAAAGAAGGCGACCACTTCGCCGACATCGATCAAGCCCTGGCGAAACAGGATGAGCGAGTGCACCAGGCCACCTGCTTCAGTTAATCCCAGGAGCAGCAGCGGCAGAAACCGGGCTTCCACATCGCCCTGGCGGACGGATGCATCCCGGAACTTCCGCGCGTTGCGGTGAAAACGGCTGATTTCGTTCCTTTCCTGGGCCATGCCTTTCACCGTCTCGATCCCATCGATGGCTTCGGCCAGGCGGGTGTTCAACCGGCCAAATGCCTCGCGCACGCCGGTCGTGATCGGATCCAACTCACCTAAATACTGCCACAAAGCCAGAATATATCCCACCATGAACAGGGCCGGTGTGATGATCAGCGCCGGATGGTAGCGCGGAGCGAACAGCAGCGGCATTATCAGAAAATTGGCCGAGCCTACTACCAGGTTGATGCCCGGGCTGAACATCAAGTTCATCTCGCGGACATCGTTGGTCGCCCGCGCCATGGTATCTCCCACCGGCTGCAGGCTGTGGAAAGTCATACTCTTCCCCAACAGGCTCACGTACAGTTCGTCGCGCGCATCCCGCTCGATGCGTTGACCGATCAGCTCCGCGCTGAAATTCCGGCCGAATTGGAGAAAACCTCGCAGTACCTGGGTGCCCGCAATCCAAAGCGCAACCACCAGGAGCAAATTGATATCCGGAGGATCGGCCAGGATTCCGTTGAAGGCCCGCCCGATCAGGTCGGGCACCACCGCAGCCAGGAAGGCATTGCCAAAAGCCCCCACCAGCATCGTCAGGATCAGCGGCCAGTAGCGGATCGCATGGGAAAAGATCCACCGGACCGGTCCCCTGCGGTCTGATTGAAAACGCGTGCTCAATGAGAATTCCGATGATATGGCAGCCATTGATTACCCCACTCAACCGGTTACTTGATCAGTTCATCTGCAAATGGCAGTTCCGCCGCAATTTCGTAGGGCCCGAACTTCGGAAGCGAGGCGGGATCAACCTGGCGCATCTTTCCGCCGCCGGGCGCGACCATATACGTCTTCCCGTCGCGGTGCAGCAGCGGAATCGAACGTTTGCGCCTGCCAAACACGCGGCGCATCACGATCGAGTGATAACGGAAGTTCTCCCGCTCGCCTGGAAAGCGCTCGAAGATGAGGTCATAAGCCGCAATGAACTGCTCCCTGTACTCCGGGCTGACGATCTGCAAATTGCTGATCACCCAACAGCGGTCCTCATACTCCCAGTAATACGACAAGCCCAAGAACTCACCCTCGCGGTTCAGATACGGAAAAAAAGGAAAAGCTCTGCAGGTCAGAGATCGAAATCCCCGCTGGCAGCGGGTGTGCCCCTGGCAGGCGATCAGCACCTGATCCCTAGGAGTTTGCTGTTCCAATGCAGCCGTTTCGGCCGGATCATCCGAACTCCACAAGTGCCACAGGTCGGTGTTTTCCTTTAAATACCCCCACTCATCCAGATAAGCGGTTGGCACCGCATGCCTGGTATCACAACAGAAAGGCACCCCGCGTTCATTATAAGGCGCACACCGGTCACCACAATTAAAAGCAGCAATGGGCGCCTCAAATTGAGCGTAAAGCGCGGCGAAGTCAATCTTATCAGACATGAGTGGTAGGATACCACAAAACTGAGCCGATTTCACCAGGCTCCCCATTCTGCCGGGTTTTCCAGTTTTTCCGGCTTTCCAGGCGAGATGACCCCGAGTTAGTGGGTGATTTTTTGCACAAATAGGTCTGCGCCACCCTTTAAAGCCGATTCACAAGGTATAATTCTTCTGCAGCTATGATTCGCACACGTTATCGTAGAATTGTTTTCTTTTTTGCTCGTATCTTGCTCAGCTTTGCCTTATGGGATCTGGTCCTACCAAAGCTTGGCCTGCGTGCCTGGTCTCGACGTACCCGCCCAACCCGGTTCCGCAAATCTGCCGCCTCCTTCCGCAACCTGGCGGTGGAGATGGGCGGAGTGCTGATCAAGGTCGGCCAGTTTCTCTCGACCCGAGTCGATGTACTGCCGGCGGAGTTCACCGCAGAGCTCGCCGGTCTGCAGGATGCTGTTCCTGCAGTACCATTTGAAGGTATCCGCCAGGTTGCCGAAGTAGAATTCGGCATGCCGCTCAATAAAAAGTTCGCTCGCTTTGAGACCGAGCCCCTGGCGGCCGCCTCCCTTGGCCAGGTCCACAGGGCCTGGATAGCACCTTCACAACCTGCTGGTCTTTCTTCCGGAGATGCCTCGGAGGATCACCTGTACTCCGTGGTGGTCAAAATCCAGCGCCCACAGATCGAACAGATTATCGCGACCGACCTGGCTGCGCTTCGCACCGTGGGCGACTGGCTGCACCGCTACCGGCCCATTCGTCGCCGCGTCGATGTCCCCTCTCTGTTGGTAGAGTTCTCTCGTATTCTCTACGAAGAGATCGATTATCTGGCGGAAGGCAAAAACGCTGAAACTTTTGCCGCCAACTTTGCGACCCGAGAGGAGATCCGCGTCCCGCGCGTGGTCTGGACGCATACCACCCAGCGCGCACTGACCCTGGAAAACGTGTGGTCGATCAAGATCACCGATTACGAGGCTATTTCCGCTGCCGGGATCAGCCGCAGCCAGGTTGCATCTCGCCTGTTGGATACCTACCTGCAGCAGATTTTCGTCGACGGTTTCTTTCACGCCGACCCACATCCCGGCAACCTGTTCGTTCAGCCCGGGCCAACCCCTGATGATTGGAAACTCACCTTCATAGATTTTGGCATGGTCGGCAAGGTGCCCCCCCGGTTGAAGGAGGGTCTCCGCGAGATGCTCATCGGCGTTGGCACACAAGATCCCGGCCGTGTCGTGCGTTCCTACCAGACGCTCGGTATCCTGCTCCCAGAGGCCGACCTGGAACTGCTTGAAAGAGCCGAGAGCCAGATGTTCGACCGTTTCTGGGGCAAGACGATGAATGAGCTGCGCGAGATCAGCCCCCAGGAGCTGCGGACGATCGCCTCGGAGTTCCGGGAGCTGCTTTTCGCCATGCCGTTCCAGGTGCCTCAAGACCTGATCTTTCTCGGACGGACGGTGGGAATACTCTCCGGCATGTGCACCGGGCTGGATCCGGATTTCAACCTCTGGGATCACCTGGTGCCTTACGCCCAGCGGCTGGTCGCCGAAGAAGCTCGCTCCGCCGGTGACACGCTCTGGAGTGAAGCGCAGGTGCTGGTGCGCTCGCTGGTCTCTGTGCCGCGCAAGATGGATCAGCTTCTCACCCGATTGGAACGGGGAGAGGTTGCGGTGCAGGCGCCCGAGGTGAACCGCCAGGTCTCACAGTTGGATCGCTCGCTGCGCCAGGTTACTGCGGCGGTCGTTTTTGCCGCGCTCCTGCTGTCAGGGACTCAGATGTACTTAGCTGAGCAGCATCCCTTGGGAGATATCCTGCTCGGTGTCTCCGGTGTGGCGTTTCTCTGGGTTATTCTCGCCGGCCGGAACCGCCGGAAATAAATGGGCTATTTCTCTCCCCCTCGGTTGCCCACAAGCCGGGGAGGAGGGTGAATAACAATCAAAAGTAGAAAAAGGAGTTACAAAAGATCCATATGGCTGCCGAATTTAATATCGACGCGCTCCTCCCAGCCGAGATGGCCACCAAAGCCGAGGCAATTGGTGTACGTAAAGCTGAGATGCAGACCTTCACCATGTTCACCCTGGCGGTGCTGGCAGGCGCCTTTATCGCCCTGGGTGCAATTTTCGCCACAACAGTGGCTTCTGGGGGGATTGCAGTCAATACCGCCGAAGGCGCAAAAGCTTTCAGCACCGGTTTTCCTTATGGCTTCACCCGTTTGCTCACCGGCCTGGTGTTCTGCCTGGGCCTGATCCTGGTCGTCGTCGGCGGGGCAGAACTGTTTACCGGGAATAATCTTATCGTCATTGCCTGGGCCAGTGGCAAAGTCAGCACTGCTGCCTTACTGCGAAACTGGGGGATTGTTTACCTGGGGAACTTCGTCGGTTCGGTCGCGACTGCGATTATGGTCTTCACCAGCAAGCAGTACGAGTTCGGATCGGGCGCTATCGGGTTGACCGCGCTGAATATTGCCAACGGGAAAGTTCAGCTTGATTTTATCCAGGCTATTGCCCTCGGTATCCTGTGTAACGCACTGGTCTGCCTGGCAGTGTGGATGACCTACAGCGCTCGGACGGCATTGGATAAGATCGCGGCGATCGTTTTCCCCATCTCGGCCTTTGTTGCCGCCGGTTTCGAGCACAGCATCGCCAACATGTACTTCATTCCGGTCGCCCTGTTCATCAAAAACTTCGCCGGCGAAGGCTTCTGGCAGATGATCGGGAAGACCCCGGCCGACTATGCCTCCCTGACCTGGGGTAATTTCTTCATCGCGAACCTGCTCCCCGTCACCATCGGCAACATCATCGGCGGCGCCATCCTGGTCGCAGCCGTTTATTGGAGCGTATTCCTCCGCAAGCCAGCTCCAAAGAAACCCCTGGTCGCGGAGAAAACGACCTCTTCAGGCGACTAAACCCAAAAATCGAACAGCGACCAATAAGTGCGTTTCGGCCCTGAACCAAGGCCGAAACGCACTTATCGCGTTCAACCACTCTTCACTTAGGGCGAAGTAGGCAGGTAGGGCATTGCCGGCCCCGGCACGCCCAGATGCTCGGACAGGGCGGCTCGCATCGCCGTCCGGTCGTCCCACAGATATTCCGTCTCACCGAAACACATCGACTGCTCGTGCCCCTTGCCGCAGGCGATGACCACATCACCCGGTCGCGCCAGGCGGATGGCGAAGCGTATCGCTTCGCCCCGGTCCGGCACTCGCCAGAAGGTCTTTCCTTCTATACCGCCCTTCGCCTCCGCCCCGGCGGCCATCTCGGCCAGGATCTGGTCGAGCGACTCGGTGCGCGGGTCTTCAGCCGTCAACACGGTCAAATCAGCCAGCTCCGCCGAGGTCTCGGCCATCATGCGCCGCTTGGCCCGGTCGCGCAAACCCGCCGAGCCAAACACGGCGATTACCCGCCCCTGGGGGACCATCTGGCGCACAGCATCCAGGGCCCGCTTGAGGGCGTTGGGCGTGTGCGCAAAATCGACAATGGCGGTGAAATCTTGCCCCAGGTCGATCCGCTCCATGCGTCCGGTCACACCCGGCAGCGAATCGATCCCGGCGGACACGGCTTCGGGGCCAAGACCAAAGAGGCCGGCCCCTAGGGCAGCCGCTGCCAGGCAGTTCGACACGTTGAACGTGCCCGCCAACCGGCAGACGACCGGCGCTTCGAACCCACCCGGGCCTTTGATAACAAAGCGCATACCATCGGGCCGGTAATCAATCGCTTCGGCTGTAAAATCCGCCTCCGGATGCATCCCGTAGCTGATCTGCTGGACCTCAGCCCCGGTTTTCGCTTGCCCGGATTGCAATACCTGGCACAGATATTCATACGAACTATCGTCCCGGTTGAGGATCGCACCTCGAGGGGTGGGACGGGGCTTTCTTTGCTCACGAGTCAGATCGGCGAACAGTTTCGCCTTGGCTGCCCGGTACCCGTCATAAGAGCCGTGATAATCCAGGTGTTCGTGGGTGATGTTGGTGACCACCGCGGCGTCGAATTCGACCGCCGCGGCGCGCTCCTGCGCCAGCCCGTGTGAGGTCGCTTCCAGCACCACATGGGTCAGACCGGCCGCCACCATTCGCGCCAGGTAACCCTGCACATCTGGCGCCTCGGGTGTGGTGACGTGAAAGCCCGTATCCAGGATCTCAGACCCAATGACGGCGTTGACGGTTGAGATCATACCTGTCTTCAATCCGGCGGCCAGGAGCACCTGGAATATCAGGTTGGCCGTCGTGGTCTTTCCATCTGTCCCGGTCACCCCTACCACTGCCAGTTTCCGTCCTGGAAAATCGTAAAACCCGGCGGCAAGGTAGGCCAGCGCCAGGCGGCCATCGGCCACCTGCAGGTAAGGGACCGGAATGCTCACTCCCGGCTGGCTGCCGACCACCGCCGCGGCCCCTCGTTGCACTGCATCGGCGATGAACCGGTGCCCATCCACCGAACCACCGGCCAGGGCGACAAAAAGTTCGCCCGGCTTCACCTGGCGCGAATCGAGGGCAATGCCCCTGATCTCCGGATCCTGGCCGCTGTAAGCATGTGGATCCTGCGTTTGAGAAAGGATCAGGCCGGCCGGAAGCTGCCGGGCCAATTCGGAAAACTTCAGGAAATCGTGCGGTTTCGATTGTGTAACCATAATTTAACAACGTATAGGTGGGGTGGGCCCCACCTATACGCAATCTCTGATTGGTCGAAATCTAGCTCAGACTCTGGCGCATTGTCTCCAGTTGGCCAGAGACCGATCCATCCAGCACTTTATCGCCAACGCGGATGATGATCCCACCCAGGATCGACGGATCAACCCGGAAGTTCACCGTCGCCTGGCTACCCAGCCTGGATTGGATATCCTGGCGGATATTATTTTTCTCATCGTCGGTAAGTGGGACCGCGCTGGTCACCTCTGCCGAAGATCCGGCGACATTGGCGTTCTCCAGGATGCGTACGCGCCCGTTCTGGAGCCCGGTGAAGAACTCTTGAATCAGGGCGTGCTGGCGCTGCTCATCCATCGTCTCGCCGATCAAGCGCCGGGCTGCTGCCATAGCCAATGCGGCCACCTGGCCCCGCAGGTCTCCCAGAGCCCGCTCCCGCTCCTGTTGGGCTTCCTGAAGGGCTGCTTCCCGCACGCGGCTTGCTTCAACTTCAGCTTCGGCCAGAATCTCGCGGCCCGCCGCTTCAGCCCTCTCGGATGATTCACGCACCTTTTGCGCGGCGCTGGCCTGGGCTTCAGCGATAATCCGCCGGGCTTCTTCCTCCGCGTTCTCCCGCGCTTCCGCGGCGACCCGGGCATCCTCCAACCCCTGGGCGATGGTCAGTCGCCTTTTCTCCAGCAGGCCCAGAATCGGTTTATAGACCCAGGCCCGCAGGACGACAAAGATGATTGCGAAGTTGAATATCTGGACCAGCAGATATCCTAAGTTTAAGCCTAGTGCTTCCAACGAAATCTCCTTTCGCAGCTATCCAGGTTTCATTGATCGAATTAGCCGACGAAGAGGATCAAGAGCGCGACCACCAGACAGTAGATCGCGACCGCCTCAGCAAAGGCAATACCCAAAATCATGTTGGTCTGAACAGTTCCGCTCGCATCAGGGTTGCGCGCGATTCCCTGCACCGCTCCGTTCACCAGAACGCCAATACCCAAACCGGCTCCGATCGTTCCGATCATCGCCAGGCCCGCTCCTATGAGTCGCGCTGCTTCTACTTCCATTGTTATCTCCTAAGCCTCCTAAGATGTCAATCGAATTGTTTTTTAGCGGTATGCCCGGGCTGCTGTGGTCTCACCCAGGCGACCAGCGTAATTCACAGCCTTATCGCACTGGTTCCGTCAATGGCTGTGCTTTACGTTTTTCCCTTACACCGTTTCCGGCTCCTGGATGTGCTGCTCTTCTTCGTGATGCTCACCGTGACCCTGCGTCGCTTGCGCCATGAACACCATAGTCAGCATACCGAACACGACCGCCTGGATCAGCCCGACGAAGAACTCCAACCCCAGGAACATGGATTGGGCAAACACGGGCACCAGGGTACCAATCACGAACAAGAGGACGGAGCCAGCGAAGATGTTTCCGAATAGACGGAAGGAGAATGACAGGATCTTCGAAATTTCGGAGATCAGTTCAAGGATCCCGACGCCGAAATCAATGACCCCGAAGATCGGCCGTTTGAACAAACCGCCGACATTGATGAATTTGCTGAAGTAGC
This sequence comes from uncultured Anaerolineaceae bacterium, assembly GCA_964391195.1. Classification (GTDB taxonomy): domain Bacteria; phylum Chloroflexota; class Anaerolineae; order Anaerolineales; family UBA4823; genus JAAYXE01. Next base: position 32,064 of record CAYMLG010000026.1, on the reverse strand, counting down.
TGATCCCCAAAGCCTGAGCGCCGATCACCTGGGTCATGATCACTGCAATCAGCGCCAGGGCGACGGTGAAGTTCAGATCGGTTGACAGCACCCGCACGAATGGGATCAGGGAGAAGTGTCCCTCTTCTCCGGTGATCGTGGGCCCCAGGGGCGTCTGCTCGACCGCGTGGCCTTCGATTCCGGCAGGCGACTCGTGCAGCACACCGATGCTATCCACCCCGGGGATCAACTCCATCCAGTTGACGACCAGGACCATCAGGGTGATCGTGGCGAAGAAAGGGAAAATCGTGCGGGTCCATTTCCCGGCCGTGGTTTCTGTCAGGTTGTAAATGACCTCCAGCAGCGCCTCCACGGCGCCGGCCAGGCCGCGTGGTACCAGGTCTCCACTCGTTGCAGCCCGGTTGACAGCGAAGGCGATGAGCAGCAGTATGATATCTGCAAGCAGCATCGCAGTGAACGTATTGTAGATTGGCAGCCCGCCGATGTGCCCAATCACCTCAGCCGGAAGCTGAATGTGCGGCAGCACGGGGCCGTACCAGCGCGCAGCCAATACGTTCAAGATAATGAAGAGTAAAACAAACCAGCGGTTTACACCGTAACGCCATTTGCGTCCCTCTTCCACTTGCGGCTCCTCCTCTTTTCTATGAGTCTGTATTGTTGTTTTGTTTTGGAGTGTTCCGGATTCTCGCAGTCGCTTTGTTCACGACCCAAAACATCACGACAAGCGTGACCGGCACACTCGCGACCATTAAAATGATTGTAAACAGGGGACGAGTATTGAACTGGTTGTCTAACCACAACCCCCCTACGAGCGCCCCAAGCACTATAAGCAGGGTGAGACAACCTACTTGCCCGGCAACCGCCGCCAGGGTCAGGTTGAAGGCATATTGGGAGCGGTTCTTACCGGACGGATCGTTTGTCTGGCTCATCGTTCGAGAATTGTATCACAAGCAGATGAATTCCGTCAATAAACACTAATCTTGTCCAATAAGGTGGGTGCACAGCGGCCTGGGTCCTGTGATCGCATTCGTTTCGCCTCGCCATGCCCCACCTTCAGACCTAGAATAGTGCCACAGCAGCCGTCGCGGCCCAATCGAACCACGGGGCTAACACCGTGCCCATGAGGACAATCCCCAGCGTGAGCACTGCCAGGCCCAACCGGTAAGCGCCGGTGAGGGGCGCAGGCAGTTGATCGTCCTCGGAACGGTACAGGTACACGACTTTAAGCACGGTCAGGTAGTAGTACAGGCCGACGATCGAGTTGATGACCGCGACGACGGCCAGCCAGACCAGGTCGGCGCGCACTGCGGCTGCGAAGACGGCGAACTTGACCACAAACCCGCCGAAGGGCGGCATCCCCGCCAGAGACAGGAAAGCGACCAGCATCACCAGCGCCAGGCCAGGGTTGCGCCGGCTCATCCCCGCATAGGCGGAAATCTCATCCGATCCGCTGATCTGTCCATAAGCCGCCACGACCCCAAACGCGGCCAGGTTCGTCACCAGATACACGATCAAGTAGAAGACCATACTGGTCACGCCCAGCTCGCCCAGAGCGACGACACCGATCAGCGCGTATCCGGCGTGGGCGATCGAGGAGTACGCCAGCATGCGCTTGATGTTGCGCTGCGCCAGGGCCAACAGATTCCCCAGGGTCATCGTCGCCACCGAGATGGCTGCCATCACCGAGCCCCACTCGAGCTGGATGTCGGGGAAAACAGCCAGGAGCACCCGGACGAGAACGGCGAAACCGGCCGCCTTGGACGCCGTGGAAAGGAAACCTGCCACCGGCGTCGGAGCGCCCTCGTACACATCCGGAGCCCAGAAGTGCAGCGGCACCACGGAGATCTTGAAGCCGAACCCGACCAGGATCAAGAGCAGGCTGCCGACCAGCGATACCAGCGGCAGGCTGCCGGAGCGGAGACCCTCGGCCAGCAGATATAGGTTGGTCGTCCCCGAAAACCCGTACAGCAGGCTGAAGCCGTAAAGCATCATGGTTGAGGTCATCGCCCCGAACAGCAGGTACTTGAACCCGGCTTCAGTCGACTTGTCGTCTCGGTTCATGAAACCGGCCAGCACGTACAGCGGAATCGAGGTGGTCTCTATTGCCAGATAGAGCATGATCAGGTCAGCAGCCGAAGCCATCAGCATCATGCCCAGGGTGGAAGCCAGCATCAGGATATAAAACTCGCCCCGTTTGCCCAACCGCTCATAGTTGGAGGCGAACAGCGAGGTGATCCCGGCGGCAAATAAGAACACCATCTTGAAGAGGAAACCCAGCCAATCGTGGCGCACCATTCCGCCCCAGGCGACTTCCCCTCCTGTCCCCGGCCGGGCAACGAGCAGGCTGATTATCAGGATCAAAAACAGCCCGGCAGCGCTGACCCAGGAGAGACTGCTTTTATGGTCTTTGGGCAAAATGAGATCGACGATCAGGATGACCGTACCCAGAATGACCAGGGAGATCTCAGGGATGATGGCGAGAAACATTGAGGGTTGAAAATCGACGAGCACTATGCACCTCCCAACAGGCGCAGGATATTATCCACACCCGATTGAACCATCGGCACCATCACACTCGGATACACCCCCACCAAAATCAGGATCCCCGCCAGGAAGACCAGGGCGACCTTGTCTAACACGGTGACGTCTTGAAGGTGCCCATCCAACTCGGCCGGGATTCCCCCGAAGAACACTTTCCCGATGATGCGGATGATATAGGCTGCCGTGATAACGATCGAGATGACCGCCACAATTGCGATCCATGGATAACTGGCCCATAGACCCATAAAAATCGGAAATTCAGCGATAAAGCCGGAAAAACCAGGCATACCCATTGATACCAGGCCGCCGACGATAAATGCCACCATCACCATCGGCATTACCTTCCGTACGCCTCCCAGTTGATCGATCTCACGCGTGTGCGCCTGATCGTAGATCATCCCGACCACAGCAAAGAACAGGGCCGTCATCACACCGTGGGAGAACATTTGCACCCCCGCCCCGAGCAAACCCTGGGGAGTGAGGGTGGCGAAGCCCATCGCCACCAGACCCATATGGGAGACCGAGGAGAAGCCGATAACATATTTGAAATCGGTCTGAACCATGGCAATGTAAGCCCCGTAGACCACATTGACCAGGGTCAGCAGGATGATCCAGGGCATGTGGAAGCGAGCGCCTTCAGGCAGCAGCATGATCCCAACCCGCAGGGCTGCGAACGCGCCCAGCTTCATCAGCACACCGGCATGGAACATCGAGACTGCGGTGGGCGCCGCCACGTGGCCGTCAGGGCTCCAGTTGTGGAAGGGGAAAATGCCGCCCAGAATGGCAAACCCGAAGAAGACGAACGGGAACCAGAAGAGCTGGAAATTCCTCGAGAACCCCGCCTGCTCCATGGCGATCATATCAAAAGTGCCCAGGCCCGCGGTGAAGAACATCGCCAGCGCGCCGACCAGAGCGATGACCGAGCCGACGAAGAGGTACAGCGTCAGCTTCATGGCTGCATATTCTCGGGTCACCTTCCAGCCCCAGATGGCGATCAGCAGGTACATGGGGAACACGGCGATTTCGTAGAAGAAGAACAGCATGAACAGGTCCAGAGCGACGAACACCCCGAACACGCCGGTCGCAAGGATGAACAAGAAGGCAAAGAACTCCCGCGGCCGGTCGTCAATCTTCCACGAGATCAGCACGCCGGTGAACATCACGATGCCGGTGAGCAGCACCAGCGGACCGTTGATCCCGTCCATCCCCACGTAGTACGATATGCCCAGGGCTGGCAGCCATTCGTAGCGCTCAACAAACTGGTAACCGCCGGCGCTGACATCGTAGCTGAAGTATGCCCATATGGAGAGCAGCAGGGCAAAGGTCGCCGCGGCCAGGGCGGTAACCCGCACCTCGGAGTGACGCTCGCCGGGTATCAACAGGATCAGTACGGCGGCAATCGCTGGCGTAAAGACGATGACACTTAGGATTGGAAATTCCATGAATCACCTCGATAGACGGTCGAGCGGAGCGGCTGAGGCAGCCGCCCCAGCAGTTCCGTTTCGATCGTTTTAGAACAACATGACCACCGCATCATTGATGACGCCCAGGATCCAGGTCGGCCAGATGCCAATCCACAGCATCAGGATCATCAGCGGAACGATGACGAAGATTTCTCGGGCATTGATCTCGTTCAGGTGCCCCACCCAGCGCTCATTCAGCGGTCCGTGCAGGACCTTGCGCAGGCCTTTCAGAATATAAGCGCCGGTAAAGAACAGGCCGATCATCGCCAGAGCGGTATATACCGTGAAGATCGGCCAGACACCGCGCACGACGAGGAACTCGGAGACAAATCCGTTCAGTCCAGGCAGCCCCAGGGAGGCCATCGAGGTGAAGATGAGGATCCCTCCGTAGACCGGTACCAGTGGGAAGAGCCCGCCGTATTCGTTCAGATCGCGGGTATGGGTGCGTTCATAGATAACACCAACCAGGAAGAACATGCCCGCTGCAGATAGACCGTGGTTGAACATTTGCAGCACGGCCCCATTGAGCGCGATCGTGGCGTTCTCCGTGCCCGCCGTATAAGCCGCGGCCGCGATCCCTAACACCACAAAGCCCATGTGGTTGACCGAAGAATAGGCCACCAGCCGCTTGAAATCGTCCTGAGCGTAAGATGCCAGGGCGCCCATGATAATCGCCAGGACCGCCAGCAAGGCCAGCACTCCGGCGAACAACCGGGATTCTTCCGGGTACAGAGGCAGCACCAGGCGCAGGAACCCATATGCCCCCAGCTTCAACAGCACCCCGGCCAGGATCATCGAACCGGCCGTCGGAGCTTCGGTGTGAGCGTCGGGCAGCCAGGTGTGGAAGGGCCATACAGGAACCTTGATCGCGAAGGCGATGGTGAAGGCCCAGAAAGCGAAGGTCTTCAGCGTGCTCACCGGGATCCCCAGCACCGAGCCCTCCAGGCTCCTCCACGACTGGTACACCTCCGGAAGATCGAAACTGCCGGTGATCAGGCCGATCATCTGAATGGCCAGAAGCAGGCCCAGAGACCCGGCCATGGTGTAGATCATGAATTTAAAGGAGGCGTACTGCCGGGCAGACACCGTCCGGCCGCCCCAGAGCTTACGCTCACCCTTCTCGCTTCCCCACTGGTTGATCAAGAAATACATCGGCACCAGGCCAAACTCCCAGAACACGAAGAACAGAAGCAGGTCCAGCACCACGAAGACCCCCAGCATCCCCATCTCCAGCAGGAAGAACAGGATCATGTAGGTCTTGATATTCTCTTTGACACTGAACGACGCCAGGATTGCCAGCGGAGTGAGCAGCGTGGTGAGCAGGACCATCGTCAGCGAGATCCCATCGACCCCCAGGTGATAATAGGAGTTGATGGCGCTGTACCAGACCGCCCGTTCTTCGAATTGGAAACCGGGCAGCCCCGAGTCGAAGTTGAACCACACCGCCAGAGTCAGCGCCAGCGGAATAAAGCTGAGCGCGAACGCTGTCCACCGGATCAGATTCTCCTGTTCTTTCGGCAGCAGCAAGACCACCACTGCGGCCAGCACAGGGGTAAACAAGATGAGCGTTAGCAGATGATCGCCAATGAATTCCATCGATCGCTCCTACACTATTTTTTCCATCAACGGGCGCTGACCAACAGATAATAGAACAGCGCGCTAAAAGCTGTGAGGCTGATCAGGGCCAGTATCATATACTGCTGGACACGCCCAGTTTGGATCGGCCGGAACAGGAAGCCCAGCTTTTTTATACTTTCGCCGATAAAATCGCCAAAACCATTGACCACCGGACGATCGATGTAATTACGCAGCACCGTGCCGATCTCGGGTGTCAGGCGAGCGACCCCATGCAAGATCCCGTCGATCACACCCTGATCGAGGAAGGCGGTAGCGAATTTCTCGGCCACCCAGTTCGCAGGGCGATAGATAATTCTTTCGTAGATTTCGTCGAAGTAGTATTTATTGCGTAAGACGTTGAAGAAGCTCCCCAACCGGGTGGCCATCGGATCGGGCTGCCCTGCGCGCACGTCTTTGTAAACCACCCATCCCAGGGCGAGGCCGCCGAGAGCCACCACCAGCGAGGTGAGCAGAGGCACGATATTGAACTCCACCGCAGCCAGATGCTCCAGCAGGGTACCGGCGACAAAAGCGTGGAACAAGTTCGGTACCAGCCCGCCGATCAGCGGGAAGTGCTCCGGGATCCCTACCCAACCGGCGGTTACGGAGAAGAAAGCCAAAACCACCAGGGGCAGGGTCATCGTCCAGGGAGTCTCCTGCGCATGGCAGGCGGCCTCAGACCGGGGCTCTCCCAGGAAGGTCAGGGTAATCTGCCGCATGGTATAGAAGGCGGTCAGCAGGGCTGCAGCCGCCAAGACCAGGAAGACGGCCAGTTGCTGAGTGCCAAATGCCTCGGCCAGGATTTCATCTTTAGACCAGAAACCGGCTGTGACCAGCGGGAAGCCGGAGAGCGCCAGGCCGCCGATCAAGAATGTCCAGAACGTGACCGGCATTTTCTTGCGCAGGCCACCCATGTTGTACATATCTTGCGGGTCGATATGCTGTCCGGTGTGCATCACCCCGTGCTCCATGCCGTGGATCACCGAACCGGAACCGAGGAAGAGCAGCGCTTTGAAGAAGGCATGGGTGACCAGGTGGAAAGCGGCAGCTACGTAAGCCCCAATGCCGAGAGCTGCCACCATGTACCCCAGTTGGGAGATCGTGGAGTAGGCCAGAACACGTTTGATGTCATTCTGAGCCAGGGCGATCGTCGCCGCGAACAGGGCGGTGAAGGCGCCGATGAATGTCATCACCATCAGCGTGGGGGTCAGGGGCGCGCCGTGCTCCCACCCGGCAGAAATCAGGGGGAAGGAGCGGATGATCATATAGACGCCGGCCGAGACCATGGTGGCGGCATGGATCATCGCCGAAACCGGGGTCGGGCCTTCCATCGCGTCCGGAAGCCAGATGTGCAGCGGCCACTGGGCAGATTTGCCCACCGTGCCGAGGAACAGCAGCAGGCCGATCAACCCGGCTGCCGAGAGGCCCAGGAACCCGGAACCGGTCGCTGCCAGGGTGTCCAACACCTCCTGGTTGTAGAAAATATCGCGGTAGTTCAGCGAGCCGGTCTGCGAGAAAAGATACACAATGCCCAGCAGCATGAACATATCGCCCACGCGGGTAGTCAGGAAAGCCTTGACCATCGCCGCCCTGGCCGAGGGTTTGCCATACCAGAACCCGATCAGCAGGTACGAACACAGGCCCATGATCTCCCAACCCACAAAGAGGGTCAGCAGGTTATCGGAGACCACCAGGGTGTACATGCCGAACGCGAACAAGGCGATGAAGGCAAAAAACCGCGAGTACATCGGTTCAACCGAGGGGACGGTGTGCGTGTGCCCGTGAGCGTCCAGGACCGTAGCCCCGTGCGGGGGGAGCCCCTTGCGATCGTGATCGCCCGCCGGCTGGCCAAAGTTATGATAGCCAACGCTGTAGATGAAGATCATCAGTACAGTCACGGCCACGAAAAACAGGGCAACCGACGAGAGGGGGTCGATCTGCACGCCGATGAAGAACCAGTCCTCTCCCATTGGCAGCCAGGGGATGCTGGAGACGAACGGGTGCTCGCCAAGATGATCCACCTGTAGAGAACGGGCAAAAATGACCATGCTCCCGATGAAAGAGAGCAGGGCCGCGCCGATCGCAATCGTATGGCTGAGCGCTTTGTTGCGGTTTGTGAATAACACGATCAGAAAAAAGGCCAGCAGCGGCGGAAGAGGAACTAACCAGATCAGTGTTTCAGTTGCCATAACACTCCTCTATCGAACTCCGGAATTTCAACATCCCGCTTACCATTCTGGGCGCACGCGGGCTGAAGAGAGGCTTAGTACTTGAGCAGATCAATTTCATCCGCCGCCACCGTTTTCCTGCGGCGATATACGGAAATGAACAGGGCCAGGCCAACGGCCACCTCGGCCGCCGCGACCGCAAACACGATCACGGCGAACACATGGCCGCCGATAAAATCCGGGGTGCGGTAGCGCCAGAAGGCTACCAGGTTGACGTTCACTGCGTTGAGCATCAACTCGATTCCCATCAGAATCGCGACTGCATTTTTGCGGGAGAGCACCCCGAAGAGACCGATGCTGAACAGAGCCGCGGAAAACATCAAATACCAGGATAATGGGATCATTTCTTCCTCCTAACGGCTCCGGTCCCAGGCAACAACGATCGCCCCGACCAGCGCCGCCAGCAGCAAAATCGAGGCGACTTCGAAGGGCAGCACGTACGCATTGGGCGAAACCAGGGCCGACCCAAGTTCGCGCAGCGGGTCGATGGTCAGTTCAACCTCAGGAACAGCGATGCCGAAGCCCGGCCAGTTTACCAGGGTCCAGGTTACCCCACCGAAGGTCAAGGCCGCCAGCACAGCCGCCCATCCCCAATTCGAATTGGTCTGCGGGCGATCTTCCACATCCGTACGCCGGGTGAGCATGATGGCAAAGATCATCAGAATGGCGATTGCGCCGATGTAGATCACCACTTGCGCCACTGCCAGGAATGAAGCGGAGAGCAGCACGTAAAAAACAGCGATGCCGAACAGGGCGACGACCAGCCAGAGAGCGGCATGTACCAGGTTACGGACGAGCACGGTCATTAAGGCCGCGCCCAGGGTGGCGATTGCCACCAGAATAAAAACGATTTGCACAGGCGTCATGAGCACACTCCACATCAATTCGAATTTGGAAGGGTGGAGGCCGGCGTGGCTGCCGGAGCGGTAGCCGCCTCCGGACGGAACTCGGTAATCTTCCGCTCCCGCCGGGCATAGCTGCGGACAATGGCCAACGTCACCCAGCCAACGAGGATATTCATCGCCAGCATCACCAGCACGTAGATCAGGGTGGATGCGTTCAACTGGTCCAACACCTTATCCGTGATCGCCGTGACGATCAATAACGCCAGCGACAACGGGGTGAAGAATTTCCAGGTCAGAGAGAGCATGTGGTCGATGCGGATGCGCGGCAGCGAATATTTGACCCACATGATCACCCAATACATAAAGAAAGCCTTCGCCAGCAGGTAGAACACACCCAAAATCGGGAAGGCTTCCGCCCCTGGACCTCGCCAACCGCCCAGGAACAGCGTCGCAAACAGCGCCCCAACGGTCAGCGCGTGCAGCAGCTCACCGGCATAAAACAGGCCAAACTTCATCCCCGTGTATTCGATATGGAACCCTGCCACAATCTCCGACTCGGCTTCCATCAAGTCGAAGGGCGCCCGCCCGATCTCGGCGATCGAAGTGATCAGGAAGATAACAGCCGCCAGCGGCGCGATGAAGATATACCAGATGCCCTGTTCTTCCACGATCGTCCCCACCCCCATTGAATGGGCAAGGATCACCGGGATCAATAGGACGATCACCATCGGGACCTCATAAGAGACCATCTGGGCCACCGTGCGGAACGCTCCCAGCAGCGCATATTTGTTGTTCGAAGCCCAACCGGCCATGATGATGCCTAAAGTGCTGATCGCCCCGATGGCGACAATATACAGCACGCCGACATTGATGTCAGAACCGATGATGGTCGGGGCGAAGGGAATGACGGCCCACAGCAGCAGAACGGTTGCCAGCGCAATGATCGGCGCCAGGTTATAGATGAACTTGTAGGCCCCGTTCGGCGTAATATCTTCTTTGATCAACAGCTTGATAATATCTGCGAACGGCTGGATGAGGCCAAAGGGACCCAGGCGGTTCGGTCCCAGCCGGTCTTGAAAGCGGGCCACAACCTTCCTTTCCACCCAGACCAGGAAGATATCCATGACCAGGAGGAAGGTCGCGAAGACCACGATCCCGATAATGTACAGGATAACGGTCACCAGGCCCGGGGCTAACCCCCATCCTAACAAGAGGCCCTCCAACCAGTTTGCCACCGAAGTGATCGGATCAGCCATTCTACTCTCCTAACTATTCTTTACTTTGAGATGAGATCTCATGTGCAGGAATAAAAGCCCTGCCTGGCAGCCGGGCTAAACGCTGATTGATCTAACTGAAAATTGCCGCTTACGTACAAAAGGCTGAAAGAAATCCCTCCTTCAGCCTTGACTACACAAATAGGTAGCACCTCACACCCATTCCAGCGCGCCTTTGCGCCAGGCATATACTAATCCCCCTACTAGAATCAGGATGAAGAGAACACCCTCAAAGACAGCAAAAAGTGGAAGGATGTCAAAAGCTACCGCCCACGGGAAGAGGAAGACGATCTCCACATCGAAGATTAAAAACACCAGCGCATACAGGTAATACTGGATTTTGAACTGGACCCTTGATTCCCCCACGGTTTCTATGCCGCACTCGTAAGTCTGCAGCTTGATTGGGTTTGGTTTTTTTGGGGCGATCAACCGGGGTATTACCAGGGCCAGGGCAGGAAAAACGGGGGCTAATAGTAAGAAAATGCCAATATATAGCCACTGATCGCTTGCCATAAGCGCTCCTTAAATTTTTTTGATGACCTTGCCAGGATATTCAGCTTTTTAGCCAGGCAGGCGCGCCTGACCGGTCACCGCTAGGAATTAGACGGTCAAGATTGTACCATAAGACATACAGACCTTCCACATATTCTATCACTCGCTTATTGAAATTTCTCACAAATGCGAAAAAATTCCTCAAATTTAATTTGCCAATTTTTCGCGCACCCGCTTGTACCACCCGCATCGTTTTTAAGGTAAACTGAACCATGGTTTACCGATCTGTGTAATTTTATTGGGAGTTGAATCGGCAAACTGTTGGGATGAGGCATATGGACAAGGAAAACACTCTCCGCTGGTGGGATTTACCGGCCGCGATAATCTTGATCGTTGCTCTGCTTACTGCGGCCACCCGTCTTGTGGTTACCGACTGGACTGACTATCTATACCTGGCTCAGAATCTTGCTTTGTTGGGGGTGGTTTCGGGGCTTGCCATCGGCCAGTCTCGCTTCTCGCCGCGCATCGCCGCGTTCTTCGCCATCAGCTACGGCGCCTTTGCCGTCCCCTGGCAGTTGGGCAGCACCCTGGGTACGGGAATCCCCTGGACTGAGCGGCTGTTCATTCTCAGTTCCCGGCTGAATATCGTCATCGACCAGTTGATCAAGCATGAAGTGGTACAGGATTCGCTGCTCTTCATCGTCCTGATGTCGGTTCTGTTCTGGGTGCTTGGCGTGCATGCCGGTTACACGCTCACCCGGTATGGGGTTGCCTGGCAGGCGGTCCTCCCCACCGGATTGGCCCTGTTCGTCATCCACTCATTCGATGCCATCATCACCCGTCGCGCCTGGTACCTCGCCATATATCTCTTCTTCTCTCTGGTCCTGGTAGCTCGCAGCGCCTATCTGCAGCATCATAAACGCTGGCAGGACAGCCGGACCGCCCTCCCCCCCCACCTGGGGTTAGATTTTATCCGCTTCACTCTCCTGGCGGCCGCCGTTTTGGTGATCTTTGCCTGGACAGTCCCGGCCCTCGCCGAATCGCTGTCTGTTGCAGAGCGCGCCTGGCAGCCTGTCCGCCATGCATGGAACATCACTCGCGATCGCTTCGACGAGGCATTCGCCTCCCTACGCTCCACCGTGGGGGTGGTCAGCGATTACTACGGCAGCAGCCTGATGCTGGGGCGCGGTAACCTGCTCACCGACGCTGAAGTGTTCCGCGTCAAGCCGCCGGACGACGCCCCCCCCGGACAGCGCTATTACTGGCGCGCCCGTGTGGTCGATTATTATTTCAACAGCGGCTGGGATACCACATCGGAGGTCCTCACACCTTTCGATCCCGAGGGAGGAACCCTGGTCTTACCGGAGACCACCAGCCGTTTCCGCGGCCTGTTCGATTTTGTCCCCGCCAACCACGTTTCCACGGTGTTCGTCCCCGGCCAACCGGAATGGATGAACAAACCGGCCACGGTAGAGCATTACCGCAATCCGGATGGCACCATGGACGTGGCCATGTTCCGCGCCAGCCCCGTCATCCGGGCGGGCAATCCTTACCAGGTCCAGGCTTCGGTCGGCAACTTCACCGTGAAACAACTGCGCGACGCCGCCAACGAGGAATATCCGGACTGGATCCTGCAGCGCTACCTTCAGCTCCCGGATAACATTACCCCCCGCACCCGCGAGTTGGCCATGGCGATTACGGAAGGGATCGATAATCCTTACGACAAAGTTGTCGCCATCACCAACTTTTTACGGACCAACATCGTATACACTCGTACGGTTCCCGAACAGCCAAACAACCAGGAGGCCATCGATTGGTTCCTGTTCGATTTGAAACAGGGGTTCTGCAACTACTACGCCTCGGCTGAGGTCATCCTGCTGCGGGCGATCGGCATTCCGGCCCGGTACGCGGTTGGCTTCGCCCAGGGCGAGCGGTTGGACAATGGCTGGTATGTGGTCCGCCAGCGCGATGCTCATGCCTGGCCCGAAGTGTACTTCCCCACTCTCGGCTGGGTGGAATTCGAACCTACCGCCGCCCAACCGGCGATCTCCCGCCGCTTAGGTGAGGATCCCAACGCCGTCGCCGAGCGAAATCCATCCCTCGACCGGGCCCGGAACGAACGCCTGGCAGAGCTGCTGCAGCAAGAACCGGGTGAAGGGGCGGGCAACGTAAGCCTGGACCAGTTCGCGCCACAGCCGGATCCCTGGTGGCAGGCAGTCATGCGCCTGGGCGCATATCTGGTTGGGACGGTGATCCTGGTCGCCCTGGCCTGGGGGACAGTCCGCTACCGTTTCAATCTGCCCTCTGTCCCCGATCTGATCTCGTCTGGGCTGGTGAAAATGGGCCTCCAGCCGCCGCAGCAATTACGAGACTGGTCCGATCGCGGCCTGGGAAATTTTACAAATCTGCGGCTGCCACCCTTGCCGGTGCTGATCGAGAGAGTGATGGTACGGTTGGGCCTGCGACCGCCGTCATTCCTTGCGGCCTGGGCCTATCAGGCCAGCCTGCCGCCCCTTTCCCGCTCTTACATGGAAATCAATCGCGCTCTGGCCCGCCTGGGCGACCAACCCTACCATTCGGCCACCCCCACCGAACGGGTGACCGCCCTATCCACCCTGCTCCCACCCGCCGACCCGCCGGCCAGGCGCCTGCTGCAAGAATACGAACGCGAGACCTTCAGCCGTGAACGGGCGGACCTGCCAGAAGCCAACCGGGCAGCAGGCGAAATCCGGAGTCTCTCCTACAGGGCATCCCTGAGGAAGATGCTCGCCGAGCTGCTGAATAAAGTGCAGCGCAAGGAGCAAACCTCCCGCTCCCGGAGTTTACTCCGCTGGTAGATGCGACCAACCAAAAGTAGGCCGCCGAACACCGCGAGCCGGCTCTATCTGTGAACCAACATGACCCTTCCTGGATTTGAGGAAGGGTCATGTTGGTTTAACCCGATCTATTTTCTCCAAAACCTACGCTTCTCCTACTATTTCCACACGCGCGCCCAACGCCGGGCTAAAAAGATCGTTAGTTGACCGATACCGGTCACTCCTTTACAATAATCTCGTTCAAGTAAGTCGGAATTGAATTTTCCCCAATTATGGCTGGCTGACCGGCCACCTGGTTGCCATGGCAGCCGCGCGTCACCGCACACTGTTCCTCCATACCACTCGCTCTGACCCGCGTGGCCAAAGCATCCCCAGGTGATCCCTGAACGCTGTCTGCCAGATCTGAAATCTAATCCTTTCGGCGGGCTGACTCTTGCATGCCTGTTCTCCCGGAGGCTCGATGACCCGGTCCAACACATCAAAACTGCTCATCACTGCGCTTGGTATCTTTTTTATTTCGATTATCTACTTACAAATGAGTACATCCACTACCAGTCGAGCTGCCCCTGCCACAGGCGCGGAGTTCGTCCCCGCAAGCCTGGTGAAAATGCGCATCGCCGAACGCGTTAAGGAACGCTTCCGCCAGCCCGTCTCAGCCGCGTCCACTTTCAGAGCCGGTATACAACCCCTGTTCCGTCCGGCGGAACACAAGTTCACCGAACGCGCCAAGGTAGTGGCATTACCTGACGAGTTTCTCGGTTTTGTAGAGACTGTACGGGATGGCGAAGATGGGATGGTCCGCGGGGTATACGTGGAAGGAGTTCTGGCCCTTCCGGTCATCCAGCAGCCGGAAAAGGAGCCTACCTATGTGTCCACGAAATGGGATGTGGTCACCCAGTTCAGCAGCGCCGCCCGGAACGGGGTCACCGGCCTGCTGGCGCACAACTACTTATCCGGGGCCGATTTCTATCAGCTCACCACCGGCCAGGAAATTTGGGTGGTATACGGGGATGGGTCTTACCGCCGCTACAAGATCGAGGACATCTCGCAGTATCAAAAGCTCACCCCCTCCAGCTTGCAAAGCGAACTGATCGAGCTGTCCACCGGCAAACGCCTGACGACCAGCCAGGTGTTCAACCGGCACTACAACGGGGACCACAAGCTGACTCTGCAGACCTGCCTGGAGAACGAAGGGCTGTCCAACTGGGGGCTGACATTCTGGACCGCCACCCCCCTCGACCCGGATTCATAAACCCGCACGCCGCGGATTTCCCCTATAAGTTTTCCAAAGCCCTTTGATAGCGCTCTGCGAATAGGGCCGGGGTTCCGCCTGTATGCCAGAACAGGACATTCTCACCGCGACGCAGCTCCCCCCGGCGGATCAAGTCGATCAACCCCGCCCCGGCTCTGCCGGTATACACCGGGTCTAGCAGCAAGCCTTCCGTCCGGGCGAACAGGCGGATGGCCTCCTGCTCCGCTTCACCCATCCAACCGTATCCCTGCCCCAGGTAATCAGCGTTCACCAGGATCTGTTCCGGGGTAAAACGCTCATCGACACCCAAATGCTCGGCGGTGGCAGTAGCCAGGGCGGCTACCCGCGCTTGCAGCACGGCGGCCTGTTCATCGACGCTGATCCCCAGCACTCGCCCCTGGTAGCCAAACAGCCGCGCGCCGAGCGCCATCCCGGCCTGGGTGCCGCCGGAAGAAGAGGCGAAAATAATCCAATCGGGCTGCTGGCCCTGCTCGAGGAGCTCCTGAATGGCATAAACGTAAGCGGCTGCGCCGGTCGGGCTCGAGCCGCCGTAGGGGATCAGATACGGCTCACGTCCGGCATCCTGAGCGGAGCGAAAAGTCTCCTGAAGTACTTCATCCCGGCCCCTATTCCCCGCCCAGACGATCTCCGCGCCCAGAAGCTGGTCGAGCAGTATATTACCGCTTGCGCTCCCGGCCGGCTCACCCGCCAGCACCAGGATACAGCTCATCCCCGCGCTGGCTGCGGCGGCGGCCGTCTGCCGGCAATGATTCGACTGCACCGCGCCGGCAGTGATCAAGGTTTTCGCTCCGTGCGCTTGCGCCTCTGCCAGCAGGAATTCAAGCTTGCGGGTCTTATTCCCACCCAGCGCCAGCCCGGTCTGATCGTCCCGTTTTACCCACAATGTAGGGCCGCCCAAGGCTGCCGAAAGCCTCGGCATCGGCTCCACTGCGGTGGGCAAATGCGCGAACTGCAGCCTTGGCAGCGTGTGCAATAACCGTCCGTGCTTATCCATCCCCGGTGATCTCCCTTCTCGTCTGCGCCTTGCCTCTGCGGCGCAGAATGTTCAGCAGCCTCGGCATAGTCTGGGTGTACAACCGGTAGAATATCCGCCGGGTGGGCAGGTCCCAGGCCCCCAGGTGGCGCACTACCCGGCCACCGAAGCCTTCTTTGAACCGGTAGACCCCCCACAGCGGATCGCTGGGGGAGAACCCGTCTGGTGCTCCCCACAGGTCATAAGTCGCACACCCCACCTGCTTGGCCCGGCGCATCGCTTCCCACTGCAGCAAATGATTGGGCATCTTCTCCCGGTGGGCCTGGACGGACATTCCATACATGTACCAGGCTTTCCC
This sequence comes from uncultured Anaerolineaceae bacterium, assembly GCA_964391195.1. Classification (GTDB taxonomy): domain Bacteria; phylum Chloroflexota; class Anaerolineae; order Anaerolineales; family UBA4823; genus JAAYXE01. The sequence continues at coordinate 16,184 of CAYMLG010000026.1, read as the reverse complement.
GGCGAACCGAAAAATGATCACCGCCGACACCGGCTCCCCTTCCACCTCAGCGATCAGGGGCTCGGCGAGGCCGGCTTGCAGGAAAGTCGACCACACCTTGTGGTAGTAATCTTTACCCCGGATCACGAAGCCATCGCGAACGGAGGTCTCTGCATACATCCGGTACAGCAGGTCCAGGTCGCCCAGAGCGCCGGGGCGGACCGAGACGCCTTTCCGACTCGCCAGGCGCACATTGTAGCGGGTCTTCTGCTTCATATTCGCCAGCAGCTCATCTTCCGCTGGGGTCAGATCGATCAGGACCGTATTACGGAACTGGACTTGCTCGTCGGAAAACCGCCAGCCGCGCAACTGCATTTCACCGGTCACCACGCGCCCCAGCGAATCCTCTTCCGCATCCGGCTGGTCCGGGAAACCGCTTCCGATGACCACATCAGGGTCAATTTTGATAAATATGGCGCCTTGCTTGCGGGCCAAGGCCTTCAAGTCGGCCAGCACCCGCCCGCGCAGCCCGGCGTTGTTCCAGTCGAAGACCGGGCCCTTCGGGCAGTACATCACTCGCAGACGGGCTGCAAATCCGGCGATGGGAAGCGTCCGCTGCAGCACCAGGGCCGCTGCGACCGGGCTGTAACCTGGAGTCCAGGGTTCCTCTCGCAATTCCAACGCGCCTTCATCCGGCCAGACGAGGAAGAAGGGCTTCCAGCCATACCCGGCTTTGACCTCCGCCCATTCCTGGGTTTGCAGCACATGAGCCAGCGGCAACTGGCTGATCATTTCGTTCCAGCACGAGGCGACCATCGAACCTGCCCTGTCAGCCGGCTCCGCTTGCCCGGCGCCCCAACCAAACCTGGTAAAGGCGGTAGATCATGGAGTTATACACCCGATCCCAGGGCCCAGCCGCCCGCAACAACCAGCCGCCAAAGCCTCGCTTGAACCGGTACACTCCCCACAGCCCATCCGAACGCCCGGTAAACCCGGCTTCCAGGTCCGGTTCATCGGCGTCGGGAACTCCCCACAAATCGTACTGGCTGCACCCCCGGCTGCGAGCCCAGCGCATGGCCTCCCATTGCAGCAGATAGGTGGGCATTCTCTCCCGGTGATCACTGCTGGAAGCGCCGTGCAGATACCAGGCGCGCTTCCCGTTGGCGAAGACCATCAGCCCAGCCAGAGGCTGGCCTTCGAATTCCGCCAGCAGCAGTTCGCACATTCCGGACGGGTGAAACAACTCATAGGCCCGGGCATAATACTCCCGGCTGTGCACCCCAAAACCGTCTCGCTGGCCGGTGATCTCCATCAACCGGTGGAAAGTGCGGATATCCTGGGTGGCGCGCACAACGACGCCTTTCTTCTGCGCCAGGCGGATGTTGTACCGCGTCTTCTGCTTCATGCGGGCAAGGATCTGTTCATCTTCCCCGGTGAGGTCGATGACCAGGGTGCGCGGCGGTTGAATGCTATGCGGACTGAGGCGAAAACCCGGAGGCGCTTTTTGAACTCCCGGCTTTTGGAGCTTCCCCTCCCACAAATCGGGCTCGACCTTGAGCAGGACGGCGCGATACTGGCGGCTGACCTCATCCACCGCCGGCCAGAATTGTTCCCAACAGCGCTCAGCTTCTTCCTGCGGTCCAACCGGCCCTTTGGGGATATAGGCGATGGTCAACCCAAACAGCAGCGGGCGGAAGAGGATCTGCGCACCCACCGCGCCGTTGGACACCCGGCTCACCTGCCAGCCAAAGGCCGCTTTCAATTCACCCCAGGCGGGAGTTTGCAGTAAGTGGGCATCCGGGTATTGTTCGAGGAACTGGGCCCATCCGGTTGAGGATAATTCTGTCATGTTGGAATTAAGCGCGCAGAGGGCCGGCACCATCTTGCGCCAACCCTCTGCGGAGGAACCGTCAGGCGTCCAGCAGGACTGCCCCAGGCGTACCTTCGTTGATCAACTGGTACGCCCACCCGTTTTCGTGTTTTGCCAGGCGGAAGATGCCTTCCTCGGTCAAGAACTTGACGTTGCTGTAGCGGGCATCGCGGTAGTCGCTCACCTTTCCACTGCGGATGGCCTCGAGCACCTGCTCCACGCCCTGCTCCACGGTCCATTTCGGGGTGAACCCCAGGGTACGGCGGACCTTGTTGAAATTCACCCAATAATTGCGCCGGTCGACATCATCGCCCTGGTTGACAATCCTGGCTTCCGGCACGTAGGAGTGGATGATCTCACCGATCTGGCGGATGGTGTAGTTCTGCTCGTTGGAACCGATGTTGAAAATCTGGTTCCGCACCAGCGAAAGCGGGGCCTCGGTCACCTGGAGCAAAGCCCGAGCGGCGTCATCCACATGGACGAACGGGCGCCACTGGTCGCCGCCGTAGATGGTGATCTCCTTGTCTATCAGGGCTTTGGCGGTCAGCAAATTGATCACCAGGTCGAAGCGTGTGCGCCCAGACAACCCGTAGATGGTGCCGAAGCGCAGGATGACCGGAGCAAAGCGCTCGTCTGCCATCTTCAACAGCACCTTCTCCGAGGCGATCTTGCTGCGGGCGTACAGGGAAACCGGGTTCAGCTCGGAACGCTCGTCGAGCATCTGGTCGCTGGCGCCGTACACCGAGCAGGTGCTGGCGAATACGAAGTGCCCCACGCCGCTGCCTTTCGCCACTTCCGCGATCATGCGCGTGGCCATCAGGTTGATCTCGATCGTCAGTTCTTCATCCAGGGCACAGGCGGGGTCGCCCACGATTCCGCCCAGATGAATCACCGCGTCCATGCCGCGCATGGCCTCGACAATCTTGTCGATCTGGCGAAAATCGGCCTGCATCACCTCCAGGTGGGGGTGATCCAGCCACTTCTCGATCGGCTCCGTGCCGTACAGCAGCAGGTCCACCAACCGCACCCGGTATCCGTGCTCCAACAGCTTGGGAAGCAGCGCCGAGCCGATATAACCGGCGCCACCGATCACCAGGACATTGCGGATTTTACGGTCTTCAGGGGGGACGAATTTGCTGCTTTCGGTGCGGATGATGTTCCGCCACATGGAAGACCACAACCGGGCGGACACCAGCAGGGCCATGGTCAGCACCCAGGCCAGGATCAATGTGCCGCTTTGCATGTCCAACAGCCCGCGCAAGAAGCCGATTTTGAGGATGCCAAACAGCACGCCGCGCGAGATGTAGGCCAGCAGGCCAAAGATCAGGTAGGCGATGCTCACTGCCTGAACCACGATCAGCATTTTGTAGCGCCCGATGTAGAACCGCCCGTAGGTGTAAAAGCCGCTCAGGGCGAACACGACCAGGCAGATGGTGGTGATCAGCCAGGCGCTGTCACCGTAGGTGTTCACGTTCAGCCAGAACAGTTCCCGGTAGCTGTAGTTCGCAGCCGGGTTCCCATAAGCGACAATATACAGCAAACGGGCTGCCAGAGCGGCTAACACGGCCAGATTGACCAGGATGGCATCCGCCACCAGCCGCAGAAGCCCCTCAAAGGTTATTCGTTTTAAAGTGCGCATGACGGTCATCGTCAATTGCCCATCCCGTTTCCTGCTTATGCAGAAGAATTCGAATTCAAATGGCTCAACTGTGCGTGGATAGCTGGTGCGTGTGCGTGAAGGCGCTGCACGGCTTCGCCGATACGAACGGCCACTTCCGCGGGCATATCGGTCCACATGGGGAAGCTAAGGCTGTTGTCTGCCAGCCAGTCGGTTGAGGGCAGCGGCTGCCCCTGGTAATAGCCACGATAGGCAGTTTGCCGGTGCGCCGGAGGATCGTAGTATTTGCGGGTATCGATATTTTCTGCCGCCAGCGCCACGGCCAGTTCGTCGCGCGTCAGGCCAAATTCCTTCGCCGAAATTGTAATCGAAAATTCCCGGTAAGCGTTGCGATTTCCATCACGAACCTGCTGGAAACCGATCCCCGGCAGGCATCCTAAGACTTCATGGAAGATGCCTACGGTTTCATTACGGCTCTGGGCTGCGTGCTCTACGTTGCGCAGGGTGTGCAGTCCAAGCAGCGCGCTCAACTCCGGCATGCGGGCGTTCAGCCCGGGGAAAGCGGTATCGTAATGCCCGTCGTTCCCATACTCCCGGCCCCAGCGCAGTTTGCGCGCCAGCTCGGCGTCGTTGGTCGCCACAATTCCGCCTTCACCGGAGGTCATCAGCTTCGTGGGGCTCAGGCTGAAAACCTGGGCGTCTCCCTGCCCGCCAACCGGCTGGCCCTGGTACAGCGCCCCGAACCCGTGGGCGGCGTCGAAGATCAGCTTCAGCCCATGACGGGCGGCGATTGCTTGCAGGGCATCGATTTCCGCCGGATTGCCAAAATTGTGCACGGCGACAATGGCCGAGGTGTTCGGGGTAATCGCTGCTTCCACCTGATCTGGGTCGAGGTTCGTGGTGCCCGGATCGACGTCCACAAACACCGGCTGCAGCCCATTCCAAACCAGAGCGCTGATGGTCGCCATGAAGGTAAAACTGGGCACAATCACTTCCCCTGTCAGGCCCAGGGCTTTGTGGACCAGCATCAACCCCGAAGTGCAGCTCGAGAGCGCAATGGCGTGCTCAACGTGCAAATGCTCGGCCACTGCCGCTTCAAATTCCTTCAGGTAGCGTCCCTTGGTCACCATCCCGCTGGACAGAATTTCCTGGACACCTCCCGAAAACTCGGAAAATTCCGGCAGGACCGGACGGACCATCTGGACCATTTTTTCGAATGCAGGCCTGCCCCCTAATTGTGCAGGTAGGGTTTCCATAAGCAATCGTAATCCTTCCCAAGTGATGAGATCATGCGCACGCAGCGATCAGGACCGCCTTTCGCGGGACACTGTCACCGGCTAGCGCCCGCGGAAACCAAACATTGTGGCTGGTGTGCGCAGTAGAATGAGCAAATCGGTGAGGAGACTGCGATGTTTGATGTAGTAGAGGTCGTATTCGAGCTTGGTGATCGTCTCATCGATAGTAGCCGCGTAGCCGAAGTTCACCTGCGCCCACCCGGTCACACCCGGCTTCACCAGCAGCCGGGCGCGGTAAAACGGCACGTGAGATTGAAACATCTGCACCAACTCCGGGCGCTCGGCGCGCGGCCCAACCAGGCTCATATCACCGCGGAGCACATTGATAAACTGCGGGATTTCGTCGATGTGAGTGCGGCGCAAGAACTTTCCCGTACGCGTGGCCCGTTCATCGTCTTCCTTGGCCCACTGCGGCGTGCCATCCGCTTCGGCATCGCGCCGCATGGTGCGGAATTTGATAATCTTGTAGGGCTGCCCTCCCCGCCCCGAGCGGACCTGGGCATAGAATATGGGGAAGCCGTCATCGAGCACGATCGCCAGACCGACGAAAGGCAGCACCACAAGCAGGATCAGGACGCCTACCAACCCGCCGGCGATATCCAACATGCGTTTTCCCAGTTCGTAAAAACCACTCACCCGGGATTCATCGACGAACGAGCGGAGGATCCAGTCCGCCTCCAGCAAGCGAATCGGGACCCGGCCGAGCAGATCTTCGTACATGACCGGCATGCGGGCGATTTCGATCCCCCGCTCTTGGGCATCTAGCAGCGCCTGGAACATGCACCCCTGCATTTCGCCGGAAATCGCCACCACGATATCGGATACATTGTGTTGAGTGACCAGGTCCAGCAGTTGTTCGCTGGTGCCGACGACCGGTACGCCCTCCACACTCGTCCCCAGTTTACGCGGGTCGTCGTCCACGATCCCGACCATATAAAACGGCGGCGGCCAGAGATCGGCGATGATTTTCAGAAGAAGATGGCCGGTCCTCCCGCCCCCTACCAACAGCACCCGGCGCAGGAACTGCGGCGCGGTGAACACCCGGATATACAGCCCGCGCCAGAGCAGTGTCAGGATGGAAGCTGCTCCGACGAAAGTCGCCACCCCTCTGCGGGGCAAGAGCGTCCCCCGGGCATCGGCGTAATCCGTGTAGAAGAAGTACAGGAGCAGGTAAAAGCCCAGCCCCACCGCTGCTGCCGTGGCCACCCCCCGGATTGTCTTGCGCCAATCGCCGGCCCGGTGGATGTCGTATAGTTCCACCATCAGAAGCAGCCAGACGAACGGGATGAAAAAGAACCAGGTCGGAGGCCGCCGCACGAGAAAATCGAGGAATTCCCGTGGGAATTTATCGACACTGAACCACAAATACAAAGCGATGGCCAGCGCGACAAACGCCATGATAAGGTCCCCGAAAAACAACAGCGCCCGTCGCTCACCTAAGCGCAGCTTCCAGGGACTTGACTTGAGGACGTAGTTCGAAACTGCCATCGTCGTCGATTTCGGTATGGTTTGCGTCTCACTTGCCAATCATCACCAGCCAGCGAACCCATCGGTCAATGTAATTAAGATGGTTTTCATGCAAATTTAGTTCCTGCCGTGGCGTCTACCCTCGCCCGCCAGCAGGCTCCATAAAAAGGCGCTGCCCCAAGATAGGTGCATCGTGGCGATGGACATCGGGACGCCCACCACCAGCGCCGGATCCTTCTTCTGCACAGCCGCGTGTACTCCAGCAGCCAGCAGCGCCAGAGCATATAAACCCAGTTCGGCAGCCAGCAGCCATCCGGCGAAAGACCAGAACAGGCCGGCGAGGCTCAGAACCAGCAGGCTGAGCACGAACAAGGGTGGCAGCGCCTGGCGCCAGCGCAGGGATTGGGGGTAGCGCCGCAGCATACGCACCTTCCAAAACCCATAGCGCCAGTATTGTTGGGCCAATTCCTTCAGGTTGGCCCGGGCCAGGTACACAGACCGTATCGCAGGGTCCAGCCAGACCGTCCCGCCGGAGCGGCGGATCCGGGTATTGAACTCATAATCCTCGTTCGTCAGCAGGGTCTCGTCAAAAAAACCAATCCGCCGGACCAAATCACAGTGGAAAGAGCCAAACGGAACGGTATCGACGGCCTGCGCTCGATCAGCATAGCGGTACAGTGCGTCCCCTACACCTAACGGGTGGGCTGCCGCCGCGGCGATAGCACGGGCAACCCAGCCCGTGCCGCGCGGCCGGATTTCCCACACCCCACCGATATTATCACCCTTGCCGGCCTGCAAAGCTCCCACGCTGCGAGCGACATAATCGGGCTCCGGGATCGAATGGGCATCCAAGCGGACGATGATCTCACCCTGCGCGGCGCGGATGGCGGTGTTCAACCCGGCGGGAATCGTCCGCTTTAAATTATCTACCACCCGCACGAGCAAATCGGGGTGCCTCTCCTGAAAGAGGGCGATTTGTTCGCGCGTGTGGTCTGTAGATACGCCATCCGCGATGATCACCTCCAAATCGGAGCGAGGGTACGTCTGCGCGTATAGAGCACTAAGCAAGAGTTGAATGGTCGTCTGCTCATTGTAACATGGCACGATCACAGATACGAGAGGCACAGAACCTTCCTAAACGGAATGTAAGAAGCGGCGGCTGTCCAAAGGCTAGTTTTACCACAAACAGGCATTAAATTCCGGGTTGTTTCCCATGTGAGGGGCGCTCATCCCTTGGAAGGGCATTCATCGCCCTCAGTCAAGCACCGCGAGCGCTTCGATTTCTACTGCGCCGCCTTTCGGCAAGGCCGCAACCTGCACCGCCGATCGAGCCGGAGGCTGGTCGGTAAAAAACTCGGCATACACACCGTTCATTTTCGCAAAGTCGTTCATGTCTCTCAGGAAAACAGTGGTCTTGATCACCTGATCGAGAGAAGCGCCCGCGGCTTCCAATACATGTTTGAGGTTGGTCAGCGCCTGGCGCGTCTCAGCTTCCACTCCCCCCGGAACCAGTTCTCCGCTCGTGGGGTCAATCCCCAACTGCCCGGCTGTGTACACCAGGTTCCCGGCCCGGATTCCGGCCGAGTAGGGGCCGATGGCCTGAGGAGCTTTTTCTGCGCGGATGACTGTCTTCTTTGCCATGTATTCTCCTTACCCATCATCATAAAAATCCCCGGGAGACAAACTGCCCCCAGGGGTAAGAAATCTTCTAGCTATTTTAACCCAAAAGCAAGGAGATCTCCCGCTTTGGATCGCCGATAGGCCCCGGCCAGCCTAAATTCTTCGTAAATTAACCGCCCCGGCGCAGGATTTCGCTCTCATTCGAACTTCAGCAGTTGGAGCACATCTTGCAGCGCAGCCGAGAATAATTCTTCCATCACTTCCGACCCGGCCGTATAACGCCCGCCGAATGAACCGTCCCCATATACCTGGCGCGCTTCCTCCGCCCCCAACAACCCGGGGACGCGAGGGGGGATCTTCTCGCCTTCCGGCAGTTCGCTCACGATCGTGAACGGAAAAGCCTCCAACCAGTTGGCGTGCGCCGGTTTCAATTCGTAGCGCCGGGCGACCGACTCTACACTGTGAGAGGTCCACCAGGAATAGAACGCCACCCGCAGACCGGGGAGTTCGTTCGCCAGCTCGTACAGCCGGCTGCGGGCGCCATCATTCCCGCCGTGTCCATTCAGCACTAACAACCGTCTGAACCCCTGCCCGTAGGCCGAGCGCACCAGGTCTTCGACCACATCCAACAGCGTGCTGATCCGCAGGCTGAGGGTCCCCGGATATCGCAGAAAATAAGGGGAGCAGCCGAAGTTCAGCGGCGGGGCTACCAGAACCCCTGTTTGTTCGCTCGCTACGTCGGCCAAAGCCATCGGGATTTTCACATCGGTCAGCAGGCTCAAGTAGCCGTGCTGCTCGCAGGCGCCGATCACGAGCATCAAACGATCCTCGTTCTCCAGGTACTGCTCGACGTCAAACCAGTTCAACTCTTCAATTCGCATTCTGCTCCTCTTTCCTTAGAGAATCGCCCGGATGGTGACTTACCAAGACAGAGGGCGGCGTAGGACGCCGCCCTCCAGAGGATCTGTGCTTGCCGCTTACGCCCGCTCAGAGGACGATGTTCACCAGTTTCCCGGGCACCAGGATCACCTTGCGCGGCTGCTTACCGTCCAGGAAACGCTGTACCACTTCGCTTTGAACGGCGATTTCCTTAACTCGCTCCGGGTCGGCATCCACCGGCACACTGATCCGGTCTCGCACCTTTCCGTTGACCTGCACCGCTAGAGTGATTTCTTCCTCTTTGGCAGCTTCTTCATCGATTTCCGGCCAGGGCTGAGAATGAACGGAGTATGTCTTGCCGGCCCGGCTCCACAGTTCTTCCGCCACAAAGGGCGTGACCGGCGCCATCATCCGCAGATAAATATCCTTCGCCTCATCCCACTCGGGCGTACCGGCTGCCCCTTGCTCGCGGGCCCGGTACAGTTCATTCAGCAGTTCCATCAGGCTAGAGACGATCGTGTTGAACTCGAAGGTTTCGAAATCGTGCGTCACACTGCGCAGGGTCTGGTGCAGTTTGCGCCGCAGGTTCCGCAGCACCTCCGGGCTGGCCGAACCGCCCTGGGCCGGCTCGGTGAACAGGTTCCACACCCGGCGCACCCAGCGCGCCGCGCCTTCGATGCCGCTGCTGTTCCACGGAGCGCCCAAATCCCACCGGGCAAAGAACATCAGATAAGCCCGGGTGGTATCCGCCCCATAGCGCTGCACCAGGTCGTCGGGAGAGACCACATTGCCGCGGCTTTTCGACATTTTCTCCGAATCCTCGCCCAGGATAATCCCCTGGTTGCGGAGCTGCATCATCGGCTCCGATCCCTTGGTGATCCCCAGGTCCCGGCAGGCTTTGTGGAAGAAGCGGGTGTAGATCAGGTGCATCGTAGCGTGCTCGATGCCGCCGGTGTATGTGTCCACCGGCATCCAGTAACCGTACTCCTGCGGGTCGAACGGGCCCTGGTCGTAGTGTGGGCTCAGGTAGCGCAGGTGATACCAGGACGAGTCCATGAAGGTGTCCATGGTGTCGGTCTCTCGTTCGGCCGGCCCGCCGCAGTTGGGGCATGTAGTGTACTTCCAGGTCGGGTGCAGCTTCAGCGGGCTTTCCCCGGTCGGCAGCCATTCCACATCATCCGGCAGCATCACCGGCAGTTGATCGTCGGGCACGGCGACCGTCCCGCACTCCTGGCAGTAGATGATCGGGATCGGCGCGCCCCAGTAACGCTGGCGCGAGATCAGCCAGTCGCGCAGGCGGTAATTGATCGTGCCTTTGCCTTTCCCCTGCTCTTCCAGGTAGGTGATCACCTGAGTCTTGGCTGTATCGCCGGGGGTGCCGCTGAACTCACCAGAATGGATCATCGTCCCGTACTCCGAGTGATACAGCGCATCCCGGTACCAACTGCAGGCATACAGCATTTCCATCAGCGTGCGCGCTCCGCCCACCTGGGGTTCGAGCGCTTTGCAGCGCTGCAGGATCTCCTGCTCGCGCTCGACCGAATCCCACTCCATCACCCCATCGGTGAAGATGAACACCCAGCCGGTGCCCACCACCTCATTCCAGGCGTCCGGCAGCACGTGCTGCCGGGCCAATTCGACATAGCGGTCGAACTTCTCGCCGGGTATGGTCACCTGCAGCGCGTCGCCTTTTTCCTCGAATGGGATACCGGCCGCCTGCAGAGCATCGCTGAAACCTGCCTTCATCGTCTTGGCCGGCACGAAGGATTTTGTCAGGCCATCCGGCCGGTCGATCACCGGCAGAATGGGCAGGCCGAACTTGAGGGCGAACTCGAAGTCGCGTTCGTCGTGGGCCGGCACAGCCATAATCGCTCCCGTGCCGTAGGTCATCAACACATAGTCGGCGATCCAGATTGGGATACGCTTGCCGTTCACCGGATTGATGGCATACCCGCCGGTGAATACCCCGGTCTTCTCCTTATCCGCCGCCTCGCGCTGAATATCCGATTGGCGGGAGGCCTGCAGGACATAAGCATCGACCGCCGCTTTCTGCTCGGTAGTGGTAATCTTCCCCACCAGGGGGTGTTCCGGGGCCAGGACCATAAAGGTGGCCCCCCACAGCGTGTCCGGACGGGTGGTGAACACTTTCAGTTCATCGCCGGCCTCGGTTTTGAAAACCACCTCTGCCCCTTCAGAGCGGCCGATCCAGTTGGTCTGCAGCGTTTTCACCCGTTCGGGCCAGTCGATCCCAGTGAAATCCAGCAGTTCTTCGGCATAAGCCGTGGTTCGGAAGAACCACTGCTCCAGGTCCTTTTTGATCACGGGTGTACCGCAGCGTTCGCAGTGGCGGTCTTCACCCCACACCTGCTCCCTGGCCAGCGTGGTGTTGCAGTGCGGGCACCAATCCACCGGTGACATCTTGCGGTAAGCCAGCCCATTCTTATAGAACTGGCTGAAAAACCACTCGGTCCAATGGTAGTACTCCGGATCGGCCGAAACGGCCTCTCGTCTCCAGTCGAACATGGCGCCCATGCTCTTCAACTGCCCGCGCATCCGTTCGATGTTAGCGTAGGTCCACTCTTTGGGGTGGATACCACGCTTGATCGCCGCGTTCTCCGCCGGCAGCCCGAAGGCATCAAACCCCATGGGGAACAGCACGTTGTAACCGCGCATGCGCATGAAACGAGCCCGGGCATCTGAGGGCGCCATCGCGTACCAGTGACCGATGTGCAAGTCCCCGGATGGATAGGGCAGCATGGTCAGGGCATAATGCTTCGGTTTATCTGGATCGATGTCCGCATGGTACAGCCCATCTGCTTCCCAACGGGCCTGCCATTTGGGCTCGATCGCTAAATGATCGTAAATTTGGTTTTCTGCCATTCTTTTCTCCATCGATGATGCCTGAGATACGAACTGAGATTATACCTCAGAGAAAAAATGCCTATATCTATACGCAAACCAGGCCTGTCCAACTTAGTTGGCGATCACCAGCCGGAACTGCCCTTTTACAGTCAGCCCGTTCAGGACAATCCAATGGCCGGTCTCATCCTGCTTTCCGTAGGTGCGGTGGGTTGAACAGGCGCACCTCGGGTTGAGCGGCTCGGGACAGGCAAGTATGTCGTCGATCACCTGCCCCACCTCGGCGTTCCGGACCTGGTAGCCGGTGTGCTGCCAGTTGTCGCCATCCAACCGGCCGCGGCGGGCTTCTTCGTACACTGCCAATCCCCTAAAACCGCAGCGCCGGCAGCTCACCACTTGCAGGGTGATCTCATCCAACCGCCGGTCTGGGGGCAGCTCCAGCGTATGGGTGATGGTTAAGGTCCCGGCTGTTTCACATTGCGGGCACCAGAAGGCCATAGCGCTTACCGTCCGATCACAAGATTGAGGATCTTGCCCGGCACATAGATTGTTCTGGACACCGTTTGCCCGCGCAACTGGTTCTGCACTTGCTCCTGGGCCAGGGCAATCTCCTCCACCTCAGCTTGTGCTGCAGAGGCGGGAACTTCGATCACCGCGCGCACTTTTCCGTTTATCTGCACCGCGATCTGCGCAGATTCTTCCCGGCTCAACTCCGGGTCCCAGGCCGGCCAGGGCTGGCGGTGCACGCTGCCCTGATGTCCGGTTCGCCGCCACAGTTCCTCGACCAGGTAAGGGGTGGTGGGTGCGATCAATACCATCAGCTTGTCCAGCGCCTCGTGAAAAGTGGCTGTGCGCCACCTCCCATCCCGCAGCCGGGCTTGCAGGGTGTTGGTAAACTGCATCAGGGCCGAAACCATAGTGTTCATACGGAACGTTTCAATCCGCTCGCTCACCTGCCGGATGGTCTGGTGCAGTTCCCGCTCCAGGCCAGGATCTCGTTCACGGCTGCCTGCGCTGGCATGGTAGGTTTCACGGTACAGATTCCACAGGCGGGTGACGAACCGGCTCGCCCCGTTGATCCCATCTGTACTCCAACTGACATCCTGTTCGAAGGGCGCCATGAACAGCGTGTACACCCGCAGGGCATCGGCGCCATAGCGGTTCACCACCCAATCTGGAGTGATCACGTTGCCGCGCGATTTAGACATCCTCGACCCATCGACGCCCATCATCTGGCCCTGGTTCCGCAGTTTGGGGAAGGGCTCGCGGAACGGAACCAACCCTTCATCGGCCATCACCCGTGTCCAGAACCGGGCATACAGCAAATGCAGCACCGCATGTTCCGCCCCACCCACATACAAATCGACCGGCAGCCAATAGCGCATGGCCTCCTCTTCGAACGGTCCATCCTCATAGTGCGGGCTGGCGAAACGCAGGAAATACCAGGAGGAGCAGGCAAAACCGCCCATTGTATCGGTTTCGCGCTGCGCCGGGCCACCACAGGCCGGGCAGGTTGTGTTCACGAACTCGGGGAGGCGCGCCAGCGGAGAGCGCCCGCTGCCATCCGGTTGGAAGTCGTTCAGGTCGGGCAGCAGCACGGGCAGGTCAGCCTCCGGGACAGGCGCCTCCCCGCACTGCTCGCAGTACACGATCGGGATCGGAGTGCCCCAGTATCGCTGGCGGCTGATCAGCCAGTCGTGCATGTGATAATTGACCGCCCTCCTGGCCTTGCCATGCGCTTCCAGGCTGGCTACGATCTGTTCGCCTGCTTCTCGGGTGGGCAGCCCATCGAACGGACCAGAGTTCACCAACACCCCATCCTCAACGTAAGCGCTTTCCTGTTCACCGTCTTGGGGAATGGGCTCTCCGGCAGGGAGGATGACGGTTCGCACAGGTAACCCGTATTGGCGGGCGAAATCGAAATCGCGCCGGTCATGGGCAGGAACACCCATCACAGCCCCGGTTCCATAAGTCACCAACACATAATCAGCGACCCACACCGGTAGGGGCTCCCCATTCACCGGGTTAATCACATAGCCACCGGTGAAAACGCCGGTCTTCTGGCGGTCTTCCTGCATCCGGTAAATATCGCTCTGCCGGGAAGCCTGCTCGATATAGGCATTGACCTCCGCCTGGCGATCGGCGGCGGTCAGCCTGGGGACCATTCGGTGCTCGGGAGCCAGAATGAAGTAGGTCGCGCCGAACAGCGTATCGGGCCGGGTGGTGAACACGGAGACCACCTCACCTTCCTTGCTGTTCACCACGGGGAAGTCGATCTCCGCCCCTTCCGAGCGGCCGATCCAATTCCGCTGCATAGCCTTGATCGCCTCCGGCCAGTCGAGCTCGTCCAGCCCATCCAGCAACTCATCGGCATATGCGGTTATTTTAAAGTACCAGGCCGGCATCTCGCGCCGGGTCAGTCCGGTATGGCCGCGCCAGCACACTCCACCCGCCGCCTCGTGACCGGAGAGCGTTGTCTGGCAGACCGGGCACCACCATTGGTAGTTCGTGTCCCGGTAGGCCAGGCCGCGGCGGTACAGCAGCAGGAAAAACCACTGCGTCCAGCGATAGAACTCCGGATCCGAGGAAGTGATCTCCCGCGACCAGTCGTAGCTGGCGCCGATCAGGTTCATCTGCCGCTTGAAATTGGCAGTGTTGTGCGCCGTGGTCACCCGGGGGTGCGTACCATGTGCAACAGCATACTGCTCGGCCGGCTCACCGAACGCATCCCAACCCATGGGGTGCAGCACCTCGAAGCCTGTCATCCGTTTATACCTGGAGAGGACATCGGTGGGGAGGTAATTCCGGCAGTGGCCGACATGCAATCCGTCTCCAGAGGGGTAGGGAAAGAAGTCAAGGCAGTAGAACTTCGGCTTTTCTCCGTTCTCACTGGCGCGGAAAAGACCCTGCTGCTCCCACCACTGCTGCAGCTCCCCCTCAAATGATCGGGGGGCATAATCCGGCCAATTTGAATTTCGCCTGGTCATACTTCACCTCTCTTCCCACCAGATCATCACCCGGTAAGTTGTCCGATTACCGGACTTGTAAACCTCCGTTGGCACAAACTTTGCACAAATCAGGAGGGGATTGTGAATCGTGTTCGTGGGAAAAGGAACACGATTGGAGGCTCAATTGAATGAACATAACACTATATCACCCGCAACTCATCAACATAACCGTTCCAAAACCACCGGGGTGTGCATGGATGCCTACTCGAATGACCACTGGCTTGAACTACTGCTCAATCTTTCCCACTATATCGATTCACGGATCTCACCGGCCGGTACGCACAGCGCCCGCGTAGCCCACTGGTCCCGGCTGACCGCTTCCCTGCTCAACTGCTCCGAGGAGGAGGTGAGGAAGATCGACCTGGCAGCAAAGCTCCACGATGTCGGCAAAATCGGGGTTCCCGAGAAGGTGCTGGCCAAGGCCGGACCGCTGACCGAACAGGAATGGGTGTTGATCAAGCTGCACCCGGTTGTCGGGGGGAATATCGTCCGTGCCACCCACATCAACTCCGGCGTGGATGCCATGATCCTCTGCCACCAGGAAAAATTTGACGGCACGGGTTATCCCTTTGGGCTGCGCGGCCGGGAAATTCCCCTCGGCGCCCGCATCCTGGCTGTGGTCGATGCTTATGATGCCATGACCAACGACCGGGTCTATCGCCGGGCTCGCAGCCATGAGGAGGCCATCCACGAGCTGCGGACCCTCGAAGGGCAGCATTTCGATCCGGAGATCGTGCGCGCTTTTTTCGAAGTGGTAAAGTCCAACCCATCCGGAAACGGCAGCAGCCGGAACGGGAAAAAGAACGGCAGCGGGGGCTAGTAGAAACAAAAAATCCTCCGCCCACCCAGGGACGAAGGATTGCTCCGCGGTACCACCCTGCTTGCCATGAACCCCGGCTGTACCGGCGGCTCAGGCCGCTCAAGTTCGCGATAACGGGCGATCCCGTCACCGGCTGAGGCGCCCTGCTCGTTGACCAGGATCGCGTTCACCGGCAAAGCTGGCCTTATCCCAGGCCCGCAGGCGAGTTCGGCTCTTAAGCTAAAGCGAACGCTTTTAGCCGTGCTCTGCGGGCACCTTGCCGGGCTCACACCTCGCTCTCCCGGCTCGCTGGCAGATAGCTTACTACTCCTGCTCTGGCTTTTGTGGTCAGATATTAATTAGGGATCACTCGACCAGGCACCTGAAAACGATGTAACTGAGCGAACGATCCCTAATCTTGTGTGGACCCAGTGGGATTCGAACCCACGACCTTCTCAATGCCATTGAGACGCGCTCCCAACTGCGCTATGGGCCCCCAACTGGTTGTCTTACAAGTGACGGAATTTTACCTGTAAAGCTCGGATCCGTCAACACATGGCGGCTGAGAGAATTTTCACGAACTTCTGTATAGCCGGCCGCCATGGAGTGGACCTGGAGGGATTCGAACCCTCGACCTCTTCAGTGCGATTGAAGCGCGCTCCCAACTGCGCTACAGGCCCTTGCCGAAAGCGAACGGTATTGTATCTGAGAGACTCACCCTTGTCAAGGCACAACTTGAAACAGTAATAGCTTCCCCAAGAATAAGGAGTAGGGGAGATTTGGGCGGGCT
>CAYMLG010000025.1:55073-63681 GCA_964391195.1 uncultured Anaerolineaceae bacterium | reverse complement strand
ATAATGAATAGTGTGACCTGCCCGGCTAATGAATCTGTTAAGTCCGCCGGTTGACTGGGGTATGAGTATTTCGTTACAATGTTATTACTGTAATCTTTTATTCATGATCTACCGAATCTGCACCAATCCTTCAATCCGGCCTTGGCAGCCTGGTTTACTTGCCAGGCGTAGAGAAACACCCTCTGGATGGAGAAGCCACATTCGCGCCGGTATCAGGTGAAAGCCGGACGTACATTCCACCCACATGAACGCAAACACCATGGTTGCAAAGCAGGGGGGGCGCCAGGAGGGTGAAAAATGGATAAGTTCAAGCGACTGCGCTTCACGATCAGCCTGATCCTGGTGGTTGTGCTGGCGCTGCCTGGATCCGGCGGAGAGACGACGGCTGCTGACTCTGCTTCCTATATCGTCCGCAGCGCGGATGCGGCGACGGCCGCCCGCCTGGTGCGCGGCGCAGGTGGGCAGGTGACTGCCAGCCTGGCCCTGGTGGATGGCGTGGCGGCGGACCTGACTCCCGGGGCGGTCCAGACCCTGCGCCGGAACCCGCAGGTTGCCCAGGTGTTTCCCAACGCCAGGGTGCAGGCGACAGGCGATGGCCCTGCCGGTGAGACGGCGACGAATCCGGCCACCGATTATCCCAACGTGGTGGGCGCAAACCTGGTGATGAGCACCACGACCGGTGTCTCGGTGACCGTGGCCGTGCTCGACACCGGCTTTTCCAACCACCAGGCCATCATCCGCGGCATTGACGACCTGAACTCGCCGCAGCAAGCCACAATCCACACCAGCGACATCAAGCCCGACCGGGTGGTCGGGTATGCCGACTGCCTGGTCATCCCCTGTGACGACAAAGCTCCCCTGCTCGATCAGAATGGGCACGGCACCCACGTAGCGACGATCATCGCCAGCACCCACATCGGCAAGGATAACGAATGGAATGGGGTTGCCCCGGGGGTGAACCTGGTGGGCGTGCGCGTGCTGGACCGGTACGGATACGGCACCTACGCCCAGGTGATCGCCGGGATCGAGTGGGTGATTGCCAACCGGGAGGCGCTCAATATCAAGGTGATGAACCTGTCGCTCTCCGCCCCGGTGCAGTCCCCCTATTGGGCAGATCCCCTGAATATCGCCGTGATGAAGGCCTGGGAGGCCGGGATCACCGTGGTGGCCGCCGCCGGCAACACAGGACCGGCTCCCATGACTGTGGGCGTCCCGGGCAACAATCCCTACGTGATCACGGTCGGCGCTTTCACCGATAACTACTCCCCGGAAAATTGGGACGATGACTACATCACCCCCTTCTCAGCCACCGGCCCCACCCTCGACGGGTTCATCAAGCCGGATGTGATCGCCCCAGGAGCCCATATGACCGCCATCATGCTTCCCGGCAGCCAACTTTCCCTCGATCACGCCGCCCACCGGGTGGACAGCCAGTATTTCCAAATGGCCGGCACTTCGCAGGCGGCCGGAGTCGTCTCCGGGATCGCCGCCCTTGTGCTCTCCCACCGGCCCGGGCTCACTCCCGGACAGGTGAAACACCGCCTGATGGAAACCGCACTGGTGTGGCTGGACGCCGAGACCGGCGAGCCGGCCTACAGCGTCTGGCAGCAGGGCTCCGGCCGGGTGAACGCCTACGACGCGGTGCTGGCCGAGTTCGAGGGCGGGGAAGTGGATGCCAACCTCGGCCTCGATATCCACGCCGACCTAGACCCTGATGGACCGCACTACGAAGGCTGTTCGTATTACGACGAAGCCTCCGGAGAGGTCCGGCTGCGGGACGATCCGGTCTGCGGCGACCCGGTCGGTTTCGGGAAATATGGGGTATGGGCCGGCCGGTACGGTGTGTGGGCCACCAAATACGGCGTATGGGCCAACCGCTACGGCGTGTGGGCGGACAAATATGGGGTATGGGCCGGTAAGTATGGGGTGTGGGCCGGGAACTACAAATGGTCCGAAGAGTACGGTGTGTGGGCCGGCAAGTACGGCGTGTGGGCCGGCGGTTACTCGCAGTGGGGGGATGTCTCCGTGATCTCGGCCAGCCTTCCCTGGGATGAACTGGCCGCCAACTTCTCCCAGCCCCAGGACATCGATTTCTCCACCAGCTCCAGCAGCATCGGCGAGTGGGTGGAGGAAACGATCCTCTTCCTGCCCCTGCTGAGCCACGACTGAACCTGCAGCCCGGCTAATCGATCGTTTCTTTCAGCGCCCGCGCTTTCTCCAGATCGCGCCGGGCGCCTAATTTTTCGAAGATCGCCTCTGCCTGCTCGATCTGCTCCCTCAGCAGAGGCGGGTCCTGCATCTCCCGGGCGAGATAGGCCAGCGCCAGGTACGAGCGGCCGGCCTCCAGACGGTTGCCGTGTCGTTCGTACCCCTCAACGCTCTGGTTGAGCAGCCGGCGGGCCAGTTCATACTCCCCCTGGAAGATCGCCAGATAGCCGGATAAGCGCTGTAAGCGGATGGTCTGCGGGCTGGGGTGATCGCCCTGCAGGGAGAGAGCCAGCAGGCTGGCCGCGTTCTCCCCGGCCTCCAGCGCCCGGTCGAGGCTGTGGAGGCCGAGCCAGGCTTCGCCCATGGAGATATGCAGATCGGCCAGGTTGTTGCTGTCTTCAGCCCCGATTTCGGTCAGGACCTTCAAGCCGTTCTCCCCGAACCGCAGCGCCTGGTCCCATTCCCCGGCCGAGATGCACAGCCGGGAGAGGTGATGGTAAGCCATGCCCTCCAGGAAGGAGTGCCCGATCCTTTCGGCCTGCTGCAGTCCCAGGTCCAGGTGCTGCCGGGCCTGTTCGAGCTCGCCCATATCCATCAAGACCGTGCCGATATTGATATGGAGCAGAATGGCGGCTTCGACGTCGCCCAGCCCGGTGTTCAACTCGACGCTGCGGGTGAAGTGCTTGAGGGCCAGCTCCCATTGATCCGACTGCCAGGCGAGCAGCCCCAGGTTGTTGTATGCCCGGGCCACCGCCACCCGGTCGCCGGCCTGCTCCCATAAGACCAGGCTCTTGTGCACGTACTCGCTGGCCCGCTCGGGCTGGTCTTTCTGGTAGCAGACCCCTCCCAGGCGGTTATAAATGGAAGCGATGATCTCCGGGCGCCCGCTGTCTTCCACCAGGGCCAGGGCTTGCAGCAGGTTCTGCTCGGCCAGGTCCAGATCCCCCTGGCGGAAATAGATATGCCCCAGGTCGTTCAAGATCTGTGCGTTTTCAACCGGCCAGAGCGGTTCCGTCTGGCGTAAAGTGACCTGCGCCCTGGAAAGACAGTCCAGCGCCTCCTCGTACGACCCCTGGCGTTCGTAGGTCACCCCGATTTTGCGCAGGATCTCGATGCGTTCTATAATGAAGCCATCCTCCGCCTGCTTCTCCAGCAAATTCAGAGCGGCCTGCAGGTGCTGGCGCGCCTGCAGGTACTCCCCGGTCAGGATGAGCACGTCCCCCAGGCCGGTCCGCACCGTCAGAGCCTGCTCCAGGGTGTGATCGAACTCATCGAGCAGGGCCAGGGCCTGTTCGAAGTACTGCCTGGCCTCGGCGCTGGCATACTCGGCGGCCGTTTTCTGTCCGGCCTGGATCAGATAGGGCAGCGCCAGCTCTCCCTGCTGGCTGGCCAGGTAGTGGTGGGCGAGGAGCTCTGCCTTCTCCGACAGCCGGTCGGCGTAGAGCGATTCGATGGCGGCCGCCACCCGGCTGTGGTACGCGCCGCGGTCGCGCTTGAGCAGCGTGCTGCAAATCGCGTCGGCCAGCAGGAAATGCTTGAAACGATACTCGCCGCCCGCCACCTCGTGCCGGGTGATGATGAATTCTCGATCGATCAGCAGGGAGAAGGAAATCAGGAAAGACAGCTCTTCCCAATGCTCCAGGGGTTCCATCCGCCTGAGCACTTCCTTCAGCAGGGGCAGGCTGAACTGGTAGCCGATGACCGAGGCGATCTGCAGCAGGCGCTTCTCGGCCGGCCCCAGGCGATCGAAGCGGGCCAGGATCAGCGCCTCCAGGCTCGCCGGCACCCCCAGGTTTGCCAGGTTCGTCCCCGGCTGCAGCCAGTAGCCGTCCTTCTCCCGGCGCAGGTAGCCCTCGTCGATGAGCATGCGCAGGATCTCTTCCAGGAAGAATGGGTTGCCGGCGGCGCGTTCCAGGATTTGCATCCGGAAGGTGGCCGGCAGCCGGTGCAGGGAGAGCAGATGCAGCAGCAGCTCTTCGCTTTGATCCGGCTGCAGCGACTGCAGTTGGATGGCGGTGAAGTGATCGATCAGATTCTGCCGGGTCCAATCGATCAGGCGAGCGACCGGCCCGTCTTCGATGTGGCGGGAGGTGGCAATGACCAGCAGCGGCGCCCGGCTCACCGATTCCAGGAGGAACTGGATGAGATGAAGCGAGGTCTCGTCGATCCAGTGCGCATCCTCGAAGATTAAGATCAGTGGGCGGCGGGCGGCCTCCGCCAGGAACAGATCCCGCACAGCGAAAAAGACTTGCTGGCGGAGCTGCTCGGGGTTGAGCAGCCGCAGCAGCCCGGCGCCCGCCTCGCTGGAGGGCGGCAGGTTGAGCAGATGCTCCAGGTAGAGCTGCATATCTTCCGCCCGCCCGTGCGGCTCACCCTGGCTCAGCGCGGCCTTCACTT
Organism: uncultured Anaerolineaceae bacterium; assembly: GCA_964391195.1. Lineage (GTDB taxonomy): Bacteria > Chloroflexota > Anaerolineae > Anaerolineales > UBA4823 > JAAYXE01. The sequence goes on along the minus strand of CAYMLG010000025.1, from coordinate 59,076 downwards.
TTTCGCGCAGCGCCTCGCGCGCCCGGTTCTCGGGCGCGTCCAGGTCGCAGCCCAGATAGGACTCGAACAGATCGTGGAACAAGTGATACTGGATGGAGTTCTGGTAAGCCTGGGCGTGCCCCTGGAAGATGCCGATGTTCGCCCCTAGCTGCGACTGGAGCTCCGCCAGCAGCCGGCTCTTGCCGATGCCGGCTTCACCGTGGATCAAAACGAACTGGCCGCGGTTATTGCGCAGCAGATTGGATACCAGCGCCCGCAGTTGGCCCAATTCGGCGTCGCGGCCGATCATTGGCGCCCGCAAACCCTCCACCCCGCGCACCGGCTTCGGCGCGGTTTTCAGGTTTCGCAGTTGGTAGGCCGTGGTGGGGGGGAACTCTTTTAGTTCCAGGTTTTCCAGCGGATGCAGATCGAACAACGGAGCGATGGCCTGGCGCACATTCTCGCTGACCAGGATCGTCCCCGGTGGGGCGGCTTCCATCAAGCGCCGGGTGAAGGGCATGGCGGTGCCGTAGGCCATGTAGTCCATCACTAGATCGGAACCGATGCCGTTGACCACCACCACGCCGGAATGGAGGGCGCCTTTGATGTCCAGGTTCAAGCCGAACAGCAGTTGCGATTCTTCCCGGTAGCGGGCCATGTCCTGGCGCATCTCCAGCGCCGCCCGCGCCGCCAGCTCGGCGTTGTTCTCATTGGCGATCGGCGCGCCGAAAATCGCCATCAACCCGTTGCCGATAAATTTGTCTACCGTACCTTCATACTTATAGACATCGTTGGCCAGCATGTTCAAGAACTGCTGCAGCAGTTCATACAGGTCTTCCGTATCGAGCCGGTCGACCAATTCTGAATACCCCGCAAGTTCGACGTACATCAGGGTGACATTCCGCCGTTGGCCGATCGCATCGCGCCCGGCCTGCTGGAACCGTTCGGCCAGGCCGCGGTTCATCAACGCCCCGGTCTGGGCTGGGGTGCGCACACCCCGGCCGGGGGGAGGGGCTTCGAACTCCGGCAAGCGAGCACCGCAGTTGCCGCAGAAGCGCATCCCAGGTGGGCTGATGAATCGACAGTTTGGGCAGGAGATGGTCATATCCGGTTGGGTCGCCTGTCTGGTATCTTTCAGGCGAAGGTCACAATTGAAAACCGGCCAAAAACGTGACCGCCGGTGGTGGGCTACCTGCGCTGAACCAGGATTTGGGCGTCTATCCAATTAATAAGCGGAACCTGCTGTGCCCATATTTTAACACCGAATCCGGCCTGCTTTGCGCAGACCGGGAAACAAAAAACGGATTCGCGCGAACCGGGGGGTGGCAATGAAAATTGAAAGGATTAACAGATTTGTTTTCCATGTTGACTCTTTTTTTAATTTCTGCTAAAATCAGGGTAGTCCGAAAAGGCAAACCCGGTGAAAACTGGGGGCGCAAAGCCTCTGGGTCTACGGCAGCCGGTATGGCTGCTATGATTGCCAGGCTGCCGAGATGAAGACTGAGGATAACCATGCGTCGGAATCGAAGAGCCTGGGTGTTTCAGGCTCTTTTTATTTATTATTCTTGTTCTCTTTCATTTCATCTAAACGTCATGCTGTCAAGGAGGGCGTAATGCAACCTCACAAAGATGCCCCAAACAATTTCAACCGGGCGATCGCGTTGATGATCATCTTCACTCTGGTCACCTCCTGGCTGGTCGTGCCTACCGCCAGGGCTTCCATGGCCGAATCGCAGGCGCGAACCTCGCAGGTGCGATCGTACATCGTACAGGGCGCAAGCGCTGCCGCGGTCGCCGACCTGGTGGAGAAGAATGGCGGAACGGTGACCTCCTGGCTGGAGATTGTTGACGGCGTAGGGGCCACGCTTTCTGTCGCAGCCGCCTCCAGGCTGGCGCAGCACCCCGAGATTCGGGCGGTGGTGCCCAACCAGGAGATGACCCTCGATAGCTCTGTGTTCGATGAAGCCCAGAAGGGCGGCAAGGACGACAAAGACGACAAGGGCGATAAAGGCGGCAAGGGCGAAAAGGGCAACAAAGGCGGCAAGGACGATAAGAGCTGCAAGGAGAACAAGAATAACCCGGTAACCGATTACCCCGATGCGATCGGGGCCGATGCAGTATGGGCGGCCGGATATAACGGCGCGGGCGTCACTGTGGCCGTGGTCGATTCGGGGATCGATAATCACAAAGGGCTGACCAAGGGCCTGGGGAATGACAAGCGCATCATCGGTTGGGTGGACTTTGTCGATGGGAAGAAGAAACCCACCGATCCAAACGGCCACGGAACTCACGTCAGCGGTGTTATCGCCAACAGTGAAATCGGCTCCGACTGTGAATACGGCGGCGTCGCACCGGGCGTGAACCTGGTGGGGGTGCGCATCGCCGATGAGAACGGGAGGAGCACCTACGAAAAGGCCCTGCTCGGGATCCAATGGGTGCTCGACCACAAAGACGAGTACGGCATCCGGATCATTAACTTCTCCATGTCGGCCCCGGTGCAGTCGCCCTATTGGCTGGATCCGGTCAACCAGGCGCTGATGACCGCCTGGGCGCAGGGCGTCCTGGTGGTGGTCTCGGCCGGCAATTACGGCCCTGGGGCGCTGAGCGTCGGTGTGCCCGGGAACAACCCCTACGTGATCACTGTGGGCGCCTTCACCGACGCCTATACCCCGTATGATTGGCGGGACGATTACATCCCCACCTTCTCCTCTGCCGGGCCAACCTACGATGGCTTTGTCAAGCCCGACCTGGTCGCCCCCGGCGCGCATATGGTCTCGACCATGATGCCCGACAGCCGGCTGATGAGAACCAATCCCGAGAACCGGGTGGGCAGCCAGTATTTCAAGATGGCCGGCACCTCGCAGGCCGCGGCCGTCGTCTCCGGGGTCGCCTCACTGATGCTCTCCTACGACCCCTGGCTCACCCCGGACCAGATTAAGTACCGCCTGCGGGCCACTGCGATCCCTCACCTGTACCCTGCGGCGGGCATGGCCGGTTACAGCGTCTGGCAGCAGGGCGCCGGGCGGGTGTTCGCTCCCCTGGCCGTGTTTGCCAACGTCAGCGGGGACGGCTTCGACCAGACGATGGACATCCACGCCGACCTGAACAACACGGCGCATTACCTGGGGTTCAGCTACCGGGACGAGTCTGGCCTGTACCGTCTGGCCGGAGATGACGGGACCTGGGCGGGCGGCGCCGGGGTGTGGGATGGCATTTCGGGCGCCGGGCCTGAGCACATCTGGAATATGAACAATGCCTTCGGCGGCAGCTACTGGGGCGCCAGCAGCCTGTGGTCCCACTTCGACCCGGGCGCTGAGAACCCGTTCTGGTCGATGATCGAATACTGGCCGGACGCTGCCTACTGGTCTGACGCCGCTTTCTGGTCTGACGCCGCCTTCTGGTCTGATGCAGCATTCTGGTCTGACGCCGCCTTCTGGTCCGATGCGGCCTTCTGGTCCGACGCCGCCTTCTGGTCTGACGCCGCCTTCTGGTCGGATGCCGCCTTCTGGTCCGATGCGGCCTTCTGGTCTGACGCGGCTTTCTGGTCTGATGCCGCCTTCTGGTCCGACGCGGCTTTCTGGTCCGACAGCGGCTTTTGGGGAGCCGGCGGCTTCTGGGCCGATGGCGGAGCCACGGTCCAGCCTGCAGCGGCCTTCTGGTCTGACGCAGCCTTCTGGTCCGACAGCGGGTATTGGGGCGATGCCGGGTTCTGGACACAGGAAGGCCATTCATGGACGCCGGCCGGGTTCTGGACCGATGCCGCTTACTGGTCGGATGCCGGCTTCTGGATGGACGGGCAGTTCATCCCGGATGCGGCCTTCTGGTCGGACGCAGCATTCTGGTCCGACACCGGCTTCTGGGGCGACGGCGGCTTCTGGACGGATGGAGGCTTCTGGGCGGATGCGGCCTTCTGGGCGGATGCGGCCTTCTGGGCCGACGCCGCTTTCTGGGCTGATGCGGCATTCTGGGCGGATGCGGCGTTCTGGGCGGATGCGGCGTTCTGGGCCGACGCCGCTTTCTGGGC
>CAYMLG010000025.1:6117-54973 GCA_964391195.1 uncultured Anaerolineaceae bacterium | reverse complement strand
GACGCCGCCTTCTGGGCCGACACCCTTGTCGGCAATCAAGAGTAGCAGCCTCGGAAACGATGAAATCAAACGGGCGTGGACCGCAACTGCGGTCCACGCCCGTACAGTTTAATTCCCCAGAACGCTCAATCAGTCACCGATCGCCCTCAGCCGGTTCGCCGCTTCTTCGGCCCTGCGCGCCTCCAGCCCGGCCCCGATCTCGGCGAACATTTCCTGCGCTTCCTGGTAATGGGCGACAGCCAGGGCAAAATCTCCCTGGGCTTCGGCCAGGGCGCCCAGTTCGTTCACAATCCGGCCGGTGTACAGGTGACTCTGCAGCTTCTGGAAGATCACTCTGCCTTCTTGCAGCAGCGCCTTGGCCGAGGTCCAATCCCCCTGCCGCCCGGCCAGCCGGGCTTTGAACCGTCGCAGTTCGCCGCTCTGCATGGTGGACAGCTCGTCCTCTTCATTCGATAGGCTCGCCACCAGTTCGTCCGCCTGCTGTGCCCAGCAGACGGCGCTGTCCAGGTCGCCCTTGCCGAGGGCGGCTTCTCCCAACAGGCGGTAGAGGTCGACGCGCTGGTCGGCGGAACGGATCTCCGCCGCCGCCCGGTTGATCTCCGCGAGCGCCTGCTGCGCCTTATCCCACTCGCCATTGGCCAGGTACAGCTCGGCCAGATTGCGCAGGATGAGCCGCACCAGGTAGGTGTAGCCGATGGGGCGGATGATCTCCAGCGCCTTCTGCAGGTCGGCCTCGGCCTCTTGCAGCTCGCCGCGCAGGGTACGCAGCCAGCCGATATTGCTCAAGGCGCCGGCCACACCTTCCGCCTGCCCCAGCCGGGTGTGCAGCTCGTAGCTGCGGGTGAGATGCTCGAGGGCGCTGTTGAACTGGCCGAGCTCGATCTCAAGATTCGCCAGGTTGTTGTACGAAGAGGCCATCCCGGCCAGATCCCGGATCGATTCGCGCAGGGCGATACTATTGCGCAGCAGCCCCGCCGCCTTGTCCCAGTCTCCCTGATAATAGGTCAGTCCGGCCAGCCGGTTGTAGATGGCGGCGATCACGTCGTACGCCTCGGAAGACTCGACCAACTCCAGCGCTCGTTCGAGATGCTGTTGGGCTTCGGCGAAATCGCCCCGGCGCAGGTGCAGCCAGCCCAGGTCGTTGAGAATCTGGGCCTTTTCCACCAGCCCCGGCTTAGGGGAACTCTCCAGCGCCTGTTGGGCGGAAGCCAGGTTTGTGAAGGCCTCCTCGTGCTCGCCCTGCCGTTCGTAAGTCCTGGCGATCTTGCGGTACAGGTCGCTGCGGGTTTCGGGTAAGCCCGCCGGGTCTTCGGCCAGGATGACCTCCAGCCCGTTCTCGTACTGCTGGCGGGCGGAGGGATAATCGCCGGAGATCAAAAAGGCGTCGCCCAGGCCCAGGTGGATCCGGGCCGCTTGTTCGGTCGTGTGGTCCACCTCGGACAGCAGTTCCAGGGCGGCCTCGAAGTGCGACCGCGCCTGCTCGTTGACGTTGTTGCGCGCCGCCTTTTCTCCGGCCAGGATCAGGTAGTGCAGGGCCCGATCGCGCTGCGGGCTCCAGCGGTAATGGTTGGCCAGCAGCTCGATCTGGCTCTCGAGCTGCCCGGCGTACAGGCGTTCGATCGCCGCCGCCACCTGCCCGTGCAGTTGGCTGCGCTCGCGTTTGAGCAGCGTGCCGAAAATCGCATCCGACATCAAGATGTGCCGGAAGGTATATTCCATCTCACGGCTGCCGGGGCGTGGCAGCACGAACTCACGTTCGGTCAGTTGCGAGAGCAGGCTGCGCAGCTCGAATGGGTTGCTCAGTTGCAGCACGGCGCTCAGCACCGGCAGGTTGAAATCTTTGCCGATGACCGACGCCACCTGGAGCACCCGGCGCTGGTTGGTATCCAGGCGGTCGAAGCGGGCCAGGATCAGGTCCTGCAGCGTTGTCGGCACCCCGATCGAGGCGATCTCTTTCCCCGGGACGAACTGCCAGCGCTGATCCTCGTACTGGAGCACCCCTTCATCGATCAGCATGCGCAGGATCTCTTCCAGGAAGAAGGGGATGCCCGCCGAGCGCTGTAAGATCTGTTCCCGCAGGCTGTCGGGGATCTCGGGGAGGGACAGGAGCTGGTAGAGCAGCTCTTCGGATTGGTTGAGCGACAGGTGTTGGAGCTGGACGATGCTGGTCAGGTCTTCCAGGTTGGTCCTGGCCCACTCGACCGCTTTCTCCATCGCCCCTGGGAGAACGTCCCGAGTGATTCCGAGCAGGAAGATCGCCGAATCTTTGAGCGATTCGAGCAGGTATTGGATCAGGTTCAGCGAAGCGTCATCGGCCCAGTGCAGGTCTTCGAGGATCACCAGCAGCGGGCCGTTGCGAGATTCGAGCAATAACAGGTCACGCAGCGCCAGGAAGATCTGCTTGCGTAGCTGCCCGGCGTCCAGGTAGCGCAGCTTCTCTCCGGCCTTCGAGTCGGAGTAGGGCAGAGAAAGGATATGCTCCAGGTAGGGGAGTAGCTCGATGCCCTGGTTCCCAAGCGACTGGTACACCTGGCTGCTGAGCTTATCGCGGATTTCCAGGGCCGGGGTGTTGGGGTGCACGCCCAGGTAGTTGTACAGCAGGTCTTGAAAAATCCAGTAGGAGACCGAGCGGCGGTAAGCCAGGCTGGCGCCCTCGATCAGGCGCACCGGATAGTGCAGGGCGATCGACTTGAATTCGGAGATCAGGCGGCTTTTGCCCAGCCCCGCCTCCCCGGTAACCAGGGTGAACTGGCCGCACCGGGTGTCGATCAGTCGTTCGAGGGTATGCTTCAGCGCGTCCAGCTCAGAATCGCGGCCGATCATCGGGGCGCGCAGCCCTTCGAGACCGCGCACCCGCCCCGGGCGGCTCTTCAGCCCGAGCACCCGGTAAGCGACGACCGGGCGGCTGATCCCCTTCGGCGTCAGCACCGAACTCTGCTGGCAGTCGAACACCGGGCGGATCTGGCGGTAGACGTGCTCGCTGACCAGGATGGTCCCCGGGGGGGCCGCTTCTTCGATGCGGTGAGCCAGGTTGACCGTGTCGCCGATGGCGGTGTAATTCATCATTAGATTGGAGCCCACGCCGCCGACCACGACCATCCCGGAGTGCAGGCCCACGCGCATCTTCAGTTCGATGCCGTAATCGCGTTTAATCTCGCGGCTGAGGTTGGTGATGTCCGCCTGCATATCCAGCGCGGCCCGCACGGCGCGTTCGGCGTTGTTCTCCAGGGAGATCGGCGCGCCGAACAAGGCCATCAACCCGTCTCCGGTGAGCTTATCGACAATGCCCTCATACTTGTACACATTGTTGATCAGCACCCGGACGTAGCGCTGGACCAGGTCGTAAACGTCCTCGCTGTCCATTTTCTCGGACAGCGCAGTGTAACCGGTCAGATCGGTGAACAGTACGGTTACGCTGCGGCGCTGCCCGCGGGCTTCGATGCCGGCCTTTTTCAAACGCTCGGCCAGGTCGGACCCCATCATGACGCCGAGCTTTTCCGGCGTCACTTCTGTCGTTTTCGCGGGCTGTGGGGTTTGCTCCACAGGGGCGGGGGCCGCCTCGGGTAAGCGCGTGCCGCAGTTTCCGCAGAAACGCATTCCTGGGGGGTTATCGAAGCCGCAGTTAGAACAATGGACGCTCATAGATATGGGGTGTTGCCGGGCTAGACGTTGGTCCTCTAATCTTACTATCAATTCAAATGTGGGGGAATGACATTTTTGTTTGGAATTGTACTCAAATTTGAGCTTTGAATGGTTCACTTTTCAAGTTTGTTTGACATTCCGGCCTGGCTTTCTCAAAGTCGTAAGCCAGGCTTTATTTATGTTGTCAGGGGTGAACGGTGTTTTAGCCGGCATAACCGGCCGCCTGCTGACAAGTTATGCGTGCACAATTTATGAAATCTGAGGTTGACATTGGGGCACAAGGCTTGTATAATACAACGCGCTGTGCCCCGGCCGCGAAATCGCTGGGGCTAAATCTTGTATCCCCAACTTCCCCGTACCACGGCGCTGCTGCAGGCAAATTCTTGCCGGCCGGCGTTTGCGGACGAGTTACGAGCGCCGGATATCGAACATAGAGGTTTACCCGGCTGGCGCGGTGCGTGCGGTGAAGTGAAGCTTGGAGAGGTCGAATGAAATACGCGATTGTTGAAGACGGCGGGAAGCAGTACAAAGCCGTCGAGGGCGGCACCATCGAAGTCGATTATTTCGACTCAGAGGTGGGCGCTCAGGTGGATCTGGATCGGGTGCTGCTCGTTTCCGATGGTGAACAGATCACCGTCGGCACTCCCCTGGTCCAGGGTGCTGTGATCCAGGCCACTGTCCTGGGCGAAGTAAAAGCCAAGAAGGTGATTGTCTTCAAGTACAAGCCGAAGAAACGCTATCGGGTGAAGACGGGCCACCGCCAGAAGTATATTCGCTTAAAGATTGACTCCATCAAGGTGGAGTAAACCGGAAGAGAGGTAACCATGGCTCACAAAAAAGGTGGCGGTTCCAGCCGCAATGGTCGTGATAGCAAGGGCCAACGCCTGGGCGTGAAGAAATACGGCGGCGAGCGCGTTCTTTCGGGGAACATTCTGGTTCGCCAGCACGGCACCCGGATCAAGCCCGGCCGCAACGTGGGCGTTGGCAGCGATTTCACGCTGTTTGCCACTGTTGATGGTATTGTGGTTTACGAGAACCTGCGTGACAATCGCAAGCGTGTCAGCGTCCTCCCCGCCGAAGATGTTGAAGCGCAGAGTGCCTAGATAAATTCGTAATTCGGACCAAGCAGCCGGCCATCACGGCTGCGAGCCGAGTTGCGCTGAGAGGAAAGCGCGAAAATGAAAAAAGAGATTCATCCCACTTATTACCCGGACGCTCAGGTGATTTGCGCCTGTGGTAACACCTGGACCACCGGGTCCACCCGCAAAGTCATTAACACCGATGTCTGCTCGAAATGCCATCCCTTCTACACCGGCGAACAGCGCATCGTGGACACCGAAGGTCAGGTGGACCGCTTCTATAAGAAGCTGCAGGCCCGCCAGCAGTACCTGGACGAACAGGAAGCCCGTGAGGCCGCCCGCACTTCATTGGACCGCCCGGTGGCAGAGCTGGGCCTGCCCGCCCGCCCGACCGATCTGCTGACCGGCGCCGGCCTGAACACCGTGGGCGACATCCTGGACCGCCTGAGCACCGGCGAAGCCAGCCTGCTCTCCATTGATGGTTTTGGCCGCAAATCGCTGGCCGATCTCAAGAAGAAGCTCCGCCAGTTCGGTTACGAGCTGCCCGAAGCAGCTTCGGAAATTTCGGTCTAATCCCAGGTTGGTTTACCGGACAGGCCGCGAGTGCACCGCTCGCGGCCTGTTTTGCTTTTTCCCCAACCTGAAAATGGAAGAATAGGGGATTGGCAGGCAGACCCCACCGGGCTTCGCTTGCCAATCCCCATTTTTTTGTTCCTGGGCATTGACAACCCCAAAAATTGGTTACAATTAACCAATCCAAGGAGTAATTTTGCCAACTGGGGAGGTCCGATGAAAAGGCTTAGGAGGGTTGTAGTCACCGTTCTGGTCGGCGCGGTAGGACTGTGTTTGCTCGCCATGGCTCTGGTCTTAATCCAAAACGCCAACTTGCCGCAGCAGTCACAGGTGGTAGATCGGCTAAGTGAACTGGAAAAAGCGCGCCTGGCAGAGGCACAGCAGCTCCGCCGGGAACTGGGGGACTCGGTTTGGCCCGGGTGGGGAGGAGCCGATATACCTCTGGTGGTTCACAACGAAGCCTATGCTTTTCAGGTCGGGCATCCCGACCCGCCGGATGGTTGGGTAAAAGTGCCGGGCGATCGGGCCGAAGGTGGGCCCTGGGAGCCGGTGAGCGGGGATGATTATTATGGCGAAGTGTACTATCGCCAGCGCCTGGCCGACCCAGAAGTGAACCCCGAGAATTTTACTGTGAAGGTCGGCGACCGCTGGGCGGCGACCATGCAGACCAAAGAGTACTCCGCCGTAGACTTCTACCGGGGTTTTCGGGAAGAACTGCCACCGCCGGTGCGCGGCATTTTCCCCTACCGGCTGATGTGGTCCTTGCTGGGTGGGAGCACGGATATCTCCGTTCAGGGCCTGCTGCACGAGTGTTTCCACGCCTACCAGGGCGGTATGGCGCCTCAGCGCCTGGAACAGGCGGAGCTTGCCAACCGCTGGGAGGAACAGTACCCCTGGGAGGACGAAGCTTTCGATCAGGCCTGGCAGGCTGAGCTGGATCTGCTCTCCCAGGTGGGGAAGGTTGGCAGCCGCGAGCAGGCTTCCGATCTGGCGCAGCGCTTCCTGGCCGCCCGGCAAGAACGCCGTGAAACCCACTCCTTGAGTCGGGACCTGGTCCAGTACGAGCGAGATAGGGAGTGGTTGGAAGGGTTGGCCAAGTACGTGGAATTCGCCATTGCGGCTGAGGCGGCTCAGACCCCTGGTTACCGGCCTGTGGCCGGGCTGGGCGATGATCCGGATTTCAAGGCTTACCGGGACAGCCAGCGTTATTGGCAGTCTCAGTTTAAGGAACTCCCGCGCATGTCCGCCGGGAGGGGGGAAATGCGCTTTTACCATACCGGGATGGCCCAGGCTGTGCTCCTCGACTGGCTGGACCCGGATTGGAAGCAGAACACGCTGACAGAGGATGCCGTGTTGGAGCATCTCCTGGAGGCTGCCCTCCAAGGGGCGCAATGAGATCTGCGGCTCAATTCCTGCGCCCTACCCGGACCAAGTTGGTTTTCTGGGTTGAATGGGGCCTATACCTGGCCTTCGTTGCCGCCATCGGCCAGGCGCCGCGGCCGGATGAACTGCTGGTGCTGGTTTATCCTCTGGCGCTTTACTACCTGACCGCCTGTATCTTCGCCGCCCTGGTGAACCGTGGGGCGACGCCCCCCTTCCACAGGCTGCTTGGCTGGGCCGCCCTGCTGGCCGGCGGCGACCAGGCGGCCGAGCTGGCTGTGCTCGCCTGGCTGCCGTTGGGCGCCCGGGTGACGCTGCTCCCCGGGCGGATCTACCTGGAACAGGCCCTGAACCCCTACACTTCCTGGCTGGTCAGCCTGTTTGGGCGGGCATTCTTACCCCCGGCGGGCATGAGCTTGCTCAGCCTGATCCTGGCCGCCGGCCTGGTCGAATTCTATCGCTTCTACTCGGCCAGCGTGCGCCGCAGCGGGTGGATGGATCTGGCGCTGGTATTCTTGCTGGCCGGGCTCGGGAGCGCCTTCTGCGATCAGGCCTTCCGTGCAGTGACGGTGGATTTCCTGGCCCTGAAGGGCCTGTTCGTCGCCGATCTTAAAGATATCTTCCTGTCTTTCGGGGTCGGTTCCCTGCTGGCCGAGGCGGTCAGCGGCCCACGTGACTTCTGGAAGCTGGCCGGATCGACGGGCAGTACACGAGAATTTTTCCGATTCATCCTGGAAGATATTCAGGCCCTGTTTCCCGGGCGGAATCCGGTAAAATAGACGGGATGCGCGGGGGAAGTGCCCGTCCCCCGGGCAGCCCTGTTTCAGCGCCAGGTTGGGCGCGGACAAAACCCCTTATCGTCAGGAGCCAATACACAGATGAAACACCACTCGGGTTCGATTGAAGTCATTACCGGCTCAATGTTCAGCGGTAAAACGGACGAGCTGATCCGCCGCCTGCGGCGGGCCACGATCGCGCGCCAGAAAGTGCAGGTATTCAAGCCGGCTGTCGATCATCGCTATGGGATGGAAAAGGTCACCTCGCACGCCGGAAACGCATTCGACGCCCGGCCCGTCCGCCTGGCCGCCGACCTGCTTGCCAACCTGGAGCAAGACACCACGGTGGTAGCGATCGACGAAGCCCAGTTCTTCGAAGATGAGATCATCCAGGTTGCCCAGACCCTGGCCGACCGGGGGGTGCGGGTGATTATCGCCGGGTTGGACACCGATTTCAGAGGCGAACCCTTTGGCCCTATGCCGGTGCTGATGGCCAAAGCCGAGAATGTGGATAAGCTGCATGCCATCTGCATGGTCTGCGGTGAACCGGCCAGCCGCACGCAGCGCCTGGTGAACGGCGAGCCGGCTCATTATGACGACCCGGTGGTGATCGTTGGCGCTTCAGAAATGTATGAGGCCCGCTGTCGCCGCCACCACGTCGTCCCCAATGGGCCAAGGGCCTCCTGACCCTGCGGCCTTTTTCGCTAACCTTTGGAGCATTGCAATGCAAGATTATCGCGAGTATTTGGACGAGATCCTGGTCACCGAAGAGCAGCTTCAACGCCGGATTGCCGAACTGGGGGAGGAAATCAGCCGCGATTACGCCGGGCTGACCGTTCATTTGATCTGCATCCTGCGCGGCGGGGTGCTGTTCCTGACCGATCTGATGCGCCACCTCACAGTGCCGAACACCATCGATTTTATGGCCGTCTCCTCTTATGGGACCGAGCGGCATAGCACCGGCCAGGTGCGCATCACTCTCGACTTGAAAGATGATATTCACGACCGCCATGTGCTCCTGGTGGAAGATATCGTCGACAGCGGCTACACCATCTCTTCGGTCCTGAAGTTCCTCGAAACTCGCCAGCCGAAAACCCTGCGAGTGTGCACCCTGCTCGATAAGCCCGAGCGGCGCGAGGTGGATGTCCCCATCCATTACCGGGGGTTCACCATCCCCAACAAATTCGTCTTCGGCTACGGGCTGGATATGGACGAGTACTACCGCAACCTGCCCTTCATTGCCACCGTGGACCTCGAGCGCTACCGCCCGGATTGATCCGGACCTCGATACTCACCGGTGCGAGCGCTTCCGGAAGCGTGGACCATGCACATACCCCTGGTATTCGCCGATATCGTGGAGCGGGTGCGCCAGTTGCTGCCCGAGGACCTGCCCGTGTATCTGGTGGGCGGCGCGGTGCGGGATGCGCTCCGCGGCCGTCCGGCGCACGACCTGGATTTCGTCCTGGAGAAGGGGGTTTTGAACCTGGCCCGGCAAACGGCAAACGCTTTACGCCGCGAGGAAGACTGGGGAGTGGCTTATTATCCCCTGGATGTGGAGCGGGAGACCGCCCGGGTGATCATCATCCCCCCCGGCGGAAAACGCACCATCCTCGATTTCGCCACCTTCCGCGGGCCGGACCTGCTCAGCGACCTGCGGGCGCGTGATTTCACCATCAATGCCATGGCCGTCTCCGTGCAGCAGCTCCAATCGCTGATCGATCCCCTGGGTGGGGCGGCCGATCTGAAAAACAAGCGCCTGCGCGCCTGTTCGGAGGCCGCTTTCGAAGACGATCCCCTGCGGATCATTCGCGGGGTGCGCATTGCCGCCAGGCTCGGCCTGTTCATTGTCCCCGAGACCAGGCGCCTCATGCGGCAGGCCGTGCCCGGACTGGAACGCGTCTCCCCCGAGCGGCGGAGGGATGAGCTGTTCCGCATCCTTGAAAGCCCCCAACCGGCCGCCGGGATACGCCTCCTGGATGCCCTGGGTGCGCTGGAGTACGTGCTGCCCGAGTTGGTCCACCTGAAAAACGTGACCCAATCCCCGCCGCACATCAACGACGTCTGGAACCACACCCTGAGTGTGGTGCAGCACCTGGGGGACATCCTGCGCGTGCTCGCTCCGCAGTACGACCCCGATCAGGCTGCCAGCCTCATGCTGGGGTTGATTTCCCTGCGCCTGGGTCGCTACCGCCAACTTCTGAAGGACCACCTGGAGGCGAGTTTTACCCCCGAGCGCAAAGCCTCCTCGCTGCTGGTCCTGGCCGGACTGTATCACGATATCGGGAAGCCGGCCACTCGCTCGGTGGAAGCCAGCCCGGAGGGGGAGCGGATTCGCTTCCTCGGCCACGAGCAGGTGGGTGCGGAGATGGCCACCGCCCGCGCCGCCGCCCTGCGCCTGAGCAACGAAGAGACAGGGCGTTTGCAGACCATCGTCCGCCACCACATGCGCCCGCTGCTGTTGGCCCAGTCGGGCGAGATGCCCACCAAACGGGCCACCTACCGCTTCTTCCGCGACACCGGTGAGGCCGGCGTGGACATCTGCCTGCTCTCCCTGGCCGATGTGCTCGCCACCTACGGGCCTACCCTCTCACCCCAGGTTTGGGCCCATCACCTGGACGTGATCCGGGTGCTGTTCGAAGCCTGGTGGGAGCGGCCCGAGGAGAGCGTTCTCCCGCCCCCCCTGATCGATGGGAAAGATTTGCTGGGCCACTTCAACCTGCAGCCCGGCCCGCTGATCGGCAAGCTGTTGGAAGCCATCCGCGAAGCGCAGGCTACCGGCGAAGTGCAAGACCGGCAGCAGGCTCTCCGCTTTGCCAGGGATTGGCTGGCCGGCGATGGCGGGGAACAGGCCTAACTCATCCCCTGGTTGAGCGTGAAAGTGAAACATGGCCCACCCTGAAGCGAGGGGTGGGCCATGTTTACTGTCGCCGTGGCGATTGGCTAAGGAAAGATTTCGTCAAAAAATGGCTGATAAAAACAGCGGCAGCCCGCCGGGTGGGAACATTCTATCACCGGAAGCCGGGGGACGTTGTCCTTGGCATACGCCCCGTACACTTCCCGGCACGCCGGGCAGCAGTCGTCGTCCACCGCAATACGCACGTAGCGCACGCGTGGGTTTTGCTGGTATTTTTTCAATGCCACCGAGGACGTCGAATATTCCGATAGGTCCGCATGGCAGTTGACGCAGTACGCTTCCTCATCGGGCGACTGCGCGTAGCATCTCGTGCACGTTTGCAAGTTGTCCCTCCTGAGATGAGATCGTCAAGAATATTAGCTGTATTTTAATCGAAAATTGGAGGAAGTTCTACACGATCGAGTTTCGCGGGGAAAACCATTCAGCGCATCGTTACAGGTATGTTTCCACGTTCGCCCGGTTGGAGACGGGCGCTAAGCGGGACCTTCGGGTGAGCATCTTTAGATGGGCGATAATCACACCGCTCGGCATCGGCTTCAGGAGGAAATCGTCCGCCCCTTCATCCAGGGCGTGCTCCGCCAGCCCCGGTTTATTAACCGCTGATAGCACCAGGATCGGCACCTGGCTGAACTTCCGCACTTCTGCGCACACTTGCCAACCGTCCATATCCGGCATAAGCAGGTCCAGAACGATCACATCCGGATTCAGCTTACGGGCCAGTTCCACGCCCTCCCGGCCCGAATTGGCTGTGTGCACCTCAAAGGCGCTCGGTTCGAGCACCATTTTTAATAATTCGGTCATGTCTATATCGTCATCGACGACTAATACTCTAGTCTGCACAGCATCCTCCCCTCGTTGAAGCGTGATGATCGGCGAGGTGGAAAGCAAATAAGGTCTTTTTTTCGATCGATTTCCGCGATGCCCCTGCTTATGCGGACAATTATGCATCAAAAACTTTTTGCTACACCTTACAAACACTTTACAAAGGAACTGTGTCTAATTTGTGACAAAACTTAGCTATTGAAGAGATTTTCCGGCTCTGGTCTTGCATGTTCAGCAATCTAACGTTATGATATGATTACTCCGGATTTGCGGAAAATTATATGTCCAGTGAAGTCCTTTGTCCTCATTGTGCTCAACCTGTCGATCCACAAACGCGCTTTTGTGAGCGCTGCGGGGTAGATCTGGCGTTTGCGGTTGCTGTCGCCGAACGATCTCTGACCGGCGGTGATATTCCTTCCGGGGTGCCGCTTGCCCCCGAAGTGCTCGTCCCACGCATGGGCGAAGCGATGATCGAGCAGGGCCTCATCACTCCTGAAGACCTGCAGCGGGCACTGGATTACCAGGAGAAGAAGGCGGCGGAAGGCCAGCCGCTGCTGATTGGCCGGGCTTTGCTCGAGCTCGGCCTGATCGAGCAGACCACCCTGGACCAGGCCATCACGCAGCGCATCATGCAGCTTCACCAGGCCCTGCGGGACGCCAACCGCCAGCTCGAGCAGCGGGTGGAAGAACGCACCCGCGATCTGCAGTTTGCCCTGGAGCGCCTGGCCGAGTTGAACCAACTAAAGGCCAACTTCATCGCCAACATCTCTCACGAACTGCGCACGCCGCTCACCCATATCAAGGGCTATCTGGACCTGCTCTCCGAAGAGGCGCTGGGCCCGCTCAACGACCAGCAGACCGGCGCCCTGGATGTGCTCCTGCGGGCCGAAGCCCGCCTGGAGCAGCTCATCGAGAACCTGATCCAGTTTTCCCTGGCTTCGAAGGGCGAGTTCAGCCTGGAGTTGAACTCCGTCCGCCTGGAAGATCTGATCTCACCTGTGATCGAGCGCTGCCGGACGCAGGCCGAGAAGAAACAGATCGAGCTGGAGGCCAGCCTCCCCCCGGACTTGCCCCTGGTGCAGGCCGACCCGGACAAGATCGCCTGGGTGATCTCGCAGCTCCTGGATAATGCGATCAAATTCACCCAGCCGGGTGGGCAGGTGCGCTTAACGGCCGCCGAGGATACCGGGCGCGTGTTCCTGAGCGTCAGCGACACCGGGATCGGCATCCCTGAGGAGCAGATCGGTGAAATTTTTGACGCTTTCCACCAGTTGGACGGGTCGGCCACCCGCCGCTACGGCGGCACCGGCCTGGGCCTGGCGATGGTACAGCGCATCGTAGACGCTCACGGCTCACAGATCCGGGTCCAGTCGGCCGTTGGCCAGGGCTCCCGGTTTGTGTTCTCACTTTTGGTGGCGCGGAAAAATGGGCAGCCTCCAGGCCTGGAGCCTACCCAAAACCATGCAAAATGAGAAGTGACATTTGACATGATGGTTGACGAACGAGATAATCCAGGTGCCAGCACCCTCCGCCCGCAAGAGTTGGAAGCGGTCTACGCGATCAGCCGGGCGGTTGCGCGCACGATGGACGCCGATCAGGTTCTGGATGAGGTCATCCGCTACGCCCGCCCGGTGTTCATTTTCGACAACATGGTGGTCTACCAGAAGCGAGAGGATGGCAGTCTCGAGCCCACTTTCGCCCGGGCCATTGGCCGGGGCCGTTTCCTCGAGGCCGAGCTTGCCTGGGGCGAATACACGGCCACCGACACGGTCAATTCCGGAAAAACGATCATGCGCGTCGAGGACCTCAGCCAGGTGGACCCGATGCGGACCGGCATGCGTTACTACCTCGGCCTGCCTCTCCCGCACGGCGGAGAAGTCGGCGCGCTGATCTTCGTCCGCTTTGGCGGTCCGCCTTACTCCAAGGACCAGATCCACCTGGCCGAGTTCATCGCTGACCACGTCGCCCAGGTGTTGGAGCACCGCCACCTGGTGGACAAGGTGGCCGCCCTGGAGGCCAAGCGCCGCCTGGATGACCTGCAGGACGATTTCATCGCCACCGTCTCCCACGAACTGCTCACCCCCCTCGGCTTTATCAAAGGATACGCCACCACCCTGCTGCGAGAAGATACCACCTGGGACGATGATACCCGTCGTGAGTTCCTGACCATCATCGATGAGGAAGCCGACCGCCTCAGAGAGTTGATCGACAATATCATGGACAGCTCTCGTTTGCAGGCCGGGACCCTGCGGATCAACGTCCAGCCTCTACGCCTGGAGACCCTGCTGCGCGATATCGCCTTGCGCGCCAGGACCAGAAACGAATCTCTCGATATCCGCCTGCAGCTCGGCGCTCCCGGCCTGCAAATTCAGGGCGACCCGGCCCGCCTGGCCCAGGTGTTCGACAACCTGCTCATCAATGCCGCCAAATACGCGCCCAACTCGCCCATCACCATTTCTTTAGATGTTCACGACGAGTACGTTACAATTGCTGTAAAAGATGAGGGCCCGGGTATTCAACCAAAATACCTGGAGAATTTATTTAAACGTTTTTATCGTGTACCAGACAGGCAAGGGTCGATCCGTGGCACCGGACTGGGTCTGTATATTTGCCGCCAGATCATCGAAGCTCACCAGGGTGAGATCACGGTCGCATCGAAGCTGAATGAGGGCACGACCTTTTTCATCCGTCTGCCATGTGATCGCGTGAATTCAGACAACCAGGCAAATCGGGAGAATTCATCATGAGCACTTGTATTCTGATTGTGGACGATGAGCCGCGCTACTTACGCCTGATGGAAGCGAATCTGGTGACCGAGGGCTACCAGGTCATCTCGGCCACCAACGGCCAGGAGGCGGTCGATCTTGTGGTCGAGAAGCATCCTGATCTGGTGTTCCTGGATGTGATGATGCCCGTCCTGGACGGGTTCGCAGCCCTGGAACGCATCCGTGAATTTTCAAATATTCCGATCATCGTTGTTACCGCCCGGGGGAACGAGAATGACCGGGTGCGCGGCCTGGACCTGGGGGCCGACGATTATATTGTCAAGCCCTTCTCGGCCACCGAGCTGCTGGCCCGGGCGCGGGCCGTGCTGCGCCGCGCGCAGAATACCGGCGGGAATTTCCAACAGTCCATTTTTACGCACGGCAATCTGCGCATTGATTTCGCCCGGGCTGAGGTCTTCAAAGGCGATAAAATGGTCTTCCTCTCGGCCACCGAATATCGCCTGCTGCTGCAGTTCGCCCATAACATGGGGAGTGTGCTGACCTCTGAGCAACTGTTGATGGATGTTTGGGGGGCCGAGTACAAAGACGATAAAGAGATCCTGTGGGTCAGCATCTCCCGCCTGCGCCAGAAGCTCGAGACCGACCCGAAAAACCCGCAGCACATTGTCACCCGCTCCGGCCTGGGCTATACCATGCCGCAGCTCTAACCGCCGGCCTTCACCGCAGCTTACTTGACCCCAAGAGAGGTCCCCCCTCCATGACCATCCGTTTTGACGACAAAGGGAAGTTCTTCACCGAAGTTATTTCCAAAGAGACGATCGAAGCGATCATCCAGACTACTGAGCACCGGATCCACGGCGAAATCCACGTGCGGCCCGGCGAGCGGCTGAAGGACGAGATCAACTGTTCCGAACAATTCCTGGCGGTGACCAAGGCAGTCGTGTTCGACTCGCATGGGGCGGAAGTTTATCGCTGTTCTTTCATGGCCGTGAACCGTGAGCATATCGTCTGGCTCATCCCGACCGCCGAGCTGGTCCAGGGGCAGGACCGGCCAGGAGGTGAGGCGTGACCCAACCCGCCTCCCCGCTCAACCCGCCCTCCCGCCCGCTGGCGCCTGACCTGGCCAAAGTCAAGTCGTATTTCGTCGCCACCCTGGCCAAAGACAAAGACCTGCTGAGCGTCCCGCTGGAGGCTCGCCAGCAGGTGTACGGGCAGCGGGTATCGCAGCTGCTGGCGAAGATCGGGCTCCAACTGCCGGAGAGCGCCCGGGAGCAACTGCTGCGCCTGGTGATGACCGAGTTATGCGGTTACGGGCCGATCCAGCCCTTGCTGGACGACCCGGAAGTTAGTGAAGTGATGGTCAACGGCCCCAAGCACGTTTATATCGAGAAAAAAGGCAAGCTGTCCCGCACGGACATCCAGTTCGAGAACAACGATCACGTGCTGCAGATTATCGAGCGCATCGTCCTGCCGCTCGGGCGGATCATCGACCACAAACATCCCACCGTGGATGCGCGCCTGCCGGATGGCTCGCGGGTGAACGCGGTCATCCCCCCGGTTGCCATTGACGGGCCCGCCATCACCATCCGCAAGTTCAACCGCGATAAACTGACCGTCGAGCAGTTGGTACAAAACGGCTCGCTCACCCGTGAGATGGGGGATTTCCTGCGGGCTTGCGTGGCGGCCCGGATGAACATTATCATTTCCGGCGGCACCGGTTCGGGCAAAACTACCCTGTTGAATGTCTTATCCGGGTTTATCCCCTCCGACGAGCGCATCGTCACCATCGAAGACGCTGCCGAACTGCACCTCCACCAGGAACACGTGGTCCGCCTGGAGACCAGGCCCCCCGACGCCGGGGGAGAGGGCGGGGTGAGCATCCGCGATCTGGTGCGGAATGCGCTGCGGATGCGCCCCGAGCGCATCGTGGTCGGCGAGTGTCGCGGAGGCGAGGCCCTGGATATGCTCCAGGCCATGAACACCGGGCACGACGGTTCGCTCACCACCCTGCATGCCAACACCCCGCGCGACGCTATCTCTCGCCTGGAGACCATGGCCCTCATGTCGGGCCTGGATCTCCCGGTTAGGGTGATCCGGGAGCAAATCGCCTCGGCGATCGACCTGATTGTCCAGCAGACCCGCCTGCGAGATGGCTCGCGTAAGATCACTCAGATCACCGAACTGGCCGGCATGGAGGGCGATACCGTCGTGCTGACCGATATCTTCAAATTCGAACAGACCGGGGTGACGGCCGAAGGGAAGGTGATGGGCGAGATCAAGCCGACCGGTATCCGTCCCCTGTTCTCCCCGCGTCTGGAAGCCGCCGGGTTCAAACTGACCCCGGAAATGTTCGGCGTGAATGTCGCTGAGATGCTGGCTGCCAACCGCCGTTCGGGCCGGGGCAGGTAAGGGAGGAAAGATATGAAGGCAAACCCCATTGCGCTGACAATCCGGGCGAAGAAGCTGGGTGTGCTCATCCGCGATGCCCGCCTGGCCGCCGGGAAGGATATCGACGCCTGCGCCCGGGCGATCGGCATATCTCCTGAGGCCTTCGAAGCCTACGAGCTGGGGGTCCAGTCCCCTTCGCTGCCGGAGCTGGAGCTGCTGGCTTATACTCTCGATATCCCGCTCGACCATTTTTGGGGCGACCGGGCGCGCACCCGCCAACAGGAGGACCGCAGCCAGGAGAGCCTGGTGAAGCTGGTCCTGCTCAGGCAGAAGATCATCGGCGCGCTGCTGAAAAAAGCCCGCCTGGAAGCCGGCCTTTCCCTCGAAGACCTGGCAGAGCAGGCCTCTCTGCCGGCGGAGAAGCTGGCGGCCTACGAGCTGGGTGAGGCGCCGGTGCCGGTGCCCGAGCTGGAAGCCCTCGGCGGCCTCCTCGATCGCTCCGTGCGGGATTTTCAAGACCGGCACGGGCCGGTTGGGTCCTGGGCCAAACGGCAGCAGGC
Source organism: uncultured Anaerolineaceae bacterium (assembly GCA_964391195.1). Taxonomy (GTDB): domain Bacteria; phylum Chloroflexota; class Anaerolineae; order Anaerolineales; family UBA4823; genus JAAYXE01. The sequence continues at coordinate 38,113 of CAYMLG010000025.1, read as the reverse complement.
GATGGAGAACTTCTTGAATCTGCCGGAAGAACTCCAGCTTTTCGTCGGCAAGCCTGTCAACCAGCCCTTCCTCGAGCTGGCCCAGCGGTTGAGTGAGATGGATGTGAACAAGCTGCGAGCTGTGGCTGAAGGCTTGTTGGAGATTACCTATTAAAAGGTCCGCTTGAGATTACTTGCTGAGGTGGTTCGAATGGCCGATGCGCTGAATCCGAAACAGTTCGTCAAAGAGGGGAATGCTGCCTACAAACGCGGCGATTATCCCGCCGCGGCCAAAGCTTTCGCCGCCGCAGCCGCCGGGTACGAAGCCCAGGGGGATGCCCTGGCCGCGGCCGAAATGATGAACAACGCCAGCGTCGCCTACTTGCAGGCGGAAGAGCCCGAAGCAGCCCTGCAGGCTGTGGAGGGGACCGCGGCTGTTTTTGCTGCGGCCGGCGATCTGCCGCGCCAGGGGATGGCTTTGGGAAATTACGCCGCCGCCCTCGAAGCGCTGGACCGCTTCGATGAAGCGCTGGAGTCTTACGAGCAGTCCGCACAGGTGCTGGAGCAGGCGGGCGAGGACCAACTGCGCCTCAAGGTCATGCAGTCCATTTCCGCGCTGCAGCTCCGCACCGGGCGCCAACTGCAGGCGCTGGCCTCCATGCAGGCGGGGCTGGAAAGCACCAAACGTCTCTCCCCACAGCAGCGGGTGCTCAAGCGCCTGCTCGACATCCCTTTTAAAATGCTCAACAAGGAGTAGCCGGCCGCTCCCTTCCGCTTGGCCGGATTTCGCAATTCAGCCCGGCATGGCTGCGGCCGGTTTTACTACCGTGACGAACGCTGCTCTGGTAAAACCTGCCAGTTTCCCCCTCCGCTTTATTCGCAAACCTGGTGGTCGTGAAGAATGGGTCTGCCATTCACCCTTTATTGTAAATAATGGTTTTTTAACGGCATCCACCCGGCAGCCATCCCGCCTCCCCGCTGCAGCCCGGGTGCTTACCAGAAGGGCTAGAAGGTTATTCGATACAACATCCGATGCCAATCATAGATCAGAAAGCTATTCTCCGGATTGTGCTGATTTATGCGCTTTTCTCGGGCGCCTGGATTCTTCTTTCCGATTATTTCCTGGCTACCCTGGTTTCCGACGCGCGTGTCCTGACCTGGCTGCAAACGTATAAAGGCTGGTTTTACACCCTCGCCGCCTCCGTCTTCTTGTATTACCTGCTGCGCCAACAGATGAAAATCCTGGAGAACCTGCGCAGCCAGCACGTCCGCGAGTTGGAGCGGACGGCGGCTGCTTTGATGGAAACCGAGAAACGCTTCCAGATTGCCTTGAAAAACTCGCCCACCGTGGTCTTCGCCCAGGACCAGGACCTGCGCTACACCTGGATCGAGAACCCACGTTGGGCGCTCCCCAGCGGATATTTCCTGGGTAGGACCGATTTCGAAATTTACGAGCCGTTCACCGCGGCCCGCCTGTGGGCTCTGAAAACCGAAGTGCTCAAGACCGGGGTTGGGGTGCAGACCGAAATGTGGATGGTCGTTGGTGAGATGTCCGGATATTATGACCTGACCATCGAGCCCACCTTCAACAGCCACGGGGAAGTGAACGGGTTGATTTGCTCGGCCGCCGACCTCACCGAGATCAAGCTGGCCAACGAGCGCGCCGAGCAGCAGCTCAAGCGGCTGGCTGCCCTGCGTAAAATCGATCAGACCATCACCTCGACCCTCGATTTGCGGGTCACCCTGAACCTGCTGTTGGACCAGGTGTCTACTCTGCTGGAGGTGGATGCCTCCAGCATTCTGCTCTTCAACCCTCAAATGCAGCAGCTCGAATTCGGCGCCGGGGTGGGCTTTCGCTCTTCCCGCATCCGTGAGATTTCCCTTGCCCTGGGCCAGGGCCTGGCGGGGTTGGCCGTCATGCAGCGCCGGGGGTCGGGTATCGTCGATCTCGATAAATCCACCGATTTTGTCCGCCGCGATGCCCTGATCGGAGATGAGTTCGTGCAGTACACCAACCTGCCGCTCATCGCCAAGGGCGAGGTCGAGGGCGTTTTGGAAGTGTACAACCGCACCTATGTGGACTGGGACCCGGAATGGGTGCAGTTCTTCGAGGCTCTCGCCGGGCAGGCGGCGATTGCCATCGATAATATGATGCTTTATGAAGAACTGAAGCGGAAGAACGCCGACCTGATGCTCGCCTACGATGCCACCCTCGAAGGCTGGTCGCGCGCCCTGGAACTGCGCGACCAGGAGACCGATGGCCACTCGCGCCGGGTGACCGATCTCGCCGTGCGGCTGGCCCACCGGCTGGGGATGAGCGACGATGAACTGGTAGATTTCCGCCGGGGCACCTTGCTCCACGACATCGGCAAAATGGGCGTGCCAGACAGCATCCTGCTCAAGCCGGGCCCGCTGAGTTCCGAGGAATGGGCCATCATGCGCAACCACCCCCAATACGCCTACCAGATGCTGGCGCCCATCCCGTATCTGCGCCGGGCCCTGGACATCCCCTACTGCCATCACGAGCATTGGGACGGCTCCGGCTATCCGCGCGGCCTGAAAGGCGAGGAGATCCCTCTGGGCGCCCGGGTTTTTTCCGTCGTGGATGTGTGGGATGCCCTCCGCTCCGACCGCCCATACCGCCCGGCCTGGCCCCCGGAGAAGGCGCTCCAATATATCAAAGACCTGTCCGGCCGGCAGTTCGACCCGCGAGTGGTTCAGGTCTTTTTGGAGATCCTGGAAGAAGCCTGGTGAATCCTCCCACCCTTTCACTTGTTGTTTCCTGCTAATCGTGCTATAAAGGAAGAGATGTTGACGCGTGTGCAGATGAACATTCGTGAGGCTGTCCCAGGCGACCGGCAAAAGCTCGCTAATCTGATCCACTTCGAAGTCCACGTACACCGTCATCTGGATTGGCGAGCGCCCCTCGACTGGATTGGGAACGAGCCGTATCTCCTGGCCGAGAAGGGGAAAGAAGTTGCCGCCTCTTTAGCCTGTCCGCCGGATCCACCGTATGTCGCCTGGATCCGGCTGTTTGCTGTCGCCTCCACCCTCTCACCCGAGCAGGCCTGGGAAGCATTGTGGCCCGTGGCGCTGGAGCATTTGAAGGGCATACCCGGTATGCGCATGGTGGCGACCATCCCCCTCCAGCAGTGGTACGCCGACCTGCTGCGCATCAGCCGCTTCGAGCAGACCCACCGCGTGGTCATGCTGGGCTGGGAGCAGCGGCGCTGGAGCCCGCAGGTGGAACCCCCCTCCTGCCTCATCCGCCCCATGACCCTGGACGACCTCGCACAGGTGGAAGCCGTGGATCACGCCGCCTTCGAGCCGCTGTGGCACAATTCGCGCCTCTCGCTCGAGCTCGCCTTTCGCCAGGCGGCGGTGGCAACCGTGGCCGAGGTGGACTCCCGCCTGGTGGGCTATCAGATTGCCACTGCCACCCCCATGGGCGGGCACCTGGCCCGCCTGGCTGTGGCCCCCCAGTTCCAGGGACGGCGGATCGGGTACTCCCTGGTGCAGGATATGCTCTCCCAGTTTTCCCGCCGCGGCGCGCATATGGTCACCGTGAACACCCAGCAGGATAATCACGCCTCGCTGAGGCTGTACGAGAAAATCGGTTTCCGCCGCACCGGCGAGGAGTATCCGGTTTACCGCTTCCCGTTCGATTAGTCCCCGGTTTGTGAGGGCGCTGCCCATATTCCAGGCTTTCGGAGAGCTCTGCGTGGATATTCCCCAGGCTGCAAACACCATTCACACCGAGCACCATTGGGAAACTGAGGACCGGCTCACCCTGTTCGCCCAATGCTGGCAGCCCGAGCAGGACCCGCAGGCTGCCATCTGCCTGGTTCACGGCCTGGGCGAGCACAGCAGCCGGTACGCCCACCTGGCCCGTGTATTCATCGAGAATGGCTACAGCTTGATGAGCTACGACCTGCGCGGCCACGGACGCTCGCAGGGGCCGCGCGGCTTTGCCCCCTCCTTCGAAGCCCTGATGCGAGATATCGACCTGCTCCTGGAGCGCTGCCGCCAGCGGTTCCCCGGAAAGAGGCTCTTTCTCTACGGGCACAGCCTGGGCGGGCTGCTGGCCCTCAACTACGTTCTGCGCCGTAAACCGGACCTGGCGGGTGTGATCGTCACCTCCTCCGGACTGCGCACCGCACTGCAAGAACAGCGCCTCAAAGTCTTGCTCGCCCGCTTCCTGGGGGCCTTATTCCCGTCTCTGAGCCTGCCCTCCGGCCTGGATCCGCAGGGCATCTCCCGCGATCCTCAAGTGGTCAGGCGCTACCTGGACGACCCCCTGGTGCACGACCGGGCCGCGGTGGGGCTGGGGAAAAGCCTGCTCCAGGCCATTGACTATGCCTTCGAACACGCTCCGGAGTTTTCCCTCCCTCTGCTCTTGATGCACGGTACGGAGGACAGCATCGCCTACGCCAGGGGCAGCCAGGAGTTCGCCGCCCGAGTCCAGGGCGACTGCACCCTCAGGCTGTGGGAGGGGATGGCTCACGAGCTGCACAACGAGCCGGAGAAGGAGGAAGTGTTCGCCTTCTTGCTCGACTGGCTGGCCAGGCGGACCGCCTGAGCCCCGCCCTCCCCGCGATAATTCCCAAATCAACCACTTTTATGGTTCCCCCTAGACAAAGTTTATCTGTCATGGCAAAATTCCCCCACGAGCCTGAACAACCTTGGGTGAAATGTGGATCGTAAAATTCAGGGGTCCTGCCCCTGTTTTTTGTAATCTCGAAACATGTACGATAAACAGGAGGAGAGAAAAGAGCATGGCAAAGAATAAAAGCCGACCGGCCAGCCGGGCGGGCAGCAGGCAGACGGGCGGAGCCCGGCAGGCGATCCGGGAGCAGCGTTTACGCAAGCAGCGCCAGCAGCGGATTTCGTTGATCGTGGGGATCGCTGCGGTGGCGCTGATCATCCTCGCGATCCTGATCCTGCCTTCCATTTTTGAAGCCACCCGGCCCGTGGGCGAGATCGTGCAGGTGACCCCGGTGGAGCGCCCGCTGGTCGATGGCCTGGCCCTGGGCGCGGAAGACGCCCCGGTGACGGTTGAGGTGTTCGAGGATTTCCAGTGCCCACGCTGCGCCGAGTTCGCTACCCAGGTGGAGCCGCAGATTGTGGAGAATTACGTCCCCAATGGGCAGGTGCGTTTCATCTTCCGCCATTTCCCGGTCCTGGATGACCTCAGCGGCAGCAGAGAGTCCGATCAGGCGGCGAACGCCAGCATGTGCGCCATGGAGCAGGGCAAATTCTGGGAATACCACGATTTCGTCTATGCCAATTGGGACGGTGAAAACCAGGGGGCCTACCGTGATGCCCGGCTGATCGCCTTCGCCGAAGCCGCCGGCCTGGATATGGACCAGTTCAACCAGTGTTTCGAAGAAAACCGCTACCGGGCTGAGATCGAAGCGGACCTGAACCGGGGCCGTTCAATGGGCGTACAGGGGACGCCGAGCGTTTACGTGAACGGTGAAGCCATCAGCCCAGGTTTCGTCCCCACTTATCAGGCAGTCCAGGAGGCCATCGAACGGTATCTGGGCCAGAACCAGTAGCCCCGGCCTCTCGCCGCCTCCGGGCCTGGCAGCAAAAGGGCTGCCCGCTATCGCTCTATCGTAGAGCCAGGGCGGGCAGCCCTTTATGATGACCGGCCCAGGGATCAGTTGCCGATGCCCAACAGGGCCAGGATGGCGACAATCAGTGGCGCAATCAGCAGGGCGGGCAGAAAGTTGCCCACCCGGATGGATTTGATCTCCAGCAGGCTGCTCAACGCGATGCCCAGCAGCAGCACACCGCCCACCGCGGTCATCTCCGCCATCATCTGTTCTGTGATCAGCGCTTCCGCCTGGGCCGCCAGCAGGCTGATGCCCCCCTGATAGACGAAGATCACCAGTACGGAGAACAGCACCCCGATCCCCAATGAAGAGGCGAACGCCAGGGAAGCGAACCCGTCGAGGACAGACTTGATTGCCAGCAGGCTGAAGTCGCCTTGCAAGCCATCCTGGATCGCCCCCAGGATGGTCATCGGGCCCACGCAGTACAGCAGCGAGGCGGTGAGGAAACCGCGGATGAACCGGCTGCCGCCGGGCGTCGCCTCTGTTTCGCCATCCTGTGCGTCAGCATCCCGCGCGAAGCGTTTCTCCAGCCAGGCGCCGACCTGGCTCAGCCCCGCCTCGATCTGCAGCCACTCGCCGGCGATGCCGCCGATCAGCAGGCTGCCCAACACCACCAGCGGCTCTTCCATCCCCAGCGCAATGCGGATCCCATAGATGCCGGTGAACAGCCCCAGCCCGGCAACCACCGTCTGGCGGATGCGTTCCGGGAGCCGGGCGCCGAACAGCATCCCCAGTGTCCCTCCCAGGAGCACGGTGAAGATATTAAGGATTGTCCCGGTCATTGTCCCCCGGCCTCATCCCTGGCCAGGCTGGGGGTTTCCTTTCCCCAGGCGCGGTTTTCCACCAGCTCCAGCACAAAGCACAGCGAGGAGAGCCGGTTGAGGTAGCGCAGCAGTTCGGGGTTATCGATTTCCCCGCTGTGCAGCAGTTGGGCGACCAGGCGTTCGGCCCGGCGTACGATCGTGCGCCCCAGGGCCAGCGCCGCACCCGCGGGCGAATCGCCCGGCAGAATGAACTCCCGCGGCATCTCCACCAGCCGGCTGAGTTCATCCGCCTGATCCTCCAGCCACTGCACCCGCTGCGCATCCACCACCCGAAACCGGGCGGCGTTCTCCGCGGTGGCCGAGATCTCGGCCATCAGGTGATACAGGTCGCGCTGGATCGTGATCAGCAGCCCGGCGGTCTGCTCCGCGCGCGCCAGGGCGCGCGCCATGCCCAGCGCCGCGCTGGCTTCATCCACCGTGCCGACCGTTTCCGGCCGCGGGTGGTATTTGGGGACGCGTTCATCGCCCAGGAGCCCGGTGAACCCGTCATCTCCAGTTCTTGTATAGAAGCGACTCATATCCAAATTATAACCTTGTGTTGTCCAAATTCTTGTATAATATGACTGTTAGAAGGGGTGGAGACATGTGCCTGGCCTGTCCAGGTTAAGCCTGGTTCGATCGGGGGACGCCTTGCACCGGGGGCACTTCCGGATACCTGACCAAACAGGCATTACCCTAATTGTACTTCAACCAGCGAGTTGTACTCTGCCTGATCCGGGATTCGAGCTTACGTTCTTTTGCGTACTGGAACCGGATGCTACTGGGCTACCTGGAGTAGGAGCCAGGCCATCGCCCTCAGATCCGGATGGAGGAGAGGAGGTCCACGATGCAGATCCGCTGCCAGAATTGCCATAAACCTTTTGCACTTAACCGGGAGGCAGTACACGCTGCGCTCGACGAAGTTCACGCCCAAGACCTGAGCCACTATAACGTCCAATGCCCGCATTGCCGGCGGATGAACAGGCTTTCTCGTCAAGAATTGCAGCGTGCTGCGCCCGACTGGAGCCCACAAGGGGGGGAAAGGGAAGCGAAACCCGAATGACACACACACGCGAGTTTTCCAGTCCTCAGGAGCTGAAGGCAGCCCTGGGGGATCAACAGTATATTGCCAGTGATGAGATTGCGACCATCCTGTACTTGAGCCAGCAGTTGGGGAAGCCCCTGCTCACCGAAGGACCGGCCGGGGTGGGGAAGACCGAGCTGGCGAAAGCCATCGCCTGCGCCACCGGCCGTGAGCTGATCCGCCTGCAGTGCTACGAGGGCCTGGACGAAACAAAGGCCCTGTACGAGTGGGAGTATGCCAAGCAGCTCCTATACACCCAACTGCTGCGGGATAAGCTGCAGGAAACGCTTGCCAACGCCTCGAACCTGAGCGAGGCGGCCGATCGCCTGGCTGAGGAAGAAGATGTCTTCTTCTCCATGCGCTTTTTGCTCCAGCGCCCGCTGCTGCGCGCCATCCTCAGCGAGTTCCCCACGGTGCTGCTGATCGACGAGATCGACCGTTCGGATACCGAGTTCGAGGCTTTCCTGCTCGAAGTCCTCAGCGACTTCCAGGTGAGCGTCCCCGAACTGGGCACCCTGGCCGCCATCCACCGCCCGCTCGTCGTGCTCACCAGCAACAACACCCGCGAACTGAGCGAAGCCCTCAAGCGCCGCTGCCTGTACCTGTTCATCGATTATCCTTCGATCGATCAGGAGATGGCCGTGGTGCGGATGAAAGTGCCCGAGCTCTCGCCCAAGCTGGCCCGCCAGGCTGTGGAACTGGTCCAGAGCCTGCGCACGCTGGACCTGCGGAAGTCGCCCAGCATCAGCGAGACCCTGGACTGGGCGAAGGCCCTGGTGACCCTCAACGCCAAAGCCCTCGACGAGCACACCCTGGACGCCACCTTGAGCGTGCTGCTCAAGCACGAGAGCGACCTGCAGCGCGCCCGGCGCTGGCTGCAGCGACCTTCCAACGGAGGCAGCCACGGCAGCGGCGATGATTCCCGCATGTCGCGCTGGCGGAACTAACGGTACCTTCTGCATGCGTATGGTGGGTTAGCAGAATCGGGCAGTTCAGATCTCTGCTAACCTGCCGTCCCTCTTTTTTTAGGGGTAAAAAGGAGTATTTTTATGGAAGAACGCATATTACGCTTCATCGCCGCTCTGCGGGCCGCCGGGGTGAGAATCAGCCTGGCCGAGAGCGCCGATGCTTTTCTCGCGGTTGACCTGATGGGGATCAAGAACCGCGATGAGTTCCGTCTCAGCTTGCGCACTACCCTGGTCAAAGAGGCCAAGGATATCCAGGCTTTCGAGGAACTCTTCCCCCTGTTCTTCGGCTCCGAGAACACTCCTCCCATGCAGAATATCTCCGAAGACCTCACCCCCGAAGAAGCGAAGATGCTGGCCGAGGCGCTGCGCCAGTTCAATGAACGCTTGCGGGAGATGCTCGAGAAGCTGCTCAAAGGTGAACAGCTCAGCCAGGAAGAACTGGAGCGGCTGGCGCGCCTGGTAGGTCTGAACCAGGCCGATGACCTGCGCTATCGCGAGTGGATGGTCCAGCGCCTGCAGAAAGCCATGCAGTTCAAGGAGGTCCAGCAGGCCATGCAGGAGCTGGCGGAGCTGCTGGCGCAGATGGGCATGGATAAGGAGCGGGTCGGCCAGTTGCAGCAGTTGATGCAGGCCAACCAGCAGGCGCTCGAAGACCAACTGCGCCAGTTCGCGGGCCAGCGCATCGCCGAGAACATGACCGAGCGCCCGCCCGAGGACGGGGTGGAAGCCCTCATGGATCGCCCCTTCAACGCCCTCTCCGACCGGGACATGGACCGCCTGCGCAAAGAAGTGCAGCGCCTGGCGGTCGCCCTGCGCACCCGCGTGGCAATGCGCCAGAAGCGGGCCAAGAGCGGGCAGTTGGACGCCAAGGGGACCATCCGCATCAATCTCCAGCACGGCAACGTGCCGATCAAGATCAAGCACCGCGAACGCGATCTGAAACCCAAGCTGGTGGTCATCTGCGATATCAGCACCTCGATGCGGTCCTGCTCCGAGCTCATGCTCAGCCTGCTGTACTCCATGCAAGATCAGATCAGTAAAACGCACGCCTTCGCTTTTATCGATCATCTCGAGTTCATCTCCCCCGATTTCGGGCACAACGAGGCAAGCGAGGCGGTGAGCATGGTGCTGGAGCGGATGCCCGCCGGCTATTACAACACCGACCTGGGGAGCAGCCTCGACGATTTCTCCAAGGAGTACCTGCACACGGTGGACAGCCGCACGACTTTTATCATCGTCGGCGATGGCCGCAACAACTACAATGACCCCCGCCTGGATTTGTTCAACAAGCTGGCCCGGCGCAGCCGGCGCATGATCTGGCTGAACCCCGAAGCGCCCGCTCTGTGGGGCAGCGGCGACAGCGATATGCTCAAGTATGCTCCGGCTTGCGATACCATCTTGCACGCCAGCACCCTGGCCCAGCTCACCGCCGCGGTGGATAAGCTTCTCCAGCCTTAGCCGGCGGTCTTCATCTGCACGGATGGGAGCGCGCAGGCCGCCGGGAGAGAGCAGATTTCTCCTGGCGGCCTGTAACTTTCCATCTGCCTCCGGTACGCTGCTTATAGCCGAATTTATTAATTAAAAAGTATTAAGTCTCAGTAATTCCTGTATCACTGTATATAATAGGGGTATGGTTGCCCCTGAACAGAATAAACCTTCCCCAACCCGAACAAGATCAGTAACCATTCTAGCCTGGCTGCACCTGCTGCAGAGCCTGGGCTTATTTGGGTTCGGGATTTATTTTGCCCTGACTGCCGGTTGGGGGGAGAAGGGCAGCGGGATCGCTTATCAGTACCTGCCCCTGGCCATGTTCGAAGATATGCTCTCGGCGGTGATCACCTTCAGCCTCGGGGCGCTGGGCGTGCTCATCGCCATTGCCATGCTCCGCCTGCGTCCTTTTGCCTGGCTGGCGGCCATCATCTTGCAAGGGTTGGGCCTGCTGGCGGCCCTCTACGGTTATATTCGCGGCCATCCCAATTACGTGGGCATGGCGGTGGGCATCTTCCTGGTGTTCTATCTCAACCAGTATGAGGTGCGGGAGGCCTTCCGCAGCGCGGCCAGACCCGCCCTGCGCCATGCGGGCGATGACCCCACTTGGGACGGTGTGCGCCGCCCGGGGAGCGTGGAATGAGCCCCTACGGTCACACCCCCGCTTCCGATGATGGAGACCTGGCCCTCCTGCGCCGCTTCGAGCCGGTGATCCGCTACACCCGCGGCGAGCGCTTCTTCCCCATGGATGTCGAGCGTTACATCCAGCAGTGCAGCCTGTGGGTCCAGCATCCGGAGAATGGCGCCGAGCTGCTCGTTCCGCAGGGCGAGCTGACGGTGGAAAAGCTCACCCAGCCCCGGCAGGACGGCTTCGGCGCGGTGTACTTCCTCAAGCTGATCGAGCCCCTGGACCTCCTGGAACTGGCCCGTTATTCCCTTAACGAGGCAGTGAAATCGCTCAGCCATGCCCAGTCCACTGATAGCTTCCGGGCCGGGCGCGGCCGGCTGGCCCGGGTGGGCTTCACCTCGCGCCTGGTGGATGCCCTCTTCTCGATCACTCTCCTCCTGCGCGGCCGGGTGCCCGGCGACACCGCCGCGGCCGCAGCACTCACTTACCAGCGGATGCAGGCCGAACAAGAGCGCTATTGTTACTACGGCCGGGTTGTGCGTGAGAACGGTTGGGTCGCCCTGCAGTATTGGTTCTTCTACCCCTTCAACAACTGGCGCTCCGGCTTTTTCGGGGTCAACGATCACGAAGGGGACTGGGAGATGATCACCGTTTACTGTTATACTCCCAATGAACCCGGCGCCGGCCCGGATGAAGACTGCCCGTTGGTCCCACAGTGGGTAGCCTACGCCTCCCATGACTTCTGGGGCGACGATTTGCGCCGCCGCTGGGATGACCCCGAAGTAGAGAAAGTGGTCGATGCCCAGGGCTTTGAGCACCCGGTGATCTACAGCGGGGCGGGCAGCCATGCCAGCTATTTTTCGCCCGGCGAGTACCTGACCGAGCTGGAACTGCCTTTTTTGGCGCCGGTAGCTCGCCTGGTGGATGCGGTCAAATACTTCTGGGTCAATATCCTCCGCCAGGCGGGCGGCAACCCCAAGAACTCCGAAGTGACCGTGTTCAACGTTCCCTTCGTGGACTACGCCCGCGGCGATGGCCTGGGCATTGGGCCGGGGCAGAATTGTGAGTGGACGCCGGCCGTGCTGACGAACTCGACCGGTTGGGCGGTGAAATACCGCGGGCTGTGGGGCCTGTACGCCCGCGACCCCATCTCAGGCGAGAACGCGCCCGCCGGTCCGGTCTACAACCGGGATGGCAGCGTCCGCCGCTGCTGGTACGATCCGCTGGGTTGGGCGGGGTTGGATAAGGTCCCGCCGCCGGATGAGGCGCTGGAGATCCTGGCGCAGCGCCGCAAGCAGGTCCGGGCTCACCTGAAGGATCTGGAGCGGGAGATCGCCGGTAAAAGCGCCGCTCTGGCGCGGCTGGGGGTGGAACTGTCTGCCATTGAGGGCGTGGCCCACATGGAGCCGGTCTATGAGAGCGGCAGGCAGGAGATGGCCGCCCTTTCCACCGAGCTGGCCGAGCTGCGGCGGCAGTTCACCGTCGAGCAGGCCAAGCTGGAAGCCTTCGACCAGCACGAGCGGCGCCTGCGCGACGGCCACCAGGGGCCGCTGCGCGGGCATATCCGCCGGGCGCATGTCCCCTCCAGCGATATCGATCTGCGCCTCGGCACCCTGGCGGAGGGTTTTGCCGCGGTGAGCATCGGGCTGGTCATGATCGGCATCGTTTTGCTGATCGTCTTTGCCCAGCAGTATCTCGCCATCGGGTTGGCGGTTATGATCGGGCTGCTGGTATTCGTCGAGGCCGGGTTCCGCCGCCGCCTCTCGAGCCTGATCAGCAGCCTGGTGATCGGCCTGGCGGTCGTATCCGCCCTGATCTTGTTAATGGAATTTTTCTGGCAATTAATCGTTGCATTGGTACTCTCAGCAGGTCTATACATTATGTGGGAAAACATCAGGGAAATCCGAGCTTAGCAAGCAGGGGTACCTGCAAGGAGCGGGGGCATGGAGCATCATGATCTGCGAGAATGGCTGCGCGGCGTGGTTCTGCTGGGATTCCTCTTCACGGCAGCTTGCGGACCAACGGCATCGCCGGTTGTGCAAACCGGACAGCCGGAAAGGACGCCGGTCGTACAGCGCGAGGAGGTCACCGGAGGCGTATCAGAGGAGCCAGGCTCATTTTTGATCGATCCACAGGTTGGTGGGGCGCCTGGCGGGTCACAAATCGGGGAACTGCAACAACCCGGTTCCGCCATCCAGGTTTTTGGCCCGTTGATCCTCAAACATTTTCGGGTGGGCAATACCATTTTCTTTCCGATCCTCACGCACCAGCATGTGGCCCCTGTGGTGGTCCCGGCTGCGCCCGAAGCCGCCGGGGAGGAGACGGTCCATCTGCCGCTCGTGCCGGGTGAAGAGACGCCTCCCACCGCAGCGCCTACCATTGAGGAAATCAGCCCGGAACAACGGCCCCGGCTGGATGTTCAGGTGGTCCCCGTCCAACTGGCGGTTGGTGAGAGGCTGGTCATCACCGGCAGCCCCGAGCGGATCGGAAACCCCTTCTATTATGTGTTCGTCCGTGAGGAAGGGTCGAATACCGTGCTCCAACTGGCGCGGACCACTTTTTCCGGGCAGTCGGAACCCGTGGAAAATAACAGCCGGTTGGTCCGCTTTGTAGAAGCCTCCGGATCTCCGGAAGGGGCCACCTTTGTGCTTGAAGCCACTGCGCCGGGGACGGTTTATATCACCCTCAGTGTCACTGGCGAGGTAGAATATCCGGATGAGATTATGTGGGTTGGGATCAGCAATTACCCGGTTGAGGTGGTGATCACGGGCCGCTGATTTGCTTTCACCAGGTGGGGGCGCTGGACAAAGCCCGGCGCCTCCGCCCGGCGATGGGGGAAAGGGAGGAAAGATGCGTAAGCAGAAATTTTTGATGTGGTTCGTGGCCGTCGTGCTCGCCCTCGGGCTGGCCGGATGCGTGCGGGAACTGCCCGGTGGGGAGCCAACCGTGCCTCTGGCGCCGCCCGTCCAGGCGACTCTCCCTGCCGCACTGCCCGGGGCGGAAACAGCCCCCGTCCCCGGAGCGGAACAGGCCCCCTCAACGCCAACCCCGGCCGAGCAGATCCACCTGCCGGCGATCAGCGGCGAGGGAGCGGAAGGCGAGGCCGGCGGACAGCAAGCCGGCGGGACGAATATCTATTTTCCGGTAGTCCCGGCCGATGTCCTCGCTCCCACACCTGTGGATACTTCCCAACCGGCGGCCGGAAGCGGGGCAGAGACCAGCCTCGGCGAGGTGAACCCACACGTGCAGTTGGCTGTCAGCTCCGCTCAGCTTCAGGTGGGCCAGACGGTGACGATTGTGGCCACCCCGGTGGATATTGGGCTCCCCTATTACTATCTATACGCCCAGGATGAGGGCAGCGCTGCTCCGGTCGAACTGGTGCGGGTGACAGACAGCAATGAAGTCCGCCAGAGCCAGAGCGCCAGCGCCATCTTGCGCCTGGTCGAAGCCACCGGCGCTATGGATTCGGGGACTTTCGTCCTCGAAGCCGTGGCCCCGGGGGTGACCGTGCTCTGGGTGAGCGCCACCGGTGAAGTGCATTATCCGGAAGGGGCCGTGTGGAGTGGTGGGAGTTCCGAGTCGGCCCGTATCACTGTCTCTAATTAATTGGATGTCCCGGCTCCTGAGTGGAGGCGCCTGACAAAGCCCGGCGCCCCCACCCGGCGATGGGGGAAAGAGAGGAAAGATGCATGAGTAGAAATTTATTCTATGGTTTGTAGCTGCCGTGCTCGCTCTCGGGCTGGCCGGCTACCAGCAGGAATTGCCCGGCAGGGGGCCCACCGCGCCTCTGGCGCCGCCCGTCCAGGCTTCTCTCCCGGTCGCGCTGCCCGGCGCGCTGCAGGCCGGTGATGGTGGGACACAGATCTATTTCCCGGTTATGCCGGTCGATGCCACCGCCCCCCTGTCTAGCGACGGCAGCGTGATTCCGCCGCCTGACGACGGCGGCGTGGATCCCCCGCCTATCGACGACGATACGAACCCCCATGTGCTGTTGGCTTTCAGCACCACACAGCCTCGTGTAGGTCAGAAGATAACGGTTGTGGCCAGGCCGGTGAATATTGGCCTCGCCTATTACTATCTGTACGCCCAGGATGAGAGCAGCGATACGCCGGCCGTATTGGTGCGGGTGACCTACGACAACTAGGTTAGCCAGAGCCAGGGCTCCAGCGCCATCCTGCGCCTGGTCAGTGCCACCGGCACCCTGGATCTGGCGACTTTTGTGCTCGAAGCCGTTGCGCCGGGGGAGACGTCTCTCTGGGTGAACGCTATCGGTGAAGTGCGGACTCCGGACGGAGCGTATATATGGAGTGGGGGAGGTTCCCAGCCGGTGCTCATCACCGTCTCTAATTAATGGCAGTTTCGGGCTCCCGAGCTTCCTCCTCTTTGCGCTGCTCCTTGAAGCTGGCCGGTGCCCGCCCGTAGATAAAGTTGTAATCCAGAATCTGCTCGCTCAGTTCCGGGGTCAGGCTGTTGGGGCGCATCCTCCAGGTCCAGTTGCCGCTCGGGTTCCCCGGATAGTTCATGCGCGCCTCGCTGTCGAGCACGAGGAAATCCTGCAAGGGGGCCAGGGCGAACATCGCCACAGACTGCCACACGCCGCGGATCATGTTCCACACGATGTCCTGGTCACTGCGGCCCAGGTAGCGCCGGCAAAAATCCCTTTCCTTCTCCGGAGCGCTGCGGTACCAGCCCAGGGTGGTGTCGTTGTCGTGCGTGCCGGTGTAGGCCACGCAGTTCTGCGGGTAGTTGTGGGGCAAGAAATCCTCGTCCGGGTCGCCGCCGAAAGCAAATTGTAGAATCTTCATCCCCGGCAAGCCGAACTGGTCGCGCAGTTCGAACACATCTGGGGTGATCTCCCCCAGGTCCTCGGCAATCAGGGGCAGCTCGCCCAGCCCCTCCCGGATCGAAAAGAAGAAATCGGCCCCCGGGCCGGGCACCCAGCGTCCCTTCTCGGCCGTCGGCATCCCCGCCGGGATCTCCCAGTACCCGGCGAACCCCCGGAAGTGATCGATGCGGACGATATCCACCAGTTGGAGCACGGCTGCCAGCCGGCTCTGCCACCAGCGGTACCCGCTCTCCTTGTGCGCCTCCCAGCGGTAGAGCGGGTTGCCCCACAACTGCCCGGTTGGCGAGAAATAATCCGGGGGCACACCGGCCACCACCTCGGGGTTGCCCTGCTTGTCGATGTAGTACAGCTCGCGGTGCGGCCACACATCGGCGCTGTCGTGCGCCACGAAGATGGGCACATCCCCGATGATCATCACCCCCTTCGAATTGGCGTACTCCCGCAGGGCGATCCACTGCCGGGAGAACAGCCACTGGCGGAACACCTGGCGTTCCACTTTCAAGACATACTTCTCGCTCGCCTCGTTCAGCGCCTCCGGGTCCCGGTCTCGCAGGGGAGGTTTCCAGGCCGTCCACGGGGCGCCGCGGTGGGCGTCTTTCAGCGCCATGAACAGGGCAAAATCCTCCAGCCAGTGCGCCTGCTGCTGCCGGAACTCGGCCAGCTCCTCGTGCAGCGCAGACGCCTTCCGCTTGCGGAAACGCTCGTAAGCCCGGTTCAACACCTCGATCTTCCAGGGGATCAGGGCGCCGTAGTCCACCCGGTCAACTGGGAAGCGCGGCCGCCCGGCGAGGTCCTCCGCTTTCAGCAGCCCCTCTTCGATCAGCAGGTCCAGGTCGATCAGGTAAGGGTTGCCGGCGAAGGCGGAGAACGACTGGTAGGGCGAATCGCCGTAGCCGGTAGGCCCCAGGGGCAGCACCTGCCACAGGGTGCAGCCGCACTCGGCCAGGAAATCGACATAGCGCCTCGCCTCCCGGCCAATGCCGCCGATCCCGTGTTGGCCTGGTAGGCTGGTTGGATGCAGCAGGATGCCGCCAGCGCGATTAAACTTCATAGGGGAGTCTCCGTGTTTGAATGTAGTCATCTCCGCGAATCGTTTCGGAGGAATAATCCTGAGGCAAGACGTCGGTGCCGATAATTGCTCCGGGTTCCACGGTCGTGTTTTCGGCGATCACGCTGTTCTTCCCCAACATGGTGATCTTCTTCTCCGGGCCGCGGATCACCGCCCCCACCCGCGCCCGCGGGCCTACCCTCACGCGCTTATCCACGATGGTGTGTTCGACCACCGCCTCGGCGCCGATGGTGGCGTCGGTGAGGATCACCGATTCACGGATTACCGCCCCCGCCTCCACCCGCACCCCCGGCGAAAGAATGCTGCGCTCCACCACGCAGCCGGGCATCAGCTCGCAGCCATCCGAAATCATGCTGTCCACCGCCTGCGCCCCGGCGCTGATGCGCACCGGCGGGCGCTCCTCGGTGCGGGTGTGGATGATCCACGACCGGTCGTTCAGATCCACCGGCGAGGGGTCGGCCAGCAGGTCCATGTGCGCCTCCCAGTACGAGGTGACCGTCCCCACGTCCACCCAATACCCGCTGAAGGGATAGGCGTAAATCCGCTTGCCTTCGCTGAGCAGGCGCGGGATGATGTCTTTACCGAAATCGTGCGAGGAATCCCGCCGCTGGTGATCCTCCCACAGGGCGCGGTTGAGCACGTCCAGGTGGAAGAGGTACACCCCCATATTGACCAGATTAGAGGGCGGGTTGGCCGGTTTCTCGATGAAGGACCGCACCCTGTATTCCTCATCATAATCCACGATTCCGAAGCGCGAGGCCTCTTCGATCGGCACCCGGAAGGTCCCCATGGTGACATCGGCGTTGTGGTCGGCGTGGAAGGCGACCATGGCGTCGTAGTTCATCTTGTAGATGTGGTCGCCGGAAAGGATCAGCACCAGGTCGGGATTCCCGGATTTGATAAAACCAAAGTTCTGCTGCACGGCGTCGGCTGTGCCCAGGTACCAGTCGGAGGCGCCCCGGGCTTTGTAGGGGGTGTAGATACGCAGCCCGCCGGTGAAGTCCCGGTCCAGGTCCCAGGGACCTCCGGCGCCGATGTGCTCGATCAGCGACTGCGGCCGGTATTGGGCCAGGATCATTACGTCGAATATGCCCGAGTTGACACAGTTAGACAGGGTGAAATCGATGATGCGGTACTTCCCGGCGAAGGGGACGGCCGGCTTGGTGCGTTTCGCAGTCAGGATGCCCAGGCGGGAGCCTTCTCCACCTGCCAGGATAACTGCACGAGTCTTCATCAGACACCTCCCTTATCGTCTTAAGAACTGACCTGCTTTCTCGCTTTTATCACTTGCTGGTAAAGTTGGTAGTACTGGTGAGCAGAGCGCTCCCAGGAGAAATCGCGCTGCATGCCCCGCTGCTGAATCCCACGCCAGGTGTCCGCATCCTTATAAGCCTTCAACGCCCGGCGCAGGGCGGAGGCCAGGGCGGCTGGGGAGGGGGGGCCGAAAAGAAAACCGGTGCTGTCCGCCGAACGGCTGAAATCGGTGATCGTGTCCTGCAAGCCGCCGGTGGCGCGGGCCACGGGCACGCAGCCGTAGCGCATGGCGATCATCTGGCTCAGCCCGCAGGGTTCGTAGCGGGAGGGGATAAGCAGCATGTCGGCCCCGCCATACAGGCGCCGGCTGAGGGCCGCATCGAAGCGGATGGCCGCCCGCACCCGGTCGGGGAAGCTGGCCGCCAGTGCCCGCATATCGGCCTCCAGCCCGGGGTCCCCTGTGCCGAGTATCACCGCCTGCCAGCCGAGCCGGGCGATTTGCCCCAGCGCCTCGGGCACCAGGTCTACCCCTTTCTGCTGGTCCAGGCGGGTGATCAGGGTCAGCAGGGGGATATCCGGGTCTGGATCCAGGTTGAGTTCTTCCTGGAGCTGGCGTTTGTTGATTTTTCGCTGCTCCAGTTCGCCCGGCCCGTAGCGGGCCGCGAGCGCCGGGTCGGTCCTCGGGTCCCAGCGCTGTACATCGATCCCGTTCAGGATGCCGGTGATCGCCTTCTTGCGTGAGATGAGAAACTCGTGCAGCCCGGAGCCGAACTCGGGGGTGGTGATCTCCCGGGCGTAGTTGGGAGAAACGGCGACAATCTGGTCGGCGGTGAGCAGCCCCAGGGGCAGGGGCAGGTGTTGGGCCCATTCGGGCAGGGCCGAGCCGGTCGCCGGGGGCAGGTCGAATTCGGACAGGGCCGTGCTGGCGCCGGCCCCCAGGTAGGGCAGATTGTGCAGCCCCAGCAGGGTGGCTGTGCGGTGATAGAACCGGTCCTGCTCGCGGCGCAGGAACAGGTCGTACACCGCCGGGGCTGTGTGCCAGTCGTTGACGTGCACCAGGTGCGGCCTCCAGCCGAGACGGCGCGCCAGTTCGAGGGCCGCCAGCGAGAAGAAGGTGAATTTCATCCCATCTACCGCTGCGTCTGGATTGTAGACCGGCGCCTCGGATGGGATGGGCTCCCCGGCGATGAGATAGATGGGCACGCCCTCCATCTCCAGGGTGTACGCCTCGGCCGGTAAGGGCTCCGGCCGGTGGGGCACCTGAAAGCTGCCGAGCCAGCGCACCGGGAAGTCCTGGCGCTGGATCGCCCCGTGAAAGGGAAGGGCCAGGCGCACGTCCACACCTGACCATTCGCCATCTTCGATTTCATCGTCCGCTGTGGGTGGGGCAGCCGTCCGCAGAGCAGCAGGGAGGGATCCGGCGACATCCCCAAGGCCACCGACTTTAACCAATGGATCGGCTTCTGCCGCCAGGAACAGGACTCTCAGATTTGCGGGCATAATGCAATTCCTCCCTGGAGCGCTGAATGGGTACGATCGCCTCTTTATTTTAGCACGAACTGCGCGCCCGCACTTAAGCCAGGCACGCATGCGTGCATGGCTTTCTACAAATGGGGGTTTGGGAAATGGGCGGGCTGTGCAGCCCGCCCATTTCCCAAACCCCCTACTCTATTAATGCCTGGCTTACGACTTTGAGAAAGCCCTGCGCATATGCCTGCACGCACACAGCGCATGCGTGCATGGCTTTCTCAATAATGGAGGTTGTTGGGATATGGGCGGGCAGACCGCCCATATCCCAACTACATATTCTCCCTATTCTTTAAAGCCTGGCTTTCTCATGAAAGGGGTTAGGGTATAGGCGAGCCGTGCAGCCCGCCTATACCCTAACCCCTATTCTTTAATATTTTTACTTTTCGTAATTTGTAACGCTTCTCATCACCGAAAAGCCAGCATTGCGGTAAAATATGTATTGATGGCAAAGCATCGATGCTTCATGAGCAGGGACAATATGGATTACCGGGGGGAATTGTTTGCCTTTTGTCATTGCCCCATTTATTATCATTGTCTAAGGAGCCGTGGATGACGGGACGGTATTTTACTGTTCATGCCCATTTTTACCAACCACCCAGAGAAGACCCGCTGACCGGTATCATCCCCCGAGAACCTGGAGCCGCCCCTTTTCCCAATTGGAATGAAAGAATCCATGCAGAGTGCTACCGCCCGAACGCCGAGCTGCGGAATTTCGAGCAGATCAGCTTCAACGTCGGGCCCACGCTCTTCAAATGGATGGCCGCCTACGACCCGCCGACCTATCAGAAGATCGTCGAGCAAGATCAGGTCAACGTGCGCCGCTATCAGGTGGGTAATGCGCTGGCCCAGGCTTATAACCACACCATCCTCCCCCTCGCCTCTTACCAGGACAAGGTGACCCAGGTTGCATGGGGGATCGCCGATTTCGAGCACCGCTTCGGCCGCCGCCCGCGCGGCATGTGGCTGCCCGAAACCGCCGCCGACTCCGAGACCCTGGATGTGCTCGCCCAACAGGGGATCGAGTTCACCATCCTGGCCCCCTGGCAGGCGGGCGAGGAGGACCTGGACGTTACCGAGCCTTACCGCGTGTCCCTGGCGAACGGGAGGGAGATCACCGTCTTCTTCTACCAGAGGGACCTCAGCGCCCGGATCTCTTTCGATGCCGGCGCCACGGTGAACGCCGATAGTTTCGCCGAATACGTCCTCCGCCCCTACTTCAACCCGGAAAAAGAACGGCGCGGCGAGCCTCAACTGCTGCTGGTCGCCTCGGATGGCGAGCTGTACGGACACCACCAGTACCTGCGCGACCACTTCCTCGCCCGCCTGGTGGATGGCGCCAGTTCCCGGCTGAGCATCACCCCCACCTTCCTTTCGCGCTGGCTCGCCTCCCACCCGCCCCGGCGCAGTATGCAGATCCGCGAGCGGACTTCGTGGAGCTGCCATCACGGCGTCACCCGTTGGGCGGGCAAATGCTCCTGCACCCCCGGCGATGGGGGGTGGAAGGCGCAGCTCCGCTTCGCTTTCGAGCGCCTGTCGGCCGAGATCGACCGGCTGTACCTGAACGTCACCCAGCCTTTTATTGACGATCCCTGGAGCCTCAGAAACCGTTACGTCCATGTCCTGTTAGGGGAGACTTCTCCGGGCGCGCTGATCGAAGAGATGGCCGGGCGTGCCCTCACCAGCGAACAGGTGCGCCGAATCCACCTGATGCTCGAGGCCGGCCGGGAGCGGCAGCGCATGTTCACCTCTTGCGGCTGGTTCTTCGAAGATTTCGACCGGATCGAGCCGCGCAACAATGTGGCCTATGCCGCCCAGGCCGTATACCTCTGCCGCCTGGCTACCGGGGTGAGCCTGGAAGAAGTGGCCCGAGAAGACCTGCACCGGGTGGTGAGCGAGCGCACCGGCCTGCGGGCAGACAAAGTCTTCGAACGCCACCTGCGCCGGGCGGAAGAATTTAAAGATGGGCTACCTTGGCTTGATCGATCAGTAGTTCCACCTGATAGCGAGAGCGCTCTTCGGCCTCCTGAATCCGCCGGATGATGTCATAGCAGGCGGCGATCGCTTTTGTTACCTGCGCCGCCTCTGCTTCCGTTTTCCCCGAGGTCAGGTCGATCACCGCCGCAGTGAATAGCCACCACAGCGTCTCCTCGAACGCCTCTGCGTTGAACCACAAAACTTCCTGATAACGGTTCACCCCGATAATGCTTTGGAACTCGGCATCGCGCAGCCAGGTCTCGATCACCCGGTAGGCCTGGGTCTCCGGGGCCGTGCCCGTCGCGTGCCAGTTCTGATGGCTGGTCAGCACCTTGATCAGGCTCACCGCCCGGTTCCGGCGCTGCTCGGTCAGCTCCAGGCCGTCCAGGGCCTGGGCGATGAGCTTCCCGATCAGGAACTCGTCGATCCAGGTGCGGCTCTGGGCGGCTGACTCTTCCGGTTCCATCTCCCCCGCCGGTTCCAGCACCTGCGCCAGCCTGCGGGTGAACAGGTAGGAGAGCAGGATGCCCCAGGTTTCGCTGTCACCTTTTTCCAGGGGATAGTCCTCCCCCGGGCCGCCGTGCAGGTACTTCAGCGCCGCCTTGTAATTGCGCAAGCGGGCCGCCGGGAAGACCTGCCCCAGGGCAGGCAGCTTCAGCGCTGCGGCCGTATCCTCCCGCAGCCCGGCGCTCAGCGCTTCGGGGTCGCCTCCCCCTTCCGCCAGTTTCCTGATCTCCCACAACAGGGCGGCGGCTTTTTCCTGGGTCTCGTCCAGGCTTTTGCGGAAATTCTCCGGCTCCGGCTCGCCGGCCTCGCAGCGGTTTTCCACCAGCCAGCGGAAAAAGCCCGGGTTGACCAGCTCGCGATAGGGCCGGTGGACCGGCTGGAGGAAGATCTCTTTCAGCGCCTCGTCCATGCTCGGCACCCCGCGCCCCGCCAGGTACTCGGCCAAATACGCGTACTGCCGCCATTCGTTGTCCTGCACCTGGCGGAAGTCGAGAAACACCGCAACCTTGTAGGCCTCCAACTCCACGTATAGCCCTTGCTCGTGGATCTCCCGGTTGCTGCGGATGTACTCCAGCCCGGACACATGGTCGCGGAAGATCACGTACATATCCGCCTCATTGGCCAGGTCCAGCCCCTCCCCGAGCGTCTTCTGCACCAGCGCGCCGTTATCCCCGCTCTTCACCTTGTAGGCCGCCGAGAGACGGACCCAACCCCGGGTGCTGTTGTACTTGTTGTGATAGAGCACCAGCGACCGTTCGTCGCCCGCCCGATTCGAATAAGCGAACACATCTTCGTTCACGCCCCCATCCGTGGTGTAGAAGTCGTAGAGCAGGAAATTGCGCACCTCGGCGAACAGGTAGCGCTTGCGCATGAGTGGGAAGATCTCGCGCTCGTGCCGTTCCACCAGATACCCGTCGGGCCGCTCGTCCCAGTACGCCCGGCGGAACTCCATGCCGTATTTTTCGGCATAGCCTTCCACCTGCCCGTGCCCGAACATCGGCAGCCCCGGCATGGTAACCAGCATGGTGGCGATGCCGAAGTATTTATCCCCCTTCCCAAACTGGTCCACCGCGGTGCGCTCGTCGGGGTTGTTCATGAAATTGACATAGCGCTTGAGGATTTCCGGGTCGAACTCGAGCGTATTTTTGATCGTCAGGCGGTACTCCTGGTTTTTCTCGTCCCGCAGCATGTTCATAAAGGCGCTGTTGTACACCCGGTGCATGCCCAACGTGCGCACGAAGTAGCCTTCCATCAACCAGAAGGCCTCCGCCAGCAGCAGCGTGTCGGGCACTTCCTGGGCCACCCGGTCGACCACCTCGCGCCAGAATTCGTTCGGGAACAGCTCATCGAACTGCTCTTTGGTCAGCGCGTGCTCCGCCCGCGTGGGGATATCGCCCCCCGAGCCGGGTTGGGGGAACCACAGCCGCTGGTAGTGTTTCTTTGCCAGAGTCATGGCCGCATCGAAGCGGATGATGGAGAACTTGCGGGCCACGTGCAGGATGGTCTGGATCACCGCTTCGCGCACCTCCGGGTTGAGGTAGTTGAGCTGGGCGGTATCGTTCCACGGCATCGACGTCCCGTCATTGCCGTGATAAATGTACTTCTCGCTCCCCGTCCAAAAATCCACCCGCTTGAAAACCACCGCGGCGTCGGTGCTGTCGTAGTAGTGGTCTTCCAGGTAAATGCCCACCCGGCTGTCCCAGGAGAGGTTCGGCCCGTTGAAGGTGTAGGAGGGGAAGGGGCTGTAATCGAGGGATATGAACCAGTCGGGGTGTTCGATCACCCAAGGGGAGTCGATGCCCATGTGGTTGGGCACCATGTCGGACGACAGGCGGATGCCGCGCTTCCAGGCCCGGTCGCGCAGCGAGCGGTAGGCCTCTTCCCCGCCCAGGTCCTGGGCGATATCATAGCTGAAGAGCGAATAGGCCGAAGCCACCGCCTCCAGGTTGCCGCGCAGCTGCTTGATGCGCCGCGAGGCCGGGCTGCGTTCCCACAGTCCGATCAACCACAGCCCGGTGAACCCCCAGCGGGCCAGGGTGTCGAGCTCTTCCTCGGGGATTTCGTCCAGGCGGGTGATGGCCCGCTTGTATTTTTTCGAAAGCTGGTCGAGCCAGACGTACGAGTTCTTGGCGAGCAGCACCAGGTTGGGCATCCATTCTCGATCGGGGCTGAAGCGTTCCGGCTCGCGTTCCAGGCCCGCAAACTCGGGCACCATCGCCGGACCGCCTCCGCCGAAGCCGAAGACGATCTTCTCTTCTTCTTTGATCAGGTCCAGGCTGCTCAACAGGCGGTACAGGTAGCGCCCCAACAGTGGGTACCAGCGGGTGCGGACGAATTCGAGTTGGGCGGAAAGCGAGTGGGGGAAGGCGATCGCCGGGGCGCGGAGCATATCGATCAGGTTCTGGTTATCCGGACCGAACGGCGGCTGGCGGTCGAAGAAATCGTGCAGCTCGGCCATGATGCTGGGATACACGGAGGTCTTCTTCAGCAGGGCGTCATCGAACAGTTCAAGGAAGGGGGCCAGGGCCGGGTTCATATTCGCCAGCCACAGCATCAGCATTTCTTCCAGCGCCAATTCCCGGTTGCCGGCCAGGGTGCCGTCTGGGCGGGCGGATTGGCTCTCCAGCCAATCGCGAGCGCTCTGCTCGCCCCGGTAAACCGCCAGCGGGGGGAACTGCTCCAGGAACTGGTGGAGCGCCCGGTCCACTTCCTCTTTGCCGATCGTTTCGTATAGATATGCCAACGCCTGGTCGAACGCCTGCGGGTTGCGCTCCTGGCGGTACAGGTGGACGACGTGGTGCAAGATCTCATCGAGCAGCCCCATGGCGTTGATCTGCCCGGCGCGCACCGCCTGCTCGGGAAAATTGACCAGGTCCCGCCGGGCGTTCATCTTTTGGGCGAACAGACGCGCGGCGTGGAAGTTGGCAAAGATCACGTTCCCGTTGAATGTGAACAGGGTTTGATCGAACTGGTAGAGGTCTCGCGCCTGCCGCGAAACGTGGAACTCCATGAGCATGGGTTGCTGAGAAGGCATGAATCCTCCCTGAGTAATGAGGCCTGTGATTTCAAAATATTATAACTGGTTCGGGAAGCCGCATCCCGCCTGCGCTTGGGCTTTGCCTTCCCCCTGTTTGCCTTATGGTTATTGACGAAATAACCGGGTAATAACCCGGGGTCTGAGGGCACAGTTACACTGTGCAACGCAGCCTCCCCCGTTTAATTTGTCAAAGACCCTCGGGGAGCCGCCGGGCGATCAGGATGGTCACATCGTCGAACGGGCGCCTCTCACCGCAGTGGCGCTGCACCGCCTCTTCGATCGCCTGCACGATCGTCGCCGCCGGTGAATAGCGGTGGGCGAATACCGCCGCCCTCAGCCCCTCCAACTCGAAGGGTTTGCCCTCCGGGTTCATGGCATCGGTCAGCCCATCGGTGTACAGCAGGATGAAATCCCCCGGGTCCAGGCGGGTGGTGTGTTCCATATAGCCGGCCTCCATCTCGATCCCCAGCGCCATCCCGCTGCGGCCGATCAGGGTGAACTCATCCGGAGAGGACGGCGGCTTCCGGGTGTGGAACACCAGCGGCGGGTTGTGCCCCGCGTTCACGCAGCGCAGCTCCCCACTGCGGGGGTCCAACTGGGCGTAGAACAGGGTGACGAACATGCCCTCGTTGGCATCGGCGGTGAGCAGCCGGTTGACCTGGCGGATGGCGGCCGCCGGGCTGCGGGCCTGGGCCACGCTGGCCCGCACCGTGCTGCGGGTGAGGGTCATAAAGAGCGCTGCCGGCATCCCCTTATCGGTCACATCGGCGATCACCAGCCCCAACCCTCCGCCGGGGAGGGGGATGTAATCGTAGTAATCCCCGGCCACCTCACGCACCGGCTGCCAGCGCCCTACGAACTCCCATCCCGGTAACTGCGGCGTGGAGCGCGGAAGCAACCCGGCCTGCACCTGCCGGGCGAGATGCAGCTCGCGCTCCATTCGCCCCTGTTCGAAGGAGAGCTGGTACAGGCGGGCGTTTTCGATGGCGATGGCCGCGCTGTTGGCCAGCGCGCTCAGCAGCTCCAGGTCCGACTGGTCGAAGATCCCGGCCTGGATGCGGCTGTCCACGTAGATCGCCCCCAGCACCTTCTCTTTGAAGATGAGCGGCACGCACAGGATCGCCCGCAGACCGAGCATCAGCACACTCTCGCGCATGTTGAAGCGGTCGTCCACCTGGGCATCGCTGGTCAGCACGGGTTGGCCCTCAGCCGCCACCCGCTCGACAATGGAGCGTGAGATTTGAAAGCGCGGCTCCTGGATCGTCTGCTGGTCCAGCCCGCGGGCCACGCGGAAGCTCAGCTTCCCATCCTCGTCTCGCAGCATCACGAATCCCCGCTCGGCCCGGGTGGCCACGATCACTTCATCGATGACCCGGTTCAGCACTTCATCCAGGTTCAGCGATGAGTTGAAGGTTTGTGAGAGCTGGTAGAGCAGCGCCAGGCGGTCTTGGGGCGGGGTTGGACGGTCCATAGGGTTCATTATCTCATGGTAGGGCGCGAGTGGGTAGGTTTTGTCCGGAAAGGCGAGGCGTGATTGGCTGCGGCCGCCTTCCCCGGAGCCGCCCCCGGGGCCGGGTCTCGATTGACTCTCCCTATACAATGGGATAGACTATTAAGTAGGATAATGGACAAAGTCGCCCGGGAGAGACACCGGAGCCGCCGGGCCAGGCGCGGCTTCGTTCTTGCCCGGCGTTAATGAGGAGGGAATTCGATTATGCCAAAAGTCCAACCCTTGCCGGTGGAGGCGCTCTACCAGCGCACCGACCCCAGCCTGTTCGACTTCGAAACCACGGCCGACGTGAACGCCGGGGTCGATATCATCGGCCAATCGCGGGCTATACAGTCGCTCCAGTTTGGGATCGGCATGGAGCAGAATGGATACAACATCTATGCTATGGGGCCGTCGGGCGTTGGCAAGCGCGCCTTGCTGCAGCGCACGTTCGAGCAGCGCGCCGCCCAGGAAGAGACGCCGCCGGATTGGGTGTACGTGTACAATTTTGAGAACACACACCGCCCCTGGGCGATCAGCCTGACGGCGGGTAAGGGGTTCGAGTTCCAGCAAGATATGGAACGCTTCGTCAACGAGATGCGCACCACCCTCCAGGCGTCTTTCGAGAGCGACGAATACCAGAGCCGGCGGCGGGTGATCGAGCAGGAATTCCAGGAGATGCAGGAAAATGCCCTGAAAGAGGTCCAGGAGCACGCTCGCCAGGAGAACTTCGCTCTGGTGCGCACGCCGGGCGGTATGGTCTTCGCTCCTCTGCGGGATGGGGAAGTACTCTCTCCTGAAGAGTTCCAGAGCCTGAGCGAGGAGCAGCGCAAGGAGATCGAGAGCAAGCTCGAAAAGCTGCAGTCTGAGCTCCAGGCGGTCCTCGAGAATATGCCCAACCTGCAGCGAGATATCCGCCAGCGCCTGGAAAAACTCAACCAGGAGATCACCGAATTCGCCGTCGGGGGGTTGATGAATGAGCTGCACCAGAAGTACGCCGAATTCCCCAGAGTCATCGCTTACCTGGATGAAGTCCAAAAGGATGTGATCAAAAACGCCGGGGATTTCGTCCAATCTGACGATGGGCAGGAGCAGATGGGAGGCGCCAATCTGATGGCCATGCTGGCCGCCCGGATGCGCGCCAATCAGGAAGCCTCTCTGGCGCGCTATAAAGTGAATTTATTGGTGGATAACCGCGAGCTGAAAGGGGCGCCGGTCGTCTATGAAGATAACCCCACCTACCAGAACCTGTTGGGCCGGGTGGAGCATATCGCCCAGATGGGCGCCCTGGTGACCGACTTCACCCTGATCAAAGATGGCGCCCTCCACCGGGCCAACGGCGGCTACCTGATCCTGGATGTGCGCAAAGTCCTCACCCAGCCCTTTGCCTGGGAAGGGTTGAAGCGAGCCCTCCAGTCGAACCAGATCCGCATCGAGTCGCTGGGACAGATGCTGAGCGTCATCAGCACGCTCTCCCTCGAACCGGAGCCCATCCCCCTCGACGTCAAGGTGGCCCTCTATGGCGACCGCGATCTGTACTACCTGCTCTCTTTATACGATCCCGACTTCAATGAGCTGTTCAAAGTTCAGGCCGATTTCGAAGAGCAGATGCATCGAGATGGGGAGAACCAGCGCCAATACGCCCACATGATCGCCCGGCTGGTGCAGGAGAACAAACTGCGCCCCTTCAGCCGCGAGGCGGTGGCCCGCGTGATCGAGCACAGCGCTCGCATGGTGGAGGACTCGGAGCGTCTCACCACCCAGGTGCGCGAGATCGCCAACCTGCTGCGCGAGGCCAGCTACTGGTCGCAGCAGAGCAGCCAGGACGGAATTGTCACCGCCGAGCACGTCCAGCAAGCCATCGACGCCCAGATCTACCGGGCCGACCGCCTGCGGGAGCGCGTGCAGGAGACCATCCTGCGCGGCACCTTCATGATCGACACCGAGGGGGCCGAGGTCGGTCAGGTCAACGGCCTCTCTGTCATCCAGCTCGGCGGGTTCGCTTTCGGACGCCCCAGCCGGATCACCGCCACGGTCCGCATGGGCAAAGGCGACGTGATCAACATCGAACGCGAAGTGGATCTGAGCGGGCCGATCCATTCCAAGGGGGTGCTCATCCTCTCCGGTTTCCTGGGGTCCCGCTACGCTCGCGAGAAACCCCTGGTGCTCTCGGCCAGCCTGGTGTTCGAGCAGTCGTACGGCGGGGTGGACGGCGACAGCGCCTCCTCGGCCGAGCTCTACGCCCTGCTTTCGGCGATCTCCGGGGTGCCCATCCGCCAGTCGTTTGCCGTCACCGGCTCCATCAATCAGCACGGAGAGGTGCAGGCCATCGGCGGGGTGAACGAGAAGATCGAAGGCTTCTTCGACATCTGCCGCCAGCGCCGCCTGACCGGGGAGCAGGGGGTGCTGATCCCCGAGGCGAATGTCAAGCACCTCATGCTGCGCCAGGATGTGCGCCAGGCGGTGGCGGAGGGGAAGTTCCACATCTATCCGGTCAGTCATGTGGACCAGGGGATCGAGCTGCTCACCGGGATGCCGGCCGGAGAGCCGGACGAAGACGGAAATTACCCGCCGGATACGATCAACGGCAAGGTCCAGGCCCGGCTGGAAAAGCTGGCCGAGCAGGCCGAGAAGCGCCGGGCCGCGGCGGAGGATAAGGAGGCAAGCGCATGACTCAATCCGGCGAACGGCGCCCGGAGGTGATCCGCAGAATCCTGGTGGCCCTGGATGCTTCTCCGCCCAGCCTGGCCGCCCTGCGGGCCGCCGCCGAACTGGCTGCCAACCTGGATGCCGAATTGGTGGGTCTCTACGTGGAGGATATCACCCTGCTGCGCTTTGCCGATCTGCCCTTTGCCCGGGAGATGGGCACGCTCACCCGGGCGCCCAGGAAGATCGACCGCGAACAGGTGGAACAGCAGCTCCGCAGCCAGGCGCGCCAGGCCCGGCGCGCCCTCGAAGCCCTGGCGCAGCGCGAGCACCTGCGCTGGTCTTTCCGCGTCGCTCAGGGGATTATCGCCCGCGAGCTGCTCTCGGCTGCCGAAGAGAGTGACCTGATCATCATCGGGAAAACCGGCTGGTCGCGCGGGCGGGGGCTGGGTTCCACCGCCCGGGTGGTCCTATCCCAGTCCTCCCAGACGCTGGTCATCCGCCAGGACGCGCACCTCGGCCTCCCGGTGGGCGTGCTCTACGATGGGAGCGAGTTAGCCCAGCGCGCCCTGGAGATGGCGGCCTATCTGCTGCGCAACCGTGAAGGTTTCCTCGTGGTGGTCATCCTGGCCCGGAGCCTGGAAGAAGCGCGCCGGGCTCAGGGGCAGATATCCCCCGCCCTGCGCCGCCAACATCTGCACGTGCATTACCGCTGGCTGCTCGACGCCAATACGCGCAAGCTGGACGATATCCTCATCGCCGAGCGGGCCGGCGTCCTGGTCGTCCCCGGTGAAACGGAAATCCTCCAGGGCGAGGCGCTGGCAGAACTGCTCGAGAAAACCGATATCCCCGTTCTGGTGATACGCTAAACATCCGTCCGGCTATGCGGTCCGTGGTGGCATGCTGTGCTGCGCGCAGCCATCCCAGGCCGTCCCAAGCCATCACACCCAGGCGTCAGGATGGATTCCAAAGAAGCAGAGGTGGGTTATGTACCAGACCTTAATCGATACAGAAGAACTTTCAAAACACCTGGATGACCCCAACTGGGCCATCGTCGACTGCCGCTTTACCCTGGGTGAGCCGGAGCGCGGCCGTCAGGATTATCTCAAGGCGCACATCCCCGGCGCGGTCTACTCCCACCTGGAGGAGCACCTCTCCGGGAAAGTCATCCCCGGCCAGACCGGGCGCCACCCTCTGCCCACCGCCGAGGCGGCCGCCGTGGCCTTCGCCAATTACGGCATCGGCCCGGGCGTGCAGGTGGTGGCCTACGACGACGCCGGGGGGGCTTTGGCCGCCGTGCGGGTGTGGTGGATGCTGCGCTGGTTGGGTCACCTGGAGGCGGCCGTGCTCGACGGCGGCTGGCAGAAATGGCTGAGCGAGGGGCGCCCCACCCGCAGCGGTAACGAGGCTCGCGAGTGGCGCGAGTTCATCCCCGAAGTGCACCCCGAGCGGGTGGTGGACTCTGTGGAGTTGGATGAGATGCGCCGGGATCCTGCCTACCGGGTGTTCGATGCCCGCCTGAGCGAGCGCTTTCGCGGCGAGAACGAGACCATTGATCCGGTTGCCGGCCATATCCCCGGCGCCATCAGCGCCCCCTATATCGATAACCTGACCACGGAAGGCACTTTCCGCCCGGTGGAAGAACTGCGCCGCCACTACGAGAAGCTGCTAAACGGCGTGCCCGCCGAGAACGCCGTCTTCTACTGCGGTTCGGGCGTCACTTCCATCCACAATATCCTCGCCATGCTGCACGCCGGCCTGGGAGAAGCCCGGCTGTACCCCGGCTCGTGGAGCGAATGGATCGCCAGCCGGGATCGCCCCGTTGCGACCGGGGAGTGAGGGCTGAGCGCAGCCGCGTAGCCGTGCAGCCGCTCACTCCTCCACATCGTAGTCCGGGATCGGCCCGGTGGGGGTATCGATGACGGCCGAGCCCCCGTCGAGATTGTTGATTCTCAGTTCCCAGGTTTCCGGCTCGCCCGCGGTGGCGATGAAGGTGTACTGGTCCTCCCCCACCCAACGCAGGCTGTTCAGCACCACTTCCCCCATCGCCAGGACCCTCGGTTCGCCCTCGGCTCCGCCGTACAGGAACAGGCGCGCCTCGCCCGGCATCAGGCTGAAGATGAAGCGGTCGCTGCTCCCGGCCCAGGCTTCGAAGAAGAGCAGGCGGGCCGTCTGGTACAGGCTGTCGCCTGTGCCGTCGGCCGCAGCCAGGTGCAGTTCGAACAGTTCGCTCGCATCGCCGCCTACCCGGCGCGTGTAGGCGATGCGGGAAGCGTCCGGCGAGTAGAACGGTTCGCTCCCGCTGAAGCGGTTGGCAGGGATCGAGCCCAGTTCGACCGCGTTCCCTCCGGCGGCCGCCGCCTCATAGAGCACGGTCGGCTCGCCCGGGTTCTCCAGCGCCGCATTGGGCGGGATGGCGAAGCGCAGGGTCTCGCCGTCCGGCGTCCATACCGGCGCGGCGTAGTATTCGAATTCGCTGTAAGTCAGCACCGGGCCGTAGCTGTGCACCTCCCGGCGATTGGAGGCGTCGGCCTGCACGATGCTGATCTGCGTCGGGGTGACCACCGCAATCCGGCTGGCGTCCGGCGAGTAGGTGAACATCCCCCCCTGGCCGGGCGCCAGCAGCGTGCTGTGATCCAACGAATCGGCATCGACCAGCCTCAGGTCGTTATACAGGATCAACCCCGGGCCTTGCAGCACCTGGCGGGTGTTGTAGGCCAGGGTATGCGTGCCAGGGATCCATTCGAAGAAGTAGGGCACAACGGCCAGCGCTCCGGCGTCCATGTCGGTCAGGGCGGCCACATCTTCCAGCACGCGCGGGTTAGAGCCGTCGGCGTTCACCGCCCAGAGCTCGGCGTGTATCTCGTCCACCTGGCGCAGAAAAGCGATCACCTGCCCATCGTCCGACAGGTTAACCGAGTTGGCGTCGCCCACTTCGGTCAGTTGTACCGGGACCCCGCCCGCCTCCCACAGCCACACATCCCCCTCTTTGATGTAAGCAACGCGCAGCGGCGCATCCTGCGGCGTATCAGGCGGCGGCGTTTCCGCCGGCCCGGGCTCACCGGTTTCACCCGGC
>CAYMLG010000025.1:0-6017 GCA_964391195.1 uncultured Anaerolineaceae bacterium | reverse complement strand
GCAGTTGGGGCTGCCGCGGTCAGCGTTTCCACCACCGCCGTCCCCAGCAAATCCGGCGTCGCCCCTACCCCCTCCGGGAAGATCGTTCTGCAGGCCATCCCCGCCAACAAGACCAAACCGATCACCAAAAAGATTGGGAATTTGCTTTTCATAGCCTTGATTCATCCCTCCTGAGCTGGCTATTGAGATCACCCCCCAATGCGTAAACCCGCCGGTTGAGCGGCAGCCAAGGGCGCTGCCTGTTGAAACCGTTCACCCTCTGGCCCCTCTCCCGAGCTAAACAATTCCAGGAGGGAGGGGCCAGAGGGTGAGGGCCGCTAATAGTCCTGATACCGCGAGCGCTCCAACTCTCGCCGCAGGCGATCCTCTTCCGATTCGACCTCCACCTGCCCGCTCGCCCGGGCTTGCTCCAGCTCGCGGCGTTCCGCTGCCCGCAGCTCATTCAAAGAGCGGCGCCGCATGACCCCCAGCTTCCCACAGTGCGGGCAGCGGTCCACCCGGTGCACGGGCGACAGATTCATTGAGAGTATCCGCAGCGGGAATGGCCGCTCGCAGCGCGGGCAAATCGCCCCGCCGGCCGCGCCGTACTTGCGTTCCGCCCCCAGGGGCACTTCCTCTTTTTTGCCCCGCCCAACCAGGAAGGGGATGACGATCCCAATCACCATCCCCGCCAGGGTGATGCCCAACAGCGGCCCAACGATCCGCATGGCTGCCTGCCAACCGGCCTCGGCGCTGACAAACGTTCGGTTCAGCTCGATACTCCTCAGCTCCTGCCCGCCGCGAGTGTATCCCACTGCGCTGAGGGTATGCTCGCCTAACGGGTATATGTCGGTGGTGAAGCCCAGGCTGAAGGGCGCTTCGCTGGCTTCACCGATCGGTTCCCCATCCAGAAGAAAGACCACCCGCTCCAGGTCTTCCGGCCCGCTGGCGGAGATCGTGAAGGTACCCTGTATCTGTGAGCCACTGGAGTAGCCGAAATTCCGCCGCAGGCGGAGCTGCAGTCCCTCCCCCTCTTGGGCCAGGGCAGGTGTCGCCGCCAAAAACAGGACGAACAGGACAGTGAGAATGTTCCAGGCTTTCGTTTTCATCTTATTACCCAAATGATCTTACCCGACGCCTAAATCGCCGTTTTTCTATTTCCACCGGGTGAGAATAGTCTCCCGTTGGAAGAGCTGCACCGCGATGTACATCAGCAGCGCGTCAGCGGCCAACAACACCACCGCGCTGATGACCACCAGGGCACGGCTGATCAGAAACAGCCCGGCGAGCTGCCCGAAGAACACCGCCAGCACAGGCACGATAATAATCATCGACACCTGTTCGGCCACCCGCGGGTCGTTTACCCTTGAGGAGACCATCACGCTTGCCGCCACCGCCGCCAGCGCCAACAGCGGGCCGACCACAAACACCGCGATCAGCCAACGTATGTCGAACAACGCCCCCAGGATCACCCGGTTATCGATTAGGATTACCGATCCGATGCCGAAGATCGCAAACGCCCCATACGTCGCCAGCACCGCCGGGATCACCGCCGCCAGGCCCTTACCGACCAACAGCTCGCCGGTCGTGATCGGCGTTGCCAGCAGGGGTTCCAGGCTGCGGGTGGTTTTCTCGCCCACGATCGAGTAACTCGAAATCGTGGCCGGGATGACCAGCGGCATGATCATGAACATGATCATGAACTGGCTGGCCATGTACACCTGGAAGCATTCCCCTCCGCCCAGTTCGCCCGGGCAAAAGGCGTTGAACTGCTCGGGCATTTCCGCCCCCATATTCTCCAACCCGGCATCCTCGCCCATCACCCCCAGGATGACCAGCGGGATAGCGGTGAGCAGCAGGGGGAGGAAGATGACGGTGAACAGCACCATCTTGTTCTTGAAGACTTCCATCCACTCTTTGCGGATGATGATTTTTACTTTATCCATGGCAAACACCCCTCAGGCTCGCTTCACGAACTGCAGATATACGTCTTCCAGCGAGTGGCGCAGCTCGCCCACGAACTGGATCTCCGCCCCTGCCCCCACCAGCATCCGGATCAACTCCGGGTTGCGCTGCTCGGGCTCGTCGATCGTTACCACCAGCTTGGAATCGATCAACCGTGCTTCCTGCACATACGGCATCTGCTGCACAATGCCCAGCAATCCATCGGCTGCGTTCGCCAGGTGGAAGACCACCTTGCGCCCGAAGAGCTGCGAGCGCAGTTCCTTCGGCGTGCCGACCACCAGTAGCCGGGTCTTGAACACCCCAATCCGGTCGCACAGCCGGTCGGCCTCGTCCAGGTTGTGGGTGCACAGGAAGATCGTCCGCCCCTGACTCCGCAGTTCGGAGATGAACTCGCGCACCATCAGCGACGCCTCCGGGTCCAGCCCGGCGGTGGGCTCGTCGAGGAAGATCAGCCTGGGCTCGTGCAGCAGCGCCCGGGCGATGGCCAGCTTCTGCTTCATCCCCTTGGAGAAAGTGCCCGCCTCATCGAAGCGCCGCTCCCACAGCCCCAGCATGCGCAGGTATTTTTCCACCTGCCCGGCCGGGTCTTTGACCTCGTACAGCTCGGCGTACAGGCGCAGGTTGAACTCGGCGCTCAGGTTGTCGTAAAACCCCGGCGTCTCGGTCAGGATGCCGGTCGTCCGCCGGATCTGCTGGTCGTCCTGGCCGATGACGCACCCGTTCACCGTGGCCGTCCCCGAAGTCGGGCCGATCAGGCTTGTGAGCATGCGCACCGTGGTGGTCTTCCCCGCCCCGTTGGGGCCGAGAAAGCCGAATACCTCGCCCTCGGGGATACTGATCGTCAGGCCGTCCACCGCCAGGTTATTCCCAAATCGTTTCGTCAATTGATCGGTTTGGATCATGCTTGCGTTCCCTATATCTCTTTTACTTGCTTTAGTTATTTCGTACTGCAGCTTATGGGAAAACCGGTTAAAGGACGTTATTCGTACCGGGTTCGTTCCAAATTCGCTACCGATTCGTCCATTTCTGGCATCGGTGGAGCCTCCACCGGTTCCGGCGGCGGAGGCAGGGGCTCCTCCTTGGGCAGTTCCGGCTGCACTTTGCGCAGCCACAGGATGATCCCCAGGCAGCCCAGGAGGCTGAACACACCCAGATAAGCCTCAGTCACATACACGTTGGTGACTTCCACCAGATACACGGCCCCTGCATTGAAAGCGGCGTGCAGCAGCACCGCCGCCCACACCCAGCGGATCTTACCGCTGATGAAGCTCTGCATCACCAGGCCGGCCAGGCTCAGGTGGGCGATGACCGCAAACACGCGCTCCACCCCGGGCATCAGCGCGAAGTACCACGGCGCTCCCCAGTACCTCTCGAACTCCTGCTCGGCCAGGGCGAGCTGCTCCGGCGGGACCAGCGCGCTCAGGTCCATCCCCCGGTACACGAGCATGGTGAGAAAGGTCAGCAGGGCCAGCACGCTGGTGATGATCGCCTCGATCCCCCCATGCCCCGCGCCGAAGACCATCGCCTGGCCCCAGGAGCGGGCGTCTTTGGCCCAGAAGCGCAGTACCAGGTAGCGCGCCCACTCCTCCCACAGCCCGGAGCTCAACCCCAGGAAAACCGCGCTGGCGATCAGCCGCCCGGTCGCCGGGAGTTGGCTGATCGGCTCATTGAGCACTCTCCCGGCGATAATATTGAAGGGGATATGGCCGATCTGGGAGAAGACGAAGGTCGCCGCCCCGATTAAATACAGCCCCCAACCCAGGCGGTAGCGCCGGGTGAAGAAAATCCCTACCGCGATCCCGACCGCGAACATGATCAGGATCCCGATCGGGTATGCAATCGTGAGAATGTCCACTGTTCACATCCATTCTGAAGATGGAATGATTATAACAAATCTCCTCCTCGCGGCAGGCATGGATGATGCGGCGCACCTCTTTCCTTAATATATAAACACAGGCCGCGTTCCAGCCCGTGGTTTGAACCGGAACGCGGCAAGCCGCAACCAGCCCGGCAACCATCGCGGCAACCGGTTGCTTAGCAACACTCGCAGCCGTGGGTGGCCGGGAGCCCTATGGGATTAGCTGCAGGGTCTCAAGACCATCTTCAGCCCGTACCTGGGACGCAGGGTGATCAGCGGCTCTGGCGCCACCGGGTGCCCGGGCAGCAGCTCCAGCCGGAAGCGCTGCGCCACGCTTGCCAGGATGAGCTGCGCCTCCAGCAGGGCAAAATTCCGCCCGATGCACAGCCGCGGCCCCCCGCCGAAGGGGAAGTAGGCGAACGGCGGCCGCTCCTCCGCCCGGTCCGGGGCAAACCGTTCCGGGTCGAAGACCTCCGGGTTGGGCCAGTAGCGCGGGTGGCGGTGGGTGACATAGGCGCTCATATCCACCAGGCTGTTCGCCGGGATGGGATACCCCCCGATTTCGTCAGCCTGGATCGCCCGCCGGCTGATGATCCACGCCGGTGGGTACAGCCGCAGCGCCTCCTGGATCACCTGCCGGGTATAAGGCAGGTGGGGCACGTCTTCCACCCCCGGCATGCGCCCGCCCAGGGACTGGCTCAGCTCGCCTTCCAGGCGCTGGCGGACATGCGGGTGCTGCGAGAGCAGGTACCAGGTCCAGCTCAGGGCGTTGGCCGTCGTCTCGTGCCCCGCCAGCATCAGAGTCATCACTTCGTACCGCAGTTGAGAGGCGCTCATCCCCTCCCCGGTCTCCTCATCCCGCGCTGCGAGCAGCATCGCCAGCAGGTCTTCGCCCTCCTGGCCTTTGTCCCTCAAAGCCGACTGTCTCCCCAGGATGATCTCGTCCACCACCTGGTTGAGCCGGGCCACTTCATAATGGAAGCGCCGGTTGCCCGGCGTAGGCCAGTTCAGCGGCGGGGAAAACGGGCGGCGCACGCGGTCGGTCAGCGCCTGGTTCAAATAAGTGAACGATTCGCCTACTGTGTCCGCCTCCCCCGAAATATCCTGGCTGAACAGGGCCTGGCCCACAATGCGCAGCGTCAGGCGCATCATCTCCTCGGCCACGTCCAGCGGCGCATCCCCGTCCTGCCGGGCGTGGCGCTCCCACCGCTCCAGCATCTGTCCGGTTGCATCCACCATCAACGCCCCAAAACCGGCGATCCGCTTACGGTGGAACGCCGGCTGCATCAGGCGGCGCTGCCGCAGCCAGAAATCACCGTCGCTGGTCAGCAGCCCCTCGCCCAGCACCGGCTTCAGCATCTCGTAATCGAAATTCTTCTTGTTGTAATTGCGGTTGTTGTCCTGCAGCACGTGCTTGATGTAGTCCGGATGGTTGAGCAGGATACCCGCATAAAACATCGCCCGGAATCGCACGATATCGCCCTGCTGCCTGGCGATACTGGTCAGGAAACCGAGCGCATCGCGCTGGATCTCCCCTAAATTTCCCACCAGCCAGTTCCCCGCCGCCTGGGGAATAGGCTTCCCCGGGGAATGATCCGCCTTTTGTACGGTCGTTTCTGGCATCGTATGACCCTCCTTCAACGCCCCCCAACGCTATATCGACCTTGTAGCTCCTATTATATCCGCAGGTCGAGCGCCGGGCGGCTGCTTGACATGGGGAGGGAGGGCCGTCCACGAATGACATGCTACGCATGCTCAACACGAATAATCGAATGAGGCAACCGGTGCAAGCCGCGTCCACCGTCCGGTGCGGGCGAAGGGGTACGGCGGCGCCGTAAATCAACCGAAACTGCAAACCCTCACGCCGCGCCCCGGTAGGTTCGCTGCGGGTGCCGGTGCGAGGCCGACCCCGCGCATCGGGTTGAGGTGGGCCATGCGCCTTGCCATTCATGAGCATGCTGGCCCGATGGAGGGGGCACGGCGTCATCGTGGATCAATCGAGACCGTAAATTCACCCGCCGTGCCCCTACACTCCACCGGCTACTGGTGCGAGGCATGCCCATTATCCGGCCCGTCGCGCCCCGGGGCAAGGGCGACCAAAATACGGGCGCATGGCAACATGCCCTACGATCCGGCTGGCGGTCCTTCGCTGCCTGGTCCGCCAGTGGATGAATCCACCGGCTCCCAGAATCCAAACCCGCTAAAGCAGGTTCCA
>CAYMLG010000024.1:44899-65079 GCA_964391195.1 uncultured Anaerolineaceae bacterium | reverse complement strand
AATCCGTTGTCCACACCCCAACCATTAAGATGATCTTAGACCGATTTACCGGTGACAATCTTCACTGCGATTCGCCCCTCAAATGTGATATTTTACACTCACGCACAACCGCCCGAGCGGATTGCGCCGTATAATCATTCGGAAAAGAACGCTTGCCATGCACGAACTAGCCATCACCGAAAGCATCCTCGAGATCGCCCTGCGCCATGCGGAGAGCGCCAACGCCAGCCGCATCAACCATCTCTACCTGGTCGTCGGCCAACTCTCCTCCGTGGTTGACGATTCCGTCCAGTTCTACTGGGATCTAATCGCCAAAGATACCATCGCCGCCGAGGCCCAACTGCACTTCCGCCGCATCCCGGCCCGCCTGGAATGCAGCCTGTGCGAGATGCAGTACGCCCCGGGCGATGAAGCCCTGGCCTGCCCCTACTGCGGCAGCATCCAGGTGAAAGTTGTTGCTGGTGAAGAATTCTATCTGGAAGCGATTGATGTCGAAACCGGGCAGCCCCCCGCAGGAGACAGCCCGGACTAGGAGTGAACACACCGATGTCCCAACGTATTCCCGTCGTCGAAAAAATACTGAGCGCCAATGATCGCCTGGCAGCCGCCAACCAGGCCCGGCTGGACGAAGCCGGTGTCTTCGCCCTGAACCTGATGGCCTCGCCGGGGGCCGGGAAAACCTCTCTCATCGAACAAACCGTGCGCCGCCTGGCCGGACGTCTGCGCCTGGCCGTTATCGATGGCGATATCGCCACCAGCCTGGACGCTGACCGCGCCTCCGCCGCCGGCGCCCTGGCGGTGCAGATCAATACCGGCGGCGAGTGCCACCTGGACGCGGTCATGCTGCACGATGCCCTCCCCCAACTGGACCTGGAGCAGATCGACCTGCTGATCGTCGAAAACGTCGGCAACCTGGTGTGCCCGGCCAGTTTCAAGCTCGGGACCCACAAGAGCGTGCTGATCGCCTCCATCCCCGAAGGGGACGACAAGCCATATAAATATCCTGGCATGTACCGGGGGGTGGACGCCTTGGTGATCAATAAAATCGACCTGCTCCCCTACGTGCCCTTCCGAATGGATTACTTCCGGCGTGGGATCGAAGCCCTCAACCCCGGCGTGGTCACCTTCCCCCTCTCTTGCCAGTCCGGGGAAGGGCTCGATGCCTGGCTGGATTGGGTGGTCGCTCAATGCCATTGACTGTGAAGCAGGTCGCGCCAGCGTTTAGCGGCGCTTGCATCCATATCACCGGCATCGTCCAGGGGGTGGGCTTCCGGCCTTTTGTCTACGGCCTGGCCCACCGCCTGGGTCTGCGCGGTTGGGTGCGGAACACCTCCGCCGGGGTGGACATCGAAGTCGATGGCCCGCCCCAGGCGCTGGAAGCCTTCATCGCCGCCCTGCAGGACGAAGCCCCGCCCCTGGCGCACATCGACAACCTTGAGGTGCTGCACCAACCTGCGCAGGGCTTCACCGCCTTCACTATCGTCCATTCCGAAGACACAGCCGGCGCTTTTCAGCCCATCTCGCCGGACGTGACCACCTGCCCCGACTGCCTGCGCGAGCTGTTCGACCCGGCGGACCGCCGCTACCGCTACCCGTTCATCAACTGCACCAACTGCGGCCCGCGCTTCACCATCGTCACCGGCATCCCCTACGACCGGCCGAACACCACCATGGCGGCCTTCACTCTTTGCCCGGACTGCGAGCGCGAGTATCACGACCCCCTCGACCGGCGCTTCCACGCCCAGCCGGTCGCCTGCCCCGCCTGCGGCCCCCACCTCTGGCTGGAGTTCTCCCCCGGTCCGCAGGCCAGTGAAGCGGCCCTCCCCACCGCCCAACCGGGCCCCTCCGGCGACGAGGCCCTGCTCCACGCCCAACGCCTGCTGAAAGCCGGTAAAATCGTGGCCATCAAAGGCCTGGGCGGCTTTCACCTGGCCTGCGACGCCGCCAATCCTGCCGCCGTGGCCGAGCTCCGCCGCCGCAAACTGCGGGTGGGGAAACCCTTCGCCCTGATGATGCCCGACGCGGAGACAGTCTCCCGGCACTGCCTGCTGAACGATACGGACCGGGAACTGCTGGAGTCGCGCGCCCGGCCGGTGGTGCTCCTCCCCCGCCGGGAATCGTCAACAATAGCGGATGATGTGGCTCCCGGACAGCCCACGCTGGGCGTGATGCTCCCCTATACCCCGCTCCATGCCCTGCTCTTCGCCCCGCACCCCGACGCGCCAGGGTTCGAGCCCGTCCAGGCGTTGGTGATGACCAGCGGGAATCTGAGCGAGGAACCGATCGCCACCGGCAACAACGAGGCCCGCCTGCGTCTGTCCGCTCTGGCCGATGCCTTCCTGCTGCACGACCGCCCCATCCACACCCGCTGCGACGATTCCGTGGTGCGGACGATCCACCTGCCCGGCGAAGAGCGTCCTACTTTGGCGCCCATCCGCCGTTCGCGAGGCTACGCCCCCGGCCCGCTGGCCCTGCCCTGGGATTCAGTCCCCCTCCTGGCCGGCGGGGCCGAACTGAAGAACACCTTCTGCCTGGCGAGTGGCCGCTACGCCTTCCTCAGCCACCATATCGGCGATCTGGAGAACTACGAAACCCTGCGCTCCTTCATCGACGGGGTAGAGCACTTCGAGCGCCTGTTCCGCATCCGGCCCGAGCTTTTCGCCTGCGACCTGCACCCCAATTATCTGGCGACCCGCTATATCCTGGAACGCGCCGGGCAGGAAGCCCGCCCCGTGGTCGGCGTGCAGCACCACCATGCCCACATCGCTGCGGTGCTGGCAGAAAACGGCCTGCCCCCCGGCGACGAAGCGGCCATCGGGGTCGCCCTGGACGGTACGGGGTACGGCACAGACGGCGCCATCTGGGGCGGTGAGTTCCTCGCCGCCAACTACCGCGGCTTCCGCCGCCTGGCCCACCTGCGCTACGTCCCCTTGCCCGGCGGAGACCAGGCGGTGCGCTTCCCCTGGCGCATGGCCCTCTCCTGGCTATCCGCAGCCGGGATCGAGTGGGCAGACGACCTGCCCCCGGTGGCCCACGGGAACAGCCAGCTCACCCCCTTCGGCATCCCGGAGATCGCCATCGTGCGCAGACAATTGGCCGGCGGGGTGAACGCCGCTCCCACCTCCAGCATGGGCCGCCTGTTCGACGCCGCCGCGGCCCTTGCCGGTGTGCGCCAGCAGGTGAGCTACGAAGCCCAGGCGGCGATTGAATTCGAAGCCCTGGCCGATCCCGATGAGCGGGGTGAGTATCCATTCGATTACCTGCCCGGGCAGTCCGGCGGTCCGCTGCTGCTCGATCCCGCCCCCCTGTTCCGGGCAATGGTCGCCGACCTGCGCCACTGCATCCCACAGGCGACCATCTCCGCCCGCTTCCACAACGGCGTCGCCCGGGCGGTGGTCGAGGTCTGCCGGCGGCTGAGCGCGGAAACCGGCCTGACCCGGGTGGCCCTGAGCGGCGGTGTGTGGCAGAACATGACCCTGCTCAGCCTCACGCTGCGCCAGCTCCACGCCGCCGGGCTGAAGGTGTATGTCCATCGCCAGGCGCCGGCTAATGACGGCGGTCTTTCACTGGGGCAGGCCGCCGTCGCCATGCATTCGACCCTCGCCGGTTGAGCCTACCGAGACTCAACCGCATATCTTTTATCAATACTCACCATACGGAGGACAATATGTGCCTCGGAGTGCCCGGAAAAATTATCGAGATCTACGAAAATGGCGGCCTGCTGATGGGTAAGATCGACTTCGGCGGTGTCACCCGCGAGGCTTGCCTGGCTTACGTGCCCGAAGCCAAAGTCGGGGACTACACCCTGATCCACGTGGGCTTCGCCCTCAACCTGATCAGCGAGCAGGAAGCCGCCGAGACCCTGGCCTTGCTGAACGAAATGGACGCCCTCGGCGCCGCCCTGGAGGCGGAGAGCGGCCCGCCCGCCCCTCAGGGGCCGGGAGCCGGTTCAGGGCCGGAGGGGAGCAGCCGGTGAAACACCTGGACGAGTACCGCGATGCCGCCCTCGTCCGCCGCCTGGCGG
Organism: uncultured Anaerolineaceae bacterium; assembly: GCA_964391195.1. GTDB lineage: Bacteria > Chloroflexota > Anaerolineae > Anaerolineales > UBA4823 > JAAYXE01. Next base: position 61,055 of record CAYMLG010000024.1, on the reverse strand, counting down.
ATGAAATCCGCAGCACGGTCACCCGCCCCTGGGTGATCATGGAGATCTGCGGCGGGCAGACCCACGCCATCATGCGCTATGGCCTGGACCAGCTCCTCCCGCCGGAGGTCGAGCTCGTCCACGGTCCGGGCTGCCCGGTGTGCGTCACCCCTCTGGAACTGGTGGATAAAGCCCTGGCTATCGCCTCCCGCCCGGACGTAATCTTCACTTCTTACGGCGACATGCTGCGCGTCCCTGGCACAGGCCGGGACCTGTTCTCGGTGCGGGCCACGGGCGGCGATGTGCGCGTGGTCTACTCCCCCCTGGATGCGATCAAAATCGCCCGGGAGAACCCCCACCGCCAGGTCGTTTTCTTCGCCATCGGTTTCGAGACCACCGCCCCGGCCAACGCCATGAGCGTGCTGCAGGCCCAGGCGCTCGGGATAGACAACTTCAGCATCCTGGTCTCCCAGGTGCGGGTGCCCCCGGCGATGCGCCTCGTGCTCAGCTCCCCCGACAACCGCGTCCAGGGCTTCCTGGCCGCCGGGCACGTCTCCACCGTGATGGGCTATTGGGAATACCCGCCCATTGCCGAGCAGTTCCGCGTGCCGGTTGTGGTCACCGGCTTCGAACCGGTCGATATTCTGCGCGGGATACTGCAAACCGTCCGCCTGCTGGAAACCGGAGAGGTGAAGGTGGAGAACGCCTATTCCCGCCTGGTCACCTATGAGGGCAACCGGCACGCCCAGGCGGTCATCCGGAAAGTGTTCACCGGCTGCGACCGCAAATGGCGCGGCATCGGCCTGATCCCAGACAGCGGCTGGCGTTTGCGGCCGGAGTTCGCCGCTTTCGACGCCGAACAGCGCTTCGATACCGGCCTCATCCAGGCGGAAGAATCGCCCCTGTGCCTCGCCGGGCAGATCCTGCAGGGGTTGAAGAAGCCCCACCAGTGCCCGGCGTTTGGACGCCAGTGCACGCCGGAGAATCCGCTGGGAGCGACGATGGTTTCCTCTGAAGGGGCCTGCGCGGCCTACTACCGCTACGCCGTAGGCCGCATCCCGGCTTGAGGGCATTAAATTATAGAGAGTACGTATGAGTGAGAACCCCACCAACTTCGAGGGCCCGGTCTGTCCGGTCCCGCTTCCCCACAACCAGCATATCGTGATGGGCCACGGCAGCGGCGGCAAGCTGTCGCACGACCTGATCACCCGCACCTTCCTGCGCGCCTTCGACAACCCTCCCTTGCGCGCCGGGGATGACGCCGCGGTGGTCAGCCCCAACCAGTGCGCCCAGTTGGCCATCAGCACCGATTCCCATGTGGTCTGGCCCCTGTTCTTCAACGGCGGCGACATCGGCCGCCTTGCGGTATGCGGCACGGTCAACGACGTCTCCATGTTGGGCGCCCGCCCGCTTTACCTGACCGCCGGCTTCATCCTGGAAGAAGGGCTCGAGATGAGCCTGCTGGAGCGGGTGGTGGACTCGATGCAGGCCGCGGCCCAGGAGGCCGGCGTGCACGTCGTGGCGGGTGATACCAAAGTGGTGCAGAGGGGGAAAGCAGACGGGCTGTACATCACCACCACCGGGGTCGGGGTGGTGCTGCCGGGGCTGATCGTCGGCGGCGCGCACGCCCGCCCGGGGGACGCGGTCATCCTCTCCGGCCCGATCGGCGATCACGGGATCGCCGTGCTCGAAGCTCGGGGAGAGTTGGGCTTTGAATCGGGCATTTGCAGCGATACCGCCCCCCTCAACCACCTGGTGATGGCTGTCCTGGACGCCAGCGACCGGGTGCACGTGCTGCGCGACCCGACCCGCGGCGGCCTGGCGACCAGCCTGAACGAGATCGCCCGCCAGTCTGGGGTGGGTATCGTCCTGGACGAAGCCTGCATCCCGGTCCGTCCGCCCGTCCTCGCCGCCTGCGAGATGCTGGGCTTCGATCCGTTGTATGTGGCGAATGAAGGCAAGCTGATCGTGATCGCCGCCGCCGGCCACGCAGATCGAATTTTGCAGGCCATGCGCCGCGCTCCCTATGGAGAGGAAGCGGTGGTCATCGGCGAGGTGCGCGAGTCCCCACCCGGCCGGGTGCTGATGCGCACCACCCTGGGCAGCACCCGCGTGGTCGATGTGCTGGCCGGTGAAATGCTGCCGCGTATCTGTTGATGGAACTCGGAGGGAAACCTTCGTCTACTTCTGGACCACGATATATGCGTTGTAGCTCTCAACCACGATGCGCACCGGAAAGCGCGTCCAGGGGAACAGGGCGGCGATTTTAACGGGTTCGAGGAAGTGGCTGCGCATCAGGGCCAGCTTTTCCGCCAGGGCGACCATCTTCACTCCCCAATGGCGCACATCCGGCTCCTGGATCACAATTCTCCCCCCGGGTCGCAGCACCCGCCACAGTTCGGCGGCGGTCTCGCGTTGGCTGCTCACATGGTGCAGGGCGTCCACCATCATGATCCGGTCGAAACATTCATCGGGGAAAGGCAGCCGTTCGCTGTGGGCGGCCGCGGGCTGGAGATCGTTTTTCCTTCGAGCCTGGAGCAGCATCTTTACCGATGAGTCGGCGATCACTACCTGGCTGCTGTCACTGGCAAAGCCGGCCGAGACTCGTCCCGTACCCCCGCCGGCATCCAACAGCCTGCCGCCGGGCGGCATCTCCAGCAGCGCTTGCAGCCGCTCTGAAGCGCCGCCTCGGATGAGGCGTTCGTATACAGGCGCGATGAGTCCGAAGTGATCAATCCATGACATAGCGAATGGCGGCGGGCCGGCTTGCGGCCGGCCTGGGAACTAATCCTCGCCGATGAATGGGAAATAGTATTCGAAGAGCGGCCCGGCGGGCACGAAGTTAATCAGCGTCAGGTTGGCGTCGCAGGAGTCCGAGGTGTTGAACGGGATCTCTGCCGATAGGACCGTCCCGTCCAGGTCCTTGACCTGAGCGACCAAGGTGCCCTGAGACGGAATCGCCTCTTCCGCCAGGGTGATGGCATATCCGCCGGGTCCCAACGTGGGAGCAACTCCGGTCAGGCCGAGGAACAGGACTTCCTCCCCGCCCAGGCGGCCGGAAATCTCCACCACCAGTCCTCCCACCGGCCTGCCATCCGGCCCGAAGACCTGTCCGGCCACGCCGGTCCAGTTGCAGCCCGCTTCCGGGCGGGCGATATTGGTCGTCATCACCGGCGTTCCGGACTGGGGAGCGTAGCGGGTGGTTGCGCTCTCCGCTTCCACGGCTGCGCCAACTGCCGGGCCCGTCTCATTGGGCGCGGCGGCCCCTGCCGGGGTTTCTGTACCGGCCAGTTCTTCCGTCTCGGGCTCCGCCTCGACCGTTTCCGGAGTGGCGATCAACTCGGTGGCCGGTTGGGTCAGCTCCAGTTGGATCGGGGTGACCGTCGCCTCGGTCGCTTGCGCCTGCGCTTCCTGGGTGGGCGCCGCGGCGGAAAGCTGGAGCGGGCCTCCAACGTCGGGCAGGTTGCAAGATCCGAGTAGAATCGCCAGGAATAGACCGAACAGACATCGCCGCAGCATATAATTCCTCCGGTGCCAAACTGGGTCAGGATCTGAATGTACGCAAAACGCTCAACGCAGCGGGTTGCAATAATTGTACCGTTAATTGATCATCAATTTGGAACTGCTCCGGCCTCGATTCCGTCATCTATTACTAGCCGGCCAGTTCTCTGGCTGCTCGCCTCGGGAACCGGCCGGTAGCAATAACAGGATGAACGCCTGAGGGTGGGTCCCACCGTCGATCAAGGTAGCAAAGGGAGAGATGATATCGATGAACTCAAAATCACTGCTTACACTATGCACGGCGGCTTTGTTGGTAATCTTCGGGCTGCTGGCCGTTATCCCCCCACACGCGAGCTTTGCTGCCAGACTGCCCGCCGCCGGGCAGCAGCTCCAGGAACAGACCCCCGTACCCGCCTCCCAGTTGCAGACAACAGCCCTGGTGACGGCCGTACCTGCGGTGACGGCCGTACCTGCGGTGACGGGCGTACCTGCGGTGACGGGCGTACCTGCGGTGACGGGCGTACCAGCGGTGGCAGCTACCATCACCCCAACACCCACCATCACCTCCACGATCACGGTCACCCCAGTCATTACTGCGACACCCACGGTGACAGTTACCCCGGTCATCACCGTGACCCCCACGGTGACGGTCACGCCTCCCATCTCTGACTCGGGACCGGTGGACACCTCGATGGTGCTGTATATGCCCCTGGTGGCCAAGATCCCTCCGCCCCCGCCCCCGGAATTCTTGCTCATCTGCAGCAGCCCGGGCGCAGCCATCCCCGATAACAACCCGAACGGCGTGCTCGATGCCATCCGGGTGTTCGATGATCGCCAGGTGCTGGACGTGGACGTCTTTATCAATATTTCCCACGCCTGGACCGGCGACCTGTCGGCCAGCCTCACCCGCCCAGACCTGGGGCGGTCGGTATCGCTCTTCAACCGGCCCGGGCTCGGTGCGGCCGAGGACGGCTGCGCGACCGATAACGTGCGAGCGATCCTGGACGACGAAATGGTCCTCCCGGCCAGCGGCCAGTGCCACAACGGGACAGATCCCGGTGGGAGAATTGTGCCCGCCATCTCGGGGATGTACCGCCCCGACCAACCGCTTTCCACCTTCGACGCCGCCGCCGCGGCCGGGGAATGGCAGCTCCGGGTGGCCGACCACGACGCGTGGACCACGGGAGTGGTCAACAGTTGGTGCCTGGGCCTCACCGTGGGCAAGTATTTCCCCGAAAACCCCAGGCCCACGCTGCCCGCCCTGCCCGAACGAGCTCGTATCGAGAGAATCTACGGCAAACCGCAGAGCCTCCCGCTGGACTGCGAGTCCAGGGTGGCGGTCGATTACGCGGCTTTCTTTGGCGTGCACATCGGCGAAAAGGACTTCTTCGACAACCTGCCCCTCTCCGAAAACCCAGACGCCGGATTCGTCGGCCCGGTGACCGGGCGTTGGGGACAGATCCCGCCGAACCCGTATGGCATCCACGCCGAGCCGGTCGCCGCCCTGCTGCGCAGCTACGGTGTGCCGGCCTACGCCAAAACCCGCATGACTTGGGATGAAGCCCGCGCCGAAGTGGCTGCCGGTCGCCCGGTCTTCGTCTGGACCATCGGCCCGGGCTCCTACAACGGCAACCCGCATTACTACCGCTCATCCGATGGTCACATCAGCATCGTTGCCCCCTACCAGCACGTGGTGATGCTCATCGGCTACACCCCGAATCGGGTCACCGTGCTGGACGGCGGGGTTGAGAAAGAGATGAGCGTAGCCCAGTTCTTGCAGTCCTGGTCGGCCCTGGGCAACATGGCCATCACCGCCATCCCCTATGGCTAACGTTTGCCTATATCAGTCTCCCAAGTGCTCCATGGCTTTCGTGAAACGTCAGCCAGCCTTCGAGAGATAAATGTAGTGTGTATTTTTGCGGGCTGCACAGCCCGCAAAAATACACACTACATTTAATCTTTAATTAGCCATGCCAGGCACTCCGGAGTAGGTAGCTAAAGCGATATAATCGGGCCAGTTATGGACACAATCTTCCTGTTCGATATCGATGGTGTCCTGGTGGAGCCGCGCGGCTATCAGGCCGCGTTCATGGCCTCCATCCACCACTTCATCCGCCCGCTCAATCTGCCGGAGACTCTGCTCCCCAGGCCAGACCTGTACAGTTATTTCGAGGCCCAGCGGATCACCAGCGAATGGGACATGGTGCCCATCAGCCTGGCCATCCTGCTGGATGCTCTGCTCGGCGAAAACCCCGACCAGCTTCCTCCCCCGGAGATCGGCTCGCTGTCCGGGTTCGTTCCCGCCCGGGTGCCGCCGGAGATCGATTACTACCGCACGGTCCGCAGCCTGGCCGCTTATCTGCGCCCTGGTGAATACCCGGCGGATACTGCGCTTCGCCACCCAGAGTTGTTCCCCCATCTCGCCCTCTCCCCGCTCTGGCCCTCGCTGCTGGCCCACAGCCGCCATGTGGATAAATCGCGCTCGACCTGCATTTTTCAACATTTCAGCCTGGGCAGCCATGCGTTCCAGCTCACTTACGCCCAGCCGGCCGAGATCAATGTGCCCAGTATGCTCAAGGAGAAGGATATCCCCCGGCTGCCCGCGGCGCTGGTCAAACAGATCACCCACCGGGCTGCTTCCGGGCGCCTGTCGGTGGCCGCATACACCCAGCGCCCTTCCCTGCCTCCCCGCGAGATACCCGGCCCGCTGATCGGCTACGCCCCGGAAGCGGAGATGGCCCTCGAGCTGGCCGGCCTGGGACACATCCCCCTTATCGGTTACGGGCGGATCCGCTACCTGGCCGAACAAACCGGCGTGGATGCCGAGCTGTTCCTCAAGCCCTCACCGGTTCAGGCCCTGGCTGCCATCTTCGCCGCTCTCACCCGCCGGGAAGAACAATCCCTGTATATGGCAGCCCGCTTTTATGCCGGGGACCCGCAGCCGGGCATCACCACCGGGCTGAACTCGCTGACGGTGCATGTTTTCGAGGATTCGGCCGGCGGCATCGAGGCAGTCCGCCGGGCGGTGGAGCTGCTGCAAGCCGAGGACTGCGAAGTGGAGATGGTCGCCTGGGGCATCGCCCAGCATCCGGAAAAGGTCGCCGCCCTCAAGGGCATCCAGGTCCCGGTCTATCCGACCACCGCCACCGCTGTCGAGCAGGCCCTCTCCATGTGAGCCGGCCCTGGCGGCTTGCATGAAAAACCGGCGGCGTCCGCCTCACGTGAAAGGCGAACGCCGCCGGCCAAGAATCCATACTCCGCAGTTACACATGCCGCTCATCGGCAGCACGCGCCGGGTGGTGTACCGATAAACTTCGGTTCAGGGAGAAGTTTAGAATTCGTCTTCTTCTAACCAGAGTTCTTCGTCTTCCTCGTCCTCCTCGAACTCGTCCCACTCCTCCAATTCTTCCTCGTCGTCTTCCCACTCATCTTCGACTTCGGTTTCGTTGGCCTGCGAGTAAGTCATGCAACCCGCGTCCGGGTCTAACTCGATCGCTGCAGCGCCGCAATATCCATCGTCCAAAAAGACACAGTCGAGATAGTGGCAACGGATCCGTGGCATCTAATCCTCCTCAATAAAATATATTAATTCCAATCGTCACGTGTTGGGTAGACTGGCAGGTCTTCCCATTATAGATCTTCATTCAAGAACCAGGCATCCACCTGGGAACCGGATGGCAGAGATTTTACCCCAGATGGAACAATAATCAAGGCATTTGCCTGCACCAAAGACCGTAAATTACCCGAGCCCTGATGTCCGGTCAAACGGGCGATCAGCCGGCCCTCATCGCGCTCCACAATCGCCCGCAGGTAGCTCTCGCGCCCGTCCGATTCTAGGGCTTCGGCCAGTTCCACCCGCTGGGCGCTGCGCTGCCACTCTGTGCGGCCCGCCATCTGCGCCAGCGCCGGGCGGACGAATACTTCGAAGCCGACGTAAGCGGAGACCGGGTTCCCGGGCAGGCCAATGAAGGGCACATCCCGGTAAAAACCAAAGGCCAGGGGCTTTCCCGGGCGCATATTCACCCGCCAGAAATCCAACCGCCCGCCTTCTTCCACCACCGCGCGCACGAAATCAAAGGCGCCCACACTCACTCCGGCCGAGGAGAGGATCAGGTCCGCCCCGAGCTGCACCGCCCGGTCCAGGCGCTCCTGCACTTCCCCGGCTGTATCGCGGGCGATCCCCAGGTGCAGCGCTTCTGCCCCGGCCTGTTCGATCGCCGCCACCAGGGTGTAGGTGTTGGCATCGTGGATCTGGCCCGGCTGCAGGGGTTCGCCGAGCGGCTGCAGTTCATCTCCGCTGGAAAAGACAGCCACCTTCGGCCGGCGGTGGACGGATACGCGTTCGACGCCGAGCATGGCCAGGAATCCCAGGGCCGGCGGAGTCAGCACCACCCCCCGGCGCATCACTACTTCTCCCTGGTGCACATCCTGCGCTTCCGGGCGGACGTAATCACCCGGTTCCACCTGGCGGAATATACGCACCACCTCCGGGGCCTGCACACCGGGGAGGCGGTAGTTGAAATCGGTATCCTCTACCGGGACCACTGCATCCGCGCCCGCGGGCATCGGCGCCCCGGTCATAATGCGGGCTGCCTGCCCGGGCGTCACCCGGACGCGGCTTGTCTGCCCGGCCGGGATATCGTCCACCACCCGCAGTACCACCGGGTGGCCGGGAGCCGCTTCACTCAGATCGGAGGCGATCACGGCAAAGCCGTCCATGCTCGAATTCGGAAAGGGGGGGATATTTAGCGCAGAACGGACTTCCTGAGCCAGCACCCGCCCGGCTGCTCTCTCCAGCGACAATTCTTCCGCCGCCAACGCGGCAAAATGGCTGACCAGCCTCCCCTGGGCCTCGGTAACGCTCAGCAATTGTTGTCTATCGTTCCCCAAATCGATTGCTCCCCAGTACAGGTTTACCGCTTCGGTGCGGAATTATACCACTGTGAATCGCCCCTCTGCTTGCACCTCTGCAAAGCGAACACCATGGCAGCAGAAAGCCGGGAACCTACTTGACTTCATTTTAATAAAAGTAACGCCGGTGAGAGAGTTTCACCAGCGTCCTGTTTATCGCTGCGCCTGGTTTGTGATCGAGCTATCCGGGCTTGATCCGCTGCGCTTCCAACACGTTCGGCAGGTTTTCGAGCCGGTCCAGCACGCGGCTGAGCTGGGTGATATCGCGCACCTCCAGCACCAGGTCGAATACGGCCAGGTTCCGGTTCACGTCCACCGTCACCTTCGGCATATTGATCCCTTCATCCGAGATCAGCGTTGAAACGTCCTTCATCAGCCCGTTGCGGTCGTAAGCCCGGATCCGCACCGGCACCGGGTACGTGCGCTTCGGCTCGCCCCAGGACACCCGGACCAACCGCTCGTGATCCTGAATCCTGAGGATATTGGGGCAGTCCTGGCGGTGGATGGTGGCCCCCCGGCCGCGGGTGATGTACCCAACGATGTCATCCCCGGGCGCCGGGTTGCAGCAGCGCGCCATCGTGGTCAGCAGGCCTTTCAGCCCCAAAACGGTGACCTGTTCCGTGCCGCTCGTCCCGTCCGACTTCGACGGGGTCGCCACCAGCACCGGTTCTTCTTCCTTTTCGCCCAGGGTCAGGTGGTTGACGATGCGGGAAATGGACAGATCGCTGATGCCGATGGCTTCGTACAGATCTTCCACGCCCCGGTACTCGAACTCCCGCGCCAGGCGGTCCAGGTTGACATCCTGCAAACCGAGCCGCCGCAGCTCTTTGTCCAGCATGCTTTTGCCCTGGGCCATGTTCTGTTCGCGAGCCTGGCGCTTGAACCAACGCCGGATTTTCGCCCGCGAGCGCTGGGTCTTGACCAGCCCCAGGTTGGTGTTCAACCAGTCCCGGCTGGGCCCGCCGCGCTTGGCAGTCAGGATCTCGACTTTATCGCCCGTCTTCAGCACATAATCCAGGGTGACCAGCTTGCCGTTGACCTTCGCCCCCCGGCAGCGGTGACCGATATCTGTGTGAACGTGATAGGCAAAATCGATGGGGGTCGAGCCGTTGGGCAGGTCGATAATATCGCCGCGCGGGGTGAACACGTACACCCGGTCTTCGAACACGTCGGTCTTCATGCTGTCGACGAATTCGCGGGCGTCTTCCACGTCCTGCCGCCATTCCATCAACGACCGCAGCCAGATGATGCGCCGCTCGTAATCGTCATCTCGCTGGTGGCCTTCTTTGTAGCGCCAGTGCGCGGCGATCCCATACTCTGCGTTTTGGTGCATCTCCGGCGTGCGGATTTGCACCTCCAGGGTCTGCCCATCGTCGTAAACCACCGCGGTGTGCAGCGAGCGGTAGAAGTTGTCTTTGGGGGCGGCGATATAATCATCGAACTCGCCGGGTATCGGCCGCCATTTGGTGTGGATGACGCCCAGCGCCAGGTAGCAGGCCGGGATGTCGTCCACCAGGATCCGCACCCCGCGGATATCATGCACCATATCGAAGGGGACGCCCTTACGCACCATCTTCCGGTAGATCGAATAAATGTGCTTGGGGCGGGCGGTGATCTCGGCTTTGATATCCGCCTGCTGCAAACAGGTTTGCAGCCTCTCCTTGATTTCCTGCACCTGGCGCTCGCGCACCGAACGGCGTTCTGCCAGGTTATCGGCGATTTCGCGGTACTTCTCGGGGTTGACGTAGCGGAAAGCCAGGTCTTCCAGCTCCCACTTGATCTGCCAGATACCCAGTCGGTTCGCCAGGGGGGCGAAAATATCCAGGGTCTCTTGGGCGATACGTTTGCGCTTGTGCTCGGGCATGAACCCCAGGGTGCGCATGTTGTGCAGGCGGTCGGCCAGCTTGATCAACACCGTGCGCACATCGTCGCCCATCGCCAGAAAGGTCTTCCGCAGCGTTTCATTCACCAGATCGTAGCGCCGGCTGCGCTTGATCTGGTTCAGGTCATCTTCCTCCACGCCTTCGTTGGGGTCATCCATGTGCTGATCCCCCCGCGATACCCGGGGAAGATGAGTTAACTTGGTGACCCCATCCACCAGCGAGGCGATTTCGTCCCCGAAATCGCGCTTTATATCTTCCAGCGTGATGTCCGTATCTTCAACGGTGTCGTGCAGCAGGCCGGCGGAGATGACTGCAGGTGGCACGCGCATTTCTGCCAGGATGGCTGCGACCGCCAGGCAGTGGTTGATATACGGCTCACCCGAAGCTCGCTTCTGATCGGCATGAGCCTTGTCCGCCACCCGGTAGGCGCGCAGGATCAATTCCCGATCGGCGGGAGTATACGATTCCGGCAGACTATCCATGATCGATTCGATCCGCATGCACCACCTCGTTTATTAGTCAATAATTAGTATAACCACCCACAGGTTCTACCGCAAGGGATGAGTGGATCAAATAAGGAGATCTTAAGCCTGAATTTGGCCCGGTTCCTGCAACGGAGTCAATAAATTTTGTTGCCGCACGGCGCCCGCCGCGGGGCAAAAATCCACCGTGGGCGCGTAGGGGCACGGCGGTCCCGAAAATCACCTAAAACCGTAAAACCTCACGCCGTGCCCCTTCAATCCTCAAGGAGATGCCGCGAGAGTGTGGGGCACGGCAGGTACGGAAAATTATGTAAACCCACAAACCCTCACGCCGTGCCCCCGTGCGTCCGCAGCGCATCCTGGGTGTGGGGTAAGAGCCATGCGACCGTATTTTGGTCGCCCTTGCCCGTGGGTCCGTTCCGGTCGAGGGCCGCAAGATTGGCATCTTGCGCTACGTCGCGGCATGGTAGGGGCACGGCGGGTACGGAAAATGGTCTCAACCCACAAACCCTCACGCCGTGCCCCTTCGATCCTCGAGGAGCTGCCGCGGGAGTGTAGGGGCACGGCGGGTACGGAAAATGGTCTTAACCCGCAATCCCTCACTCCGTGCCCCTTCGATCCTCAGCGATCCGCCGCGGGCGGGTAGGACGGGTTCCCGTTCCTACCCCGCGGTACATTCCGGTCAAGAGCCGCAAGATTGGCATCTTGCGCTACGTCGCGGCATGGTAGGGGCACGGCGGGTACGGAAAATGGTCTTAACCCGCAAGCCCTCACGCCGTGCCCCCGTGCGTCCGCAGCCCATCATGGGTGTGGGTAAGATGCCATGCGACCGTATTTTGGTCGCTCTTGCCCGTGGGTCCGTTCCGGTCGAGGACCGCAAGATTGGCATCTTGCGCTACGACATGCTCCAATGGGTCCATCGCGGGAGCGGACGACCGTTCGAGTTGACAGGCGAGGAGGATACCCGGCGGCCAGAACGGTACGCTGTAGTTTTCTCTACTTCGCTTTTCGCCTTTCGCTTTTCGCTTTGCATCTGAAAGGAGGTGAGGGAAAATTCGCGCGATTTACACATTTTTATTGCTTTTTCATTAAATATCGTGTAAAGTTAATTTGGACCAGAAAGCGCAACTTTCTTCCAGATAACTGTTGTTCGTAACCAACCCGTTCCCACCTGTGGAGGTATCCATGAGAAAAACCGCCTCAATCCTTTTCACCCTCACACTCCTTTTGATCATGGCCTTCCCGCTACCGGCTCAAGCAGCAGCCGAGCCGAGCGGCATCCCGACCTTCTCCATCGTCAGCGTCGTGGCTGGCGAAACGGTCACCATCCGCACCAACAACTTTCCTGCCAACGATTCCTTCGACGTGCTCATGGGGAGGATGGGCACTCGCGGAGTAGGAGGGACCCGGGTTGCGACCATTAACTCCGGTCGGGGCGGCTCCTTCACCGCCACCTTCGACATCCCCGCCGGCCTGGCGGACAACCGCCGTATCGCCATCCGCCTGCAGAGCAACACCGGTTCGGGCTATTTTGCCTATAACTGGTTCTACAACAACACCTCTGGCAGCGGAACCGGCGGCGGCGACACCCCGATCACCCAGCCCGGATCCGGCATCCCCACCTTTACCATCCAGAGCGTCGCCCGTGACGATTCCGTCACCATCCTCACCCGGAACTTCCCGGCCAACGACACCTTCGAAGTGCTGATGGGCAAGATGGGCACCCGGGGTGTCAACGGCATTCGCGTCGACACCATCAACTCCGGCAGCGGAGGGTCCTTCACCGCTACCTTCGACATCCCGGCAGAGCTCCACGGCCTGCGACAGATCGCCATCCGCCTGCAGAGCACCACCGGCTCCGGCTACTTCTCCTTCAACTGGTTCTACAACAACACCACCGGAACCGGCACCGGGGGAGGCGACGACCCCGTGACCCGGCCCGGATACTCCGGGTTCCCCACCTTCTCCATCTCGGCCGTAGTCCGGGACCAGACGGTCACCATCCAGACCAGGAATCTGCCTCCCAACGACCAGTTCCGGGTTTTGATGGGGCCGATGGGCACCCGCGGGGTCAACGGCTATTCCGCCGGGACCTTCGACTCGGGAGAGGGCGGTTCCCAATCGCTTACCTTCAACATCCCGGCCGAGCTCGCTGGTTCGCGGCGGATCGCCATCCGCTTCCAGAGCCCGTCCAGCGGCTACTTCGCCTACAACTGGTTCTATAACAACACCTACCCGTAGGACCGGCGTATAAACCAGACCGGGAGTTTGCGAGATCACTTCGCAAACTCCCGGTTTTTTCTTTTAGGAGAGGGTCAACCTTCTAGCGGCCAAAGCATGGGGACCAGGGTGATGGCGATGAGAAACACCAAAACAGTGAGCAAAGAACCGACCTTCAGAAAGTCCAGGAACCGGTATCGCCCCGGGCCGTACACCATCAGGCAAGCCGGCTCCAACGGGGTGAGGAAGGAAGTGCTGGCCGCCAGGGCGATCATCACCGTGAACGCCCGGGGGTTTAGCCCCAACCCAAAGGCGGTCTGCACGGCCACGGGGACCACCACCACCGCCGCCGCCTGGTTGGACATCGGCTGAGTCAGCAGCATGGTCAGGATGAAAAAACCTCCCAGCAGCCAGGTGGGGCTGATATCACCGAACATGCGGACGATCAGCATTGCCAGGAACTGCGCCGCCCCCGTGTGCTCCAGGGCGAAACCCAGCGCCAGCATACTCCCGATTAAGATCAACGCCCGCCACTCCACTTCCCGGTATGCCTCCTCCGGGGTGATACAGCGCGTCACGAACACCACCAGCACCCCCATCAGCAGCGCCACCGGCAGCGAGACCAGCTCGAAGGCCGCCAGCAGAATGGCCCCGATAAAAGCCCCCACTGCGATCGGGGCGCGCTGTGTGTTGGGCAGCTTCTCCTCCAGCGTGTCCAGCACCCGCACCAGGTGCTCCTCCTCCAGCGTTCGGATATTCGCCCGGTTGCCCTGGATCAGCAGCACATCGCCCAGTCGCAGCGAAGTACGGCTGATTTTGCGCCGGATGGTCTCGCCATGCCGGTTGATCGCCAGCACCTGCAGCCCGAAACGCTCCCGGAAACTGATGCCCTTGAGCGTGCGCCCAATCAACCCCGAGCGGGGCAGCAAGATCGCCTCCACCAGGCGCACATCGTTCGACTGCAGGCCGGGGTCCGAGAGCTTCACATCGGCCTTGATGTCGATCCCGGCCGTATTCTTGATCTTCAGGATCTCGTCCCGCTGCCCTTCCACCAGCAGCACGTCCCCTTCGTACAGCATAAGATCCGCCTGCGGCGCCAGGTAGCGGCGCTTATTGCGGATCAGGCGCACGACGGTCAGGTCCAGGTCCCGCCCCAGCCCCGACTGGCCCAAGGTTTTGCCTGCCAGGGGTGAATCCGGGAGGATGATCGTCTCGGTCAGGTATGGGGTCGAGTCGAAATCATGGAGTGGATCGGCCGGGACATCGCGATGTGGGATCAGCCGCGGGCCGACAAAGTACATATACAACAGCCCGGCGACTAAAATGGGGATGCCCACCGGGGTGAGCTCGAACAACCCCAGCGGCTCCATCTGGTAACGGATCATCAGGCCGCTCACCACAATATTGGTCGAGGTCGCGATCAGAGTGATCCCGGAAGCCAGGATCGTGGCAAAAGCCAGCGGCATCAACAGCAGCGATAGATTGATGCGCGCTTTCCGGCCAAGGCCGATCACCACCGGGAGAAAAAAGGCGGTGGCCGCGGTGTTGCTGATGACCGTGCTCAGCAGCGCCGGGATGAGCAGCACCATCGCCAGGATACGGCTGGCCTGCGTGCCCGTCTGTCGCACGATCAACCTTCCCACCCAATCCACCACCCCCGTGCGTACCAGGGCCGCGGTCAGAATCAGCAGCCCCAGGATCATGATGACGGCTTCGCTGCCGAAACCGGCGAAGGCCTGCTCGGGCGGCAGCAGTCCCAAAACCGAGAGCAGCACCAGCACCCCCAACGCGACCACATCCGCCGGGACGCGCTCCAGGGATAACAGGGCCAGCGCGATCACGACAATGATGAGCACCAAAGCGATCGGTAGTGTAAGCAATCCCCCACCTCATCTCAGCAAGAAGACTTGAGCGTTACGGATTCAAAGGGTGCAAATCCGAATAACGCGGCTCCTACCCCCCCAACAGCACCGGTTTACCGCTGCGCGCCGACTCGAGCAAGGCATTGATCGTCCTGACGTTGCCGCGGCTCTCCGCCAGGCTGATCTCCGGTGATCGCCCCTCGGTTACCGCCTGCATCATATCCTCGATCTCGCCCATATACAGCATCTCGCCCTCCACCAGGATCTGCTCCATCTGCCCGTCCCGCTGCAGGTACAGAGTCTCTTTCTCACCGGGTTTGTACGGGTTCGGGACGAACAGGCTGGCTTCACTCCCCACCGCTTCCACCCACGAACGCGAGGCCATACGGAAACTGCTGTCGAATTGGGCGTAGACCTCATTCGAGTAGCGCATTTGCCCGGTGAAGGTCAGGTCCACCCCGCTCGGGCCGGTCGCCTGCCGGCCGAAGACCTCCACCGGCTCGCTCCCGATCAGATAACGGGCGTAACTGATCGGGTAGCAGCCCACATCCCAGATGCTCCCCCCGCCGAGGTACGGGTCCAGGCGGACGTCGTTCTCCCGGCTGAGGGTGTACGAGAAGCAGCCTCGCACCAGCTTGAGCTGGCCAAGCGCGCCGCTGTCCACGATTTCCTTCACCGTTCGCGTCTGCGGGTGGTGCCGGTACATGAACGCCTCAGCCACCACCTTGCCGGTCCGCCTGGCGGCCGCCTCCACCAGGTCCACTTCAGCCGGCGTCAGGGTCAGCGGTTTTTCGCACAGCACATGCTTCCCGGCTTCCACCGCGCGGACGGTCCACTCGGCGTGCATGGAGTTCGGCAGGGGGATATAGATGACATCGATCTCCGGGTCTGCCAGCAGCGCTTCGTAGGTCCCGTAGACCCTGGGGATCCCCCATTTGCGGGCGAATTCCCTGGCCCGCGCTTCGTTCCGGCTGCCCACTGCGACCAGTTCGTGCTGAGGTGACAACTGGATCGGCGGGATCACCGCCCGGTTGATGCGCGCCGTGCTCAGCAGGCCCCAGCGCAGCGCCTGGTTTCGCATAACTCTCTCCTTATCCCCATGTTGCCGAGGCGCTTTCGGCGGGAACGCTGCGCCCACCGTTCATGGATGATAGCGCGAGCGGCACCGCCGGAGCGCGGACCCGTGTTGCCCGGTTTTTCCGGCCCTATCGTAACGGGCGGGATCTATGGCAGGGAAGATAACCGAGAACAACAATCCGGTCAAGGGTCGAAATGGCGTGCAGGCACAACTCGTCAGCAAAATAGATTGTTGTTTTGG
>CAYMLG010000024.1:36642-44799 GCA_964391195.1 uncultured Anaerolineaceae bacterium | reverse complement strand
CACCCCAAAACAACAATTACTTCTGACAACATTTGCCAGCACACATCGAAATACGAACTGGCCCGGCGGGGCCGGACCGGCCTGGCGAACCCATATCCGGGGTAGACGATCAAAGGCGGGCGAAGGCTTTGCGCGCCGCCTCGATGGTGCAGTCGATCACCTCCTGGGTGTGGACGGTGGAGATAAACCCGGCCTCGAACTGCGACGGCGCCAGATAAACGCCGTTTTCCAGCATCCCCGCGAAGTAGCGGCCAAACCGCTCCGTATCGCTGGTTTTAGCGTCCGGCCAGTTCTGCACCGGGGAGGCGGTGAAGAAGGTGGAAAACATCGTCCCCACCCGGTTGGACTGCACGGGCACGCCGCGTTCAGCCGCGGCCTGGGCCACCCCCTGCGACAGCCGGCGGGCGGCGGCCTCCATTTGCTCCCAGGCGCCGGGGGCTTGCAGTGCTTCCAGCGTCACCAGCCCGGCGGTCATCGCCAGGGGATTCCCGGAGAGCGTGCCGGCCTGGTACACCGGCCCGGCCGGGGCGATCAGTTCCATAATATCCCGTCGCCCCCCGTAAGCGCCCACCGGCAGCCCGCCGCCGATCACTTTGCCCAGAGTGGTCAGATCGGGCTGCACCCCATACAGCGCCTGGGCCCCACCCGGGTGGACGCGGAACCCGGTCATCACCTCATCGAAAATCAGCAGCGCCCCGTGCCGGCTGGTGATCTCCCGCAGACCGGGAAGGAAGCCTTCCACCGGCGGAACCACGCCCATATTGCCGGCCACCGGTTCGACGATTACCGCCGCAATCTCCTCTGGATAACGGGTGAAGAGGGCTTCTACCGCGGGCAGGTCGTTGTAGCGGGCCACCAGCGTGTCCTGCACCGTGGCCGGCGGCACGCCCGGCGAGTCGGGCAGCCCCAGCGTAGCGACACCCGACCCCGCCTGTACCAAGAGCAGGTCGGCATGGCCGTGGTAGCAGCCTTCGAACTTGATGATCTTGTTCCGGTTGGTGTAGGCCCGTGCCAGCCGCAGGGCGGTCATGGTCGCCTCGGTGCCAGAATTGACGAAGCGCAGCATCTCCAGGCCGGGCATAAATTCCTGGATCTTGCGCGCCAGCCTCACTTCCAGCGGACTCGGCGCGCCATAGCTGGTGCCCGCATCGACCGCCTCCTTCAGCGCCTTCACCACCTGGGGATGGGCGTGCCCCAGGATCAGCGGCCCCCAGGAGAGCACGTAGTCGATATAGCGGTTGCCGTCCACATCCACCAGGTAGGGCCCTTCGCCCCGTTCGATGAACAGCGGCTGTCCCCCCACCGCCCGGAAAGCCCGCACCGGCGAATCCACCCCGCCCGGCAGGGCTTCACACGCTTCTTTGAAGAGTTCAATGGATCGTTGGATGTTCATCTCTCACCTTTTCCTGTTGCGGCAGGGAGCCGCTCCCCTGCCGCTAGTTCCACAATCTCCTCTAGCACCCGCTCGGCGGCCAGCTCCCCGGAATGGATGCAGTCGGGGATACCGATGCCGCGGTACCCGTTGCCCGCCAGGGCCAGCCCGGGGAGGCGTCCCAGCCCCGCCTCGATCCGCTCCAGTCGCTGCGGGTGCCCCAGGTTGTACTGCGGCATGGCCCGCTCCCAGAAATACGCCCGCCACAGCAGGGGGGCGGCTTCGATACCCAATGTCAGGCGCAGTTCTTCCCGAGCCAGGTCTAGCAGCGCCTCTTCATCCTGCGGCAGGCCCTGTTCCTGCCCGGCCCGCCCGGCGAACACCCGCAGCAGGGCAAACCCCTCCGGCGCCCGGTGCGGGAACTTGGTCGAAGTCCAGGTGCAGGCCAACGCCCGCCGCCCTTCCCGCCGGGGGATGATATACCCATAGCCATCCAGGGGCCGGGGCAGGTCCTGCGCCCGGTAGGCGAGCGACACAGTCGCCGTGGAAGCGTAGGGGATATCCTCCAGCTCCCCGGCCAGGTGAGGGTCTACGTCCCGCAGCAGCGCCCCCGATACGTAAGCCGGGGTGGCCAGAATGATCCCATCTGCGGTTAAAGGAGGCCGGTCACTGAATTCTACCCGATAACCGGGGCGCAGCGCCTGCACCCGCCTGGCTGCGGTCCCCAGGCACAGGGAGACCCCATACAGCTCCAGCCGCTCCACCAGGGCTTCGACGATCTCGGCCAGCCCGGTCAGCGGCGTCAGGAAGGCGCTGCGCGACCCGGGAGTCTTCTTCTGGCCCAGCCGCTTGCGCATCTCCAGCGCGCCCTTCACCAGCCCGCCGTACTTGAGCTCCAGCTCGCGCAGATAGGGGAAGGTCGCCTGCAGGCTGAGCGAATCCCCGTCCCCGGCATAAATCCCGCTCATCAGCGGCTCGATCAACCGCTCGTAAGCCGCGCGTCCCAGCCGGCGGGAGACAAACTCCCCCAGGCTTTCATCCCCATTCAGCGCCCGGGCCGGCAGGAAGAAATCCAGGCCCATGCGCGCCTTCTGCGGCCATGAGAGCAGCCCGGTGCGCAGCATCGGTCCAAAGCGGGTGGGGATCATCATCGTCAGGCCATCCGGCAGCAGTTCCAGGCGGCCCCGGTGCAGCACATAAGTGCGCTTTTCCTGCGGGTTGGTGCCCATCAGCCGCCTCTCGAGGCCCAGCTCCCGGCACAAGGCTGCTCCCCAGGGTTTCGAAGCCAGGAAGGTATCCGGCCCGCCCTCGATCACAAAACCGCCTTCCCGGCTGGTGGTGATCTTCCCTCCCCAGCTCCCACCCGCCTCCAGCACACTGATCTCCAGCGGCCTGTGATCCGCGATAGCTTGCTTTGCCAGAGTATAGGTCGCCGAAAGCCCGGCGATCCCGCCGCCGATCACAACTACACGCATCATTCCACCTCTACCCGTGTTTCGTATTCATGCGCAGACCGGGCGCTCAACTCGTGCACCATCTCGGCCGCAGCCCGCACGTGCTCCACCGGTGTATCCTGCAGAATCCCGTGCCCCAGGTTGAAGATATGCCCCGGTCCCCCGCCGGCGCTGCGGAGCACCGTCTCGATTTGCCGGCGCAGCACGGGCAGGGGGGCGAACAATGCCGCCGGATCCAGGTTGCCCTGGAGTGCCACCCCCACACCCAGGATTTGCCGGCCCCGGTCCAACGGCACCCGCCAATCCAGGCCAATCACCGTCCCCCCGGCGGCCCGCATCTCCGCCAACAGCGCCGCCGTGCCCGTGCCGAAGTGGATGACCGGAACGCCCGTCGCTTGTGCGGCCTGCAGCACCCGGCGTGAATACGGCTGCACGTGCTCTTTATAGTCCGCCGGGCTGAGTGTCCCGACCCAGGAATCGAAAAGCTGCACGGCCTGCGCCCCGGCCCGCACCTGGGCGGTTAGGTAACCCGCCAGCGTATCCGCCAGCTTATCCATCAGGCTGGACCAAACCGTCGGGTAAGCCTGCATCAGGGTCTTGGTGTAGCGGTAATCGCGAGAAGGGCCGCCCTCGATCATGTAAGAGGCCACGGTGAACGGCGCTCCGGCGAAGCCGATCAGGGGCAGCCGCCCATCCAACTCGCGGCGCACCAGCCGCACCGCTTCCAGCACGTGGCCCAGGTCGCTCTCGGGGTTCACCGCCCGCAGGCGGCGCGCCGCCTCCAGGGTGCGCACCGGCGCGGAGATCGCCGGACCTTCCCCCTTGACGAACTCGAGCTTCAGCCCCATCGGCACCACCGGCAGCAGGATGTCGGCGAACAGGATCGCCGCGTCCAACTCGAAAGCCCGCACCGGCTGCAGCGTCACCTCCGCAGCCAGCTCTGGCCGCTGCACGATCTCGAGCAGGGTGTGCTTCTCGCGGATCGCCCGGTACTCGGGCATATAGCGCCCCGCCTGGCGCATGAACCACACCGGCGTGGCGTCCACCGGCAAGCGGCGGCAGGCGCGCAGGAAACGGGACTGCGGCTCCTGGCTTTCATCGGGGTGTATCATCAACTCACCTGTCAATCTCTGGATCCCGGCTCGTACAGGCAGGCCGGGTCGCTTTCGAGGTAATCGCCGGTGACGCCGTAAGCCCGGCCGCGCTGGCCCCCGCACACATCGCGGTAGCGGCAAACCCCGCACTTGCCTTTCAGGCGGGTCACGTCGCGCAGGGCGGTGAACAGCGGGTGCTCGCGGTAAACCCGGACCACATCATCCCGGCGCACGTTCCCGGCGGAGATGGGCAGGAACCCGGATGGCATGATCTCGCCCAGGTGGGAGATGAACAGGAAACCGTTGCCATCGTTCACGCCCCGTCTCGGGCGGTTCAGGCCGTCGGCGTATTGGAAGCCGGCGCCCTGGAAGGTCACCGGACCGGTCTCGCCTTCCGCTGCCTGTTCGGCGGCCTTCCGCTCGATCGCCACCCGGCGGTACATAGGCGCGGCGGTGGCTTTGATATCGAACGGCGCAGTTTGCGACAGGTCGTACAGCCAGTGGAACACCTGCTCGTGCTCTTCGGGCGTGATCATCCACGGGATCTGCGCCCGCCCGGTGGGCACCAGGAAGAACAGCGACCACTGCACCACGCCCGCTTCCCGCACGAAAGGCACCATATCCTTTAGCAGGTGCAGGTTGTGCTTCGAGATGGTGGTGTTCACCTGGGCGCTCAGCCCCACCTGGTGGGCATTGTGCAGGATGCGCATGGTCCGCTCCCAGGAACCGGGCGCCTGCCGGAAACCGTCGTGCACTTCCGAGGTGGGCGCATCCAGGCTCAACGCCAGCCGCCGGATGCCCGCCTGTTTCGCCATCTGCA
Organism: uncultured Anaerolineaceae bacterium; assembly: GCA_964391195.1. GTDB lineage: Bacteria > Chloroflexota > Anaerolineae > Anaerolineales > UBA4823 > JAAYXE01. The sequence goes on along the minus strand of CAYMLG010000024.1, from coordinate 40,059 downwards.
GCCGTTCCACCGTCGGCAGGGCGGTGGCCGTGGGGGTCAGCGAGCAGCGCAGGCCCTTCTCCGTGGCGTAGGAGATCAGGTCGAACAGATCGCGCCGCATCATCGGATCGCCCCCGGTGAAAACCAGGATCGGGCTGCCGAACTCGGCCAACCGGTCGATCAGGCGCTTCCCTTCGGCGTTGGTCAATTCATCCGGGTGGGCCCGGTGTTGGGCATCGGCCCGGCAGTGCACGCAGGCAAAAGCGCAGGCCCGGGTCACTTCCCAGGCGATGGTGAAAGGAGCCTGGCTGAAATCGGCCTCCAGCATCCGCCGGTCGTGGTATGCCCGCTCGCCGGCTGCCCGGGTGGACAATGAGGGGTGGGTCATCCGCTCGTTCATCTCCGCAGCGAACTCTCAGGCTAGCGCAGCCAGCGGGCGGCGTCTTTGGCGTGGTAGGTGAGGATGAAGTCCGCCCCCGCCCTTTTGATCGAGGTCAGGGCTTCGAGCACCGTGCCGCACTCGTCCAGCCAGCCGTTGGCCGCCGCGGCTTTGACCATCGCGTATTCGCCGCTAACGTTGTAGGCGCCCAGCGGGTACTCGGGGAACCGCTCTCGCACCCGGCGGATGATGTCCAGATAGGGCAGCGCCGGTTTGACCATCAGCATATCCGCCCCCTCGGCGGCGTCCAGCGCGGCCTCGCGCAGCGCCTCCCGGGCGTTTGCCGGGTCCATCTGGTGCGACTTGCGGTCGCCAAACTTGGGCGGCGATTCGGCCGCATCCCGGAAAGGCCCGTAAAAGGCCGAGGCATACTTGACCGCGTAGGAGAGGATGGGCACGTTCTCAAAATGGGCGGCGTCCAGCGCCCGGCGCAGGGCGTGAACCATTCCGTCCAGCATGCCCGACGGCGCTACGATATCCGCCCCGGCCTCAGCATGGGAGACGGCCACCCGGCCGATGATCTCCAGGCTCGGGTCGTTGAGCACGTAGCCTTCGGGCAGGTGCGGGTCGGGCAGCTCCTCCCCCGCAGACGGCGGCAGGTTCAGCACCCCGCAGTGCCCGTGGTCGGTGTACTCGCACATGCATACATCCGTCATCACCACCATCTCGGGGGTGGCGGCTTTGATCGCCCGGATCGCCTGCTGCACGACGCCGTCCGCGTCGAAGTTCTCCTTGCCCAGCGGGTCTTTCTCGGCGGGGATGCCGAACAGGATCACCGCCGGGATCCCCAGGCGGGCGATGTCCTCCATCTCGGCCGGGAGACGGTCCACGGACCACTGGTAAATCCCCGGCATGGAGGCGATCGGGCGCTGCACGTCCCTCCCCGTCCGGACGAATAATGGATAGACAAAATCGGACGGTGAGAGCTCGGTCTCGCGCAGCATCTGCCGTAGAGCAGGGCTCTGCCGCAGGCGGCGCGGCCGGGAAATGGGGAAAATAGGGGGGGTCATTTTTTCACTCATCATCTTATTCCACGGTTCACGCTAATAATAGTGCGGCGAGCAAACCCGCCGTGGTGTATTCTTCGGCCACAACGTCCACCCGCAGGCCCTCCTGGCGCGCGGTATCGGCGGTGATGGGGCCGATGCAGGCCACAACCGGGTCTCCGGGCAGATTACGAGGGTCCAACCCGGCCGCGGCGACGATCGCTATGAAGTTGCGCACGGTCGAAGAACTGGTGAAGGTCAGGATGTCTACACCCTGGCGCAGGGCTGCCAACCCTTCCGCCTCGGGATCGGCCGGAAGGGTGCGGTAGGCGACGATCTCATGCGGGATGCCGCCCGCCTGCCGGATGGCGATCGCTAAATCGGGCCGGGCCAGCTCGGCGCGGGGCAGCAGCACCCACCGGCCGCGCAGATCCCCCAGGCCCGGCACAATGGCTTCGGCGATGTATTCCTGGGGCACGAAATCGGGGTTCACCCCACGGCTGCGGAGCGCCTCGGCGGTCTTTGGCCCGATGGCCGCCACCCGCAGCCCGGGCGGGAGAGCGGAGATATCCAGGGCGGCGAACCGCTCCCACACCGCGGCAACCCCGTTGACGCTGGTCAGGACCAGCCAATCGTAGCAGGCCACTTTTCCCAGCGCCCGGTCGAGCGCGGCCGTGTCGGGCACCGCCCCGATGGCGATCACCGGGAAGCACACCGGCTCGGCCCCGGCCTGGCGCAGGGCGGCGACAAACTCTTCGGCCTGCGCCTGCGGGCGGGTGACGAGCACGCGCTTCCCGCTCAGTTCAGCCATCCAGCAGCTCCTTCGCACCCTGGCTCAGCGCCTCCCGGGCGGCCTCTTCTCCCACGGATCGGGCGTCGGCCCCAGACCGCTCCACCTCGATGGTCCGCCTCCCGTCCGGCGAAGCGACCCGGCCCCGCAGGTGGACCATCCCGCCGGAGCAGCGGGCATAAGCCGCGACCGGAACGCTGCAGCCGCCGCCCAACCCCGAGAGGAAAGCGCGCTCGGCCAGCACCGCCTGGCGGGTGCCCGGGTCATCGATCGCCCGCAGCAGGCGCAGGGTGCCTTCGTCGTCGCTGTGGCACTGCACCGCCAGCGCTCCCTGCCCCGGCGCCGGGAGCATGGTCTCCAGCGGCAGCCACTCGCTCACCGCTTCTTCCAGGCCCAGGCGCTGCACCCCGGCCCCGGCCAGCACGATGGCCTCGTACTGCCCCGCCTTCACCTTCCGCAGCCGGGTGTCCACGTTGCCCCGCAGCGGCTCGATGCGCAGGTCCGGGCGGAGCCTCAGCAACTGCGCCGCCCGCCGCAGGCTGGAGGTGCCCACCCGGGCGCCCTGTGGCAGCTCGCTCAGCTTGCAGCCCTGGGCCGAGATGAGCACATCGCGCGCCTCGGCTCGGGCCGGAATCGCCCCCACCACCAGTCCCGGCGCATCTTCCACCGGCAGGTCCTTCAACGAATGTACGGCCGCCTGGACTCGCCCGGAGCGCAGCTCAGTCTCCAGTTCCAGGGTAAACAGCCCTTTCCCCCCGATCTCGGGCAAGGGGCGGTCGAGGATCCGGTCGCCCTGGGTGGTGATCACCAGTTCTTCACAGGCCAGCCCGGGCCAGGCAGCCTGCAGCGCCTGGCACACCCAGTTCGTTTGCCAGCGGGCCAGCGCAGAAGGCCGGGTTGCAAAATTGATCTTCATCATGGCTGGTCCTATTCTAACCCAAACAACCCGCGCGCGGCAGAGACATAATGTGCGGCCTGAGCGGTGCCCGCTTCCTCTCGCAGGCGGGAGATGGGGGTGTGCAGGAGCTTCTTCACCAGCGCCTGAGTCATGGCTTCCAGGCGTTCCCGCTCCTCGGGGGTCAGGTCCGGCATCCGGCGCAGGGTCCGCTCCAGTTCGGCCTGGCGGATCGTCTCCGCCCGGTCCCATATCCCGGCGATCAAGGGCAGCACGTCCAGGGTGTGCAGGTAGTGGAGGAAGGCTTCCTTCTCCTCGGCCAGGATCG
>CAYMLG010000024.1:25167-36542 GCA_964391195.1 uncultured Anaerolineaceae bacterium | reverse complement strand
GCGGCCTCGCCTCCCCAGCGCTGCGCCAGGGCCAGCGCCCGTTCGCGGGTGCGGTTCACCACGATAATCCGCTGTGCGCCGCGTTTGCGCGCAGCTTCTACTGCCAGTTCAGCCATCTCCCCGGCGCCTAAAATCCCAACCTGCGCCGTGGAGAAATCCGGCAGGACTTGCCCGGCCAAAGCCATGGCGACGGATGAGATCGAGGCCGGGTTGTGGCCGATGGCCGTCTCGGCCCGCGCCCGCCTCCCGGCGCGCATGGCGGCCTGGAACAGCCGCGTGAGCAGCGGCCCGGCAGCGCCCTGGTCCCGCGCGAGTTCGAAGGCCTCCATCACCTGACCCAGAATTTGCGGCTCGCCCAGCACCAGCGAGTCCAGCCCGGCCGCCACCCGGAACAGGTGATCGATCGCCGCCTCGCCCGAATAACGGTAGAGGCGCTCGTTGAAGACCTCCACCGGCAGGCCCCGGGCCTCAGACAGGAACCGTTCCAGCCCCGAGAAATCCAGCCCGGAGGCCATAGCGTAAATCTCCACCCGATGGCAGGTGGACAGCAATACCAGTTCGTCGATCGAATTTGCAGGGGCGCCCGGCCAGGCGAGGGCAGCCTGCGCCTCCTCGGCGCTGAAAGCCAGGCGTTCGCGCAGGTCGAGCCCGGCGGTGTGGTGGCTGAGGCCCAGGCAGAGGATGTGAGCAGGGTTATCCATTTCCTTCCACCGTCGCCCCAGAGATGGTCTTCGAAAGGCCTCCCCCACCGTCTCGCTCCCGGGCCTCAAGCACAATATCGGCCAGCGCGGAGATGAAAAGCGGAGAGGCGTTCAGCGATTGGCTGCGCTCCAGGCGCGCCCCCTCCCCCGCCGCGATCTCCCGGCAGGCGATGTCGATATCGTACAACACCTCCACGTGGTCACAAACGAACCCCACCGGCACGACCAGCAAATTCTTCTCCCCCGAACGGGCCAGCCCGGAGACCAGGTCTTCGACCGCCGGTCCCAGCCAGGGTCCGGCGCTCTGCCCGGCGCTCTGGTAGGCGAACTGCCACCGTCCTTCCGGCAGCTCCAGGCGCCTGGCCAGCAGGGCCGCGGTTTCGTGGAGCTGCTGCTCGTAGGGATCGCCCTGTGCCAGAATGCGGGCCGGCAGGCTGTGGGCGGTGAAAATCACCACGGGCTGCTCGGGGCCGTATTCGCCCAGGGCGGCTTCTGCCTTCTCAGCGAAGGCGGCGATCAAACCGGGGTGGTCGTGCCAGCTCTCGATGCGGATGACCTCCAAATCGGCGCCAAGCTCCTCGATCGCCTCGTCCAGCTTCTGGAAATAGGCGCCGGTGCTCATCCGGGAACTGTGAGGCGCCATCACCAGGCCCACCACCTGGCGGACCCCATCCGCGGCCATCTGCCTCACCGCTTCTTTGATGCGCGGTTCCCAATGGCGCATCCCCAGGTAGCCGCGATAACGCACCCCGTTAGCGGCCGCGGCGTTCGCTGCCGCCCGGCGGTTCAGCTCCGCTTCCAAAGCCTGCATCTGTTCCCGGGTACGGTCCAGCAGCGGGGAACGCCCACCGATCCGCAGATAGCGCCCGGTGATCTCTGCCACCAGTTCGGGAGACGTGGGCCGCCCGCCGCGGATATCCAGCAGGTATGCTTCCAGGTCTTCGATGCGCTCCGGGCTGCCGTATGCCATCAGCAATACGCCCACCGTGCTGGTGTTAGGGATCTGTGCGCTCATCGTCTACTCCCACAGGGCCAGCGTTTCGGCGGCCGGGTGATACAGGGCGGTGTACAGCGGGGTGTCCCGTTCGGTGAACCGCCGCGCTTCGCTGTCTCGCATCTCGTGGACCAGCTCGGAGAACCGGCTCAGGTCATCCGTCTCGTACACGACGATGAACTCCTGGTCCTGCAAACCGAACGAGTACAGCAAAAGCTGGGTGATCTCCGGGTACTGCTTCCCAATGCGGATGTGCTCGTTCATCATCCCTTGCCGGGCCTCGCGGCTCATCAGGTACCAGGCCGGCGTCTTCACGAAGGGGTACATCACCAGGTAGGGTTTACGCTGCGGAGAAAAAGGGTCGATCTCCTGGCTGGAGCGGGTTTTGGTATATTGAGAGGGCCGGGTCATCCCCCACAGGATGTCCACCGGGCGGACGAACTGCCGGTAGGGGGCGGTAGCGCAGGTGAAGCGGTGAAAGAAGCGGGCCGGCGCGGCGGGGTCATCGGCGGTCACTGCGCTCCACACCATCACCTCGGCCGCGGCCTGGGCCGGATACACCTGGTACAGGTCCAGCTTCTCGGCCGCCTGGCGCAGTTGGTCGAGCCATTCCTGGTGGAACCGCTTTCGCCCGGCGGGGGCCAGGGCAGCGTGGGCGTCTGTAAACCGGAAGAAGGCGTAATGGTTCAGGGTGACCGGTGTCTGTTCAGGCATCTCGTCCTCCTTTCCATCTCCTCTCGCTCAAGGAGTGGCTGAATATCGCTCGCTATCGATCTGCAGGGACAAAATGGGGGCAGGCAGCGGGCTACTGTGGCGTAGCCCGCTGCCTGCCCCCACATATACTCACCCTCGGTAAGTCTCTCCTCCGGTGAGAACTTCCACGAGAACAGTCATGCGCTAAGTTTAAATGCGAAGGATGGGAACAGTACAGAGAAGTTTTGCAGATTTTGGATTAGCTTTCGGTGAGAACTTGCACAAAGTCGCCGGGATGGCAGGGATAGACCCCTGCTTTACCCCCGCTCGCCCGCCACTTCGAGCGCTTTCAACAGGCTGTGGAGCCAGTCCCGCATCTGGCGCGGGCTCTCCAGGCGATAGGCGGCGTGTGTCTCCCGCGGTTGGCGGGCCACAAGCACCGAGGTCCCGCCGTGGTGGTTGATTACCTCGAACGCTTCCTCATCTTTATCATCGTCCCCGGCGTAGACGAGCTCCGCCCCTTCCCAGGGGTAGCGTTCCAGCAGATAAGCGATCGTCTCCCCCTTGTTCGCCAGGGTGGGGCCGATCTCCAGGAACTTGTACCCGCCCAACACGCGGAACTTGGCCAGCGGCTGGTACTCTTCCAGGATTTCGGCTGCTGCGTCGAGCACTTCATCCGCCTCGGCCTCGTCCGCCCGGCGGGCGTGAATCCCGAGCGCCCAGCCCTTATCCTCCAGGTAGAACCCTTGCCTGCCTTCCAGCAGGGCCGCCCAACGCGGCTTGATCCGTTCCAGCGTTGGGCGTACCTCGTCGTAGCTCACCTGCTCGGCCCGCTCGCCTTCCGGCAGGCGCATCTCCACCCCATAAGTCCCGGCTAGCAGGATACCGGGCACCGGCAGCAGGTCCAGCACATGGCTCAACCGCCGCCCGCTCACCACCGCCAGCAAGACCCTGTGGTGCCCCGCCAGCCCTTTCAACAGCGAGATCACTTCCTCATCCGGCAGGATATCGTCGGGGGTGGGGGCGAACTCGGCCAGCGTCCCATCGTAGTCCAGGAACAGGCGGATCCTCTCAGCCTGCGCCAGGCGAGCGGTTAACTCTTCGATTCGTCCGGATACCATTGGATCCGCTCCGGTTGAGGCCTGGCCGCTCCAACTAAGCTACAGCTTTAGCTCGGAGATGGTCTCAAGCTGGCGGCACAGCCAGGCGTTGATATCCTCTCGCTCCACGGCCTGGCGCAAAAAGGCGGCTTTCTGCCTGCGCTCCTCCTCTGGCATCACCAGCGCCTGGTGCAGGGCCTGGGCGGTGGCATGCACATCGCAGGGCGAGATGACCAGCGCCCCGGGTTCCAACTGCTGTCGCGCCCCGGTGCGCTCAGAGAGGATCACCACCCCGTCCTTCTGGTTCACCGTGGGGCCTTCTTTCGCCACCAGGTTCATCCCATCGGCGATCGAGTTCACCAGGAGCACATCGTAGAGCTGCATCGCCGCCACGGCTCGCGGGTAGCTCTCCCCCACCATCACCCGCACCGGTTCCCATTCGGCGTCGCCGAACCGGGCGTTCACCCTCCCGGCGGCCGCCATCAGCTCATCCAGATAACTCTGATATTCCTCCACTTCCATGCGCGAGGGCACCAGCAGGGCCAGGAACTGCACCTTACCCTGGTGTTCAGGATACAGCTCGAGCAGCTCCTCCAGCGCCTGGAACCCGCGCACGATGTTCTTACTCGGTTCGGTGCGGTCCACCCGCAGGATAAGCTGGTATTGCCCGAAGCGGCTCTCGAACAGCTCGCGGCTCTGCTCGACCTCCGGATCGTCGATCATCGCCCGCAGCAGCTCGACATCAATCGAGATGGGGAAGTCACGGACGTAAGTGGTGTGGCCGCGATAGTGGACCGAACCGGCCCGGAAGTTGACTTCTGCCTCGGGCAAATGAGATTCACAGGTGCGGATGAAGTTCAGGCCATCCTCCCGGGTCTGGAAACCGAGCAGGTCCAGGGCGCACAGCCCATCCAGGATCTCGAAGCGCATGGAGGGCGGCATCATCCCCCAGTCCTCCGAGCCCGGCCAGGGGATGTGGATGAAATGGGTCAGGGTAGCCTGGCGCTCGCCCAACTGCTCGCGGACCATGCGCGGCGCCAGATACAGGTGATAGTCCTGAAACATCACCAGGGGAGGCTGGCGGCTCTCTCGCACCTGGCGGGCCACAGCTCGGGCGAACAGCTCGTTCACCGTCCGGTAGCCGTTATCCCAGGCGTCCCAGGTGGCTTTGTCGATGGTGGGGGCGCGCACGAAATCCCACATGGAGTGCTGCAAGAACCACAGCAGGGGATTGGCGATGATATTGTAGTATTTGTCGTAGGCGTCCGGATCGGGGATCACGAACTCCACCCGGATGGCGCCTTCCCCCTCGTCGAGGTTGATTTTCCCCGAACGCCATTCCCGGTCGGTCTCGGTCATCGCGCTCCCGATCCAGATCGCATCCACCTCGCGCGCCAGGCCGGTCAACGCCGTAACCAGCCCGCCACCGCCGCGTTGATAAGTCACATCGCCGTTCTCATCCCGGCTCAGGGTGAATGGACCCCGGTTGGCGGCGATGATCAGCGTGCGACCCGCGAGCAGCCGGGCCTCGAGCTGCCGGCATTCCGCTTCAGCGGTAAACGCGGCTTCCTCGGGCCAATGGATTTGAGCCATGCCAGCCTCCTTCAATTGCCTCCAATACAGACCTTGTGGCTCAGCTCCTCCCGGAAAGCACTTTCTCTGCCTTGCCGATCTTCTGGGCGATATCCTGCGCCTGGCGTACCAGTTGGTTGGTATAACCCCACTCGTTGTCGTACCAGCTCATGATCTTCACCAGGTCGCCATCCACCACCTGGGTCATTTCCAGGTCGATGATCGAGGCGTGAGGATCCTGGATGATATCCGATGAGACGATGGGATCATCGGTCACCGCTACGATGCCGCGGTAGCGGTCTGTGTTCGATTCCTCCCGGAAGATCTCGTTCAGTTCCTCGACCGTGGTCGGCCTTGAGGTGACGATGGTGATGTCGGCGATCGAACCGGCGGGGATCGGCGCCCGGATGGCGATCCCGTCGAACTTGCCGGCGTATTCCGGCAGGGCTTTAGTGGTCGCCACGGCGGCCCCGGTCGTCGTCGGCACGAAGTTCGCCGCGCCCGCTCGACCCCGGCGGAATTTCTTGCTCGGGGCATCCACGATCTTCTGCGAAGCCGTGTAGGCGTGGATGGTGGTCATAATCGCCTTTTTGATCCCCACCCGGCGGCCCACAATTTCGATCACCGGCGTGATGCAGTTGGTGGTGCAGCTGGCGCAGGAGAAAATCCGGGTCTCATTTTTCGGCGTGTTCACCCCATAAACCAGCGTGTCCACCCCTTCTTCTTTTGTCGGCGCCGAGAGCAGCACGTAGCGCGCCCCCGCCTGGATGTGCTTCTGCAGGTCTTCCCGCTTGGTGAAGACGCCCGTGCACTCCAGGACAACGTCCACCTTCAGGTCTCCCCACGGGAGCTGCGCCGGATCTTTCTGACTATATACCGGGATCGATTTGCCGTCGATGATCAGGTGCTGCTCGTCGTGCTCCACGGTCTTCGGATAGCGCCCATAGACCGTGTCGTACTTGAGCAGATAAGCCAGGTTGTCGGCCGGGACGATATCGTTCGCCCCGACCAGCTCCAGCCCATCCGTGTCCAGGATAATTTTCAGGGCGGCCCGGCCGATGCGGCCCAGGCCATTGATCGCAACTCTTGCCATTGTTTACCTCCTCAGTCTCTGAAAACTTACAATCTACTTGCGCAACAAGCCGGTGGAGACAAACCGCCGTTATGACCAGTATTCATCCCGCCCGTAATGCCGGTGCAGGCGGGTTTCATACTCGCGGTCGAGCGGGACATCCGGATCGTAGACCGGGCTGTTGGCGATGGTCTCCTGCTTCAAGCCGGCCACGAAGACCCCCTCCGACCAGTCTACGTCTTCGATCCAACTGGGAGAGATGAGCACCTTGCGCCCCCTCAACCAGCCGCCGGTATCGACCACCAGGTACGCGACGTTCCAGGTCTGATCTTCGAGGATCATGTCATCCACCGATCCGAAAGCCCCCTCGCGCGCCTGGACGGCGTAGCCTAGAAGCTGGTGGACGCTCCGCAAGCGCGGCTCTTTGGCTTCAGTCCCTCCGGGTTCCCGCTGCTCCGCTTCCATTTCTTCCGCCAGCTCCACCAGGGGAACTCGCGCCAGGTTGCCGACCCCCAGGGCGTCGTCATTGATCACATCCCAATAAAACGGCCAGCGATAGTACTCGTGCAGTTGGCGCTCGTACTCCGCGGACAAAGATCCGTTTGGGGGAAGCTGCGGGCTTTGGGCCAGCTTCTCCAGTGTGGAAGCCACGTGGATCACTTTTTCGTCAGGTTCGATCTCTTCGAACTCGTATGGCGACAGCAGCAGCCGGCGATCGCTCAACCAGCCGCCGGTTGCCACGACGAAGTAGCGGACCTGCCAGGCCCACAAATCCAGATATAAATCATTCACCTCGCCGATTTCACCATCCGGAGCGTGAAGTTTGTATTCCCCCAATTCTTTCACACTGCGCAACATTTTCCCACCTCGGTTGAAATAAATGTCCCCACTGATAAAACTGCAAAACTGATTGTCATCCTCCCTCAAGTTTCGAAATCCACATTTCATTCTAGCACGTCTGATAACCATAGTCAAATTAAGCAGCCGGGGTGTATGGCTTCCCCAAGCCAGACTCTACAGGATGGGGGTTTGGATTCAGGCGGGCTGCACAGCCCGCCTGAATCCCACATCTGTTCCAACTTATTCGAAAACCCAGTCCCGCCCCGCACGCTAAACCCATAACCCGCCCCCACCTAAGGGGTGAACGGTCCACGAATAGCATGCACAGCACGGTTTCGGCGGATCCACCCCAATCCACGTAGGGGCGGGTCTTTGATTCAGGCGAGAGCCCCCAGTCCAAGACGCACCATCCTCAGGCCGACCCCGCTTACCCGCAAACCCAGACCCGCCCCACACGCGCAACCCCCAACCCGCCCAACCCAGGACAGGCTGCCTGGCGCACAACCGGTACCACGCTCAGCCTGGGATGGCGGGACGGGCCGGCCGAAGGCCGGCGGGCTTGCTGGCAGTGGGGGGCGGGTCTGATTGGTTCAACAAGACGGGCTGGCTCTACCGGCGCCGTCTACGGTTGGGCTCCCATTGCTAGAATCAAAGACCCGCCCCTACCAGAATAGGGGAGGTCATAAACATATCGAATTCGTTGGAACAGATGCTGAATCCCAGCCCCACTACTCATAAGAAAGTCATGACCGGGACGAAGCGCCGCGCAGGTGCGCTTGACGCATTTTTCCCCGCAGAATACAATCACCGCAGACCATCATCACGGACGAGTTTGGCTATCCGCAACCCGCATGGCAACCCCCTGCCCCCGGCCTGCAGATCGTCACTCTCGCCAGCGCATCTCGTCTGGAGCCTTCATGCCTCATCAATACGGACCGTTCCCGGGCGAACTCCGCCTGCGGGGTCGCGCATCCCGGCCCGGATGGCCCTGCCTAAGGCGAACGGGCGTGGGGCCGGGGTGCAAATTGGCTGAAACTTGCGCACTGATCCCAACGTCTATATAGAAAGCGGGCGTCTCATCTCCTCCGCCCGCGCGATCGAAGAATCGGCCTTCATTTGTCGTTCGCCGCCGGATCGCCCCCCTACCCGGGGATTGGGAACCATGAGAAAAAAGCTGCCCACTCTCAGCCTCATCTTCCTCCTGCTGGCCGCTGCGGCTGCCATCGGCGGGTACGCCTGGCTCGCCTCGGGGCTGCCCTCGCCCGAGGAAATCGAGTCGCGCATGGCTCCCCCCAGCGTGCGCATCCTCGACCGCCGCGGCCGGCTGCTGTACGAGGTCCTGCCATACGGCGGAGGGCGAAACACGGTTGTGCCGCTGGAAGAAATCCCCCTGGCCCTGCAGCAGGCGACCATCGCCACCGAAGACCGCAGCTTTTACATCAACCCCGGTGTCGATCCGGTGGGCATCCTGCGCGCCCTGTGGATCAACCTGCGCGGCGGCGAGACCCTGGCCGGCGGCAGCACCCTCACCCAACAGGTGGCCCGCAACCTGCTGCTGGCCGAAGAGCGCAGCGAGCGCACCCTGCAGCGGAAGCTGCGCGAGGCGCTGCTCGCCTGGCGCCTGACCCGCCGCTACTCGAAAGACGAGATCCTGGCCCTGTACCTGAACCAGACCTACTACGGCGGCCTGGCCTACGGGGTGGATGCCGCCGCCCGCACTTTCTTTGGCAAACCTGCGGTCGAGCTCGACCTGGCCGAAGCGGCCGTGATCGCCGGGCTGCCTCAGGCCCCGGCCCTCTACAACCCCTTTACCGATCCCGAGGCCGCAATGGCCCGGCAGAAGGTCGTCCTCAAGCTGATGGAAGATCAGGGCTACCTGGACCCCGAAGGACGCCGCCTGGCGGAGCGGGAGAAGCTGGTCTTCGCCAGCGAGCCCTACCCGATGGAAGCCCCCCACTTTGTGATGATGGTCCAGGCCGAGGTCGATCGCCTCTTCACGCCCGAAGAGATCTACCAGCACGGCGGGCTGATCGTGCACACCACCCTCGACCTGGACTGGCAGCGCCACGCCGAGCGCCTGATCCGCCGCCAGCTCGCCGACCTGCAGCGCAGCGAGGACGGGTTGGGGCATAACGTCAACAACGCCGCCCTGGTCGCCCTGGACCCGGCCAGCGGCGCTATCCGCGCCCTGGTGGGCAGCCCGGACTACTTCGACAGCGCCAACGCCGGGGCGGTGAACATGGCCCTTGCCCCCCGCCAGCCGGGTTCGGCGCTCAAGCCCCTGGTCTACGCCGCCGCCCTCGACCCCGCCCGCAGCCAACCCTGGACGGCCGGCACCCTCATCCTCGACGTGCGCACCCATTTCGTCACCCACGAGGGCAAAGCCTACACCCCCGAGAATTACGACCAGGTGGAGCACGGGCCGGTGCTGCTGCGCGACGCCCTGGGTTCGTCGCTCAATATCCCGGCGGTCAAAGCCATGGATCACATCGGGCTCCAGGCGCTGTTCGATCTGGCCGTCCGCCTGGGGATCACCACCCTGCGCAACCCGGAGCAGTACGACCTGTCGGTCGCCCTGGGCGGCGGGGAGGTGCGCCTGCTGGAGCTGACCGCGGCCTATGGGGCCTTCGCCGCCGGTGGGTACCGGGTCGAGCCGCAGATCCTGGTCGAAATCAGCGACCCGCGAGGAGAAGTGCTGTACCGCCCGCCGCAGACCGCCCGGGTGCGGGCGCTGGATGAGCGCGTCGCATGGCTGATCAGCGATATCCTCAGCGATGACCGGGCGCGCATCCTGGGCTTCGGGGCGGACAGCGTGCTCAAGCTCGACCGCCCGGCGGCAGTCAAGACCGGCACCACCACCAATTTCCACGACAACTGGACCGTCGGCTATACGCCGGATCTGGTGGTGGGGGTTTGGGTGGGCAACACCAATTACGCGCCGATGCGCGAGGTCACCGGGCTGACCGGGGCGGCTCCCATCTGGCACCAGTTTATGCGCACCGCCCTAAGCGGAGCCCCCAGGCGGGATTTCCGCCGCCCGGACGGCCTGGAGCAGGTGGAGATCTGTGCCCTTTCGGGCCTGCTGCCCTCCCCGGCCTGCGCCTACCGCCGGCTGGAGTGGTACATCTCCGGCACCGAGCCCCATGTGCAGGACAGCTTCTACCGGGAAGTGGAACTGGACGCCGCCAGCGGGCTGCTGGCCTCCACAACGACCCCGGCCGAGCGCCGGGTGTGGCAGACCGTGCTCGACCTGCCCCCCGAAGCCCGGCCCTGGGCGCGCGCCCAGGGCTTGCGCCTGTACAGCGACCTGGCCCTGAGCTCCACCCCGTCCGGCGACCTGCGCTTGCTCTCCCCGGCCCAGGGCAGCACCTACTACCTGGCCGGCAATCTGCCACCCGAAGCGCAGCGCATCCGGGTCGAGGCGGCCGGACAACTGGATGAAGGCGAATTGATCCTGTGGGTGGACGGTGAACCCCTCGCCCGCCTGGAGTCCGCCCCCTATTCAGCCTACTGGCAGCTCACCAAGGGCAGGCACCAGGCCTGGGTCGAGCTGGTCCGCCCGGACGGCTCCACCCTGCGCAGCGAGGTGGTGGAGTTCAGCGTCCGTTGAAAGAGTAACCGGGGCGGGCGAAGGGGCATGCTCTCCACAGATACCCCCGCATCTTGCCTGTGTAGTTCCCCCAGGATAGAGCCAAAGGCCATACTTTCTACCTTAACCAGAACGGGGATAGGGTCTGTGACCCTATCCCCGGATGGTACTTCGAGCGAAAACCGGTGGGTTTCTAGGAAGCGTGGAAGCCAGGCTCGGCCACCATCTCTTGTTCGGTCGCCTCATCACCCACGATCTGCTTGCGGAACAGGCCCAACGCCATGAGGAGCCCGGCGGTAACGCAGCCGATCCAGTATCCATTTTGCAGGCTGGTGATCACGTAGCTCTCAGTGTGCTCGTTCATACTGATGAACACGTTCCCTTGCAGCGGCACGCCATGGAACTGAGGCGCGCGGAGGGAGATCACGAGCGGGAACACCACCACGAAGGTCACAAACAGCAGGCCGGCGATCCCAACCAACACCTGGGGCAGCGACAGATCGATCTTGCCCAGAGAGAACCTGTCCTCGCTGGTGAGGAACAGGCTGTAGATCAACAAGCCGACCATCGTCGCCAGATAAATCCACATGGCGGGCCAGAACCAGACCGGCATTTCATAACCGACGATCCACTGCGGGTAATCGCGCAGGGTGCCGCTGATGACCATCTGATAGGGGAAGATAGTGGCGCCGTTTTCATCCAGCGTCTCGATATATGCCACCCACCACGGTTGGAACCAGGTATAGAATAGCATCCCGAGACCGGTTAACGTCAAGCCACGGAAAATCCAGGCTCTAATACTGTTCATACTCTT
>CAYMLG010000024.1:0-25067 GCA_964391195.1 uncultured Anaerolineaceae bacterium | reverse complement strand
GACCGGTTAACGTCAAGCCACGGAAAATCCAGGCTCTAATACTGTTCATACTCTTATTCCTTTCTCAGCAGGGGTGAGCGCCTGGAGCGTGCCAAACGCCCACCCCTGACCAGATCGGCACCCTAAGCGAGTGCGATGTCACCCAGGTTGACGTCTTCTACCGTGGAGATGGCTTCGATCTCTTTGGCCGGGAAGCCGGAGGCTTCGATCTTGACCGTGTAGTTGCCTACCTCCAGGCCTTCGAACCAGAAGTCGCCGAACTCATCCGTGGTAGCCGTGGCGCTGCTGTCACCGGCCAGGGTGACGGTGGCGCCGATCACCACCTCTTCCGCCTTCGGATCGTAAACCGTGCCGGCGATGAAGCGCTTGGGCAGGTTCAGATAGTAGACCCGCGGCTTCAACGGATCGCCGTCCTTGGGTTCGATCACCTCGGCCTGAGCGATCACGTCCGCAAGCTCAGACTCCTCACCGAAGACGAGCGCCCCGGTGATGCAGGCATCCACACAGCGCGGCTCATTGATCGGCCAGCCCCGGTCCAACAGGTGGGCGCAGCCGGTGCACTTCTGGGCGATGCGCAGAGCGCGATTGAAGGTGATTGCCTTGTATGGGCAGGCGGGCACGCAAAGCTGGCAGCCGTTGCACTTAGCCGGTTCGACGAGCACCAGCCCGTCTTCCCGCTTGGTGATCGCCCCGTGCACGCAGGCGGAGATGCAAGGCGCTTCGTCGCAGTGCATGCACATCGTCGGCACGTAAGCAACCTTCACTTTGGGAAGCGTCCCGCGCACATACTCGTTCATCTTGTACCAGAAGTGCCCTGTCTCCGGTTGCGGCTTGGCATAGGGCATCCAGTCATTGCCGCAGTGCTCGTCTTTACAAGCAACCTGGCAGGCATGACAGCCATTGCACTTGGCAGCATCAAAAACAAATACTTTCATTCTTAGGCTCCTTCAACCCAGCCGGTGAAGAACGGGCCGTAAGCCGGGTCGTAATCTCTTGCGAATGCCTCAGGATAGTTCTCTCGCCACTCTTGCATCATCGCTCCGGTCACCTTCTCGATCTGCACCAGGAAGTGCGTGCAGGCCAGACCGTAGACGTTGCGGGAGAAAGAGGACTCCGGATTGATACTGTTGGGGTTACCGCCTCGGTGGAGCTCCCCGGGGATGATATGGTGTCCGCCGCCTGCCTTTTCGAACCGCAGAGCGCCGGGGATGATCTTCTGCGTGATTACCGCGCCGCCGAGAACACTGCCCCGGTCGTTGAACACCCGGACAATATCCCCGTCCTTGATGCCTCTTTCCTCAGCATCCTTCGGGCTGATCCACACCGGTGCGTAGGCGTACCCATCCCAACCGACGACCTTTTCGATCTCGCGGGTCCAGGGCACATCGGAGAACATCGAGTGGTGCTTCCAGGTCGAGGTATCGGAGACGATCACCAGCGGGTAATCCTTAGCCCGTTCGCTGGTCCGGTCTTCGTCGTGAGTCCATCCCTCCGACTTCGGACCACCGATCACGTAGCGCGCCACTGGCGGTCTCTCCTTGTCATCCGGGAAGTTCTCAGCCAACAGCGTGGATTCGATCTCCAACAGGCCGGTCGGGGTCTTGATGGGGTTGGCCACGGGATCATCGTAGAACGCTTTGTAGGTCGGCTCCCGGTCGTACCATTTGGGATCCGGTGTCTGCGGGAAGTAACCCTTGGCCAGCAGTTGTTCCCAGCTGACCAGATCTTTGATGCCCGACTTCTCGTAACCTTCGCGCAAGCGGTCCTGGAGCAGTTCTTCGTAGGTCTTGCCGCCGGTCAGCTTGTCGTACCAACCCAGCTCCTTGGCGACCATGAGAATCGCCTCAAGGTCGGTCTTGGCTTCACCGGCCGGTTCCACCACAGGCTCGGTGCGCAGGGTGATGCTGTTGAAGATATCTTTCGAGGTGTTGATATCGGGGGCTTCGGCCGCGGTCCTGATCGGCAGGATGATGTCCGAGAAAACCATGGCGTCTTCCATCCACATCGTCTGGTGAACGATGCACTCCAGCTTCGGGCTCTGCATGGCTTTCTGCACGCCGAAACCGTGCTGGTGGCTGCCGGTGTAAGAGGCGCTGGTGCCCCAGATCATGTGCACTTCGGACTTTCCAGGCCGGGGGTAGACATACTTGGTGAACTGGTCGCCGACCGGGTAGAACTCCACCGGCGGGTTAAGGACGGCCTTAGCGAAATAACCGCGCGGGAAAGCCTGGCGCTCCTTGTTAGGCGGCAGAGTGACTTCTTCCGCCATCATCGAAGACCAGATGGAGTCGGGGTCGACGCTACCGACGTTCGGGGATTGAGCGGCCCCGCCGATGGCCGAATTCAACTGGTGCAGTTGGTGCTTGCCCGGGCCTCCCAGACCCTGCATGCACTGCAGGTAGATCTGGATGCGCTGCGGGTTGTCGGCGTAGATCGTGCGGCCGACGGCCCCACCGCCCGACCGGCCGTAGCCGATGGAAGTGGGAGTCTTGTACCAGGCGCGGGCCAGGGCTTTGATCGTCCAGGTGGGCACGCCGCAAATCGGAGAAGCCCATTCCGGAGTCTTAGGCTGGCCATCATCTTCGCCCATCACATAAGCCCGGAACTTGTCAAAGCCAACGGTGTGGGTGTCCAGGTATGCCTGGTCGTAGGTGTTCTCGGTGAGCCAGATATAGGCGATGGCCAGCATCATGGCGGCATCGGTCTTCGGCAGCACCGGGATCCACTTGTCAGCGTACAGGCTTGCGCCCAGGTTCAGGTTCGGGGTGATGGCCACGCGCTTGATGCCCAGCTCGCCGAACCAGCGATACCACATACCCTGGGTCTGGCCGTAGGTATAGCGCCAGCCCTTGGCCTCGGGATCGCCGCCCCAAATCAGGATCATGCCGGTATTTTCGGCGACATCCTTGAGCACGTCGATCGGCTCGTAGTCGGTGCCGAGCACGTAGCGACCACCCATCTGGCCGCCCGAGCTGCTGGTTGCCGGGGATTCCTGGTAAGTGCAGGGGGCGCCGTACTCAACCATCGCCCACCAGTCCATGAACGTCCCTTGCAGGCCATGGCTGCCGGTCACATTGTGGCCTTCATCGTGGCCGCCGCCGTACAGAGGGGCCAGCGCTTCCGGGCCGTACTTATCGGCAACGCGCTTCATTTCGCTGGCGATGAGGGAGGCCGCCTCTTCCCAGCTAATCCGCACGTAATTGCTGACGCCGCGGTTCTGAGCGTTGATCTTATCCGGATCCCCACCGGGCTCCCAGTCAACCCGCTTGAGCGGATACAGGATGCGGTTGGGTGATTCTGTGCGCTTCCGGTGTGACAGGTAGTAAGCCGGCGCAGGCGACTTCATAGGCGCCGTCCAGGTCTTACCCCGGGCTGTGATCGTCCACGGCTTCAGTTCCGGGTAGTCATGGTCGTAGTGCACCCGGCGTCCGCGCACGATGCGCCCGTTCTTCACATCGAAGGCGATCAGATGCTGAATCTGGCAGACCTTAGTCTCTTCCGGCTCCAGGTAAGAAGGGAGCACACCCTCTGTTGCGACGGCTACTTCCTTGACGACCTCAACCACCTGGGCGGCGACCGGACCGGCTGCGCCGGCCGTTTCAGGACTCAGGCTGGAGGCGATTCCGGCGCCGCTAACGGCTCCGGCCGCCATCCCGCTGAACAGCAAACCAGCGCTTTTGATAAAGTCTCGCCGTGAGACTTTACCCGCCTTCTTTCCTTTTTCACTATCTTGCATTTTTTCCTTCTCCTTTACCTAGATCTGTCGCCCGTCCATTCGCGGGCGGACAATCTACAGCTTTGCTCCCGGCGGGCGTAACTCTTCACGCCCTGGGCCTACAGGTAGTGACGGGATCACGAGAAAAATCTTTTCATAATCCTTCTTTCTCGATTGCACGACGGGAAAATCAGGAATAATATACTGTTTTCATTCCCTGCTAGCTACACTTACCTGGGCCATTTCGAGTGATAAAAAGAGTTATTATTCGCCCCGAACGGGTACCCAATTGGGTACCCGTTCGGGGCTTGAGGACTACCCCGCCGGCGATCATATACTGTACGCTTGAAGGTTGCTCTTCGATAAACAAAAGGTTATCATCTGTCTCACTAGATCTTGGACGTGCGAAAGGAGACGTGATGTCCATCCTGATCGTGAGCGCGAATCCGTTATTTACAGAAGTCATCGCCGCGACCATTGCACCGGACCAGCCCGGATCCATCGCCCTCGGCCCGCAAGAAGCCTTATCCCAGATCGGCGAGCTGCACCCGGAAGTGATCGTGATCGACGAAAGCCTCGCCAACCCCGAATTCAAGCAGTTGGTCTGCGCTGCTTGCTCCTTGAAGCAAACCCGCCTGATTGTTGTCAATCCCCTCTGCAACGAAATCTGCCAAATCGATTCCCACTACAAGACGCTGACCAAAGCCGGCGACCTCCTGGCCGCCATCACCAACACCAGCCCCGAAACCCAACTCACCATCTAAACAGCCCTAAGCCGCTTCGGCCCTGGGCTGGCTGCCGCGGTGGCTGCTGCGGTGGCCGGAGCACCCACCGCCAGACACGGCCTGCTGCCGCCAGAGAGACTGCGGCAGGCAAAGCCGGAGAACATCCGTCCGGCGCCGGGCCTGGCCGTCTCATCGCCTCCCTTACGAAACCTTTCCTATCTAATAAGACTGATTCGCACCTTTAATTCAGGAAATATGTCACTTGGATACTGTCAACAATTAGGGTAAGATTTTCCCTGGATCAAACGGTGTCCGTTATCGGTATCAAATCTAGCTAACGGTCCGGGATCCTCCTGGGAATGGTCCAGGTCTGGGTCTTCTCGATCCCTATTGCTATGTGTGACTCAATCTTGCATACGTGTTTATTCAATAACGAAACAATGACCGGGCCTGGCGAATGTATCTCTTACGATCAGGACAGCCTGGATGCGCTGTTGTCGATCGCCCGCCCGGAAGACGGCCCCCTGGCGCTCGGGACTCTCCTCGAGCGCGCGGTAGGCGTGGTACAGAACATCACCGGCGTGCAGGCGGTTACAGCCCGGGTTTACGAACCCGAGCGGGACAACTTCCGGTTGATGGCCCATGCCGGTCTGACCCCGGAGATGCTCGACCACTACACCTGCATCTCCGGCAGCACTCCCAACTTTGCGGAGATCAAAAAACAGAAACATCCTGTGATCGTGCCCCCCTATCGGTATTTACAGGAACTTGGCGCCACGTGGATGGTGGTGATACCGCTGATCGCAGGCGAGATCGTGCCCGGCTCGCTCAGCCTGCTGAGCTGGCGCGCGGCTCCGCCCACGCAAGCTGAATACGAGCGGTTTGCGCTGATCGGCAAACTGCTGGGCGCTATGCTGTGGCAGGTCCAGCAAGCGGAGTTGTTGCAGACTCAGGCCATCCACCAGGAGCGGACCCGGCTGTCCAGCGAACTGCACGATGACATAGCCCAACTGATCCGTTCCATGCGCTGGGGCCTGGAAGAAGCGCGCTGCACTCTCGATGACCGGCAGTTCGAAAAAACGGATGAGGTCCTGGGGAATCTGGAGGAGCTCGTCCAACGGACCGCTTCCTATGTGAGGGAAGAGATGCTCGGCTTACGCGAGCAAACCGAGCCGGGCCTGGGGATCGTCCCCATCCTGAACAGGATGCTGGCCCGGTTCGAACGGACCTGGGGGATCAAGACCGCACTGGTGGCCGGCGACGACCTCGAAGAACAGATGGCATTCCTCCCCCCGCAAACCGAAGCCCAACTGGTGCGGATCATCCAGGAGGCTCTGGTGAATGTCCGCCGGCACGCCGAAGCCAGGTCGGTGCTCGTCAGGATCTCCTACACGGAGGCCCGCCTGGTGGTGACGGTCACGGACGACGGCAAGGGGTTCAAGCCGGAGGACATCCCACAGGAGAGGCTGGGGCTGCGCATTATCCGCGAGCGGGCGACCAGCGTGGGTGCAAAGGTGCGGATCGAAACGATGGAAGGAGATGGAACCACCCTGGAAGTAACCATCCCCGGCTGCGGAGGAATGCTGTAATGAACACAATTCTGATCGCCGACGACCACGTGCTGTTCCGTGAAGGACTGCGGAACATCATCAACCGCTGGGATGACTGCGAGGTCGTAGGCGAAGCGATGAACGGCCAGGAAGCGGTGAACATGGCTAAAGAACTGAGACCGGATATCATCCTGATGGACATCTGCATGCCGGTGATGGACGGGATCACTGCCACCAGGCAGATCAACGCCGATCTGCCCGATACTCACGTGGTCATGCTGACCATGTCCGAATGTGAAGATGATCTGTTCAATTCGATCAAAGCCGGAGCCCGGGGCTACGTGCTGAAGGATACACCCTCGAAGCGGCTGCACGACGAGCTGCGGCGGATGATGCGCGGTGAAGCGCCGCTCTCCGGCCTGATGGCGACCAAGGTGCTGAGGGAGTTCGGCCGCAGCGGCCCGCCTCAGGCTCAGTCCGGCTGCCACCAGCCGCTCACCGAACGAGAGCAGCAGATCCTGGAACTGATGGTCCAGGGCTTATCCAACGTCGAGATCGCCGAAAGGGTGTTCCTCAGCGAGAACACCATCAAGAAGCACCTGCGGAGCATCCTCGAGAAGTGTAACTCGAGCAACCGGGTCGAGGCCGCCGTGTACGCCGTACGCGAGGGATTGGTCAGTTAGCTGTATCGTCGCGGGTACCCGTTCAGGCCATTTTTACTACCCGCCTGGACCGGTTAATCGGCCTTTTCGAGGGTTGCCCGCCGCCGGATGTGTGGCTATAGTAGGCAGGCCCCAATCCTTAACATGGTTAAGAGGGCTTTTTACGGCGAGGTGCGGGCGTTCCCCGCAGCCGCCTGACATAGGCTATAGATACCTTACGAATTTTGGGCCCGCTACGGGCCTGGCAGGAGGAACCATGCCGTTTCACATCGGAACCACTGAGCTGATCATCATCCTGGTGATCGTGATCGTGCTGTTTGGCGCCGGACGCATCGGGCGCCTGGGGGCGGATATCGGCCGCGCAATCTCCGAGTTCCGCAAGGCTGTCTCTACGAACGAAGACGACAACAAGGAAAAGGCGTAGAGAAAAACAGACGAGCCTCTCCAGGCCCGCCTGATCTGCAATCGCAAAGGCGGCAGTTTTCGCCAGATCTGGCGAAACTTGCCGCCTTTGCGATTTAAGTCTCAGCCATCAGGGGGCTACGGTAAACAGGCTCCCTTCGCCGCGCCCGTAGACCTCGGGGAAGTAGATCTCCTGGGCGGTGGTGGGGATGACGCGGAACTCTCCAACGGTGGAAGCCCGAGCCAGATAGGTGTACACATACGTGCCGGCGGGCAGGTAATCGGCGGAGAGCACCACTTTCTCGTCCATGCGCTCCACGTGGTCGAAGTACCACCAGCCCCAGCCGTTGGCCCACATATCTTCCCAGGCGTAATCGGCGGGGATGCTGTTCTGCGGGCTGGTGTTCAGCGATTGGTCAACCGCCTCCAGCCCGGCGGGCAGCGGGTCCTCGACCATCACGTAGTGCAGAGCCTGGGGCGCCACCAGCGTGACCCGTACCAGGACCATATCGCCCACCTGTGCGGCGCTGATCGGGTCGCGGAAGCGCTCCTCGCTCTCCAGGTCGGAGACCGGGTAGTAGCTGCGCGAGACCATGATACCCCGGTCCAGCGCCGCCACCTGCTCCACGGGCAAGGCCAGGTCGAGGTGGGCGGTGTAGTACATGCTGCCGGGACCGTCTTCGCGAGTGAAAGCCAGGCGGTTGGCTTCGCCGCGCAGCAGTTCGGCCACGTCCACCTGCAGGGTTTGGGTCTGGCGCAGCGTCTCTGCGTTCGCCTCCCCGGCGCCGATGCGCTCACCGTTCAGGCCCACCGCATAGCGGTAGCTCGCGTTCAGCTCGCCGCTGGCGACCATCCAGTTGGTGAGCGCCATCAGCGTCCAGGCCGTCTCCTGGGTGCCCCACCAGCGGCCCTCGGTGCGGTGGCTCATCAGCCAGCGCACGGCGTTGGCGTTGAGCGGGTTGTCGCTGTCGATCTGGCTCAGGGCAGAGAGCACGATGGCGGTGGTGCGGGTGTCGGTGTTCCAGTTCCAGGGGTCGGCCTGAGGCTCCTCCCAGTGGGCGCCGGTGCCCGACTGGATGGAGAGGGTGTTCAGGTCGGAGAGCAGGGTCTCGACCCGGGGGTCGTCGGGGTCGATGAGGTGCATGGCCTGGAGCAGGAAAGCGCGGGCATACACCGCGGTCGCCTGGCGCTGCTCGTAGAGCTGCACGGTCTTTGCCACGTCAGGGGCGCCGTAGCGGGCCAGCACGTAGAGCAAGAAGGCCTGGCGGTTGAGCAGGTGCGGTTCGGTCAGGCTCTGCATGGGGCGCACCTGGGTGAACAGGTAACCGGCGGCGTTCTCGGTGACCTCCTGGCTGACCTCGAACCCGGCCTCCCGGGCCTCCACCAGGGCCAGCAGGGCGTAAGCCGAGGTAAGCGGGTGGCTGCTGTTATACTTCTCGGAGGCCGCTCGCGGCCACCAGCCCCAGCCGCCGTTGGCGTTCTGCCAGTTGTACAGGCGCTGCAGTGCTGCGTTTACCCCGCTCTCGAGCTGCGCTTCCAGGCCCGGATCGTTCAACCCGGCCGAGCGCAGGGCGCGCAGGGTGATCGCGTTGGGCAGCAGGCGGGAGACGGCGCTTTCTACCGTCTCGTAGGGGTTCTCTTCCAGGTAGGTGAGCCCGTCCGTCATCCCGGCCGCCAGCGAGGGGGCCACATTCACCGTCAGCGTGCCGGCGGTCACCTCCATGGCCTCGGGCAGGCGGATGGCCTCGATCTCGGTGCCGCCCGCCATGAGCTGGCCGGAGGTGCCCACCGTCTCGAAGGCCTCGAAGCGATAGACCGGCAGGCCCCCGCCGTCCAGCGTCCCAACCGTGGGGCGGGAGGCGTCCTCGAAGCCGCCGCCCTCGGCGCGGAACACCAGGTCGACGCGCTCGGCGAGCATGTCCACGCTCGCCTCCCAGGCCACGTAAGCCTGCTGCCCGGCGGGGATCTCCACCTGTTGGGCGCTCTCACCATTTAGGGCCAACCCCGCGGTCTCCAGGCTCACCTGCACGGAGAGATCCTGGCCGGTGTTGTTGTGCACCGCCGCACCGAGGCGCACCTGATCTCCGGCGACGAAGAAGCGCGGGGTCTGCGGGCGCACCAGCAGCGGGCGGGTGCTGATCAGATCGTAAGTGCCCTGGCCGACCAGGGTATCGACGGTGGCGGCGCGGGCGTCCATGCGCCAGGTGGTGAGGTTATCGGGCAGGCGCACAGACACTGTCGCCTCCCCGTTCTCGTTGGTGACCACGTGGGCTGCCCAGAAGGCGGTATCGGGGAAGTCCTGGCGCACCTCGACCACGCCGAACTCGCCGCCGCCCTTGCCGCCGCCGCTGCCCATACCGGGGCTCTCGCCGGCGGCCGCCTCTTCCACCACCTCGGCGTTATAGTCCTCCAGGCTGAGCACCAGCGGCTGCGAGGTCCACACATTGAGCAGGCGGCGGGCGTAGAAGAAATCCAGGATGGGGACGGTGTTGGGCCCCATCAACGATAAGGTGGCCAGGTCACTCAGGCCCAGGGAGACCTCGGCGCTGACCGGCTGGCCGTCTGAGTCGGTGGTGCGCACGGTGTAGACCACCTGATCGCCCGGGCCGGCCGTCTCGACATTGGGGGTCACCTCCACCGTCAGCTCCTGGCGGCCGGTGTCCACCGCCAATTCCACGATGCCCATCTTGAAGTTCGGGCGCGGGTTGGTCTCGTCCACGCCCTTGACCACCACCACCGAGACGAACACGTTGGGGGCCATATCCTCGGTGACCGGCAGGGCGTACACCGTGCTGTTGCTCTCCAGGCGGATCACTTCCTGGCTGCGGATCAGGCCGCGCTCGACGGTGACCAGGGCGTAAGCCTCTCCCTGGAAGGGGGAAGCGATGAGGATCTCGGCCGTATCGCCGGGCGCGTACTGGTCCTGGGCGGCGACCAGCTCCAGGCTGTGGTCGTTGGTCTGCCGCCAGGGGATGAAGTCCTCGCCGGCAACCCAGATATAGGCCGAAGAGACCGCCTGGCGGCCGGCTTCGTCCCGGGCGGTGACCCGGGCCTTGTAGATGCCTCCGCTCTCAGGGGTGAAGGCGGCTTCCGCCCGGCCCCGGTTATCTGTGGTCACTCCCTCGATGCGTGTCACCGGGATCTCTTCGACCGTGGAAGTCCATTGGATGGCGCCGGAGGCGTCCTGTTCCTGGACGCTGTACCAGCGGCGCTCGACGATCTCCACTTCCAACGTTTGCCCGGAGACGGGGTCGCCCTGCCAGTCGACGGCGATCAGGTCGAAGGTCTGCTCGTCGCCGGCCGTGCCGATATACGCCCCCGCCTTCACCCCGGGGTAGACCCGCGCGGGGTGGGCGATGACCTCGGCCCGGTCGAAGACGGTGTTGGCCGAGAGGTCGGTGACCGATGCCTCGAAAATCAGGCGGCGGCCGGTCGCCGACTCGCTCAGGTCGGCGGGCAGTTCCACCTGGAAGGCGCCGTCAGGCCCGGTGGCGCCAACCCCCTCGGCGATGCGCTCGGGCGAGGGCGGGCCCATGAAGAAGGGATCCCCGAAGACGTCGTCCTGGTCGTCGCGGAAGCTGTAGCTCGCCAGCGCGCCGCCCGGGCTGAAGGTGTAGGGCTCGGCGGTCAGCGTCCAGGCCACCTCGGCCCCCGACACCGCCCCGCCGGAGTAGTAATCCGCCTGCACCTGCGCGGTGAAGGACTGCCCGGCGAGCGCTTCCTCGGGTTCGGCGGAAACGCTCACCTGGAACTCGGGCCGGCGGTACTCGGCCACGTTGAAGCTGAGCGACCCAACCGGCTCTTCGAAGCCGGAGACCCGCACCAGCAGCGTGTAATCGCCCAGGGCGGCCTGCTCGTCCAGCAGCAGCTCGCCGGAGAAGCTGCCGAACTCGTTCAGGGTGAGCTGCTGGCTGTAGACCACCTCGCGGAAGTTCTCGATGGTCACCTGCACCTGCCCCAGGTCGGGCAGTCGGTAGTCCAGGTCGGTATCCTGGCGGACGATGCCCTTGAAGTAGACCGGCTGCCCGGGGCGGTAGATGGGGCGCTCGGTGTAGACGTAGACTGCGGGGCGCCCGCCGGGCTGGAAGTAGCTGCCCCAGATGCCGAACTCGTAGGTGGGCACGTCGCTGCCCCAGTCGCTGGCGGTGAAGGCGAAGAACGGGTCGCCCGGCTCCCCGGCGATGGCGAAGCGGGCGGCGTGCCAGTCGTCGGGCGCGGGCAGATCCACCTTGAGCAATCCGTCCTCATCGCTGGCGCCCTGGGCCAGCAGGTTGAAATCCTGGTCGTAGACCGTCATGGGCGCTCCGGCCAGGGGTCGGCCATCCGCCAGGCCGGTGATCCACAGCAGGCCCTGGGTGTTGGTGGTCTTGAGGGTGATGTTCGCATCGGCGACCACCACCAGGCGGTAGTCCACGAACGGGGACTGGGTGAACACGTCCGGCGAATCCAGGCCGAGGAAATACAGGCCGGTGGGCAGCGGGCCGCCGTTCTCCTCGGGCAAGAAGGACTCGAGAGACTGCTGGTCCAGCGCCCCGGTCGAACGGCCGGCGGTCTGCCAGACCAGGGTCTCTTCCGGCGGCAGGTACTCCCAGGAGTGTATCTCTCCGCTGAGCAGGCCGGTGAAGGTCCGCGGGTCGAGGCGGTACAGGCTGAGGCTGTAACTGCCGATGTTGGTGTGGCTGACGTAGAAGCGGCGGGCTTCCTCCGGGGCCTCGGCCCGCACCACGACCGGGCCGTAGGGCATTTGCAGTTGGGCGTAAGGGTCGCGTTGGGCGGTGCGGAAGCGCGCCACCTGTTCCCCGGTCGTGGCGTTGCCGTAGATGTCTTCCATGCCGGGCAGCAGGCGGATGGTGTAATTGGTGGAAGGCTCGAGGAAGAAGGCGTTCAGGCTCCAATCCCACTCGTTGTACCACCACTGCACTTCTTCGTCCGGGGCGGGCTCGATGATAATCCGCTCGTACACCGTGTCGAGGCGCATGGGCGAGGCGAACTGGATGCGCAGCATGCTGTTGTACGTGGGCTGAACGCTGCCGTCCGCCGGCTCGATAGCCACAACCCGGGGCGAAGGGATGGTCGTGAACGACCAGTCCAGCCCTTCGGCGAGGGTACCCTCGCCCTGAGCGGTGCTGGCCGACGCATCCACGATGAGGCGGTACCCTGTGCCCAATGCCAGGCGGGCAGTGGGGCTGATCACCACCCGGGTGAAGTCCTCGTTCCAGGTCGTGGCCGCTTCCACCGCTCCCCCGGATTCCGTCACCAGGGAAAGGGCGGCCTCGGTGCTGGCCGGATCCATGGGCTGGTAGAAGTTGACCGCAAAACCGGCGTCGAGCAGTACGTTAGGGTAAGCCTGCTCGGGGTTGACGAAGTCGGGCAGCAGTTCGTAGGAGGCGATGCTGGGGGCGACGGTGGTGAACTCCCAACTGTAACCGGCCTCCAGCCTCGACTCCCCTGTGGCGTCTTGCAGGCCGGCAGGGACGCTCACGCTGTAGCGGGTGGCGCCCAGCAGCGGCCGTGCCGGATGGAAGGCGTATGCCGAGGTGCTGATCCATTCGCCCCGGCCCTCCACCGCGGGGGTGATCTCCAGCGGTTGGGGCAGGCCGGCCTGCTCTTCGGCGATGACCAGGGGCGCGACCGGGCGGTTGAAGATGACGGTGATGGCGGCGTCGTTGGTCACGTCCGTCGCCCCGTCGGCCGGGAAGACCTGCTGCACGGCCAGTTCGCCCACGGCCTGGAAGTTGAAGGCCAGGCCCTCTTCCAGCGCCAGGCCCTGGCGGCTGCTGGCGGTCTCGGCCAGGCGGGCCCGGTACACCTGCCCCGGCTCCAGCGGGGCGGCCGGCTCGAAGCGCAGGGTGCTCTCATCCTCCCAGGTGATCTCACCCTCCACGGCCTCGCCCTCCGGCCCGGTGACCTGCAAGGCCGAGGCGGTCTGGCCGGGATCCATGGGCTGGTCGAACTTCACCCGGATGACCTCCCCGGGGGGCAGCTCCTGCCCGGGGGCGGGCTGCACGTCCAGCACCTGGGGCGGCAGGGGGCGCCCGTCGTCCTCCACCTCCAGGCGGTTGTCGGGCGTGGGGCTGGAGGCGGGGGCGCGGCTGGCCTCGGGGCTGGCCGTGCCGCCGCCGGGCAAAGCCGCGCGGCAGGCGGTGCTGAGGAACAGGGTGAAGATGAGGAGGATGGCGAGGGCGGTAAATGCGGGCGGTGCGGCGTATTTATTTTTCATATCTGGGCTCTCTCGCATGACCTGGCTGGGATTCCAATCGGTTGGGCAGCCAGGAGGCGCGAACCCAAGGCGCGCGGCCAGGCTGCTTCTATATGTCAGACGTCGGTGATGGGATTATAGTTCCATTTGGCGGGAGGGGTGAGGGAGATTGTGCGCGGGGATTGATGCCAGTCACAGGCCGGTGGGGACTGCCCCCTGGGAGTTTTCACCACAGAGAGCACGGAGTTGATTCCGCTCAAGAGCCGGTGGATTGGTGTTAACGATGGGTTGATGCTATAATTGTCGACAGCAATTGTAATAATTTCACAATATGGGTGTTATAAGAAAAAGCGTCCCCGGGTGGAGACAGCCCAAGTGGTGGTTGGTTCGGCCGTCCACGAATGGTGTACAACCGGCCAGGGTCATTCGCGTATTCGTGAAATATTCGTGGATGGCGGGTTTAGGTATACCGTCCACGAATGGCATGCAAAGGACGCATGCTCAGCAAAGGACGCATGCTCAGCAAAGAACGACAGCCGTCACGAATACTCGAATGCTGCTCTACCATCCACGTATCACAGACTACGAATGGATCACCACTGACCAGGGTCATTCGCGTATTCGTGAAACATTCGTGGATGGCCCCCATTCGTGGAAAGCGTATTTATTAAGGAGATACCCACGATGCCCGGCTTAGTCGACGACGCTACTAGCAACGACCTCACCTACCGCATCATTGGTGCGGCGATGGAGGTGCATAACAGCCTGGGACCGGGATACAAAGAAGAGATCTATGAGCAGGCGTTGTGCAAGGAACTCCGCTCGCGCCAGATCCCGGTCGAGGATCAGATGGCTGTGCCAGTGTTACATGACGGCGAACAGGTGGGCGTTTTCTATTTGGATATGTTAGTGGAAGGTAAGGTGGTGGTTGAACTTAAGGCGTTCAGCCACTAGTTGACGAACGATGAACTGGCTCAGTGCATCAATTATCTAAAAGCCAGCGGCGCTCCAGTAGCATTGTTGTTCAATTTCGGACGGCGAAGATTAGAGTACCGCCGGGTGTTCCCTGGGAAAAATGCCGGTGCACCTCAGCGTGTGGGCCGGGATTCGGTGGTAAAAGACGGTTGAATGGGGAACAGCATGGTGAGTAGGACAACGAGACAATCAATAGCATGCCAACATCACAGAGTGATTTCTCCAGGAGAGAACAATGACCGATCCAACAACTTTGCCCTGTACACCGGTCCGGAAGCTAACCGGCGGTGAGAAGTTCCGCTGTACGGGCCTGGCGCTGAGCTTCGATGTGCTAGATTTCTGGCAGTGGAGCACCTCGGATTTACTCAGCAACGCGACCCGAGGTGTGCTGGCGGAATTCATCGTGGCAAATGCGTTAGGGCTGGAGCTGAACCAGGCAATCCGAGAGGAATGGGCGCCTTATGATTTGATGTATGAGGGGATAACAATCCAGGTCAAATCGGCGGCCTATGTCCAGTCCTGGTATCAGGAAAAGCCTTCACGGATAGTATTCAACATCGCGCCTGCTCGGGCCTGGGACAAAGAGACTAACAAGTTCACAGACGAGACACGGCGGCAGGCTGACCTGTATATTTTCTGTCTGCTGGCCGAACAAGATAAAAACCGGGTTGACCCACTCGACCTGGATCAATGGCGGTTCATCATTCTGCCGGCGAAGGAAATCGACCGGCGATTCGGCGAACAGAGAACAGTCAGCCTTTCCAGCCTGGAGAGATTAGGGATATCTTTCGTAACCTTCGCTGAAATTCAAGAATGTGTAAGGGACTTCTTGGATGATCGTACGGAGAATAGGATCCTAAGTGAGGTCGGGCAGGCCGTCCACGAGTGATGGATAACGTATGACTCACAACCGGTCGGCTTCAATGGTGGATGGCGGGTTTGGGCAATCCGTCCACGAATGGGTCACCGTAGGCCAGGATCATTCGTGTATTCGCGTAATATTAGTGGATGGCGCGCCCTTCCAACTGGTACGGGTCATCCAAGGAGAGTGTGCCAAGGAGACCCGTCCACGAATGGCGGGCAAAGAACGCCCGCCATCACGAATGCACGAATGGTGCTCTACCGCTCAAGCACCACAGCCCACGAACGAGTCACTACTGGCCAGGGCCATTCGTGTATTCGTGTAACATTCGTGGACGGCCCACATTCGTGGACGGCCCTCATCTCCCATCACTCCCCTACCCGGCTGAACCCATTCTCGACCCTTGAGCCGTGAGATAGCAATGAGGACCGGCGAGCTTGCCTACTATCCGCTCATCTGATCGAGATGATTGTGGGACTATCAAGCCGAATAGCAAGACCAAGAATTGTAGATACATTTTTGATAGTGGCTTCGAATTCTATTACCTGCCCTTTGTTAAGTTGACGAAGGGTATCCCTGGGTAATCCATCAAGGTATACGCCATGGAACAAACTTTCACCAACATCCAGGTAGACAGTCCCATCTTCTGTTACCTGGTCTACACTACCTGTCCAGTGTACACGCACACCTTTCAGACTTTTTTCATACTCCTCCCATTGTATTTCGGTGAAATTTTCTCTTTTTTCTTCAATCTCTTGCATAGTGAGAGCAGAGGGGGTTATCGTAGGCACCCTTGTTGCCAGCGGTGTTAGTGTCGACTGCATCTCCGTACTTATTTCTGAACGAACATTTGCTGCTTGATCCGAATCATCCGGTTGAGCGACGATACTCAGAACGACGAAACAACCACAAATCGCAAATACACCTAAGCCCAGGAAAACGAGTAGGGTCTGCACAGGGTTGGTTCCCTGCTTTGACTGAGCCGGTGTTTGCTGCTGCTGAGTTGGAGAGGGCTGAATATTTTGTTGTAAGTCCCGACCACAGAAACGGCAGACAATGGCCTCATCCTGAATTTCTTCCGCACAGTAAGGACATTTTTTCATGCTGCATCCTCCGGCATAAACTAGAATTTAAGCAGAAATACTCTGGCGATATAACCACTGTCACTCAAGCTTATATTTGTCAGAATGGCTTTATTAAAATCTCGACTGAACCTATAGATCCAATTCTGAGGTGTAGGTATTATTTGATTATGTTTTTAAAACTAACGTATCAGAAGTAAGGAAGTTACATCTAACAACCAAATCAGTGCAAAACAGATTGAATAATTGATGGCTCAATAGCAGAGGGTTATTTCGGCCCGCCTAACATCACCTCCCTGTCTGTCAAAAACCTAGGGCTACCCATCCTCCCCTCGCTCCTCCACATACCCCAAATCGAGCAGCTCCTGTGCCAGCAGCACGGCTTCCTTGCGGCCCCAGGGATAGTAACCGAAGCGGTTGAGCAGGGAGATCAGCTTCCAGTGCTCGCCGGTCTCGGTGGAGCCTTCGTCGGGGTCGGGGGTGACGGAGAACTGCAGGTACAGCTCGTCCCACTGGCTGCGGGTGAGTTTGGGGGCTGGGGAGGCGTCGGGGTCGGTTTCCATCTTTACACCGCCGAGCGTGGATCTTCTCGTGGAAGGGTTGGGGATAATCTACCCGGAAGATTGCGGAAACACAGCCATCATTTCATCCGGCAACTGTAATAATATCCAGGCTTCTACGTTATTACAAATAGTACGAAACAACATCATGTACCACGCATCGGAGCGCACAATGAGCATGAAAAACTACGACGTCTTCTACACCGAACCGGGCACGGTCGATGAAATGTTTTGCAAAGTCTGCGGCACGCGCTGCAAGGTGGAGCGCGGGCTGTTCGGACCCACCGGATGGGCCGAGGCTGTGGGGAAAGGCGGCCACTGGCACGACCGCTTCATCTGCCCGCATACCGGCAAGCCCTGGCACGAAGCCGCGGTCGATCTCTACTTCGAGATGGAGGAGACGCCCAGCAAGCGCATCGCCGCCCTGATGCGGTTGGACCTGGAAGACCTGCTGCGCGAGCACGGCTGCCTGCCGGACAAGGAATCCGCCAGCGTTGAGTGATTTATGGCTTCAGTCATCGGATTCTTGCGGGAGGACAGAGCAACCCACGGCGAAAAGGAAGTGCTGAAACGGTTGGAGAACGGCCTCCCGCCGGACTTCGACATCTACGTAGAATGCCCCATCCACACCGACAACATGCACCGCTTCCCCGACTTCATCGTGCTGAGCAATTTCGGCGTGGTGGTGCTCGAGGTTAAAGACTGGGTGCAGGTGCTCGAGTTCGACAAGTTCAGCGTCAAGGTGTTCCAGCGGGGCGGAAAGCAGCGGGGGGAGAGGAATCCCGTGCTCACCGCACGGGAGTACGCCATCGCCCTAAACGAAGAGCTTCAGAAAGTGCCGGCATTGGTCGATGAGCGGCGGCAGAGATGCAACGTCCCCTGGGGATATGCGGTAGTGTTCCCCAACCTGCCCACATCGGTGATCTCGCAGATGCGGGCGGTGTGGGGCGAGAATTACGTGCTCAACCTGGACGACCTGGAGCCCTACCGGCTGACCAGCCGGCTGAAGGCCACCTTGCCCCGGGATGCGACTCTGCGCAGCGACGAGCTGCGCTACGTGCGCGCCGTGATCAACCCGGTGGTAGTGGTGCCCGGCATGGGCCGGAAACAGCAGCCGGATGGGAGCCGTCCGGCGGTGATCCTGGACGAGGAGCAGGAGCGCCTGGTCGTCGAGCCGGTCAAGGCCGCCCCCAAACCCCCATCCGAGAAAGAGCGAGAGAAACGCCAGGAAGACTTGTTCCGCAGCCTGGCCGCAAACGAGCCCCCCACTCAGTCGGAACCGGCCGCACAGGTGGAGCAAGACCTGCCCTCCGTGGAAGAGCAGATCAGCCAGAACCTGTCCGTCCGCCTGGTGCGCGGCTTCGCCGGTAGCGGCAAATCTCTGGTTCTGCAGCAGCGGGCGATCTACCTGGCAGCCCAGCACCCGGAATGGAGTATCCTGGCGCTCACCTTCAACGAAAAACCGGCCAAAAAGCTGGAAAAGATCTTCAAGCGCACCGGGATCAAAGCCATCCACTTCCACAAGCTCTGCCGCCAACTGCTGCCGCAGGACCAGCGGGTCTCTTTCGTCACCCCCGGCGGTTGGGTCGCGCACCATAAGGAGAAGTACCCCATCATCCAGGAGTTGGGGCCGGGCTTCGTGGCCTCCGAGCTTTCCTGGATGATCGAGATGGGCCTGAACGACCGGGAGGCTTATCTGCGGGCCTCGCGCAAGGGGCGCGGCCGGGAGGGCCGCCTTGGGCAGCGCAGCCGTGAAGCGCTGTTCCAGGTCCTGCAGGATTACCGGGGTTTCCTCAGGCAGCAGAATCAGTACGATTGGGATGACATGCCCCACCTGGCTTTGCGCGCCCTGGACGCCGGCCAGGCGACCCCGCCTCAATACGACGTGATTCTGATCGACGAAGCACAGGATTTCGCCCCCTCCTGGATCCAGGTGGTCAGGCGGTTGCTCAAACCGGAGAAGGGGCTGCTCTTCCTGGCGGATGACCCCATGCAGAGTATTTACCGCTATTACAGTTGGCGCGAGAAGGGAGTGCCGGTGGTGGGCCGTACCCGCTGGCTGCGCGTGCCCTATCGCAACACACGCGAGATCTACCAGGCGGCCTACGAGGTGATCCGCGAAGACGAGGCCACCCGGGCGGCGATCGAGAGTGAGACAGGCCTGTCCATCGAACCCGACTTGAAGATCCTCAGGCCGGGCCCGAAACCGGAGCTGCACCGCTTCGAACGGCTGGAGGACGAGGCGCGCTACATCCGCGCCGAAATCGATCGCCTGTGCCTGATGGGCTACGACCCCGAGCAGATGATCGTCATGGTCCGGCGCAAGCGCGGCTTGAAAGTGATGAAGGATGCCTTGAAGGGGACCGGGGTGGCGGTCGAGACCTTCCACTCCCTCAAGGGTCTGGAATACGAAGTAGTGTTCCTGAGTCAGATGCAGGAGACTTTCGCCGGGCTGGAGAGCGATGAGGAGCTATCCCAGGAACGCCGCCTGGTATACATGGCCATGACCCGCTCGCGGCAGCACCTGCACCTGTGCTTCGAGGGGACCTGGCCGAAGCCCCTGCAGGGGGTGCTGAAGCACGTGAAGTGAAAGCCCCTGTCGATTGCAATTGAAAGGATAATCTCACCCGCTCCACACCACCAGCACCGTCAGGTCATCGCTCTGTGGGGCGGAGCCGGTGAAGGCGTTGAGCTCCCTCAGCAGGTGGTCCAGCAGGGCCTGGGCCGGCTTAGGCTCGCCAGCCCGCTCTCCAGCCCGCTCGCCCGCCGGCAAGGGAGCCTGGGCCACCGCCTGCTTCAACCGCCGCTGGCCGAAAAATCCCCCCTCAGGGCCGGCCGCCTCGGTCACCCCATCCGAATAGGCAATCAGCGCTTCGCCGGGGCGGAGCTGCAGTTCGTGCGTTTTGTACTCCTGTCCGGGGAGGATACCCAGCGCCATGCCCCCGGTGTTCAGAGGTTCCACCGGGCCGTCCGTCCGGCGCAGCAGAGGCGGCGGGTGACCGGCGAGAGCATATTGGATTTGGTCATCAACAGTATCGAGCACGGCGCAGAACAGGGTGACGAACATGCCCCCCTGGGTGCGGGAGCAGAGCATATCGTTGACCTCGCCCAGCAGGCGGCCCGGAGTGGTGTGGAGCGGGGCCAGCGTCCGCACCAGGCTCTGCGTGAGGGTCATGTACAGAGCCGCCGGGGCTCCTTTATCGGCTACGTCCGCCACCAGCAGGAACCAGCGCCCACCGGGCAGAGGGAAGACATCGTAGAAATCGCCGGAGACCAGCCTGGCGGAGCGCCAGGCGGCGGCCAGCGTGAAGCCGGGGATGGTTGGCAGGCTGGCGGGCAGCAGGCTGGCCTGGACCGTGCGGGCCATCTCCAGCTCGGCCTGCAGGCGCTGGCGGTGCATGCGGTTCTGGTCGTACAGGTGGGCGCGCTCCAGGGCGGTGGAGATGTGCTCCCCGGCGGCCGAGAGCAGCTGAAGGTCGGCGGCGGACAGGAACTGCCATTCCTCCGTGGCGAAGTTCATCACCCCCACCGGGCGGCCGGCCAGGGTGAGGGGCACCGAAGCGTGGTAGAGCAGGCCGTGGTTATCGCCGCGGGCCTCCTGGGAGGTCTGCAGGCGGGTGCACTCCACGATATTCACCGCCCGCTTGAGCAGCCCCTGGCGCAGCAAAGCCTGGCAGTGACAGTCCGGCGGGCGGCGCAAGAAGTACCGCTGGCGCCGCTCCAGCCCGGGGGGCAGGCCTGCGGCAGTCGCCAGGGCGAAGTCGTGCAGGGGCGGAGCCTCGGCCGAGCTCTGCAGCAGGCCCGCCTCGGTGTGGAGGAAAGCCCAGGCGGTGCTCAGGCCAAGCACCTCCACCAGGGTCTGCAGCGCCACGTCCAGGGCGGACTGCACGTCGGGGGCCTGGTTCACCCGGCTGATCAACTGGTTGAGGGCCTGCAGGCGGGCGATCTCCTGCTCCTGTGGGTCCCCCTGGAAGGCATCTTGCCGGCGGCGGATTTGCTCGCGGGTGAGGAACGGGCGGTCGAAGTCGAACTCGGCGAAGGGGTCCTCGCCAATGTAGCCCTCCTGGCGCAGCCAGGCGTAGAAGCGCTGCAGGGAGTGCACCCGGCGGCGCAGCGCCCTGCGGCTGAGCCCGCGCAGGCGCAGGTGGAGCAGGTAGGTGCGCACATCGACATCGTCCCCGGCGGTGGGCACGAATGCGGCCGCCTCAGATCCACCATCCTCCCCCCCGTCTGCGGAGAGATCGCTCAGGCCGGTCTGCCACTCGATATAATCGCGCACATCGGCCAGGACTTCCCCCTCCTCCCCGTCAAGCCAAGCGCTGAAGCGTTCGATGAGATGATCCGGCATTTATTCTCCCAAGCCTATTGAACCTCGACCCCCACTATTCGAAATCCGAAATCCCCGTGCTCTCCATGCTCTCCGTGGTGAACCCCCTCCACCGCCATGCATTCAAATTCGAAATCTCCGTGCTCTCTGTGCTCTCTGTGGTGAACCCCCAAATTCGAAATTCGCAATCCGAAATCTCCCTGCACTCTGTGTTCTCTGTGGTGATCTTCCTCCCCAAACATCCGCGGTCAATTCGAAATTCGCAATCCGAAATCCGAAATTCCCACTCACCCCCTTCTCCGCTCGTAAAACGCCTGCAGTTCTTCCTTCGCCTCGGGAGGCGCGTCTGGGCGGCGGGTGAAGGCCAGCAGCCAGCTCTCCGCCCGGGGGTAGTTCCCCAGCAGCTCGTCGTAGGACAGCAGGGAGAAGTACTGCTCCGGCGAGAGGGCCTCCACGTCCAGGCGAGGGATCAGGGTTTCCAGCTTCTGCAGCGGAGCCGCGTTTTCCCCCGGCTCGGTGGCGAAGAAGGCCTCCAGGTACAGGCTCAGCGCCCGCCGGTAGCTCTGCTGCGCCAGAGTGGCGTTCTTCTGATCGGCATAGATATCGCCGTCGGCCTGCATCAGGTCGGCCACGATCACCGCCCGATCGATGTCCAGGCCGTCATCGGTGGTGAGGAGTTCGAACGCCGCCTCGTCATCCAGCATTTTGAACAGGCTGGCCTGGATGCCCACCACTTCTTCCAGGAAAACGTCGATCGATTCGTGCGCTTCACGGTAGGCCCCGGCGCTGCGCAGGTTCAGCACTTTGGCGATGACCGCCGTCGCCGCCCGGATCATCCGCATGATATAGTCGTCTGAGAACATGTTTCCCTCTGCCCGATAGTATAATCTTCGTCCTCACCGCTGTCCGCATCCCATCATTGTAACCAAAAATTGCCGAGAGGGAACCATGACCCAGACCGCGATCGATATCCCCAAACACTTTCAACTCCAGTTCGACCCAATCGCCGATCCTCGGGCTGTGATCCAGGCCGGGAAAGCCCGCTTCACCCTGCTCACCTCCCGCCTGGTGCGGATCGAGTACAGCCCCCAGGGGACCTTCGAAGACCGCCCCAGCCAGGTCTTCTGGTATCGCCGCCAGCCCGTGCCCGAGTTCACCGCTCGCGAAGAGGACGGTGTGCTGGTGATCGAGACGCCTCACCTGACTCTGTTCTATCACCTGGACCGCCCTTTCAGCCCGGAGACGCTCTCGGCCCGCATCCATCCCACCGGCGATGGCTGGCAAGGGCAGTCCTGGCGTTTCGGCGATCCCGCCACCGGCAACCTGGGCGGCACGCTGCGCACGCTCGACCGGCTTGATGGGCCCGTCCCGCTGCCCCCGGGCCTGATGTCCCGCCAGGGTTGGACGGTGCTCGACGACTCCCGCAGCCTGGTCTTCGACCCGCAGGGCTGGCTGGCCCCCCGCCCGGCGGACCCCGAGTACCGGGACCTGTACCTGTTCGCCTACGGGCACGCTTACCCTGAGTGCCTGAGAGATTATACGCGCCTTGCCGGGGCCGTGCCGTTGGTGCCGCGCTGGGCCCTGGGCAACTGGTGGAGCCGCTACTGGGCCTACACCCAGGACGACCTGGTGAACCTGGTGCTGGCTTTCGAGGCCCACGAGGTGCCCCTCTTGGTGCTGATCGTGGACATGGACTGGCACATCACCGAGACTGGCAACGCCTGCACCGGTTGGACGGGTTACACCTGGAACCGGGAGCTCTTCCCCAACCCGGACGGGTTCATCGCCTTTTTGCACAGCAAGGGGCTCAAGACCGCGCTGAACCTGCACCCCGCCGAGGGGGTGCACGCCCACGAGGAGGCCTATTTCGAACTGGCGAAGTGCATGGGCATCGATCCGGAGAGCGCCCTGCCGGTGCCCTTCGACCTGGCCAACCCGCGTTTCACCGAGGCCTACTTCCGAATCCTCCACCACCCGGAAGAGAAGCGCGGTGTGGATTTCTGGTGGCTGGACTGGCAGCAGGGCACGCTGAGCACCATGCCGGGGCTGGACCCGCTGTGGTGGCTCAACCACCTGCACGCCCTGGACCGGGGGCGGGACGGCAGCCGCCGGCCGTTCACCTTTTCTCGCTGGAGCGGCTACGGCAACCACCGCTACCCCATCGGCTTCTCCGGCGATACGCACGTCACCTGGGAGGCGCTGGCCTTCCAGCCCTATTTCACCTCCACGGCGGCCAACGTGGGGTACGGCTGGTGGAGCCACGATATCGGCGGGCATATGCTTGGGGTCGAGGACGCCGAGCTGTACACCCGCTGGGTGCAGTTCGGGGTCTTCAGCCCGATCTTCCGCCTGCACAGCACCAAGAACCCCTATCACGAGCGCCTTCCCTGGGGCTACGACCTGGAGACTTTCCGGGTGGCCAGGGAGGCCATGCAGCTCCGCCACGCGCTGGGGCCGTACATTTACAGCATGGCCTGGCGTGAGCACCGCGGCGAGCCGCCCCTGCTGCGTCCCATGTACTACACGCACCCCGAGCAGGAGGAAGCCTACGCCTGTCCGGACCAGTATTGGTTCGGCAGCGAGCTGGTTGTGGCCCCCTTCACCTCCCCGCACCACCCCGACACGCGCCTGGCCCGCCAGGTGGTGTGGCTGCCCGAAGGGGAGTGGTACGGCTTCTTCGACGGCGAGCGCTACCCCGGGGGCGGCTGGCAGGCGGTGTACGGCGCGCTGGACGAGATACCCGTTTTCGCCCGCGCCGGGGCGATCGTCCCCCTGGCACCGGAGAGCGGCTGGAACCCGAGGGCAGACCGGCTGGACCTGCACGTTTTCCCGGGGGCGGACAACCATTTCGAGCTGTACGAAGACGACGGGGATACCACCGCTTACACCCGTGGGGCTTACGCCATCACCCCCATCGACCTGCATTGGGAAGACGACCGCCTGGTGCTGCGCATCCGGCCCGTCGCAGGGGAAGCCGGCCTGGCCCCCGACCCGCGCCGGGTCGAGATGGTATTCCACGGGCTGCTGCAGCCCGACTCGGCCACCCTCAGCGTGAACGGGGTGGATCGCGATGCGGGTCTGCTTGCGGAGCCAGAATCACAGCGGACCACCGCCAAGCGGCATAATTGCCAACCCACGAGCTGGCGCCTGGCCGGGCTGGCCCTCTCCCCCCAGGACGAAGCGACGGTGACGTTGTGCAGGTCCGGGGGCCTGCAGGCGCCCGGCGCCCGGCTGGAGCGCACCGTTCTCCACTTCCTGCGCCACTTCCGCATGTCCACCCGCCTGAAAGCCATCCTGGACGAGTCCCTGCCCGAGATCTTGGCCGACCCGGTCCGCCTGTCCCCCTACCTGAGCAGCCTGACCCCGGCGCAAACCCGGGCGTTCTGCGAGGCCCTGTTCGAGGCCGGGATCCACCGGGCCAGCACCACCGGCCCGGAGCGCATCTTGCTGTGGAACAAGCACGGAGATGAGCGGGTGCGCTGGAACCTTTCGCTGGAGCAGCTTGAGGAGCATGACATGCAGCAGCGCTTTATCTGGGAATCCGGCCCCCTGCCGCGCTTCAAGTCCTACGACCTGGACTCCAACCTGTCCAAAGGCCCCTGGCGCCTGAATGTTGGCTATGCGAATTTATTCAACGTGATCGAAGAAGGAAAGCCCACCCGGCGACCCGGCCCCTCCCTGCCGGTATAACCGCCAACCCACCTACAACCCAGACCCGCCCCACCACCCTCGTCGGGGCGGGTCGTTGATTCAGGCATGGGTGCCCAAACCGAAAAGCACACCCGCCACGAACGCCCCCCAACCCACAGACCAGACCCGCCCGCCCCTACCAGAATCAGGCGATTTATAGGGCCGCCGCGCCCGTACCGCACAGCGGATGAGTGTACGGTCTCAGATCATCGCCATCCATTGTCCAATCCGCTCAATCCGTTCCCCTAATCCGTGAAATCCGGGACAAAATCCGTTGTCAGCAATCCGTGAAATCCGTGACAAAATCCGTTGTCAGCA
>CAYMLG010000023.1:54239-65549 GCA_964391195.1 uncultured Anaerolineaceae bacterium | reverse complement strand
ACGAAGCGTTGGAAGACCATATCCCGGTCGGTTTCGAGATGCTGATCAACAATTTTTCCGCCGGCATCCTGGCCATCATCCTGATCTTAATCGGCAACCTGCTGGTCGAGCCATTTGTCTCCAGTTTAAGTGAGTTCGCCGGCGGGGTGGTGGACTATCTGGTCAACGCCAGACTGCTCCCCCTGGCCGCGCTGATTATCGAGCCGGCGAAAATTCTGTTCCTGAACAATGCTCTCAACCATGGGGTCCTGGCGCCGCTGGGCGCGGCCGCGGTTGAAAGCTCCGGGAAAGCGCTGCACTTCCTGCTGGAGACGAACCCCGGCCCGGGGCTGGGCCTGTTGGTGGCTTACTATGTGGCCGGTAAGGGGATGTTGAAGGAATCGGCGCCGGGTTCGATGATCATCCACTTCCTCGGCGGTATTCATGAGATCTACTTCCCATACGTTCTGGCTCACCCGATCATGCTGCTCGCCATGATTGCCGGTGGATTTGCGGCCGATCTCTGGTTTGTCATCACCGGCGCCGGGCTGGTGGCCACGCCTTCCCCCGGGTCGATCCTCGCCTACCTGGCGGTCATCCCTCGCGGCGGGCACTTCGCTGTGTTGACCGGCGTGTTCGTCGGCGCACTGGTCTCCTTCCTGGTTGGAGCCCTCATCCTGCGCCTGCGGCCTGTGCGCGAAGAAGAAGCCGAAGAAGAGGCTGCGCCGGCCGCCAGCTCTGTCCCCGGCCTGGCGGCAGACTGATCCGCCGGATCGCTCGCTACCCCCCCCTGGTGCGGCGGCCCGGCGGTTGCACCGCAGAGAGCCGCCGCACCAGGCCTACCCTGGAAAGTGAGGAATAACTATGGCAGCTACAATCCCTGCCTCTCAAGTGAAAACGATCATCTTTGCCTGCGAGGCCGGCATGGGATCGAGCCTGATGAGCGTCAACGCCCTCAAGAAGAAGCTGAAGAAGGCCCACATCGATCAGGTCACGGTGATCCACAAGCCCGCTCGCGACATCCCCGGTGAGGCCCAGGTCGTAGTGGTGCACAAAGGACTGGCCAAGGTCGCCAGCGCCAAAGCGCCCAACGCGGTGGTCGTTACCTTCAACCATTTCCTCAACGACCCGGTATTCGACAGGCTGGTACAGGCGTTCACCGACAACGGTGAAATTACCGCAACAGTGGAGTGACGAATGGCGATTTTATCGATTGACCGCGTCCGGTTGAACGCCAAGGCCGCCGACCGGACAGATGCCATCCGCCAGGCCGGGGAACTGCTCGTGCAGTCCGGCTGCGTATCGCCCGCTTACATCGAAGGGATGCTGGCCAGGGAGGAGACCATGTCCACCTATCTGGGCAGTGGTGTTTCCATCCCCCACGGCCTGTACGAGAACCGCGCCGATATTTACCGGACCGGAATCTCGGTTGTGCAGTTTCCTGCCGGGGTGGATTGGGGCGATGGCGACGTCGCCCACCTGGTGATCGGTATCGCGGCCTCTTCTGATGAGCATGTTGGTGTGCTGGCCAGCCTGGCCGAAGCGATCGAAGATGAAGAAACGGCCCGATTGTTGATCGAAACTTCCGATCCTGAAGATATCCTAAGGTGCCTTTCTGCAGAAAGCACCGCCTGAGAGGGGTAGGGGTAGTCTTGTCCGGGAGGCAGCAGGTTCGCCTCCCGGATGAGGACCCATCCGCCCGGGCGGATCACACGCGGTTGGATCGATCCCTGCTCCCACCGGGCAAAGGAAGAAGTGATGAAAGAACTTGAAATAGTGATAAAGAACCCGACCGGCCTGCACGCCCGCCCTGCCAAATACCTGGTGAACCTGGCGAAGCAGTTCAAGGCCGATATCCGCGTGGAGCACGGTGATAAAAAGGCCAATGCGAAAAGCATGATCTCGATGCTCACCCTGGGGGCGGAATGTGGCAGCCAGATTCGCGTGCTGGTTGACGGGGAAGATGAAGACGCGGCCCTGGCGGAGATCGAGGCCGCCATCCGCTCCGGCCTGGGGGAAGGGGAGGCGCAAGCGGAGGCCGCCTCTGCCCCGGCTCCTGTGGCTGCCCAAGACCGCCCGGACGAGGCGCAACCGGAAGGGAAGAACGCCATCAGCGGCGTCCCCGCTGCGCCTGGAATCGTGGTGGGCCCGGTTTACCAGTTGAAGCGAGCGGAAATCTCGGTCTCAGAGGAAGAGTGCGGCCCACCGGAAGAGGAGCAGGTTCGCTTGCAGCGGGCGATCGAAAAAGCCCGCGGCCAGCTTCTCCGCCTGCGCCAGCAGTTGCTCTCCAGCCACAATGAAAGTGAAGCGGCTATCTTCGATGTTCACCTGGAACTGCTCGAGGACACGGAGCTGCTGGAAGCCGTGCTGGCGAGGATCCAAACCGGGCAGAGCGCGGCACTCGCCTGGCAAAAAACGATCGAAGAGAGAGCGAAAGCGGTCGCCGCTTTAAAAGACCCCTTGCTTGCCGCCCGCGCCGCCGACCTGCACGATATCGGCTACCGCCTGCTGCGCATCCTGGTGGGGGACAGCGATTCGGGGCACGCCCTGCCCGATCACCCGGTGATCGTCATCGCGCGCGAACTGTCGCCTTCGGATACGGCCGGTCTCGACCAGAGCAGGGTGCTGGGCTTTTGCACCGCGACCGGCGGCCCTACCTCGCACACTGCCATCATCGCCCGGGCGGTCGGGCTGCCGGCCGTCGTCGGCGCCGGATCGGGGATTCTGGAACTAAAAGATGGGACTCGGGTCATCCTGAACGGATCGGATGGCACCCTGACGGTTGAGCCGGATGATGGGGCGGTGGAAGCGGCGCGCCAGGCTGAACAGAGGTGGAACGCTCTGAAAACCGCCGCCCGGGAGAAAGCCGCCGAGCCGGCAGTCACCCTGGATGGGACTCGCATCGAAGTCGCAGCCAATATCGGCGGGCTGAAGGACGCCCGGGATGCCCTGCAGATGGGGGCGGAAGCCGTCGGGCTGCTGCGCACCGAGTTCTTGTTCCTGGACCGGACCGACGCGCCCAGCGAGCGGGAGCAGACCGAGGTGTACAG
Organism: uncultured Anaerolineaceae bacterium; assembly: GCA_964391195.1. GTDB lineage: Bacteria > Chloroflexota > Anaerolineae > Anaerolineales > UBA4823 > JAAYXE01. The sequence goes on along the minus strand of CAYMLG010000023.1, from coordinate 62,520 downwards.
CAGCATCGCCCGGGAGATGCGCGGCCTGTCGGTGATCGTGCGCACCCTGGACATTGGCGGGGATAAGCCCCTGCCCTATATCCCGATGCCCCAGGAAGAAAACCCATTCCTGGGTGAACGCGGTCTCCGCCTGTGCATGGCGAGAGTAGATTTATTCCGCGAACAACTGCGGGCGATCCTGCGCGCCAGCCAATCCGGGCACTTGCGGATCATGTTCCCGATGGTAGCGGATATCGCCGAATGGCGGCAGGCGCGGGACATGGTGGAGGCGCTGCGCCTCGAGCTGAACGCCGGGCCGGTCGAAATGGGGATCATGATCGAGGTGCCTTCCGCGGCGCTCGTGGCGGAAGCGTTTGCCGCCGAAGTCGATTTCTTCTCGATCGGCACCAACGACCTCACGCAATATACCCTGGCGATGGACCGGATGCACCCGAGCCTGGCCAGCAAGTCGGACGGGCTGCACCCGGCGGTGCTGCGGCTGATCGCCAGGACGGTCGACGCCGCCCACCAGGCCGGGAAATGGGTGGGAGTCTGCGGCGAACTGGGCGCCGACCCCCTGGCCGTGCCCATCCTGGTGGGCCTGGGGGTGGACGAACTCAGCGTCAGCGTCCCCGCTATCCCCACCGTAAAAGCCCAAATTCGCGCCCTGACCATGACGGAAGCGAGGGACCTCGCTCAGCGGGCGTTGAGCTGCGCCACTGCGAAAGAGGTCAGGGAGATTGCCCAGGCAGCTCACCAAGGAATTTTCGTGCGATGACAGAAAAATATCAGATCTACCGTCAGGCCAGCTATCCGCTGCCCGCGCGCAGCCTGGCCTGGAATATTTATGGCGCAGGCCTCGATCACTTTGGACGGGACGGCAAACCGGAACTGCTGGACACCCCCCAAGAACCCGGTGACGACCAACTGTTGGTGAGGATCGACAGCGTCGGCATGTGTTTTTCAGACATCAAAATTGTGAAGCAGGGGCGGAACCACCCCAAGCTGTACAACCGCGACCTGAGCGTTCATCCCACCCGGCTGGGTCACGAAGTCTCGCTGACCGTGATCCAGGTGGGGAAGAACCTGCAGGAGCGCTACTATCCTGGCCAGCGGCTGGCGGTGCAGCCGGATATTTACCAGAATGGGAAGAGCACCGCATACGGTTACACGGTTCCAGGGGGCCTGATCCAATACCATCTCATTGGGCCGGAAGTGCTGGAGACGGATGAAGGCGCCTGCCTGCTCCCGGTGGACGCCGAGATGGGCTACGCGGAAGCCTCGCTGCTCGAACCCTGGGGCTGCGTGCTCGCCGCCTACACCCAACGCCGGCGGCTGGAGCCCAAGGTGGGCGGGACGATGTGGATCGCCGGGCGCCAGGGGGATGACCGGCCGTACCAGTTCTCATCCGGGCTGGATGCTCCCCGGCTGATCGTGCTCACCGACGTCCCGGCTGCGGTGAAAGCGCTGGTCACCCGGTGCGGGGCGCAGGTGTTGGAGCGGAACGGCTTATCCCCGGATGAGTACGAGGCTCTTTCCGATGAGGCGACCGGCGGGAAGGGGTTCGATGACATCATCTTGCTGGAACCCCGCTCCGCCAGGGCGGTGGGCGCTGCGGCGCGCCTGATCGCCCGCCGAGGCACGCTGAACATGGTCGGCTGTACGCCCCTGGATGGGCCGGTCGAAGCCGACCTGGGGCGCCTGCATTACGATTACATCGCTTTCGTCGGCAGCCAGGGGCCGGATATCGCCGCCTCGTATGGGGAAGCGCGCAACCGCTGCGAGCTGCGCCCAGGTGGGACCGCGGTCTTTGTCGGGGCGGGTGGCCCGATGGGGCAGATGCACGTCCAGCGGGCGCTAGAGCAGCCGGATGGTCCGCGGCTGGTGGTCGCCACCGAAATCTCGGACGAGCGCCTGGAGACGTTGAAGCTGCGCTTCGCTCCCCTGGCCCAGAAGAACGGCCGGGAACTGGTGATTTACAATCCAAACACTGCGGCTGAAGGGTTCCATGACTTTATCATGCGCCTCACCGCCGGGGAGGGGGCGGACGATGTGGTGGTGTGCGTGCCCTCGGCTCCGCTGATGGTCCAAGCGGCGGGGGTGATGAAGCCGGATGGCATGTTGGTTTTATTCGCCGGTGTGCCCAACGGCACGCTTGGCGCCCTGGACTTGAGCGCGGTTTACTTGGGCCAGGCGCAGTACACCGGCACCTCCGGCCTGACCATCCACGACCAGAAACTGGTCATGGAACGCGCCCGCCAGGGGGCCCTCTCGCCGGGGCGTTCGGTGGCAGCCATCGGCGGGATGGATAGGGCGCGGGATGCCCTGGTGGCGGTGATGGAGGGCAGGTACCCCGGGAAGGTGGTCATCTTCCCCCAGCTCAGCCGCCTTCCACTCCTGAGCCTGGATGAACTGAAGGAGCGATACCCCCAAGTGGCGGCCAGACTGGGCGAAGGGGATGTCTGGACCCCCGAGGCGGAAGAGGTTTTGATCGATCTGTTCTGGGACCCGCCGCAATGATCTTCACCGTCACGCTCAACCCCGCGGTCGACCGGGAGCTCCTGGTCCCGGAGATTGCGTTCGATCAGGTACTGCGCGCTGTCGAATGCCGGGTAGATTTCGGCGGCAAAGGGTTCAATGTCTCGCGGATGCTTAAAGCCCTGGGCGCAGACAGTCTGGCCATGGGCTTTGCCGGCGGACGCAGCGGCGAGCTGCTCCAGGACGGCCTCCGGTCGCTGGGCATTGAAACAGATTTTGTGTGGATCGAAGGTGAAACACGCACCAACGTCAGCATAGTCAGCCAGTCTCAGCGGCGCTACGTCAAGGCCAATGAACCCGGGCCGGTGATCTGCGCGGCCGCCCAGGAAGAACTGCGGGAGAAAATTCGAAGCCGGGTTCGGGAGGGCGACTGGTGGGTGCTGGCGGGCAGCTTGCCGCCGGGCTTGCCGGCCACCATGTACGCCGAGCTGATCGGAATGATCCAGGAGCGGGGAGGTAGAGCGATTTTGGATACCAGCGGAGAGCCGCTGGCTCATGGCTGCCGGACCCGACCGTTTTTGGTCAAGCCCAACGCGGAGGAAGCGAGCAAGCTGGCCGGGCTCCCGGCCGGACGCCGGACAGAGATCGCGGCTGTGGCGCAGGCCATCTTGCGCATGGGTCCCGCACATGTGGTGATCTCGCTGGGAAAGGATGGCGCGCTGCTGGCCCGGGAGGGGCAGGCGTGGGCCGCCGGCAGCCCGCAGATCGAGGAGCGCAATCCGATTGGGGCCGGCGATTCGATGGTGGGCGGGCTGGTCTGGGGGCTGCACCAGGGCCTGGATCTGAGCGAGACCCTGTGCTGGGGGATCGCTTGCGGGGCGGCGACGGCCAGCCTGAACGGGACGGCGGTTGGCAGCCGTGAGCTGGTCGAATCTTTTGTGCAGCGCGTGACCCTCGAACAGATTGGGTAGAGGGCAGGTCCGAGGCGGCGGTTTCAGCCGGTTAGGGAAAGAGAGAAGATCATGCCATACGAAGTCAGACAGGAAAAGACTTACGCGCAGTCCCCAAGTGAGGTGTACCAGGCGGCTTTAAAGGCGGTCGCCGGGCTGGAAGGCGTGCTCTTGCAGCAAAAGCCGGACCTCTGCAAGTTAGAAGCCAAGTTCGACAAGAAGGTGTTGGGGCGCGTGCTTGGTGACCGCACGCAGATGACGCTGCAGGTGCGGGCCGGAGAGGATGCCAACAGCGCCCTTGCAGTGGAAATTTATCCCATCGATGCCATAGGCCGGAAGCTGATGTTCGGCGCCCGCAAGGGAGTCCCTCAGACTGTGTTGACCTGGTTTATCGCTCATCTCGAGCATCACCTGGGTAAGCAAAGCTGAGAACTCCCGGACCGGCCTTATAACAGAGAGCGCAGGCTATCCATTTGCCTGCGCTCTCCTGCTTGCTGCTCAGGGAGCTTATGCGCTCCGCTCGACCCTGGCGATCCCGTCCTCAACCTGAACGGAATAAGTATCCACCGGCTGCTGCGCCGGGCCACACTGCACTTCACCGGTGCGGACGTCAAAGCATGACCCGTGCCAGGGGCAGATGATGGTGGACCCGGCAAGCTTACCCTCGTTCAGCGGGCCGCCGGCATGGGTGCATATGTTGTGCGTGGCGTACAGCTCGCCGCCCGCGTTGTAAACCGCAACCGGGGCGCCATCCACTCTCACCAGGCGAGTCTGGCCCGGGTGCAGCTCGGCAGCCGGGAACTCGTTTTCCGCCAGTTGGACTGCAGCCTCTGCGGCAGGCTCCGTAACTCGATCGAAATTGCGTTGGGTGGTTTCGGGGGGGCGCTGCATGACGGATATGAACACTTCTCCATCCCGCAGGATCACCTGGAACATTTCCAGCTTCGAGTCTGGGTCCACAACCATCTTCCCGGTGGTGACATCATATTGGAAACCGTGCCAGGGGCAGGTCAGTACGTTCCCCTCCAAAGTGCCGGTGGCAACCGGCCCACCGCGATGCAGGCAGTGGTTGACCAGGGCGTACCACTGGCCTTGATGATGGAAGACCCCAATCGAGCGGCCCTCGACCTCGACAATCTTCCGCTCCCCTTCGGGGATATCCTCAACCCGGCCAACCCGCATCTCGATCATCGGCCGGGGCCGCTCCAACCCCAACCCTTTCTCATACGTTTCCACGGCGAGATCGTGGACCGCCTCGTGATCCACGTTGAAGGATTGTTGCTCACTCTCGGCGTCATGTTCGGTCCCGTAGGCCCTGGAAAGCATCTCTAGAATGACCATCATCAGCAGGTTCCAGGCCCGGACCGCCCGGTGCTCCAGCTCCTCATCGATACCATGCAGCTCTTTCTCGATCGCTTTGCTGATGGCGTGCTGCATAAAGCCGGCCTGGCCGATCACATATCGTTCGGCAATATAAATTCCCGGATCGGCGCCGCGCGCCGTGTGGGCGTGGCCGACGTAATCCACATAGCGCGCGTAATCTTCGTCGTATACCCCTGAAGCCGTGCGCCGCCAAAAGTTCGTCAGATGGAGCATCCGTTTCTGCAGGTATTCCTGGTCGATCGTCCCATCGGGTGTGAGGAAGAATTTCCGTGTTGGGGGATAGCTCAGCAGGTGGGAATAGAAATCGGCCACAATGGTGGGGATATACTTTTCGATGATCAGCCCCGATTCACGGATTGTCGCCGCGTCCTCGGCAGTAAAACCAACGAAATCGGTCATGTAGCGAAAGTATTTCCACGAGTCCTCGGAACCGCGGCGGATCTTATCTTTCTGGCTTAAATGGCTATCCATAGCCTGTCTCCCTTTTTAATCAACTGGCTTCGCGACTGGAACTTCTGGGTCTTGCGGTTTCCAGCACCAATATCCCCCTGGCAACAGAAGCAGCAATGTGGAGCGGATTTATCAAATTTTACTGGAAATTCTGGATTCGGCAAGAGGGTAATCGTTTAAGGTCATGGCTTTCTCAGAGTCGTAAGCCACACATAAAAGGGGAGGCGGTTGGGATAGGCGGGCTGTGCAGCCCGCCTATCCCAACCGCCTCATGCTCGAGAAAACCTTGCGTTTAAGGGCGTATTTCAACCAACAGGGCGGGATGATCGGAGGCGGGGTCGTCGAGGTAGCCCGCGTCGATGACTTCGACCCCAGGAGAGAGGAAGACATGATCGATGCGCCGATCCCATCGTTTTCCCTGACCGTCCACGCCCTGGGGCCAGCGCTGCAGCCAGGCATCGTTCAACACACGGGCCGTGAGCGCGTACTGCTCGCCCTCCGGCCGGAAGTTGAAATCTCCCATGGCGATCACGTTCTCCTGCCCGGCGATGAAATCCAGGAAATTTTCCTGCTGTACCAGCGGGCCGCCGTTCCCCAGGTGAGTGACGAACACTCGCCAGATCCTATCCGCAACCTGCACCTCGGCTGAAAGAGCGGCCGTCTGTTCGCCTTCGCTGTATAAGTAAACCGTTTTGGGATCCATGAGCGGGTATTTTGACAGCAGCGCGATCCCAAATGTGCCGGTGACCGTCTTCGGGCCGAAGTAAACGTGCATGTCCAGCCGGTCGGCGAAGTAGCGCACCAGGTCGGCGTTGCCACCCGAGATGCGGTTCGTGTCGGATTCCTGGAGGCCGATCAGATCTGCATCCAACTGGCGCATCAACCTCAGCACTTCTGTGTGGCCCCTTTCCCCTGCTGCGTCGTACCCTTGTTGGATGTTATAGCTCAACACGCGCAGAGCCTGTGGGGCGGCAGGAGGCGCGGCCGGACGGGCTGCATTGACCAGCGCTCCGATCACGGATGCTGCGCTCAACCCCAGCACGAGCAGCCCCGGACCGGCCGTAATCTGCAGATTTCTCAGCCCGCGCGCGCCGGCATGCTGTGGGCTGCTGACCAGGAGCACCGGGAGCGCCAGGCCCAAACCGGCGATCAGGTACACCAGCCAGAACCGGTCGCGGAAGAATGGCCCGATCACCGGGGCATAATCGTAAACGGTGGTGAACACCTGGGCGAAGATCATCACTAACAGGAAAAGGGAAGCCAGGAGGAATGCCGCGCCAGACCGCCGAGCGCTTGGGCACATGGCGATCATCTCCTGGCAGAACAGGGTGAAGTTGAGCGGAAGGACGGGCAGCAAGATGAGCATCCCCAGGTAGGGGAGGATAGCCAGGGGCGATGGGGGCGGCTCGAGATAGGGGTATGCACCGGGATTTGCAGGGAAGCTCACCTGGAAGGGCAGGATGACCCCCACCAGGCAGGCGACAAAGAGGATGTTCGCCAGGAGCAGCCACCGGTAAGGGATGGAGAAATTCGACCGGCCGGACAGGAAGAGCAAGAATGCAAAGCCGGTGAGTGCCAGCCCGGTGAGAACCAGTGTGAGCGGGTAACTGTAACCCGTCCAGCGGGCGAGCACATGCGGGCTCGCAAAAGCAAAGTAAAGCAAGATCAGGGCGGACATGATCCCCAGGCTGAGCCCCACCGTCCGTCCAAAGGGCGCAGGCCAGCGGGTGCCGTGCACCTCCACCATCCCGGCGCTCTCCGCTGCCAGTTCCCGGTTCAGCCAGAACCCTCCCACCAGGGCCAAAAGCCAGCCCAAAGCGAGCGCCAGCCAATGGCCGGAAGGACTCACGCCCGAGTTCCAGGCCCGCAGGGCAATGAACAATGCCGTCCCTGCGACCAGCCCGGCGCCCAGGGTAGGGGAGTGGGAGACTCTCCGGTTGCTGCCCAGGAATGTGAGCAGAGCGGGCAGAAACATGAGAAATGCGCCGGCTCCGGCCCCGGATATCAGCATCCGCTCCCGGGTGTCCAGCATCGGTCCGGCGGCGCCGGCCAGGAGGACAACGATGCCGAGCCAGAGCAGCGCCCGGCGGGGTAGACCCCGGCGCATCAGCAGAATCAGCGCCGGGGTGAAGAGAAACAGCACAGAGGCAAGTTCTGGGGGGAAGCTGAGCCCCAGGAGCCCAAAGGCGTAAATGGCTTCTACGAAATCGGTGATCAGGCTGAGAAAGAAGTAAAAAATGATGCTGTAAGGAATCACTCCGCCCTCCGTAGCAAAATACTTGACATAGAACAGTTGTTCTGATATATTTAGATCACCGGCATAACCAATCATAACCCAGTTTGGATCAATCGATAAAAGGAACTGGTTAATGTGCAGGCAAATATTGACAGTAGTAAATGGTGTTTTGTGGGGTGTGCGCGACTTCGTCGCCTGGCGAAGCCGCCCACACCCCCATAAAACTACGATTCATTTCTGCTGACAAGTTGTGCGTGCACGCAAGAAATTGAATCATACGGGAGGAAGCATGTCGTACTTAGTTGAGATCAAGGAACAGGCGGCCCAGCCTGCGCTTTCCGTTCGTATCCGCACCTCCGTTCAGGAGCTGCCCAAACGTATGGGACATGGGTACGGTGCGGTGATGCGCTATTTGGGCGAAGCCGGCGGGCAGCCGGCCGGGGCCCCATTCTGCGCATACTACAACATGGATATGGAAGACCTGGATGTAGAGATCGGCTTCCCGGTTGACCGCCAACTGCCCGGCAGCGGTGAGGTCCAGAGCAGCCAGGTGCCGGGGGGCAAACAGGCGACCTGCCTGTACACCGGGCCATATCAGGAGATGCGACCCGCTTACGATGCGATAAACGCATTTCTGGAGGAGAATGGAGAAACGCCCACCGGAACGGTCTACGAATTCTACCTGAACGATCCTATGGGAACACCTCCGCAGCAACTCCAGACTCTGATCGTGTTTCCTCTCGCCGGCTGACATCCGGACCCATTGAGCTCGGTTCGCTTACCAGAAGCCGGGTGGATGGTGTAT
>CAYMLG010000023.1:49594-54139 GCA_964391195.1 uncultured Anaerolineaceae bacterium | reverse complement strand
ATCCCAAATACAACTACTTCAAAGCCAGGCTTGCAGGATATGAGCTTGGGAGATGAGCGGCCTGTGCAGCCCGCTCATCTCCCAAGCCCACATTGATAAGAAAGCCACGCCCCCGCCCAACTTCCTGTTTCCAAAAAACCCATAATGTAGTATATATAACGTCATTCTGTGGGAGAGATTTTTATCGCGGGTTTGGCCGGACTCTGCTGGCCAAACCCGCGATAAGAAGCTATTCTCAGGCGCCGGCTAAAGAATTGCGCATCTAATTCCATGACTCCTGTGGGGAGAGGATTCTCGGTCGTGAGAGTCAACTGGCAAAAATCACGAGTCCGCCATCAGGCTGCCATCTGGGCTGTCCCGGCCGCCTACATCCTGGCTGCTGTCTTTCTGGGGATCGCCATTCCCCGCCTGGACGTGCAGCTCTTCAACGCCTCCATATTCAGCGCGCAGACGGCCACCTATCTGCTCTCCGCCATCGCCTCAGGCATGCTCACCTTCACCGGCGTCGTCTTCTCGATGATTTTTTTGCTGCTGCAGTTCACCAGCAGCGCCTATTCTCCCCGGCTGGCCCGTTTCTTGCTCCAGGACCATATCGTCCGCCACTCCCTGGGGATGTTCATTGCCACTTTCATCTACACCCTGATCGCGCTGATCGTGATCGGACTGCCCGGAGCAGCCGAAGCGTACGATCTGACGGAGTTCGTCGCTCTGCTGGGGGTGATGGGCAGTATCACCTGGTTTCTGGCCCTGCTCCAACACGTAACCACCCTCCAGGTCTCCAATGTCTTATACAAAATTGGAGATCGGGCGCGTGAGGTCATTCAAAAGATGTACCCAATCCAGTACGTCCCTGTGAATGGAGCGCCCTCCAGCGCGCCGGAGACGATGCTTCGCCGCAGCCGCAACCAGATGCTCAGCCAACTGCCGCCCGCTTCGCAGACCATACATTACACCGGCAGGCCTTTGACGATCCTGTTTATCGATGTCCCCCGATTGGTTTCACTCGCCGCTCGCGCGGATGCCCTGATCAAACTCAATTACTGGGTAGGCGACCTGGTATCCGATGGCGCGGTGCTGATCGAGGTGTGCGGGGGGAAGGAACCCCTGGACGAACAGGCATTGAGCCAGGCGGTTGAGCTGTCGGAGACGAGGACGATCGAACAGGACCCCCGCTATGCCATCCGCCTGATCGTCGATATCGGGGTCAGGGCGCTGTCAGGGGCCATCAACGATCCAACCACGGCGGTGCAGGCCATCGATCAATTGGACGACCTGCTGCACCGCCTGGGGAACCGGGTGCTGGAGATCGGCTATGCCTACGATCGGGAAGCGCAGTTACGCGTCCTGTACCCTGCGCCGGATTGGGAGGATTACCTGGATCTGGCGCTGCACGAAATCCGCTACTACGGCGCTACTTCTCTGCAGGTGATGCGACGGCTGCGCGCCCTTTTACAGGATCTGTACCAGGTGCTGCCCGATGACCGCCGCCCCCTTGTGAAGCAGCACCTGGACCGGGTGGCCGCTTCCGTCGAGCGCACCTTTCAGGATTACGCCGACCGGGCCGACGCTCACCAGGCGGACCGGCAGGGGATTGGCCTTTCCCGGCGGCCCAACCGCTGATCCATCGATTCAGGCTGCGGGCGATCCGCTCAATTAGCCCGCTTTTCGTATCGGTAAGCTTTATTGGAAATGGAGCGATGCACATGCCTGTAAAAAGGAAACTCTATGGGATGGTGTTCACTGTTTTGGCCTCAGGCTTGCTGGTAGCCGGTTGCAGTATTTTCGCAGGCGCCGGTGGAAGCCAACCCGGGCTCTCGCTGCAAGTGACCAGCGGCCCCACGGCAAGCCCGCCTCCGTCGGAGACCCCCACGCCTTTCCAACCCCCCACCGCCACGGAGACTCCGACCGTCACGCCCAGCCCCACGATTACCCTCACCCCGACCCCCACCCTGCATCCCCTCAATGTGATCGCCATGCGCCAGACCCCTTATCCAGGGAGCGAGATCATCATCCACGAAACCCTGGAGCGCGGGGCGAACTACAGCCGCTACTATGCCTCTTACGAATCCGAAGGCCTGACGATCTACGGGCTGCTGACCATCCCGGACGGTGAAATGCCCGCCAATGGTTGGCCGGGAATTGTGTTCAACCACGGCTATATCCCCCCTCGCCAGTACCGCACAACCGAGCGCTATATCGCCTATGTCGATTGGCTGGCCCGCAGCGGTTACGTAGTTTTCCGCATCGACTATCGCGGCCACGATCGCTCAGAGGGGTCCCCGGATGGAGCTTACGGGCATCCCGGCTATGCGGTCGATGTGCTAAACGCGGTCGCCTCGTTGAAGCAGCACCCGATGGTCGACCCGGAGCGGATCGGTATGTGGGGCCATTCGATGGGGGGCTGGTTGACTTTGCGAGCGATGGTCGTTTCCGGCGATGTCAAAGCGGGGGTGATCTGGGGGGGCGTCGTTGCCTCGTATGATGACTTGCTCAACCGCTGGCGAAGGAACGGGCCCACCCGCACCCCCGGCCCGGGCCGCGGAAGCTGGCGCACGCGGTTAATCGAGGAGGTTGGGACGCCAGAGGAAAACCCCGAGTTCTGGAATGGCATCTCGTCCAATTCCTACCTTGCGGAAATTTCCGGGCCGGTTCAACTCCATCATGCCATCGATGATGCCGATGTCCCGGTCGAGTTTTCCGAAACCCTGTACAACCAATTGCTGGAGGCAGGGAAAACGGTCGAGCTCTACACTTACGAGAACGACAACCACAATATTTCGAACAACTTCAGCGCCGCAATGCTGCACACAATCCGCTTCTTCGACCTGTATCTGAAGCAGTGAAAAACGATCCGGGGAGTATGGGCCCCCACCGCGCTCATACTCCCCGGATCATCTATGCCCTGCTGTTGGTCAGCGGACGATAATCGAGGCGCGAGACCCGCCAGGGTTCGAAGTAACCATTTCCCCATCTCGCACCAGGAAACCTTCATAAGGGCGGGCGCCGGCCTGGGCCTGCCAGCCGCTGAGCACCATCGGCAGCGGGCCACCGGCGGCGATCCATTCCCCGTTGTATTTGCGCGCCACGTGCACGTGGGTGCCGGTGGCGCGCCCCCCCTCGCAGGAAGGGTGACCCAGCGGGTCGTCCAGCTCCACCCAAGTGCCTGCCGGCTGCCGGTCGCGCGCGGCGATGTGCAGGAAGACCACCACCCAACCGGTCTGCTCGTATCCATCGCCGTCCAGATCCAGAGCGATCATGCTGTTCTCGGAGCGGACGATCACCCCCGGGGCCGGAGCGGTGACCCAGGCGCGGGAGACGGCGCAGGGCGCTTCACCGGTCACCGGAGCGAAATCCAGGGCGCTGTTCGGGGTCCCGGTATTCCAGGCAACGTGCGGGCCGGCGGTCAGGCTCCAGCGCTCCCCCGAGGCAAACGGCAGTTCGAGCGGCGGCTGTGCAAGCTCAGCCGGGAAAAGCGGGCCGGCCTGAGCGGATATTGCCCATGGATCACCGAACATTCGCCGGTAAAGGTCCAGGAAATCGCCTGGCTCGTACAGCGCCTGGCCCCACTGCGGCGGGTCGAATGAGCGGGCAAACAGGTATTGCAGCGCCACCGTCCCGGCATTCAGCACCGGGCTCACGCGCACCCCCTGGTCATTGGGGAACCTCAGGGTGGTGAGCGAGCCCTCACGCCAGCCGTAGTAACCCATGTTCAGCATCTTGGCCGCCAGGGAGAGCTGTTTGTACAGACCGGTGTAACCTTCCACGTAGTAACCCATCGGCCGCAGGATCTGCTCATTTCCGGCGGGCTGCCCGCTGACCCAACCCGACTGGTATTCGAGCAAAACCAGCAGGGTGCGGGGGTTGGTCGAGGTCTCCTCGGCGATGCGGCGGACGATGGCCGCGCCGGAGAGGACTTCGCCCTCCACCGCCTCGGAGTAGCTGCTCAAATATCCCCCCGCCTGCGTGACGTATTGTTCGATATCGAAACCGGCCGTCGTCGGGGAGTAGACGATTTCGCTGTCCGGCAGCAGCGCGCCGTTGAATGGCAGCTCGCCCAACGCGTTGGGGATGGCGGCCGGCATCCCGGGCGGCAGGAGCCCCTCCAGGGGGACCGGTTCGGCGAATACGATTTGTTCCACCGGGACGCCGAAACGCGCCGCCAGCGCCGGCAGCGTGTCTCCCGGCAGGGTTGTGTAGCGATAGATTTCCAGGTCCTCGCTCAGCCCCGGAGTGGCGCTGGGACCCGGGGCCAGGGTGGGCAGGGCCCCAGGCGTGGCCGTCGCCAGGCCAGGATTGGCCGTGCCGCCGGCTTCCGGTTGGGGGGGTGAGGCGCCATCCGCGGCCGGGGTGGGGGTGTAGGCCAGTTGCGCGCGCAGGGTAGCCCGCAGCGCCTCAACTTCGTCGCTGCGCTGCGGGGGCTGGAACCCCGTGAAATTGCACGCCAACGCCGGCAGAACCAGAAACAGGATCAGCAATAACAGCAGTTTGCGAAACATCCGGATCATTATAACCATGTTAGAAAGCAGGTGGATCATCGAATGCCCG
>CAYMLG010000023.1:43366-49494 GCA_964391195.1 uncultured Anaerolineaceae bacterium | reverse complement strand
GGTGAAATTCCTTCTTGACAAATGCGATAATATAGGTATACTATGAATAGTAACCACTTATGCGGATAAGCGCATAATGTGGGTAAGTGAAAAGATAGGGATTTGATGGTGGGGGGAGCTTCAGGAGAAGAAGAAAATGCCGATCATGGTGCAGGAAATCTTCAATAAAACGACAGCGCCTGACAGATACGTCGCCCTGGAGCCGGCGTGGAATGTATTTTACAGTCTGATGGTGCTGTCTCAGGTGGACGAACTGTCGGGGACCGCGGAGTGGGCTGAGCGCACCGCCGCCAGTCTTTCTCCAGACCAGTTCCACAGGAATGTTCTCGTCATGAATGGACTACACTATGCGGTGATCCCCGAACACAGCAGTGGCAGTTTTCCCGATCATATCCGCCGCCTGGAGTCGGTAGACCCGGTGCGCCTGCGGGACCGCCTGCTGGCAGCTTATGAGAGCTTGAATTGCCTGCCCGAAGCGGTGGTGGAGGCGCAAGCCATCCCGCTCGAGGTCGCTCTTTCCAGCCCGGATAATTACCTGGCATATCTGGGCCAGCGTTTTTCTTCGGCGCACTATAAGCCCGAAATTGAGCTGGAGGCTTACCGATTATTGCTCGATCCGCCGGCGATGCAAGACTTGATTGTCTCCCACTTTAAAGAAATGTGGGCCGACTACCTGTCTGCAGAGTGGGATCGTGTCCTGCCGACCCTCGAAAAAGTGGTAAGCGCCTTGCGCCAGGTGGATCTCACCGGGATCAGCCGGATGGAAGCGATCCGCCTGGTCACCGGCCGGGATCTACCAAATCAGGAGTGGAACGCCACGATTGAAGCCGCCAGGCAAATCGTCTTCATCCCTCACCCGCACACCGGCCCGTATATCGGCAAACTGGCCTGGAACAATAAACTGGGCTTGTTTTTCTCCCCCCGCATGCCGGCAGGCAGCGCGATCAGCGTGCCCGAACTGGACCGGAGCGAAATTATCATTCGTCTGAGCGCCCTGACCGACGACAATCGCCTGCGCATCCTCCGCCTGCTGGCCGAACGGGGAGAGATGCGCTCGCAGGATATCATCCAGGAGCTGGATCTCAGCCAGTCGGCTGCTTCACGCCATCTGAAGCAGTTGAGCGCCAATGGTTTCCTTTCAGAGCGCTGGTGCGACGGCGCAAAATGTTTCGACCTCAACCCTGAGCGGATCGAGGAAACACTCGAATCGGTGAGAAGGTTTTTGCTCGGGGAATGACCTCTAGGTGAACGGGCCGGATGGCTGTGCAATTTCGGCCCCTCAGTTATCGGATAGGATCGGTATCAGATAATGATCTGGGAAAGGAAGTGGGATATGTTTCCCTGGGGTTCCGAAATAATAGAGCGGCAGCGCCGCCTGGATGAAATTGACCTCGCAGAGCAGCAGCGCCGGATCAATGCTGCGCTGAGGAACGGATCCTCGCCTGCGGCAAGACCACACCAGCGATTAGTCATTTCCACCGGCCGCATGCTGGTGAACTGGGGACTGAAACTGCAGTCGCGATATGACCATGGAGCGGCGGCGACCCTGAGCGGGTATGGGCCGAGCAGCGAAGCCAGTCCGTGTCCATAGTTCTCCTCCAAGCCAACTGCGGCGGGACGGTCCCGCCGCAGTTGCGCGTTAATTGGCCAAGATAACTGTTAACAGAACGCAAGCAATAGTGTCAGAAGTGATAGGGTGTGAGATGGGGGCGGAAGCGCCGTCCCCATCTCACACCCTATCTTTTTATGCTGATAAGTTGTGCCTGTATATCCGCAAACATGCTTATAAAAACGCCCCCGGGTTCAGGAGGCCATCCGGATCCCAGCGCTCTTTCAACCGGTCCATCAGGCTCAGGGCGGCGGGCTCGTAACCCCAGATATCATCAGGGAGCAGCGGGTCTTCCGGCGGGGAGGCAAGCAGGACAGCATACCCGCCAAGCTGGAGGGCTGCGCGGCGCAGGGTCCATATCCCTGGCCCACCATGGGTGTACAGCAGCCCATTGGCGATATCGGCCACGAAGGAACCCTTCAGCAGCTCCGGCGCCAGGCTTTGCATCAGGCTGGCCATTTGGTGCGGGGGCACACCGGCCCGTACTACCGCAGCCCGGGCGGCGCCCCGCGCGGGGTGTGGCGCAGCGAGGCGCAGCCAGTTCCGCCACACCTCCGTCCCGGAAGGGGCGCTGACCGTCTGCAGCCCACTTGCCCCACAAGCCTGCAGCGCCCGGTTGACTTCATCCATCTCGGCCCTGACATCCTCCGCCAGCCCTTCGGCGGTGTAGATCAGATGGAAAGGCGCTGAGGACAATTCGGAACAGCCCGAGCACAGCAGCAGGGCAGAAGCGTTCAGGCACAGGGGCAGCAGCCGGGCAGCCAGGGCCAATCCGGAGTCCAGGTTCTCCAGGGGGACGATCAGGCTGGACCGGCGCCGGGGGAGAGGCGCCAGCTTCAGGGTCACCTCGGAGATCAATCCCAGCGTACCGTAAGAGCCCACGAACAGCTTGGTCAGGTCGTAGCCGGCCACATTTTTGACCACCGGCCGGCCGGTTTGCAGCACACGCCCGCTGATCTGAACGACCGCGCTCGCCAACACCAGGTCCCGGATGCTGCCGTAGCGCATCCGCAGGGGGGCGTTCGCATTGGCGGCGATGATCCCTCCCAAGGTGGCCTCTTCCCAGGGTGAGACCAGGGGCACCCACATCCCATCCCGGGCCAGCTCGGCCTGCAGGACGGCCAGGCGGGTCCCCGCTCCGGCGGTGATGTACAGATCCTGCAGAGCGTATTCGCGGATTCCGGCCAGTTTACAGGTGGAGAGAACGGGGTGGACTGGCGGCAGCAGGCCGGATTTGCTGCCGCCGCCGCGCAGGCGCACGTGTTTCCCATCTGCGGCTGCGCAGCGCAGGGCCTCGGCCGCTTCTGCGACCGATCGCGGCTCGAACGGATCGTCCCCGCGGCCGGTTCGCGCCGGGGCGGGGGATTCTTCCGCCGGGCGACCCGCCTCAGCGATCTCCTCCCGGGCGGGGAGGATCTTCCCCGGATTCAGTATCCCCTGCGGGTCGAAGACTTCTTTGACTTCCCACATGGCGTGCAGTTCGTCGGAGCCGTACATCAGCGGCATGAAGTTTCGCTTTTCGATCCCCACCCCGTGTTCACCGCTGATGCTGCCCCGCTGGCCCACGCAAATCTCCATTACGCGCCGTCCGGCCTCGTGCACCCGGCCGACCATCTCGGGATCGTGCGGGTCCTCGATCAAGATGAACGGGTGCAGGTTGCCGTCTCCGGCGTGGAACACGTACCCCACCCGCAGATTCAGCTTATCGCACACCTGGTTGACCAGGCTCAGGGTGTGCGCCAGCTTGCTGCGGGGCACGGTCCCATCCAGCAAGTAGTAGGCCGGAGCCAGGCGGGCCATCGCGCCGGCCGCGCTCTTGCGACCGTACCAGATTCTGTCCCGTTCTTCGCCGGTCTGCGCCACCCGCAGATCGAATGCCTGATGCGCGCTTAAGATCGAGATAATCTCTTCGATCTGAGGCGCCAGGCTCTCCGGGAAACCATCCACTTCGATGATGAGCGCGGCTTCGGCCTCGAGCGGCAGACCGGCGTGCGCGTAGTCTTCGATCATGCGTATCATTTTCCGGTCCATGAATTCCAGGGTTGCGGGCACCAGCCCTTGAGCGATGATGGCCGAAACCGCTTCGCCGGCCTGCTCCACAGTGGAGAAAGCCGCCATCATGGTTTTTACACCCGGCGGGACGCGCTGCAGGCGGACATCTGCCCGGGTGACAACTCCCAGCGTCCCCTCGCTGCCGGCTACTATGCCCAGGAGATCATATTCCGGATAGTCCAGGGCCTGTCCGCCGAGGCGGACGCGCTGCCCACCGGCCAAAACGAGGTCCAGGCCGGTCAGGTAATTGGTGGTGACTCCGTACTTGAAGCAGTGCGGCCCGCCGGCGTTTTCGGCGATATTCCCGCCCAGGGTTGCGGAACGGCCGCTGGATGGGTCAGGCGGGTAGAACAATCCTGCCCGGCGGACATACGCATCGAGGTCGGCGTGCACCACCCCGGGCTCAACGGAGACACAACGCCCCGCAGGTTGAAGCTCGAGGATACGGTTCATGCGGGAGAACGCGACGATCAGGCCGCCGCGCTCTGCGACTGCCCCGCCCGAGAGGCCCGTGCCGGCTCCGCGCGCCACCAGAGGGAGCCTGTGCCGGGCGGCCCAGCGGACGATCATCTCCACGTCCTCCGCGGTGGTGGGGAAGACCACCCCGTCTGGCTTCCCCCGGTCATTGGCGGCATCCACTTCATAAGTGAGCAGCTCGACCGGGTTGGTGATCACCTGACCGGGCCTGAGCAGGCGGGCCAGTTCTTCAAGTTCCGGTTTTATCGCCAGGGCCATTTTTCACTCCCTTTGATACGAAAGATCCAGCACTTCGACCAGATGCATCACCCGCGCCCGGAGCCCGGCTCGCCGCACTCCGGCGATCAACTGCAGATGGCAGCCGGTGTTGGTGGTGATGATCAATTCGGCCCCGGTTGAAGCGATGTCGCTCATTTTCTCATCCAGCACCCGGTTCGCCGTATCCGCCTCGACCAGGTTGTATACTCCGGCGCTGCCGCAGCAGCGATCGGGGGTCTGCAATTCGACCAGCTCAAGCCCCGGGATCTGTTGGAGAAGTTCTCGCGGCTGTTTCACCACTTTCTGGCCATGGCGCAGGTGGCAGGAGTCGGCATAGGTGGCCCGCAGGCACACCGCTCCCCGCGGGGGTTCGATCAGGTTTTCCGCCAGGAATTCGCTGATATCCCGCACACGGCCCGCAAATTCGCGGGCTTTTTCCGCATAGACCGGATCTCCGGCCAGCAGGTGCGGGTATTCTTTGAGCGAGACCCCACAGCCTCCGGCGTTATTGATGATGAGGGCGCAGCCGCTATCCTGAAAGACATCGATATTGCGCTTTGCCAGGGCTCGGGCTGCGTCCAGGTCTCCCAGGTGAAGCTGTGCGGCCCCACAGCAGGTCTGCTCCGCCGGGGCGTAGACTTCGAACCCGTTCCGCTGCAGCACGCGCAGGGTGGCCTGGTTGACCTGGGAGAGGAATCCCTCTTGAATACAGCCGGTGAAGAACAGCACCCGACCGCCTCGCTTTCCGCCTGGGGGCAGATTTTTGCCCAGGGGAGTGAAGCGCAGGGTGAGCGGTGGCAGGATCGCTTCCATCGCCTTTAGCGGCGGGGGCAGGGCGTCCATCCGCCGCACCAGGCGCTGCAGGCCGGTTTTCTCGTAGCACCACAGCAGCCAGGCCAGCAGTTTTAGCAATCCTCGCTTTGGCATGATCTGCCGGGTCCCGATCCAGCGCAAGAAGCGTTCGGCGAAACCCGGCTTGCGGTTGCGCTCGACCACGATCCGGGCCTGCTCGACCAGCGCCCCGTACTGCACCCCTGAGGGGCAGGCGGTCTCGCACGAACGGCAGGCCAGGCACAGGCTGATATGCCGGCTGAAGACCTGGCGGAAGTCTTCCGGCGCGACCAACCCCTCAGAGACGAGATGCATCAAGGTGATCCGGCCGCGAGGCGAATCCATCTCCGTGCCGAACACCAGGTAGGTGGGGCAGGCTTGCAGGCACAGCCCGCAGTGGATGCATTGGGCCAACTTTCGGCGGTAGTCTTCTGTTTGCAGGAGGCGAAGGTCCTGGATCATTCCGTTCTCCACACAGGGGGCCGGCAGGCCCTCCGGCGTGCAGGCCATCAACAGCGCCTTGCGGCGCTTATTCGATCAGCCATACGTACAACGCCTTCGGCCCGTGCACCCCCAGGGTCGTCGTCAACTCGATATCCGCGGTGCGGCTCGGCCCGGTGACCAGAATGAGGTAGGGATGGCGGCGGGCTTCGGCGAACACCTGGTGCAGGTCGCCCCTCAGCGCCTGTGGCCGCAGCAGCGCCAGATGGACGCGCGGCAGCAGGGAGACGGCCCTTGGTTTCTCGGGCGAGCTGAGCAGCCCCAGGGTGCCGGTCTCCGGCAGCGCGAAATCGGCTTCGGTCACTCCCAGATCGCAGGCAGCCAGGGCTTGCTTCCCGGCCTCAGGCGGGACGATCTCTACCCCCGCCGCCTGTAGATGCCCGGCGACCTGCCAGCGGCG
>CAYMLG010000023.1:0-43266 GCA_964391195.1 uncultured Anaerolineaceae bacterium | reverse complement strand
TTCCTGTGCTTCCACCAGGACCGGAAGCGCGCCTGGAAAACCGGCAGGGGGCGCACCTTCGTCCAGCGGTTTACCGGCGGCGGCAGCCAGGGAAGCCATCCCTTCCGGCGGAAGGGGGATTGGGCGATTTTCATCCACCCCGCTCCCAGGCGGTAAAGCCAGGGAGTATTCAACGCATAAACACCGGCCCTGGCGCCGGCTCGCGCCAGAGGCGAAGCGGCGGGAGGCGAACCTTCCACCACCCGGTGGCGAAGGTGCAGCAATATCTTGGGGATGGGGACTTTCACCGGACAGACGTCGGCGCAGGCTCCGCACAGCGAGGATGCGAACGGCAGCTCTCGCGCCGCCTGAGTCCCTAGAATTTGTGGGGAGAAGATCGCCCCAATGGGGCCGGAGATGAACCATCCGTAGGCAAAACCGCCGACATGCTTATACACCGGGCAAACGTTCAGGCAGCAGCCGCAGCGAATGCACTTCAGCGTTTCGATCGCCTCCGGATCTGCCAGGATGCGGCTGCGCCCGTTATCCAGCAGCACCAGGTGGAACGCTTCCGGCCCGTATTCGCCCTCGGCTCTGCGCGGGCCGGTAATCAGGGAAGTGTAGGTAGAAATCTTTTGGCCGGTAGCGCTGCGCGGCAGCAGCTTGAGCAGCACGGCGAGCGATTCCCAATCGGGGATGACTTTGTCAATCCCCACCACCGCCACGTGCACCCTGGGCAAAGTTGTGCACATGCGCCCATTGCCTTCGTTGGTAACGATCACCAACGTGCCGGTCTCGGCGATCAGGAAGTTGGCTCCCGATATGCCCATCTCCGCAGTCAGGAACTTCTCCCTGAGCGTGCGGCGGGCGATCTCCGTCAGCCGTTCGGGGTCGGGAGGGGCATCCACCCCCAGTTTTTCCTGGAACAGCCGGGCGATCTCCTCTTTGGTCAGATGCACTGCCGGGACGATGATGTGCGAGGGGCCGGTCCCCGCCAGTTGGATGATGTACTCCCCCAGGTCAGTCTCGTAGACGGATATGCCGGCCTGTTCCAGGGCCCGGTTCAGGCCGATCTCCTCGGTCGCCATGGATTTGACCTTCACCGCGGAGCGCACCTGATGCGCCGCGGCGATCTCCAGCACGATACGACAGGCTTCCGCGGCATCGGCTGCCCAGTGCACCTGCCCGCCGGCGGCGGTGACCTGCGCTTCCAACTGCTCCAGGTAAACATCCAGGTGCTGCAGGGTGTGCAGGCGCAGCTCATGCGCTGCCTGGCGCAGTTCCTCCCACTCCGGCAGTTCCGAGACCCGCAGCTCGCGGGTCCCCAGGAAGCGGTTGGTCGCCTGCTGTACTGCGGCGGGGATGTTTGCGGGCACATCTGCGCTGTACCCGCCGAAATCTATTCGGGTGGGGGGAGTGCCGCTCATTCCATCTCTCCGTTTGCCGCCAGGACTTCGATCAGGTGCATCGCCTTCACCGGAGCGCTGATTTTCTGCAAGCCCCCGCCGATGTTCATCAGGCAGCCCGCATCGCTGACGACCACAACTTCCGCTCCGGTCTCCAGGATATGGTTGACCTTGGTTTCCATCATCTTCCGGCTCACTTCCGGGTAGATCATACTGAACACGCCCCCAAAGCCACAGCAGGTCTCCTCTTCGGGCAGGCTCACCAGTTCCAGGCCGCGCACCGCTCTAAGCAGTTGTTTCGCCTCGGTCCGCAGGCCCAGCCCTCTCAGCCCGTGGCAAGAGGCGTGGTAGGTCACTTTATGCGGGAACCGGGCGCCGACATCCAGGACCTTCAGTTGGTGTACCAGGAACTCGCTAAATTCGAATGTGCGCTCGCCCACCTGGCGCGCCAGGTCGTGCTCTGGCGTCCCCTCGGGGAATAATTCCGGATAATGATGGCGCACCATTTCCACGCAGGAGCCGGATGGCGATACGATGGGTACCTCGCTTTGCGAAAACACTTCCAGCCACCTGAGGGCCATCTCGCGGGTTTGCCCCTTGAATCCGCTGTTGTAGAAGGGCTGCCCGCAGCAAGTCTGCGCTTCGGGGAAGACCATATCTACCCCCAACTTTTCCAGGAGGTGGACCATCTTTTCCAGCACGCCGGGGTAAAATTGCTCCGCCAGGCAGGTGATAAAAAGCTGAACGACCATTAAGCCTCCAAATGGCCTGCTGCCCGCCGGTCGCGTGGCTGCGCCGGCGCCAGGCAGCAGGGGAGTGTTCAGATCATCTCGCGGTCATAGGAGAAACTCTTCCTATTATAACAATCCGTTGAGGGGAACATGGACAGTCTCGCGAAAAATGCAGCGGGGGCTATTCTTTTCATGATGCAATTCCTCCGGGCTGGTTGCATTTATTGTTGCCTTCAGATATACTTTTTAACAGGTTGGGATTAATGGAGGAAAAATGGAAACCTACGACATCTCTCTGACCATCTCTTCGCGCCTGCCTGTCTGGCCGGGCGATCCCAGTGTTTCGATCGAGCGGGTGGAAAAGATCGAGGAGGGCAGCAACTCTAACGTCTCCCGGATGAACATGAGCGTGCATACCGGCACTCACGTCGATGCACCTTTCCACTTCCTGGGAGGGGATACGATGACGGTGGACGCCCTGCCCCTGAAGATTCTCACCGGCCGGGCTTATGTGCTGCACATCCCGGATCATGTCGATCAGATCGACGCCGCCGTCTTAGAGGCAGCGGAGATACCGCCCCGCACCCGGCGTTTGCTCTTCCGCACCCGCAATTCCGGCTACTGGGCCCGAAATGAAGAAAGATTCCAGGAGGACTTTGTCGGCATCAGCGAAGATGGGGCCCGGTTCCTGGTGGAACGCGGCGTTAAACTGGTTGGCATCGATTACCTCTCGATTGCCCCCTATAAGCAAAGCCGGCCCACGCACGAAATTCTTTTGCAGGCCGGTGTGGTGATCGTCGAGGGGCTCAATCTGGCGGAAATCTCTCAAGGGCGTTATACCCTTTATTGTCTTCCGCTTAAGCTTGCCGGTTCGGACGGCGCTCCGGCCCGGGCGATACTGGTGGGGGTGTAGTGGCCCGGCCGCCGGTCGTGATCGTTGATATCGACGCGCTGCGCCCCGATGTGCTCGAGACCGGGCTGCGGCAAGGTCGTCTGCCGAACATCGCTCGCCTGTTCGGCGGAGAAGGGCTGCCGCGCGGCCTGTTCACCCCTGTGATGGCCTGCGCACCGAGCATCACTTTCGCCTCCCAGGCCTGCCTGATGACCGGCGCCCATCCCCGGCAGCACGGCATCCCGGGGAGCGAATTCTACGACCGGTTTGGGCTGAACAGCCGGGGCGTCCCGCGGCACTTCGCCTTCGATGTGGGCGGCACCCTGGCTGCCGACGATGCCGTGCGCGTGTTCACCGAAGGGCTCGCCGCCTGGTGTTTGCAAGAACCGACGCTCTACGAGCAGCTCGCCGGGGAGGGGTTCCGTTCTGTAGTCGCCGGGCACATGTACGCCCGCGGCGCCAGCAAATGGCTGCCTCCTTCTGTGGTCAATCTCGCCCGGCTCACCAAAGGGTACGGGCTGGTCGGCCTATCCCCGGCCGAGTTCGACCGCCACATCCTGAAGAAAGCCCTGGACTACCTGGACCAATCTGGAACCCCCGACCTGCTGGTGGTCTACTTCCTGGGTGTTGACTCTGCGAGCCACGCCAACGGGCCGCAGGGTCAACTGCCCTACCTTGAAGCGCACCTGGATGCGATGATTGGGGAACTGCTGGAGGCGGTGAACGCGGCCCGCAGGGGCGGCTCGCCTGACCCATTCTGGATCTTGTGCTCCGACCACGGCATGATCGACGTCCTCCCGGATGACCGCCACTCGATCCGCCTGGCTTTCCCCTTCGAACGCGAGCTGGCGCCCTTGTTCGAGGCGCTCGGCCTCGACGTGCACGACCACCCCGGGGAAGATCCTCACAGCGACGCGGTGGTCGCCATGAATGGGGGCAGCGCACAGGTATATGTGAAAAACCGGGAGGGGAGGTGGAGGACGCCGCCGGATTTCGAAAGGGACATCCTCCCGGTGGCCCGCCTCTTTTGGGAGGCGCACTCCACCGGCCGTTATACGCCCGACCTGGAAGGCGCACTGGCCGGCGTGCTGGTCCGCAATGTGGCCGCGCAGGGCTGGCACACGAACTATCTGTCCTTCACGCCGCAGGGCGAGCTGCTCTCACTCGATGATTGGTTTGCCCGGCAGCCCCCCGGGTTGTACGCCGATCCCGTCAACCGGTTGAACAACCTGGCCGGCCCGCTCTCAGGCGATCTATTCCTGATCAGCAACCTGGCGGAGGGGTTTTACTTCAGCGGGCCCACGCACGGCGTCCACGGTGGTCTGCATCCCGAGGATTCGGGCGCAATCATCGCCTGGGGGTGGCCCGGATCGGGCGAGGAGACCTGGCTTCAGGTCCGGGGATCGATCGAGCAGGCCATCGCCGGGCGCTGTGAAGCGGAAAATGGCCGGCAGCCGGGCACAGCCGACCTGTGGACGGGTTTGCAGCAAATCCTTTAGGGCCTAGAAATTTTCTTCGCGGAGTGCTTCTTCGCAGTTAAATAACCCCTGCCGCCGGCAGGGTATACCCCCCATCCACCAGGATCACCTGGCCGCGGATCATTTCAGCCGCGGGTGAACAGAGGAAGGCCACCACCTGCGCTACATCCTGGGGGGTCACCAGCCTCCCGGCCGGGGTCAGGCGGGTCGCGCGTTCCAGGATCGCCTGGTCTTTCTTTACCACTGCAAAATGGCGCAGGGCCTCCGTCTCCACCAGCCCGGGTGAGACGGCGTTCACGGCGATGTTCATCGGCGCCAGCTCGATCGCCAGGTAGCGGGTGACGGCCTCCAGCGCGGCTTTGCTGGCCCCCACCACCACATAATCCGGCAGCACCCGGTTTGCCCCCGGGCTGGAGATTGCGACGATCTTTCCGCCGCCGCGCCTCTGCATCATGGGGGCCGCTTTTTGCGCGCCGAACAGCAGCGCCCGGGCGTTGATATTCATCGTCCAATCCCAGCCTTTGGTCTTCTGCTCCATGACCGGACGGTTATAGCCCGAGGCCGCGTTGCTCACCAGGATATCGATCCCGCCAAAGTGAGCCTCCACCCGGTCGAAGAGCTCCTCCAACCCGGCCATTGAGCCAACATCCGCTTTGACCAGCAGCCCACGCCGTCCCAACCCTTCGATTTCTCGCAGGGTCTCCTCGGCCGGCTCCCTGTTGCGGAAGAAATTCACGACCACGTCCGCCCCCTGGCGGGCCAGTTCGAGGGCGATCGCCTTGCCAATGCCTCGCCCCGAACCGGTGACCAGGGCGATTTTTCCGGTGAACGAATTGTGATTCATCTTATGAAAATGGTAGAGGTGTGACCACAGCCGGGGCTGCCTCGTCCGGGCTCTCGCCCACCAGGACGGGCGTCCCTGCCTGGTTGGCCGGGCGCTTGATCACCGCCAGGGCAAGCGGCCCAAAGCGGGGCGACAGGGCCGCGGAGGTGACCGTACCCACCGCCCGGCCCGCGGACCATACCTTTTGACCCGGCCGTCCGGGTGCTTCTAAACGCAGCCCGCACAGGGTTTGGGTGATTTTGTCGTAGGTCACCTGGCGGGCGAGGATCTCTTGCCCGGTGTAGCATCCCTTGTTCTCCGAGACCACCGTGCGCAGCCCGGTTTCCAGGGGGGTGTATTCTTCGGTCAGCTCGGCCCCTGCGCCCGGGAGGCCGTTTTCGACCCGCAGCAGGTGGTAGACTTCAGCGGACACGGGCTGCGCCCCTGCCTGTTGCAGGCGCTGGAGCAGGGCCTCGCTCGCCGGAGCTTCGGCCACCAGGCGGAACCCTGTTCCGATGCAGGGGTCCAACCGCAGCACGCGCACCTTCTCCCCCGCCGTTCCCGCCTCGGCCACCTGGTTGGGTGCCTCCGGCGCGGTGAGCCCGATGGAGGCCAGGACCGCTTGAGCCTGCGGGCCGAACAAGTCGAGCTGGGCTGTCGCCTCGCTCAGGTTTTCAAGCTCAACTTTGTCGTTGAAGAAAATCCTGCGCTTTAAGAAATTGTAGGTGGCATCGCCCTGCCCGGGGAGGGTGATGGCCAGAATGGCAGGCACCTCCGCGGTAGACACATCGGCCAGCAAGTACAGGGCATCGATCACGCGGGCGGTGGGTGATGTGAGCACGCTCAGCACCGCCTGGTCTGGCCTCAGCTTGCGCAGATCGTTGGAAGTTTGTCTTTGCAAAAATGCCTGTGCATCCGGCCCCCCGATGCGCAGCAGGCCCGCCCCTACGATTCGAAAAACAGCCGCTCCTTCCTGGGCGGCTGCATATCCCGGATCGTTCGCCATTGTTTCCACCCTTTCTCGCGGTGTGAGTGTGAGCTTTCCGCTTGCGGTTATCTGCCGGGGTTGAATCCAACCCCGGTACGAACTGTGGGGGATGGGCAGGGTTGTGCCCGCCCATCCCCCACAGGTTGAGTCATGCAGCCGAGACGTTTAGACTGCGGCCGATACCGGGATCGGGGTTCCGCCGGTCTTCTTCACCGGAGGCGGGAAGAGGGCTTCGAACTCTTCGCGAGAGATGGTTTCCACTTCCAGCAGCCGGTCGGCGACCGCGTCCAGCTTGTCCCGGTATTCGATCAGGATAGTCTTGGCGTGTTCGTAGGCTTCGTTGACCAGGCGGCGGACTTCCTTATCGATCTGTTCGGCGACCGCTTCCGAGTAGTCGCGCTGCTCGGAAATTTCGCGGCCGAGGAAGATCAACTCATCCTTCTGCCCGTAGACCATCGGACCGAGCTGTTCGCTCATGCCCAGGCGGGTGACCATCGAGCGGGCCATACGGGTCACGCGCTCGATGTCGTTGGAAGCGCCGGAGGTGATGTCGTCGAAGACCAGTTCTTCGGCGGCGCGCCCGCCCAGCAGGCCGATCATATCGGCCAGGAGCTTCTTCTTCGGCATCAGGGTGCGGTCATCTTCCGGCAGAGACAGCGTATACCCGCCGGCCATACCCCGGGCGATGATCGACACCTTGTGGACCGGGTCCGCCTGAGGCAGGGTGTGCATCACGACGGCGTGACCGGCCTCGTGGTAAGCCACGATGCGCTTTTCTTCGGCGCTGATCAGGCGGCTCTTGCGTTCGGGGCCGGCGATCACGCGCTCGATGGCTTCTTCCAGCTCGGATTGGCCGATGAGCTTCTTGTTGCGCCGGGCAGCCAGGATCGCGCCTTCGTTGACCAGGTTTTCCAGGTCGGCGCCCACAAAACCGGGGGTGGAGCGGGCCAGCACGGCCAGATCCACCGACGGGTCCAGGGGCTTGCCCTTGACGTGGACTTTGAGGATGGCCTCGCGCCCGCGCATGTCGGGGCGGTCGAGGATTACCCGGCGGTCGAACCGTCCGGGGCGCAGCAGGGCGGGATCGAGGATGTCAGGCCGGTTGGTGGCGGCCATGATGATCACGTTTGTGTCCGTGTCGAAGCCATCCATCTCGACCAGCATCTGGTTCAGGGTCTGCTCGCGCTCGTCGTGGCTGCCGCCCAAACCGGCGCCACGCTGCCGCCCAACTGCATCGATTTCATCGACGAAGACGATACAGGGCGAGTGGCGCTTGGCCTGGTCGAACAGATCGCGCACGCGGCTGGCGCCGACGCCGACGAACATCTCTACGAACTCAGAGCCCGAGATCGAGAAGAAAGGCACCCCGGCTTCGCCTGAAACCGCTTTGGCCAGCAGGGTTTTGCCGGTGCCCGGAGGGCCGACTAACAGAACGCCTTTCGGAATGCGGGCCCCCAGGGAGATGAATTTCTCAGGCTCGCGCAGAAACTCGACGACCTCTTTCAATTCCTCTTTGGCCTCTTCCACCCCGGCGACATCCTGGAAGGTCACGGTCGGCTGGTCCCCGGTGAACATGCGCGCCCGCGACTTTCCAAAGGAAAGGGCCGCATTGTTGCTCCCCTGTGCTTGCCGGAACACAAACCAAAACACCCCTACCAGGATAATGAAGGGCAGAATGTAGCCTAAAGCGGTGGCGATCCCCAGCCAGGCGCTCGGTGGGCGGACCTCGATTTTGACCCGGTCTGGACTCAACTGTTCGGTGGTTACACCCAGTTCCTTGAGCTGTTCGATCAAAGTCGCGTTCGACTCGATATGCGATGTGCGCTCGGTCCCGTCCGTGTACACCACACGGATACGATTATCATCCTCGACGACGCGTTGTACGACCCCACGCTGGATTTCGGCAGCAACTTCATTGATATACAGCACATCCTGGGTTGACGCTTGCTGCTGGAAGTTGTACACAACCATCGAGATAATGGCGACGAAGAGCAGCAAGTATATGATTGAAGATCGGTTGCGGGTTGGGTTCACGTTACCTCCAAATAAGATGACAAACCGCAAATTTGCTTTGAAATTATACCAATCTATTCGAGTGTCGGGGAATGTAGGGGGAGTAAAATTAATTTTTCTAACGCCGTTCTAACATTCAATGGACAACTCAAACCAGGGCCTGAGCCATGGTTCTCAGCGCTCAGGCCCTGGCCGGCCGCCTGTAATCTTGTGGCTTCTCACAGTCGTGAGCCAGGCTTTGAATCGAAGAAGTGAGGTTGGGGAGATGTGGTCGGGCTGCACATCCCTCCAACTCTCTATCCTTAAGAAGCCATACTTGTATTCTCAGTCGCCATTGTTGCGGTGCAGGCGGTTCCAGACAATCGCATCGATCCGCCGCAGCAGGCGGAGCAGCATCGAACGCAGGCGGGCATACAGCCGGTAGCGAACCGGGTAGACCCGGTCGCGGCGAGTGGTGAACGGGGCGCTCCATTCGGCTACGGCAGCGCCCCAGGTCAGCCCGGCGCCGAAACCTACAAAGACCACTTTATCCCCCGGGTGCAGCCGCCCGCTGCGCGCCGCTTCACAGGTGGCGATCGGAATCGAAGCAGTGGAGGTGTTGCCGTAGCGCTCCAGATTGATTATGCATCGTTCCATGGGGATTTCCAGGCTGCGGGCGGCAGATTCGATAATGCGTAAATTCGCCTGGTGGGGGATCACTAAATGGATATCATCCAGCTTTAGCCTGGCTTTGGCGATCGCCTCTTGGGTCGCCTGGGCCATGACCCGGGTGGCAAAGCGGAAGACTTCCCGCCCGTTCATCTGAATATAATGAAGGCCCTGCCGCACGGTATCGAAGGAGGTGGGGCACCGGCTGCCGCCCGCCGGCAGGATCAGCAGGTCTGCTCCGGAGCCGTCCGAGCGCAGCACGGAAGACAGCACCCCTGCAGGTTCCTCTCCGGCCTGGAGCACGAAGGCCCCGGCGCCATCTCCGAACAGGATGCAGGTATTGCGGTCATCCCAATTCACCAGGCGAGATAGCGTTTCCGCCCCGATGACCAGCGCATTCTGGATACCTCCGGAGCGAATGTATTCGGATGCAAGGCTCAAAGCATAGATGAAGCCGGTGCAGGCAGCCTGCAGGTCGAAAGCGCCGGCCTTCACGGCTCCGATCCTGTCCTGTACCAGGCAGGCGGTCGCCGGAAAAGTGTGCTCGGGGGAGGAGGTGGAGACGATGATCAGATCCAGGTCGGCGGGCTTCAATCCGGCCGTCGCCAGGGCCTCCAGGGCAGCTTCTGTGGCCAGGGAGGCGGTTGTCTGGTCCTCGGCGGCGATGCGCCGTTCGCGAATCCCTGTGCGCGAGACGATCCAGTCATCTGAAGTGTCGACGCGGGCGGCCAGGTCGTTGTTCGTCATGACCCGCTCTGGAACAGCCATCCCCCAACCGGTAATATGAGCATAAGGACTCATTCGTCTGCCTCCTTGAATTTGCTCAGAATGAGGGTGGCGTTATGGCCGCCGAAGCCGAACGAGTTGGACATCACATTTTTTACCTGCACTGCCCGCGAGTGGTTGGGGATGTAATCCAGGTCGCACTCCGGGTCTGGCGTTTGATAATTGATCGTCGGCGGTAGCGCACAGTCCTCGATCGTTTTTACGCACATCACGGCTTCCAGGGCGCCGGAAGCGCCGAGCAGGTGGCCGGTCATCGATTTTGTGGAAGAAACCGGCACGCGATACGCACCCTCGCCGAAAACGCTTTTAATCGCTGCGGTCTCACTCCTGTCATTCAAGACCGTGCTGGTGCCGTGGGCGTTGATGTAATCGATCTGCTCGGTGCTCAACCCGGCATCCTCCAGGGCCTGGCGCATGCAGGCGGCCGCTCCGCTGCCGTCTTCGGCGGGGGCCGTCATATGGTAGGCATCGTTCGTGTGCCCGTAACCACGGACTTCGGCCAGGATCGGGGCGCCCCGGGCCCGGGCATGATCGAGGGCCTCCAGCACCAGGATTGCCGCCCCTTCGCCCATCACAAAACCATCCCGAGTCTTATCGAACGGGCGGGAGGCCCCCTGCGGATCATCGTTGCGGGTGGATAAAGCGGTCATCACATTGAGCCCGGCCATGGCAATCGGTACGATCGCAGCTTCGCTGCCGCCGGCCAGGATCACGTCGGCCTGCCCTCTGCGGATGATGCCCGTCGCTTCGCCCACAGCAGTGGTTCCGGTCGCACAGGCGGTCACCACTGCCAGATTCGGGCCGCGCAGCCCGAGGTGGATCGCGACTGAGGAGGCGGCGGTGTCGGGCAGCATCATCGGCACCAGAAACGGGCTCACTTTGCTGGGGCCGCGGGCCGAGTACACCTGCATCTGCTCGAACAGGGTGCCCAGCCCGCCGATGCCGGTGCCGATCAGCACCCCAACCCGGCCACGGTTGTCGTCGCCGATCTTCAGCCCGGCATGCTCCACCGCCTGTAGGGCCGCAGCTACGGCAAACTGGGTAAACAGATCCATCCGCCGCGCTTCGCGAGAACCGAACAGCTTGCTCCCGTCGAAATCTTTTACCTGAGCGGCAAACTTTGTTTTATGATCGCTCGTGTCATAACGGGTGATCTCGCTTACCCCAGAAACACCCGCTAATAGGTTTTTCCATGCAGTCGAGACATCATTGCCGACCGGAGACACGCAACCTAATCCGGTTACTACGACGCGCTTGGGCATATTTTTTGCCTCCTGTGAACAGACTCTGGGTTAATAACACCGGCGCCCCAAAAACGATGCGCCCATTCTACTCGGGATTGTCTTCAAAACTCCCTAACTATACCAAAGTGTTAGGGTCTGATTTGTCATTAATTGGCATTCGGATAGGGACAGGCGGGTAAAAATCCCATAAAATAAAGTACCAAAGGGTTCTTGACGCTGTACATTAATTGTGCTAGTATGATTGCAATCTGAAACCGTCCTGGTTTGCCTTTGGAAAAATTTGTTGTGGGCCTGATTTCTGGCAAGCCAGAAAAAGCGACTTCAAGCCTGACAAGGAGAATAGAAGAGATGGAGATCAAACGCTTTCTCACTTTCTTGCTGGTTGGTCTGCTGCTCATCCTGGGTGCCAGCGCCTGCACCCGGAATCTGGCTCCCAATAATGCCGATACAGCCGTACCCGGCGGTGAGGAGCAGGGCGCAACCGAGCCTGCCGAGCCCGGGGCCACCAGCGATGTGATGGAGCAAATCTGGCAGTTGGCAACCCAGACGGCCCTGGCGCAGCAGGGTGGGCAAGCGCCTGCTCAGGAAACCCCTGCTCCCGGCGAGGGCGAAGCCACCTCGGAAACGCCAGGGGAGGGAGAAGAGACCGGCGCGCCTCCTGCGGAAGGAGAGGCGACCGCTATTCCTCCGGAAGAGGCGCAGCCCCCCGCTGAGTCATCGACAGACACCCCCGCGCCCACGCTGATCGTCGTCCCCACCGCCACCCCGGGGCTCCCCCGCACCTACACCCTTCAGTCGGGTGAGTTCCCTTACTGTATCGCTCGCCGCTTTAACGTCAACCCGGTCGAGCTGCTCAATGCCAGCGGTCTTTCCGTCAACTCTCGTCCGGGCGCCGGCACCACCCTCACCATCCCTCAATCAGGGAATCCCTTCCCGGGCGACCGCACGTTGCGGGCGCACCCCACCACGCACACGGTTCAAAGCGGCGAAAATATCTACGAAATTGCCTGCTATTTTGGAGATGTCTCTCCGGAGGCGATCGCGTTTGCCAACAATCTGACTGCGCCGTATAATCTCCAGGCGGGCCAACAACTCCAAATCCCGTA
Organism: uncultured Anaerolineaceae bacterium; assembly: GCA_964391195.1. GTDB lineage: Bacteria > Chloroflexota > Anaerolineae > Anaerolineales > UBA4823 > JAAYXE01. The sequence continues at coordinate 31,172 of CAYMLG010000023.1, read as the reverse complement.
ACGCCCATAAACAGGAATATCTTCGCACACAGGTCGAATAGCCGGGATTATATCCCGGCTATTCGAATCATGACGAGGATGTTATCAACAAACGGTTGGCGATACTCACAGACAAGGGAGGTTCAATGAGTTTTGAGCTAATCAACTCCGAAACAGTGTATCAAGGTCGGGCATTCGATGTACGCAAGGACCGGGTCCGCCTGCCCGATGGGCGAGAAGCGGACTGGGATGTGGTGCGTCATCGCGCCGCGGTCACCCTGCTCCCCCTGGATGAGGAGGGGATGATCTGGTTTGTCAACCAGTACCGCCATGCGGTGGCAAAAGAGATCCTCGAACTGCCGGCCGGCGTGGTGGAAGCGAATGAGCGCCCGGAAGTGTGCGCCCAGCGTGAGATCCGGGAAGAAATCGGGATGGCTGCCCGCGAGCTGCATTTTCTCGGCTCATTTTTCCTCGCCCCAGGCTATTCGACCGAGCTCATGCACGTCTATCTGGCCACACACCTGTATCCTGAGACTCTGGATCAGGACGAAGATGAGGTGTTGACCGTTCAGAAGCTCCCCCTGGAACAGGCGTATGCGATGGCAGAACAGGGGCAAATCGAAGATGCGAAGACACTGGCTGCCCTATTCCTGCTGCGACCCAGATTATCTGAGCTGGCACAAGAGGGTTAAACGGAAAATGCGGCCGTGCGCCGCATTTTGTGGCTCCTGCAGTCTACTGTGGGCTGTCTAGACGAAACGCCGCGGCTGCCGGGGCACGCCTCGCCTGCGCGGATTCGCCTTTCGGCCGGCTTCCGGGTTGAGCAGGGTGTTCAGCCAGGTGATGGCGCGCAGATCGTACTCGCGCCGCCCGCACACATCGCATACCCAGGCCGGAAAGTTGGGAACGGTGATCAACTCTTCATTGAGCCAGGTGAAATAAGTGAGATATTCCAGGCGCAGGGAGCCGGTCTGACATTCCGGGCATAAAGTCCCGCTTTGCATGATTCCATCTGGTGAATCATCGTGCATGGATGGTAATTCCCTCATTTTTTGTCGTTTCCTCTAACCGGTTTAGTTTTCGGTCCTGTTACCGATAATCCAGTCTGTCCGTTAAGGGGCGGCGCTGGCCACTTCTGGATGTTCGATCAAGCCCCATTCCTCCGGAGGCCAATAGATGAAAACCGCTTTGCCGATCACATTCTCCATGGGCACCGGGCCCCAGTTGTGTGAATCGGATGAATTGTTGCGGTTATCGCCCAGCACGAACAACGAATCTTCGGGGACGAGCCACTCAGTCTGGTAAGAGGGCGGGGCAGCGATATAAGGTTCCTCCAAAAGCTGGCCGTTCACAACTACCTGGCCTGCGGCAATTTGAACCCGGTCGCCGGGTAGGCCGATGACCCGTTTGATGTATTCCTGTTCCGGATCACGGGGGTAATGGAACACAATCACATCTCCGATCTCCGGTTCACCGAGCAGGTAGGCCAGTTTGTTCACCACTACAAACTCGCCGGATTGCAAAGTGGGTTCCATGCTGTACCCATCCACGCGTATCCGCGCAGAGATGGCGTTGATACCCAAGAACAAAACAATGGAAAGGATCAGTGTCTCGCCGATATCGATAATGAAGCGCAGAATCCCGGGGCGCTGCTCATCAGGAGGGCCTGCTTCCGGGATAGTTTCTGTGCGGTATTGTTCCAATCGTTCCTCCAAGTCTCTATGAGGATTATATAACCGGATGGGGGTGGGGACAAGAGGCGCTATTCTTAATATCCAATGAAAAACTCCGGGCTCGCCGGAGTTTTTCATTGGACCCCCAAACGATCAACGACGAGGGCGCATGATAATCCGGATCGGCGTCCCCAGGAAAGGATAGTGTTCCCGAAGCCGGTTTTCCAGGTAACGCACATAGGTGAAGTGACTCAGCTTGGGATCGTTGACATACAGCAGAAAGGTGGGCGGATCGCTGCGGACCTGGGTGCCGTAATAAATCCTCAACTGCCGGCCGGCATGGGACGGAGGCGGGTGCGTGTCCTGCGCCTTTTGAATGATCTGGTTCAGTTGGGAGGTGGACAGGCGCACCAGGCGTTCCTCTTGCACTTCCAGCGCCAGCGGCAGCACACGGTCCACGCGCTGCCCGGTTTTCGCAGAGATGAACAACACGGGGACGTAATCCACGAAATTCAATTCTTGCCGCACGTGACGGGTGAATTCGTCCATGGTGTGCGTGTCTTTTTCGATGGCGTCCCACTTGTTGACGATCACCACCGCGCTCTTCCACTTCTCCAGGATATAACCGGCGATATGGGTATCCTGGGCGGTGATCCCCTGGGTTGCATCAACCAGCAGCAGGGAGACATCGGCCCGTTCAATGGCCTGCATCGAGCGCAGCACGCTGTATTTTTCTACGCCCGGCTCCACTTTTCCCCGGCGGCGGATACCTGCCGTGTCGATCAGGGTAACCGGAATTCCTTCATAGGTCAGATAGGTGTCGATGGCGTCGCGGGTCGTCCCGGCGATGGGGCTGACGATCGCCCGTTCTTCTCCGAGCAGTTGGTTCAGCAAGCTGGACTTACCCACATTCGGTTTGCCAACGATGGCGATTTTCACCGAATCTTCGGCGACATCTTCACCGTGCGTCTCGAAAGTGGCCACAAGCGCATCCAACAAGTCGCCGGTTCCGGTGCCGTGCAGCGCAGAGATCGGGTAAGGATCACCCATGCCCAGCTCGTAGAACTGGTAGGCCTGCATACGCCGGGCTTCACTGTCGGCCTTATTGACCACCAGCAGCACCGGGGGCCAGGGTTTCCCATTGCGCTCCTGTTGGCGGCGGCGGAGGATTTTTGCCACTTCCTCATCCGCCGGGGTTACGCCGCTGTTCGCATCGACGACGAACAGGATCGCGTCCGCCTCCTGGATGGCAATCTGAGCCTGCTCGATGATCTGGTCGATGAAATCGGCCGAGCCGATGGAGAGGGGTTCCCCCTCTTTGCCGGGGCCGGTTTGGGATGGATCGATCCCCCCGGTATCGACGACATCAAAAGGCACGCCCGTCCATTCGGCCTCGGCTACCAGTCGATCTCGGGTGGTGCCGGGGATGTCATCGACTACCGCCAGGCGCTCTTCGACCAGGCGGTTGAACAAAGTGCTCTTGCCAACATTGGGCCGCCCGACCAGGGCAACTAAGGGTTTCGACATACGGTATTTCTCGCACATAAAACCTGTATCGGGGGATGAACACGCGGCTCGCGCCGCCTCTTCTCCCCGATACAAAAAAGGGGATTACGGTAACGAGGCGCCGGGTGTTACCGTTACAGTTGGTGTCTGCTCAGGGGTGGCCGGGGGAGTTGGAGTCGGTGGCTCGGCGATCGTTACCTCCACTGTTTCCGGCAGGATCGACTCCACTTGCACCTGATCTGGGATCAAATCTACGATCGGCGAGAGCTGGTACGTTCCCGGGCCCAGAGAAGTTAAGTCTACCACAGCGCGGAAGCTGGCCGGGGAGAGCGTATCCAGGATGGGCAGCGGACCGGTGACGATGATATCGATGGTCGCCGGAGAAATTTCCGCCTGAAGTTCCGGTGTCAGGCCCAGCTTGTCGATCGGGATGCCGTAGACGGAAAGGCTGCCCTCGATGGCCGCTACGCTCACCTGCACCAGCACACTCTCCTCCCCCACCAGTGTGATTCCGGCGGGCAGATCCAACTCTTTGCGAATTTCAATGTCATCATTTAAATTGGTCAGATCGACCGCCTCTGTGTCTACAAACCCGGGGAGTTCATTCACCAGAGCAGGATCGGTCGAGAACACGGTTACGATTTGCGGGGTGACCGATATGTTAGTTAGGCGATAACCATTGGCAATCTGCCCGGTGGTCACCACCTTAATCACCACGTTTTTATACCCGCCTTCCAAATTAACCGGTTGGTTCACCGCAACCACTCTCGGGGTGACGTTCACCCCTTCGATGACATCGCCGTTGGCATCCACCGTCTCCACCGGTACCGATACCCGCCTCGAGTCGCGGGCGCCGGTCAGATCGATGGAGACCCTCACCCGGTCCACCCGGGTGACCAGCGATTCGGGCCCTGAAACGGTGACCGTATCTGGGCTGACCGTCGGCTCGCCCATACGGTAGCCGAGCGAAGGTTCTCCTTCTACCGACAGCATGACCGGAAGCTGCCGGCTGACGAGCGGTTCCAACCTCACCACCACCGTGTCGGGTTCAATCTGGACGATTCTGACCGGCCTTTCATCGACACGGATTCTGACCGGGACCTCATGTTCGCCCGGCCCATAGCCAGACAGGTCGATCCAGGCCTCGATCCGGTTGGGGTTATTGTTCAGGGTGGGCCATTTGCTTTGGGGGGCATTCAAGGTGACCCGGACAGAGGTCGGTATATCATCCACCATATACAAATCCGAGTTCTGTCCGATGATTTCAAGCGGGATCGCGCGAGGGTAGATCCGTTCCTCATTCGGATCGGAGGTGATCACCGCAGACACCCACACGACAACCGATAAAATAAAGGCCAACAGCAGGGTGCTGAGATTTTGACCCAACCAGCGCAGGGCATTGGGAATCATAGCTACCTGTTATCCTCTCTATCCTCGGGCGCATTATCCGGAAACAGCCGGGTGAGCACCCCCAGCAAACCTTGCCGGGCTTGGGGAGGGCGGTAAAAAGCTCGCAAAATATTCTCCAACCGGTCAGCGTCCAACCTGCGGATCATCCGCCCACCGTGCACGACCGAGATCGACCCGGTTTCTTCGGAGACGACGACCGCCACCGCATCGCTCACTTCTGAGATACCCAGGGCGGCCCGGTGGCGAAGACCCATCTGCCGTTCAGGGGAGCGGACCAGCACACCGCTGGCGGAAAGCGGCATGACGCAGGCCGCGGCGGTCACTCGCGATCCGGAGATAATGACGGCGCCATCATGCAGAGGGGTGTTGGGGTAGAAAATTTGCAGCAGGATTTCCGGCGTAACCCTGGCGTCCATCGCCACGCCCGTCTGAGCGTATTCGCTGAGCACATCGTGGCGCTGGATGACGATCAAGGCGCCATGCTGCCGGTCGGAGAGGCGGGCGGAGGCGGTCACAATGGCGGTGATCGTATCCTGCACCCGTGGTGACGCCTTTTCGGGCGGGAGCAGCGTCCCCGCCCGTCCCAATCGTTCCAGGGCCCTGCGGATCTCCGGGGCAAAAATCACCGGCACTGCCAGGACCAGCGCCGGTAGGGTGGTGCTCACCAGCCAGGAGAAAGCCGGCAAGACATCGAACGATGTCAGCAGCCCAAACAGGGCGATCAGCAGCAGCGTGCCGCGCAGCAGAACCATGGCCTGCGTACCACGCAGCAGCACGAGAATGATGTAAAAGACCAACGTGACCAGAAAAAGGTCAATAATACTCAGCCAGGTGATGCGCTGAAAAATGAAGGCTAGTTGGTCGATCAGGCCACCGAGCAGTTCAGACACGGATAAGACTCCGGCAGCAGTGTCACACTGGGCGCAGCACGCGATCTTGGCGCAGCTGTTTGAAAAGCATCACGGTGCTGGGCGGCATCGATTCTTTCGCCGCTTCCTGCCAGGCCCGCACCCCCAGGCTCTGCACCGTCCTCGGCTGGTAGCCGAGCGGAGACAGAACCGAGCTTTGCCGGGCGAGCTCTGGCTTCAAGAAAAGAAGGGAGACTTCGCACTGCAGCTCTTTCGAGGCTCGTTCCACTTCTTCCAGAAGAGCACCCAGGGCCGGAGCAGGTCCAATGCCAGGCTCTAGAAAGACGTCATCGGTGACCGCGACCAGATTCTCGACTTTCCACCCTGCCAGCCCTACCGGACGTCCATCGAGGCGCAGGATCAGGAAGGCTTTCTCCCCGAAGGCCGCCATCACGTCTCCTGGGCTCGGGCGTTGTTTCCCGCCGCTCAACCTGGTGATCAGCTCAGCCAATTCGGCGGTCTGGCGCGGGCGGGCCCGTTCGACCACCAACTGCCCTTCGGCCGCAGCCGCCGGTTGGGGCTCCTCGGCCGCGGGGAAAAGCGACTGCCAGGCTGTCGCCACCTGCCGCCAGGTGTCTTCGAACGCCCCCGTGTTCTGGATGATCACATCGGCGGCTGCAGTCTTGGCCTCTTGTGGAGGCTGCGCCAGTATGCGCTGCCGGGCCGCCTGCTCAGTCATCCCGCGCTTCTTCACCAGCCGGGCAAGCTGTATCTCCTGCGGCGCATAGGTGACCCACAGCGAGTCGCAGCGCTGCCGCAGGCCAGACTCGAGCAGTTTGATGGCCTCCAACACGATAACCGGGTGGTTAGACCGGCGGATGAGGATATCAGTCGCCTGAAATACAAGCGGATGTACGATGGCTTCGAGCTGCGCCAGCGCCTCTGGGTCTGCGAATACGATGCGGCCCAGTTTCGCCCGGTCGATCTGCCCGTCGTTTCCAAGGATCCAGCGGCCAAAATTGTCCACCACCGCCTGGTAACCGGGCGCACCTTTGGCGATCGCGCGATGCCCAAGCGCATCGGCGTCAATCCCGTACGCACCCAGGTGTTCCAGCATTTTACGCACAACGCTTTTCCCGGTTGCGATGTTACCGGTCAATCCGATGACATATTTGCCTGGCCAGGCGCTCATTGGACCTCCATGATGGATGGACTTCAGTGATGGTTCCTCCATTGTAGCCGGGGCAGCGTAGAATGTCAAAGGTAGACGTTAATTAAAATGGCCCGCGGGACCGGCGGGCCATGGGAAGATTGCGAAGATTAGCACCCTGTCTTATGCGCTTTCGTGGGCCAGGCGGGGATCGAGCGCGTCGCGCAGACCGTCGCCGATCAAATTGAATGCGAGCACGGTCAGCATGATCGCCAGGCCGGGGTAAAAGACAAGGTAGGGCGCGGTGAACACCTGGTTGCGTTCAGCGGAGAGCATCGTCCCCCATTCGGCCGTTGGCGGTTGAGCTCCCAGGCCAAGGAAGGACAGGGCGGCTGCATCCAGGATCGCGGTAGCGATCCCCAGGGTGCCCTGAACGATCAGCGGGGTGAGGGAATTGGGCAGGATACGAGAAAAGAGGATATACCCGTGGCTGCCACCCAGGGCGCGGGCGGCTTCTACGAATTCCATCTCTCGCACCGTGAGCACGCTGGCGCGCGCCACGCGCGCATAGGCCGGTATGGAGACGATCCCGATAGCGATCAGGGCGTTTTCCACCCCCGGGCCAAGGATGCTGACGATGGCAATCGCCAGGAGCAGGGAGGGGAAAGCCAGGAGCACATCCATCAAGCGCATAATGACATTGTCCACCTGGCCGCCCAGGTATCCGGCGGTCGCTCCCAGGATGGTTCCGATGACGATTGCAAAGGATACCGTCGTGAAACCGACCACCAGACTCAAGCGCGCCCCATAGATCAACCGGCTGAACTGGTCGCGGGCATTCCCATCCAGCCCCATAAGGTGTTGAGGTTGGTCGCGCGGACAGCCAAGCAGGTGAATACAGGGGGGCTGGCGCACCCGCACGCCTTCCTCTCGCCCGATCAGCGGTATTCTGGGATCATACGGGGCGATCACATCGGCGAACACGGCGATAAAGATCAGAGCTGCCAGGATGATCATGCCCACGATGGCAGATTTGCGCCGGAATAACCGCCGCCAGGCGGTCTTCCACAGCGTTACACTCTCGGTCGTTCGTAGACTCTCAGCCTGCAGCTCGGCAATCTGGCCCATCTGTTTGTCCGTTTGGGAAGTGGCTTCCATGTGTCGTTATTCCAATCTAACCCGGGGGTCCAGGTATACATACGAGATATCGACCAGCAGATTCAGGACTACGAAGAAAACGGCGATCACAACCGTGAACGACTGCACCACTCCGTAGTCGCGGGCGGTGATGGAATCGTAGAGGGTTCGTCCCACGCCTGATAGGCCGAAGATCGTTTCGGTCAGCACAGCCCCGCCCAGGAAGCTGCCCAACGACAGGCCGATGACGGTTACCAGGGGCAGCAGGGCATTCCGCAGGGCATGCTTCAGCACCACCTTGCCGCGCCCCAGCCCCTTCGCTCTTGCGGCGCGCACGTAGTCCTGTCCGAGGACTTCCAACATGCTGGAGCGAGTCATGCGGGCGATGATTGCCAGGGGGATGGTGCCAACGGCAACCGCAGGCAGGATCATGTGCCGGAGCGCATCTAAGAAGATATCCCAGCGCCAGGTAAACACGGCATTGATCATGTTTAGCCGGCTGATAAATTCCAGCAGGCCGGCGAGGAATTTATTCTCGACCTCCCAGCCCCATACCTTATAAAAAGCCGGGGCCAACAGACCGGGCGACAGCCGCCCGGACGGCGGCAGTTGGAATGGCGTGTCTTTGAGCAGCAGGGCGAACAAATAGGCCAACATCAGCCCCAGCCAGAAAACCGGCATCGATACCCCGATATTGGCGGCCACCATTGTGCCGACATCCACTGTTGAGTTATGACGCACCGCTGAAATGATCCCCAATGGAATCCCGACGATCACGCTGAATGCCATGGCGGTGAAGCTGAGCTCCAGCGTGGTTGGCAAGCGTTCCACAATGAGCTGAGTCACCGGGATGCCAAACCTGAACGAATTACCCAGATCGCCGCGCAAGATTTCGCTCACGTAAACGCCGAACTGCACGTAGATCGGTTCGTTCAAACCGTGCCGTTCATTAAATTCAGCGCAAACGGCGTCAGTCGCTTTTTCCCCCAGGATCGCCCGGCAAGGATCGCCTGGGATCAGACGCGCCAGGGCGAAGGTTACAAATAGAATCCCTATCAGTACCGGGATGCTGGAGAGGATACGGCGAAGTATGTATGTGGTCATATCATTAAACTTCTCTGAATTTGCGCTCTCGTTCTGGAGTGCGCAAATTCCTGGTCACCCGGATTCTTTTTTCGCAGCGGGGATCTCCCGCTGCCTTCTGGCGTTTGATGGTTGGCGGCGACACCGCCAACCCTCGCGGCGCTTTCATTAACCGGTTGGCTGGTTGAGCCTGGCAGAGATCCCACCAGGCTCAACCACTTCTCAGATCGAGGCTTATTGTTCGGGTTCTTCGGGAGCGTTGAGGAAACTGCCCCACAGGGCGCTGAAGTAGGTGAAGGCTCCGGTGTTGCCCACATGCAAGGGGTGAGCGGCATCCCACTGGACGACGTAAGAGGTGACGACGTCATTGGCATCGAGCGTCGAACCGTCGTGGAAAGTCACGCCCTCGCGCAGGGTGCAGGTCCACACCGTCAGGTCATCGTTCGGCTCGCAGGCGGTCGCCAGGGCGGGGCGTACTTCCACGCCGCCGATCTCGTACGCCAGCAGCGCTTCAGTCACCTGTTCGCAGGCCCGCAGCGATTCGCCGTCAGTCTCATCTGCACAGTACAGAGAGATCGGCTCGGCGTTCTGCATCCAGACGAAAGCATCTCCATCCGGGTTGTCGACCACGGCGAAGTATTCGTTGCTGAGCGGGCTGACGTGCGTGCCTCCCAGGCCGGCGCGGTAGGCGACAGCGGAGGCGCCGTGAGCGATCGGCACCATCGGCACGTGCTGCTTGATGGCGTTGTTGGCCGCTTCATAATGCGGGGCGCGAGCCGCATTGTCTGCCAGCTTGGCGCCTTCGATGAGGGCCGAGGTGATATCCTCGAACTTCTCACCCATCTGAGCGGAAGCGCCAATCCCAAAGTGGAAATCCAGGAAGTTGGTCACATCGGGGTAGTCGGCGCCCCAGCCCAACAGGTGCAGGCCGGTCAGTTCACCGGCGTCAGCCGCGGCGATGAAGGCCCCGGATTCCATCACGTTGATGCTGGCGTTGATGTTCAGGTTCTCCATGAGCTGGGCCTGGATGTCGGTGGCAACCACAGATGGCTGCGGCAGGTAGCCGCGGACCACGTCGCGGAAGGCGATTTCGGTATCAAAACCATCCGGGAAGCCGGCCTCGGCCAGCAGCTCTCGGGCCCGTTCGGGGTTGAACTCGTACCACTCTTCACCCTCACACCCGCCGGGGATGGAGCAGGGGGTGAAGTGGGTGGCGACTTCCGAGCCAGGGGGGTAGAAGTTGTCTACGATGCGCTGCCGGTCGATTCCCATGGCGATGGCCTGGCGGACGAGTTCGTTGTCGAACGGGGGAAATACATTGTTCATCCCCACATAGAACACGTTGAGGGCCGGCCGGACGAGAAGTTCCAGGTTGGGATCGTTCTCGACGGTGGTGAAATCTTCCACGCCGACATTGTCAATCCCATCCACTGTGCCGGACTGCAGCTCGAGCAAGCGCTGAGCGGCCTCCGAGCCCCAGCGGAAGACGACGGTGGATTCGATGGCCGGGTCGCCCCAGTAGTTCTCATTGCGGACGAGAACCAACTGGTCGCCGCGTGCCCACTCCTGGACCATATAAGGGCCGGTGCCGATCGGGCGTTCGAGCAGCTCGCCACCGCCGCCAGTGCTTTCCAAATACTCACTGGGTTGGATCGAGAAGGGGGTGAAGGCTGCCTTGGAAGGGAAAGCCGGGTCGGGGGCGCACATCGTAAAGCGTACGGTGAGCTCGTCTACGGCTTCGATCGTTCGGAACAACCCGCCGTAATCACAGTCGGGGGCGCTTACAGACATGGGCTCGAACCCGGTGTCTCCGACCGCCGTTTCTCCTTCCGCTTCGGTTGGTTCAGCCTCCGTTGCTTCGGGTTCGGCCGGTTCCGGTTCAGTGGGTTCGGGCTCTACTGCAGCCGGTTCGGTCGGCGCAGGTTCCACTACCTCTGGCTGGGTGGTTGGCGCTGTCCCTCCCTGAGGCGCACAGGCTGCCAAAACCAGGCTCAAGATCAGCACCATTACCCCAATCAGATTTACTGACCTGTGTTTCATGCGTTTCTCCTCCTATTGGACGAATTACATAACTGTTGGCGAAAAAAACTTGCGGCGTATTTGTTTATGTACTTTTCTCCCCTCCTTTCAGTTCACTTATTTGATACGCAAACTCTGGATACGGTTTCATTATACGTATGGTATCTGAATTGTCAACTAACTTTCAAAGGAAGTGTGCAGGCAAATGCTGCCGGTCCTGATGGCTGTTTTGGGGTGGGGGCGTGTGGGATTAAAAACAAGGACCCATCCCTTCAGTTTGGGATGGGTCCTTGTTTTTCCTTTGTATATTATCTACGCCACTTCGCTGATGCGAACGGGGCGGTTCTCCTGGTATGATTTGCGGGCGGCCATGGCCATCAGAACCGGCACGCGGCCATCGATCCCGGTCACAGAAGGCTGCCGGTCGTAACGGATGCTGTCAACGAATTCCTTCATTTCAGCGATGAAGGAATCCATGTAACGCTCCAGGAAGAAATACAGGGGCTTGGCGGCGTGGACGCCGTTTGCATTGGCGTACAGGTTGTTGTCGGGCGTGTTGTTCAGAGCCTGCACCATCCCCTCGGAGCCGAAGACTTCCAGGCGCTGGTCGTAACCGTAAATCGCCTTGCGGCTGTTATCGATGGTGCCAATCGCCCCGTTTTCGTAGCGCAGGGTGATCACGGCCGTGTCGATGTCCCCGGCCTCGCCGATGCGCGGGTCAACCCGCACTGCGCCGGCCACGAAGATTTCTTCCACATCGCAGCCCAGCAAGAAGCGGGCCATATCGAAGTCGTGGATGGTCATATCGAAGAAGATACCCCCCGAAACTTTGACGTACTCGATAGGCGGGGGCGCCGGATCGCGGCTGGTGATGCGCACAATATGCGGCTCGCCGATTGCCCCGGCGGCGATCATCTCCCGCACCCGGCGGAAGTTGGGATCGAAGCGCCGGTTGAAGCCGATCTGCAGCTTAACGCCCGCGCGCTGCACTGCCGCCAGAGCTTCGTCGATCTTCGCCAGATCGTAGGAAATCGGTTTTTCGACAAAGATGTGTTTCCCGGCCTGGGCCGCCTCCACCATCATGTGAGCATGGGTATCGGTCGAGGAGCAGATTGCCACCGCATCCACTTCGGGGTGCTGGATGACTTTCTTGTAGTCCTCAGTTACGAAGGGGATGTGCAGGCGGCCGGCAGTCTCCTCTGCAGCGCTCAACAGCGGATCGGCGATGGCCACTACGGTGGATCCCGGCACACGGGTAGCCAGGTTTTCGGCGTGGATCTTACCGATGCGACCGGCGCCAATGACCCCTACGCGAACGCGATCATTTTCACTCATATAAATCTCCTAATCAGGTTGATGTCAGGGTTCCGGTTTATCTTTCCGGCCTTGCAGGGGTGAACGAAATAAACAACGAATATCAGTGCAGTAAACGTTTTTTGCTGGAAAAGGGCTCCTTTTTCTACGCGGGGATAACCCCAGGCTAGCCATCCCGACCTGGAAGAGGGTCCAGGCCGGCCTGGGGCAGGGGCACGCGTTCCGGCAGTCCGGAGCGCAGCGAGCGGATACAGGCGTCGGTGATTAGCAGGGTCAGGTATCCGTCCCAGGCTCCGGCGCCGGCAAAGGGGCGTCCGGTTTGCAGCCCATCGACCCAATCGATGACCTCGGCCACGTAGGCTTCCTGGAACCGCTCCAGCCATTCCAGGGGGACAGAAGCCGAACGGGACCGGTTGTGGCGCACGAGGACCGGCTCCGGCTGGGTGGTGAGGGCGGTCCCCCGTTCGGCGACCACTTCCGCCGAAACTTCGTAGCCGTATTCGGCGGCGACGAAGACCTCGATGCTCGCCAGGCAGCCGCCCTCCATCCCCAACTGGATCAGCAGCAGGTCCTGGGTCTGGGGGCTGAAGGTCTCTCGAGAACGCACACCGCGCACGTAAACTTCTTGCACCTCCCGGCGCATCAGCCAGCGGGCGGCGTCGATGTCGTGGCCGGCCGAGTTGGTGAGGATCACTTCTCCGGTCACATCGTAGGGGATGGAGGCGTTGCGGTGCACGCCTTTGTACAGGATTGGGCGTCCCAGCTCGCCGGACTGGATCACCTTCTGCACCGCCAGGTGCTGGGGATCGAAGCGGCGCATGAAGCCCACCGACACCAGCCGGCGCCCGAGGGCCATTTCGGCCTCCACGATGCGGGCCGCTTCTTCAGCCTGGATGGCGAGGGGTTTCTCGCACAGTACCGGTTTGCCGCAGCGCAGGCATTCGAGGACAAAATCGGCGTGGGTCGGGTCCGGGGAGGCGATGATGACCGCCTCGATCTCATCCGCCTCGATCAACTGCCGGGGGTCATCAAATATCCGCGGGGATCCGCAGCGCAGGGCAGCCTGGCGGGCGCGTTCGGCGTCCGGTTCGTACAGGCCGGCCACTCGCGCCCCGCCGACGAAGCGGTGCAGGTTCTCGGCATGCCGGGCGCCCATGCCCCCGGCGCCAATCAAACCGATGGAAACCGTGCGGTCTGGCAGGGGTTTGGCGGCCATCACAGTCCCAGCGATCGAAGGTACTGCCGGTTGCGCAGGGCTGATTCCTTGGGGCTGCCCATGCCCGGGAGGACGTCCTGCTCCACCACGCCCCAACCGTTGTAACCCAGCTTCTCGAGCTCGGCCATCAGCGCCGGGAAGGGGACATCGCCCTTACCCAGCTCGCAGAAGACGCCCTGGGCTACGGACTTGAAATAATCCCACTGATTGGCGGCGGACTGCCGGCCGACCTCCGGCTGATAATCCTTAAAATGGAAGTGCCAGACCCGCTTCCCATGCCGGCGCAGCCCTTCCAGCGGATCTCCCCCACCGAAGCGGTAGTGCCCGCTATCGAAGCACAGGCCCAGCAAGGACGGATCGGTCAGGCTGAGCAGCTTATCGATCTCGGCCGGGGTCTCTACATATCCGGCGCAGTGGTGATGGAAGACGGTCCGCAGCCCGGTTTCGTTTTTCACCGCTTCGGCCACCTTTGTCGCGCCCTCAGCGAAGACTTGCCACTCGGCGTCGCTCAGCCCCATCTCCGGGGTGATGCGCCCGGCGTTGGCGGTGCGCACAGGGTCGCGGCCGTTCTCATCGGCCAGGACGATGAAGGGCAGGTCGCCCTCCACGGCGGCCAACAGGCGAGCAATCTTCAACGCATTCTCTATCCCGGCCGCATGGCAGGAGCTGTCTTTCAGGTTGACCGGTACGAACGCGCCCATCATGACCAGCCCACGCGAGTGGATTTCGTGGGCGAGCTGCTGGGGGTCGGTGGGCATAAAACCCCAGTCTCCCAGCTCGGTGCCGGCGTAGCCGGTCTCCACCATTTCATTTAATACCTGGACGTACCCCGGTGCGTCCCCCGCTAAATCAAACTCTAAGGCGCCCCAAGAGCAGGGCGCATTGGCGACTTTCATCATGGGATCAGACTCCTTGTGATTCGTTCATCCAAATCCGGTCGTTTCCGGGATCAACCCCAGAAACGACCGGAAAAATAGAAACAGGGTTAAAACTGGCGCGACCAGTCCTTCAGCCAGCGTTCAACCACCACTTTGGTTTGAGTGAAAAACTCGACCGCGTGCTTCCCCTGACCATGCAGGGTGCCGAAGAAGCTGTCCTTCCAGCCGCTGAAGGGGAAGAAGGCCATGGGGGCAGCCACCCCGATATTGATGCCGATGTTGCCGGCTTGAGCTTCATAGCGGAACTGGCGGGCTGCCGCCCCGCTGCTGGTGAAGATGCAGGCCATGTTGCCGTACTGCCCGCTGTTGACCAGGCGGATGGCATCCTCCACCGTCTCCACCCGCAGCAGGCTCATCACCGGCCCGAAGATTTCGGTGCGGGCCAGGGTGCTGTCCAGCGGCACATTGTCCAGAATGGTTGGACGGATAAAATTGCCCCGCTCATAGCCAGGGATGACCGGATCGCACCCATCCACCAGCAGGGAAGCGCCCTCGCCCAGGCCTTTCTGAACCAGGCCCTGAATGCGGGCTTTGCTCTGGGGGGAGATCACCGGCCCCATTTGGACTCCGCTCTCCAGGCCGTACCCCACGACCAGTTTTTCGGCGGCCTCAGCCAGGGCCGGGCGGAACTCTTTCTCCGCCCCCGCCACCATGACGATGTTGGCGGCCGCCAGGCAGCGCTGCCCGGCGTTGCCGAAGACCGAATCGCTCACGATGCGGGTGGTCATCTCCAGGTCGGCATCGGGCAGGATGATCAGCGGGTTCTTGGCCCCGCCCTGGGCCTGGACGCGCTTGCCGTTTGCAGAGGCCCGGCTGTAGACGTGGCGGGCGACCGGGGTCGAACCCACAAAGGTGATGGCGTGGATCTGGGGGTGGTCCAGAATGGCGTTCACCGTCTCCGGCCCGCCATTGACCAGGTTGATCACCCCCGGTGGGAACCCGACCTGTTCGAAGAGTTCGAACACGCGGTGCATGGTGAGCGGAGTGCGTTCGGAGGGCTTGATGATCACGGTATTGCCCGTTGCCAGGGCATAGGGCAGATACCAGAAGGGGATCATGCCGGGGAAGTTGAACGGGCAAATGGAGGCGACCACCCCCACCGGCTGGCGGATCATGTATTCATCGATGCCGCGGGCGATATCCTCTGAAAAGTCGCCCAGCATCATCATCGGTATGCCGCAGGCCACTTCTACGTTTTCAATGGCCCGGCGCATTTCGCCCCGCGCATCGTCCAGGATCTTCCCGTTCTCGATGGTGATCGAGCGCGATAGCTCTTCGAAGTGCTCTTCCAGCAGTTGTTTGAGCTTGAACAGGTATTGGATGCGCTGGGTTGCCGGCGTCCGCCTCCAGGAGGGAAAAGCTTCGGCGGCGGCCCGGGCTGCCTGATTGACCTCGGCGGGCGGGGAGAGCGGGGTGCGGGCCAATATTTCCGCGGTGGCGGGGTTGTGCACTTCTACATAGGCTTCGGCGGCCGACTCACACCAGTTTCCGTTGATATAGTTTTTCAAACTGCGTATTTCCGACATAATTTGCTCCTCATGTTAAGTGGGCGCGTGGAGATGTCCATGCTTATCGTGGCCGGAGAGATCACTGCTTAATATCCGGGTTGGGCAGCATGAAATCCCGCACCAGGGCGACCAGGTCGTGATAAGAACTGATGAACGAGCGCAGGGTGCGGACGGTCGGCCCAAAGGTGTCGAACTCCCGAGTGGTCAGGCCGTCGGCCTCGTACGCCCGGCGGAAATCGGGGAACTTTTCCAGGAGGGTGGACACAATTTCCGGTGCGACAGGCTGATGGAAGCGCTCTTTGACCTCGATGTCTGAGTTGTTGAACAGCTTCTGCCATTCGTAAGGGATGGTCAACACAATATCTCCGCCGATGAGCTCCGACCAGTGCATGTGATGGCGGTAGGCGGCAGCCAGGAGGCGGGTGCGGTAGCCGCGCTCGGCGTAGATGGCATAAGCTTTCTTGATGCAGGCGATCCCGGCCCAATCGGCGACGCCGGGGGTGAGCAGAATCTTGTCGCGCTTTTCAAGCACGTGCATCCAATCGTCCAGGCGGCCGATCATGATGGTGCAGACCGGGCTCATCCCTTCAACCGGCAGCCCCTCCGCCTGGCGGCGGTTCAGGCCGCGTTCCACAGCTTCGGCCACGGCCAGGGACTGGGGCACGGTGAAGCACACGGTGGCGTTGATGTTTACGCCCTGGTAGGTAGCCTCTTCAATGGCCTGAATACCGGCATGGGTCACCGGGATCTTAACCTGCAGGTTGGGCGCCAGGCTGTTGAAGTGCACCGCCTGGCGGGTGATGGCCTCTGCATTGCGGTAGAAAGCCGGGTTGGTCTGAATCGAAAGCCGCCCTTTGAGGCCCTGTTCGCGCTCGAACACCGGCAGCAGCAGCTCCGCAGCTTTCACCGCAATTTCCTCCACTAACTGCCAGGTGATCTCTTCTTCCCCGGCGGTCGGGTTCTCCGCGATGATCTCACCGATCCGCTCTCGCCACAGATGCATTTCTTTCTTCAACACGCCCAGAACAATCGTGGGGTTGCTGGTGGCGCCGACTGCGCCATGCTCGATCGCATAGGACAGTTCTTCGATGGAGCAGGAGTCATTCCAATAATCTGTGGGGGTGGTAGACACCGTCTGGTGCAGAGGGCTTTTATACATGATCGTTTGCATATGTACATCCTTTCCTTCTAATTCGGGTTTCGAAACGCTGTGCCGGGTCATCTCTTGTTTCCTGTCAATTTCAGGCCTGGCCTCAAGTTGAGAGAAAACAAGAAATAACGCTCAAAGGGTTGCTTTCTCAGGGGCTCGCGGCGGCCGAGGCCGCCGCGAGCCACATCGCGCAGAGGTTACTGCTGCTGCATGAATTCAGCCACGTTGTCAGCGGTGACGACTTCCACACCGGTGTTGACGAAGGACTCCACCGATTGGCCGCGGGCCACAGCCGCTGCGGTCAGAGTGCCGAGTTCGCCGATCTTGCCGGGGAACTGGGCGATGGAGGCCGAGAGCTGCCCATCCTGGATGGCCTGCAGGGCATCCGGGGAGGCGTCGAAGCCGACGATGATCAGGTCCAGGCCGGCGGCCTGAGCGGCGTTGTAGGCGCCGAGGGCCATCTCATCGTTGGTGGCGTAGACTGCCTTGACGTTGGGGTGAGCGGTGAAGAGGTTCTCCGCCACGCTCTGGCCCATAGCCCGGTCGGAGTTGGCCGGCTGGACAGCGGCCACCACGATCCCGGCGGCTTCCAGGGCTTCGACCGCCCCTTCTTCGCGCAGGTTGTGCACCGGGTCACCGGCTGCTCCACGCAGGATGACGACCTCATCCCCAGCCTGGAGCTGTCCGGCGATGTACTCCCCGGCCAACTGCCCGCCCAGGCGGTTGTCGGTGCCCACGAAAGCCGACTTGGCTTCGAAGGTCTCGATGTTGGTGTCGATCAGCACCACCGGGATACCGGCGTCCACCGCAGCCTGCAGGGTGGGGGCCAACTGGTCGGCCTGGCTGGGAGCCACCGCCAGGGCATCCACCTGGGCCGAGATCTGGGCTTCGATGATGCGGATCTGGCCTTCGATGTCGGTCTCCTCATTGGGGCCGAGGAAGGTGGCGTTGATCGAAGGGTCGGCGGCCATGGCCGCTTCCACCCCGGCGCCAACCAGCTTCCAGTAGTCGCTGGTGACCGCTTTCACCACCACCGCGATGTCGAGGGGTTCCTGCGCCTCGGGCTCGGCGGGCTCCTCGGCGGGTTCACCGGCGCCGCTCATGAACTGAGCCACGTTGTCAGCGGTGACGACTTCCACACCGGTGTTGACGAAGGACTCCACCGATTGGCCGCGGGCCACAGCCGCTGCGGTCAGAGTGCCGAGTTCGCCGATCTTGCCGGGGAACTGGGCGATGGAGGCCGAGAGCTGCCCATCCTGGATGGCCTGCAGGGCATCCGGGGAGGCGTCGAAGCCGACGATGATCAGGTCCAGGCCGGCGGCCTGAGCGGCGTTGTAGGCGCCGAGGGCCATCTCATCGTTGGTGGCGTAGACTGCCTTGACGTTGGGGTGAGCGGTGAAGAGGTTCTCCGCCACGCTCTGGCCCATAGCCCGGTCGGAGTTGGCCGGCTGGACAGCGGCCACCACGATCCCGGCGGCTTCCAGGGCTTCGACCGCCCCTTCTTCGCGCAGGTTGTGCACCGGGTCACCGGCTGCTCCACGCAGGATGACGACCTCATCCCCAGCCTGGAGCTGTCCGGCGATGTACTCCCCGGCCAACTGCCCGCCCAGGCGGTTGTCGGTGCCCACGAAAGCCGACTTGGCTTCGAAGGTCTCGATGTTGGTGTCGATCAGCACCACCGGGATACCGGCGTCCACCGCAGCCTGCAGGGTGGGGGCCAACTGGTCGGCCTGGCTGGGAGCCACCGCCAGGGCATCCACCTGGGCCGAGATCTGGGCTTCGATGATGCGGATCTGGCCTTCGATGTCGGTCTCCTCATTGGGGCCGAGGAAGGTGGCGTTGATCGAAGGGTCGGCGGCCATGGCCGCTTCCACCCCGGCGCCAACCAGCTTCCAGTAGTCGCTGGTAACCGCTTTCACGACCACCGCGATGTTCAGGGTGTCATCCCCCCCATCGGCCGGCTCGCTGGGTTCGCTTTCCGGAGCCTGGGTGGGTTCCTCCTGGGGGACTTCCGGCGCGGTGGTGGGCGCGGCCGGTGAAGCACATGCGCTCAGGAGCATCGCCAGCACGACCACCAGAGCAAATATCTTCCTTATTGCAGACATCAGATCTCCTCCTTACATTTCATCGTATCGAAAAGGTAGAGTCGGGTGAATTGGTTTCGTGGCGGATTCCTCACTCCTATGTCCGTTCACCTCCTGGTTGGGCTTGGTTTCGGTTCTGCGCCGGCCTGACCGACCGGCGAAGC
Organism: uncultured Anaerolineaceae bacterium; assembly: GCA_964391195.1. Taxonomy (GTDB): domain Bacteria; phylum Chloroflexota; class Anaerolineae; order Anaerolineales; family UBA4823; genus JAAYXE01. The sequence goes on along the minus strand of CAYMLG010000023.1, from coordinate 11,993 downwards.
CAGGGACTTGCTCCCCGGCCGCCTCCCCGCGCGGAGCTCGCCTTGGGGAGATGGCCGGGAAACAGGTCTGAGCCGGGTCTTAGCGCCGGGCGCGCTGCCGGAGCACGTCGACGTACACCGCCCCAATGATCACCAGGCCGATGGCCACGGTCTGCCATTCGGTGGGGACGTTGAGCAGCACCAGGCCATTGCGCAGCACAGCGATCAACAGCACGCCAATCGCGGTCCCGCCGATAGTGCCCGATCCGCCGGCAAAGCTGGCACCGCCGATGATCACCGCAGCAATGGCGTCCAATTCGTAGCCCGCGCCAGCGGTCGGGAAGCCGGAGTTCGTGCGGCCGGCCAGCATCAGCGCGGCCAGGCCGGCCATCAAACCGCTAAGGGTATAAACGATGATCAGGGTCCGGGAGACATTGATTCCCGATAGGCGGGCAGCGGCGGTATTGCCACCGACAGCGTAGATATGTCGCCCGAGTGCGGTGTGGCGCAGCAGGATGTGGAAGATAATATAGACCGTGAGCACGACAAAGAAAGCCACCGGCACCGGGCCGATTGAGCGTGCGCCCAGGAACAACACCTCCGGCGCCCCCGCCCGGTCGAAACCGGAAATGGGCGATGCGCCGGTGATGATCAGGGCCAGGCCCCGCGCCACATTCATTGTGCCCAAGGTCGAGATGAAGGGGTGCGGGAGGTGGAGCTTGGTCAGCAGGATACCGTTCACCCATCCCACCAAAGCGCCCAGAGCCACCCCGGCCAGGATGGACAGGTAGGGGTTGATGCCCCAGCGAATGGCCATCAGCGCGATCGTACACATGGACAGGGCCAGAATGGAGCCCACCGAAAGGTCGATCCCGGCGGTGATGATTGCCAGCAGCAGGCCGATCGCCAAAAGGGCGTTCACCGTCGCCTGGCGGGCAATATTCGACAGGTTCGAGGAGGTTAAAAAGACGTCCGAGGTGATCGACAGAAATATCACCAGCAGGATCAGGCCGAACAGGGCCCCAAAGCGGGCGATAAAATTGCCGAGGCCCATGCTGAGTTCAGCGCCCCTCGACTTCATGACATCCGTAGTATCAGCTCTCGCCATTTCCATCCACTCCCATAGCTGCTGTTAGTATTTTTTCCTGAGTGGCCTCTTCCCGGGTGAACTCGGCCACTAACGAGCCCTCGTGCATGACCAGGATGCGGTCGCTCATCCCGAGCAGCTCCGGCAGTTCCGATGAGACCATCACCACTGCTGCTCCGTCCTGTACCAGGTTGTTCATCAGGTTGTACACTTCCACTTTCGCACCAACATCGATCCCGCGCGTGGGTTCATCGAAGATCAGCACTTTTGAGCGGCTGGCTAACCATTTCGCCAGCACCACTTTTTGCTGGTTACCGCCGCTCAAATTCTGGACGAGCTGATCGATCGATGGGGTGGAGATTCGCAATTTCTGGATGAAGTCGCGTGTTTGGGCTTTTTCATCCCTCAGGCGCAGCAGACCGCGCAGCGTCAGGCGATCCAGGCTGGCCATGCTGATATTCTGCATGACAGACAGAAGCAGGATCAGGCCGTCCTGTTTGCGGTCTTCGGGAAGCAGGCCCACGCCGGAGCGAATGGCGGATCCGGGAGAGTCGAGCCTGAGCTTCTTGCCAAAGACAAAGACCTGGCCGGAATCCACGGGGTCGGCGCCAAAGATGGCCCGCACCAGCTCCGTCCGCCCGGCGCCCACCAGCCCGGCAATCCCCAGAATTTCCCCGGTGTAGGCGCAGAAGCTGATGTTGTGCAGTTGGCCTTTGCGGGTCAGCCCTTCCACGCGCAAGGCTTCCGGCCCGCGCGGGGCAGTGACCTTCGGATACTGCTGCTCCAGGCTGCGGCCCACCATCATGGTGATCAACTGGTCTTCCGTGGTTTCGGCCAGATCCACCGTGGCGATGTATTCGCCGTCGCGCAAGATGGTGCCCCGATCGCAGATTTCGAAGATCTCGTCCAGGTGGTGCGAAATGAACACCACCGAGACGCCGCGCTGCTTCAGACGCCGGATGACCTCAAAAAGCTGCTGGATTTCCGCGTCTGCCAGGGCGCTGGTGGGTTCATCCATGATCAGCAGGCGCGCATCCAGCGAAAGGGCCTTGGCGATTTCCACCATCTGCTGCAGGGCTACGCCCAGGCCGGCCACCTGGCGGCGCGGGTCCAGGTTCACATTAAGTTCCTGGAGCAAGGCTTCTGTGCGGCGGTACATCTCCGGCCAATCGATCAGTTTCACGGATGAATTGCGAAAAATCTCCCGGCCCAGCCAGACGTTTTCGGCAATACTCAACTGCGGCACCAGGTTGAATTCCTGGTAAATAATGCCGATGCCCAGATCTTGAGCTTCTTTCGGATTGCGGATGTGGATCTTCTTCCCTTCCCAGTAAATCTCCCCCTCGTCCAGTGAATAGGCCCCGGAGAGAATCTTCATCAGCGTGGATTTCCCCGCGCCGTTTTCTCCCAGCAAGGCGTGCACCTCCCCTCGCCTGACCTCCAGGTGCACGTTGTTCAAGGCGCGCACCCCAGGGAAGCTCTTGCCGATGCCCACTAAGCGGAGCTGCAGGTCTTCCGGGTTTGGGTCGGGTAATGACTGTGGATCGCCCAAGCTCAACCTCCTTTCTATCTAATATCCTGCTCGCTCCCCTCCGCTGCCTCGAGCCGGAAGGGAGCGAGCATTAGAGGAAGGGTTATCCAAAGAAATAGCGCTCTTTCGCTCGCATTTCTTCCCATTCTTTGCGGGCGGCCTGCACCTCGGGCATCTCGCTCACCTCGGCCACCTGCACGTCCCACCAGCTTTCATATCCGGGCACATTGATATAGCGGTCGTTGCGGATGTAGATGACCGTGGTGCGGTCTGCCTGGCGGGCAGCCTGCAGGGCGGCGGCGTAATCGGCCGAAGTCTGGCATTCGATCACGTTCGCGCCCAGGCTGCGGGCATTGGCCGCCAGGTCGAGGGGCAAGGGCTTGACCTCCTCGCCGGCCGAGTCGCCGGGGAGCATACCGTTCTGGGGGTATACAAAGCGGGTGCCGAATCCGTCCTGGCCCAGCGAGCGGCTCAGCGAACCGATGCTCTTGAACCCGGCGTTGTCCCACAGGATAACGATCAGCTTGATCCCTTCCTGCACGGAGGTGAGCAGCTCCGAGGACAGCATCAGGTAGCTGCCGTCGCCGACAATCACGTACACCTCGCGCTCGGGGGCGGCCATTTTGACGCCCATACCGCCCGCGATTTCGTAGCCCATGCAAGAGTAGCCATATTCCATATGGAAGTTCTTGGGGTGGCGGGCCCGCCACAGTTTGTGCAGATCCCCGGGCATGCTCCCCGCGGCATTGACCATCACGCCTTCGGGGTCTGAAAGCTCATTCAGCAGGCCGATCAGCTCACCCTGGCTGGGGAGAGGCTCGCAGCGCATGGCGTAGATGCGTTCGACTTCGGTCTCCCATTCTTCGTGCAGGCGCTCCGCTTCCGCCCGGTACGCTTCGCCGGTTTGATATCCTTCCAGCAGTTGCAGCAGTTCTTCCAGGGCCACGCGGGCATCGCCGACCAGCGGCAAGGCGTAATGTTTGTAGGCATCGAACTCGGCCACATTGAGGTTGATGAAACGCACCTCCGGGTTCTGGAAGGCGGTTTTGGAGGCGGTGGTGAAGTCGGAATAGCGGGTGCCGATGCCGATGACCAGGTCGGCCTCCCTGGCCAGGCGGTTGGCTGCCAGGGTCCCGGTGGCGCCGATGGCGCCCATGGCCAGCGGGTGGTCGTAGCGCAGGCTGCCTTTGCCGGCCATCGACTCGCCTACGGGGATACCGGTGCGGTCCACAAATTGGCGCAAGATTTCGGTTGCGCCGGAATAGATCACTCCACCCCCGGCGACGATCAACGGTCGCTTGCTTTGGCGGATCATCTCCGCCGCGCGCTGCAGTTGCGCCCGGTCGGGGCGAGGGCGCATCACGCGCCAGACCCGCTTTTTGAAGAAGGCGAGCGGATAATCGTAGGCTTCGGTCTGAACGTCCTGGGGCAGGGCCAGGGTGACAGCCCCGGTATCGACCGGGCTGGTGAGCACTCGCATGGCTTCCGGTAGGGAGGTGAGCAGTTGGTCGGGGCGATTGATCCGGTCCCAATAACGGCTGACCGGCTTGAAACAGTCATTAACGGAGATATCCTGTGTGTTTGGGGACTCGAGCTGTTGGAGCACGGGGGCGACGTTGCGGCGGGCGAAGATATCGCCGGGCAAGAGCAGCACCGGCAGGCGGTTGATGGTGGCGGTCGCCGCGCCGGTGATCATATTGGTCGCGCCGGGGCCGATGGAAGAGGTGCACACCAGGGTTTGCAGGCGGTTCTTCATCTTGGCAAACGCGGTGGCGGTGTGCACCATCGCCTGCTCGTTGCGGGCCTGGTAATAGCGGAAATCGGGGTTCTGCTGCAGGGCCTGGCCAATGCCGGCCACGATGCCATGGCCGAAAATGCCAAAGCAGCCGGCGAAGAAGGGCTGCTCGACCCCATCGCGCTCCACATACTGCTGCTTTAGAAAGGCGATCAACGCCTGAGCCATGGTCAGGCGGCGGGTTTCTTTTTCTGTCATCTTTCCTCCGCTGTTAATGATTGGGAACCGGGTAGATCGGCACCCGGGGATCCAGGGTTTGGTAGCTGGACTTGATCCAGGCGTATTGCGGATCATCACTGTTGGCCAGGCTTTGGGCGCTCCCGGCGAGCACATTAAGGTAATAGGTTGTGTATCCCACCGGACTGGAGACCGGATGGTAGCCCTCGGGGATGAGGACCACATCGTGGTCGCGGGCGATCACCGCCGCATCGATGGGACAGCCTGCCTGGTGGAGTGGAGATTCGGGGTCGGTGTAGACGCGCTGCAGGGCGTAGCCATCGGGCGGGTCGATGCGATAATAGTAGATCTCGTCCAGGTCGGCTTCGAGGAGCCTGCCATCCGGGCCGGTCTTATGGACATCGTGTTTGTGAGGGGGGTAGCTGGACCAATTCCCGCCAGGTGTGTAGACTTCCACAACAACCAGGCGGCTGCAAGGGAACCCGGGCGGCAGCATGTTGTTGATCTGGCGCGTGGCATGATCGCCGCCGCGGATCTCGGTCGTCACCTCGGCCGGGGTGACCAGCCGGGGCGGGAAGTCCTCATCGACCGGCGTCCAGGCCACGGCGAACTCGCAGGCCGTATTGGCCGTTACTTTGAATTGAGTCTGGCGAGGGAGATAAAGGCTGTGGGGGAGCCCCGAGAACACGTTTTCGCGTCCCCCCACATCGTTCCAGTTCCCGCGGTTTGATTCGACGGAAAGCTGCCCACCCAGGACGACCAGGGCCAGTTCGTGTTCACCGGTCTCGAATGACCAGGAACCCCCGGCGGCCAGGCGGCGCGCTTGGAAGTGGATCGTGTCCCAGCCGGCCTGTTCTGGGCTGACCTGGACGATCAAATCGGAACCGGGAGATCTATCCGCGTGGATGACTAAATTCCCGCTGTCGTAGTGCCGCATACAGTTCCTCCAATCCCGGAGGCCCACGTGAGCCGGACGCGTCCTTTCGCGTAACCGCACACGTGTGCAATATGGGACAAATAAAATTTATGGTTGGTAAACAGGTTCTAACTTAGTAACATCGAAGGGAATTGCTAACCGGTTGGTCCTTTTCGGATTTATGGTTGAACCCATACAGTTTAGAAGACGAACCCTGTTTTGTCAAGAGTGTGGTTGTTCCTGTTCCCCACTCTCTCCCTCTGGATCTGCCCGGGCCTTTAGAAAGGCCTCCACCTCTGCCCGGCGGGGCATGTCGTTGGCGCAGGCATGCCGGGTGACGACGATGGCCCCGCAGGCATTGGCGAACCTCGCCGCCTCGGCCCACCCCCAACCCTGCAGCACACCGAAGATAAACCCTGCGGCGAAGGCATCGCCTGCCCCCAGGACGTTGAGCACATTCACAGGGAAACCGGCTACGGGCTGCGGGGAGGAATCGGGGGTGTAGACCGTGCAGCCCTGAGCGCCTCGCTTGACCACCACCGCTTGCGGACGGTGCGCCATGAGACGTTCGATAGCCTGGTTTAAATCCCCGCTCACCTCGGGGGCGGAGATCTGCGAATCGCGGATCTGGAGTTGGGCGGTGTCGGTCAGCATGGCCGCTTTGAACTCCTCTTCCGTGCCGAGCAGAACGTCCACCCCGGGCAGGACCGCCCGGACCGCCAGGCCAAACGCCCGCGGGTCGTGCCATTGATCGGCGCGAAAGTCCACGTCCATGACCACCAGCGCCCCGGCCTGGCGGGCGCGCTCGACGGCGTAAAAGGTCGCCGAGCGGCTGGGTTCTTTGCTCAAATTCGTGCCGGCGAACTCGAACGCCCGGGTGCGCTCCCAGGGCAGCCGGCGCACATCGTCAATTGTGAGCTGGATATCGGCGGCGTTATCCCGGTAGAACATCAGCGGAAAGCGGTCGGGCGGTTCGACGCCCAACAGCACGGCGCTGCTGCGGGCGCCGGGTTTGCGGGGGATGAATGTGGTATCCACCCCCTCGCGTCCCAGGAAGTGCAGGATGAAATCCCCCACCAGATCCTGGCCGACCGCGGTGAGCAGGGCGGTTTTCAACCCCAGGCGGCAGGCCCCCACGGCAATATTGGTGGATGAGCCGCCGACGTAAGCGGCAAAATGGGTGATCTCGACGAAGGGGACGCCCACATCGGCTGAGTACAGGTCGATGGAGGCGCGGCCCATGGTGATCAGGTCGTAGCGCTCGGCCGGCATTCAAACCTCCGCTGGGGGCGGACAGGTGGACCTGCGGACCACCAGCTCTCCGTACAGGGCCACTTTTTCCGGGGGCGGCAGCTTTCTCTCGCCGTTCAGGGGGTGCTGTTGGTCGAGCAGCTTGAGCAGGATTTCGGCCGCGCCGGATCCCAGGTGATATTTCGGCTGGCGCAGGGTGGTCAGGGGGGGATTCAGATAGGGGCAGAGGCTGATATCGTCGAAACCGGTGACCGAGATGTCGTCCGGGATGCACAGCCCGGCTTCGATGACCGCACTGTAGACCCCGATGGCCATATGATCGTTGTAACACACGACTGCGGTCGGCCGCTCCGGTTGGGAGATCAGGCAGGAGGCGGCTTCGAAGCCGCCCTCCGGAGAACCGGTGGGGGCCATCAGCACGTATTCTTCCCGCACCTCCACCCCGGCGTCTTCCATCGTCTGGCGGAACCCATGCTCGCGCATCTGGGTCGTGCGACCCCCCACGGCGTTGCCGAGGAAGGCAATTCGCCGGTGACCCAGGTCGAGCAGGTGGCGGGTGATCAGACGGATGCCGTAGATATCGTCGTTGAATACCGAGTATTGGAAATCTTCGGCGCCCTCATTGTTGACGATTGCCACCGGCAGCCGGTAGTTTTTGAGCAGGCGGTACTGGTTGGCATTGAACTGTGGAGCGAGGAGGATCACGCCGTCCACCCCGCGCTGCACCAGTTCTTCCACCACCTCCCGTTCGCGGCGTTTGTCGCGCAGGGTGGCCGAGACGAAAAGGCTGTACCCGGCGGGATGCAGCACGGCATCGATCCCTTGCAGCACTTCGCTCCAGAAGGGATCATCCAGGTGACTGACCACCACGCCCAGGGCGCGGGTGCGACGGGTCTTGAGCCCGCGGGCGGTGGCATTGGGCATATAGCCCATCTCGAGAGCCAGGCTTTTCACCCGCTCGATGGTTTCCGAGGAAATAGCGGGGTGGTCCCTGAGGGCGCGGGATACGGTGGTGTGGGAAACCCCGGCAACTCTGGCGATGTCCTTGATCGTGACCGCCATATCTTCCTCCTCTGCACACGTGTACATAGAGTGTAGCAGGCTTTCCCACTCCAGTCAACCTGGTCTGGGGCCGATCACATGGCATCCTCAAGAATGGAGGATTAGGATAATGGATGGGCCTCGCCGCCTACCCACACCCCAAAATATCAATTCTTTTCTGCTGGCAAATTGTGCCTGCACGCCGTCGCCCTATCAATGATCACCTTATCTGACGCTGTTTGTCGGGATTTTGGGTGACACCTGACACTTGCCCCCATTTCTCCGGAAAGCTATACTCGCCTCATGGAGGTGCGATATGGCGGTACGCATTTGGCAACCGATTAAAGTTTGTTTCTGCGATCACGCAGGTACGGAAGTTGCTCTCGAAGCGGAGCTGGTCTACCCGCCGGAGTGGCTGCCCGAACAGCCGCCCCGGGTCCTCGCTCATCGCTGCTCGAACGGGTTGGACTGCAACCTGGATGAGCGCCCGAGCTGCGTTTGGGCAGGCACCAACCCGATGGTCGATCCTTTCGCTGCGTAACGGGGATATTGGCAATCACAACCGGTAAGCGGGATGAAAGCGGCGTGCCGTTCTCATCCCGCATGCCTGTATAAACAAAAAACAGCGGGCGCCGAACACCGGCGCCCGCTGCGCGTCGAAACGCCAACGCTTATTGTACGACCCCCAGCTTGCGCCCAACTTTGCAGAAAGCATCCAGGCCGTAGTCCAGGTCTTCTTTGGCGTGAGATGCCGAGATCATAACCCGGATGCGGGCTTTGCCGCGCGGCACCGTGGGGAAGCCGATCGCCATGGCGAAAACGCCGTTGTCGAACAGTTCGCGGCTGAATTCCTGCGCCAAGGTCGCCTCGCCGAGCATGATGGGGGTAATGGGGGTCACGCTGTTCCCGGTATCGAACCCCAGCCGGCCCATCTCTGCTTTGAAGTAGCGGGTGTTGTCCCACAGCCGGTCCACCAGTTCCGTGGATTCTTCGAGCAGGTCCAACGCGGCCAGGCAGGCGGCCGTGTCGGGGACGGTCATGGCTGAGGAGAAGAGGAATGGCCGCCCGCGCTGCCGCAGCCACTCGACCACCAGCTCGTTCCCGGCGACCACACCTCCCACGACACCGAAGGCCTTCGACAGGGTGCCCACTTCCACGTCCACCTTTCCGTGCAGGTGGAAGTGATCGACGATGCCGCGCCCGCCGTGGCCGAGCACACCCTCTCCGTGGGCGTCGTCCACCATCAGAATCGCATCGTAGTTCTTGGTGATCTCGTAAATCTTGTCCAGCGGGGCGATATCGCCGTCCATGCTGAACACGCCATCGGTGACCACCAGCGCCTTGGGGTAGTCCGCCCTAGTTTCTTTGAGCACTCGCTCCAGGTCTTCCGGATCACAGTGGTTGTAGCGGACAATCTTCGCGCCCGACAGGCGGCTGCCATCGATGATGCTGGCGTGGTTCAACTCGTCGGAATAAATGACGTCCTGCTTGCCCACCAGGGCCGGGATGGTGGCCAGGTTGGCATTGAAGCCCGACTGAAAAGTGATCGCCGATTTCACCCCTTTGAACGCTGCCATCCGCTGCTCCAACTTGACGTGCAGGTCCATGGTACCGGCAATCGAGCGCACTGCGGCCGGGCCGATGCCGTAGGTCTCGATCGCCTTTTCGGCCGCCTCCCGCATCCGCGGATGGTTTGCCAGGCCCAAATAATTGTTGGAGCAGAAGTTCAAGGCCCGTTTGCCATCCACCTGGAGCCAGGCCCCCTGCGGGGAACTCAGGGTGCGGATGCGGTTGTACAGCCCCGTATCTTTCAGGTTTTGCAGTTCTTCTTCAATCCATTGGAGTTTGTCAGCCATAGAAAACCTCGATTATTGTTTGTGGGCTAAATTATAAGTGAGCGGTAATCACCGCCCACTCATCACCGAAACGATCACTTTTTCTTGCCCCGTTGCCGGCCGCCAAAACCCAACAGCCGGCCGAACACATCGGAACTGCTGGGGACATCTGGAGCGGCAGTGGCTTCGCTGGCGGCCCAATCGCTGGTCTGGCGCTCGCGCCACCAGCGCTCGCGGCCTTGGCGCGAGCGTTCGAGCCGGTCTTCCAGCGCATCCTGGTTCTCCTCGAGAATATCTGTGCGGAGCGCATGCAGGGCGGACAGCACGCTGTCGATCGAGCGCAGCACATTATCGCGGTTCAGAAAGACGGAAGCCTGCAGGGTTTTCGGTTCGCTCAGATGCACCACCGGTCCGGTGACCTCGGCATAGGCCCGCCCGGCCATCTTCCGGCCTTCCCGCCAGCCCGGCTGGTCCACCGTGGCGTTCAACAGCGCGGCGGCCAGAATCTGCGGCAGAAGGTGAGTGGCGGCCATGACCCCATCGATCTCCGCCGGGTCGGCAAACAGGGCGGAGGCTCCCAGCAGGCGGGTGAGATCGGCCGCCAGTTTAATCGCTTCGGAACTCGTGCGCGGTGGGGCCACAATCGCCATCATCCCATTTCTGAACAGATCGGCCCGGGCAGCTTCGACTCCGCTCTCCACTCCGTGCAGGTAGGCGGCATTGATCACCGGCGTCAACCCCACATAGTGCCGCCCGGATGGCAGCAGCTCACCTGCCCAGGCAGCCACCACTTCTTTCACCGGCGCAGTATCCATCACCACCACACCTTCTTTCAAGTCCTGGGCGATATATTCCATCGTCTCACGGATCTGATCCACCGGCAAGGCCAGCAAGACGATGTCCGCATCGCGCACCGACTTCGGCAGGTTGGGGATAATCTTGTCGACTGCCCCCAGTTTCTCCGCCTGTTTGGCGATATCGAAACGGCGGTCGTGCCCGATCCGGGTGACCAGTTCGGTATGCTCCTTTAGCGCGAGCCCGACCGATGCGCCGATTTGTCCTAGACCCACAATCGTGATTTGGACCGTCATCTCTTCACCTCAATTGTTGTCATCGAACCATTGTAGTTTGAGCAGTAAGCGATCTTCTTCTGATTTCGCCGGGATGGGCGGGATTTGCTGGTGGCGGAGGATGAGCGCCGTGGTGAGCGGCGAGGCGCCTGCTCGACTGGCCATCTCTGCGCCCCATGCGGGATGTTGCTCGGCGACGACAAAGGCTCGCCGCCAACCGCGGGCTTCACCCCTCCCCCAGCTCTGTGCCTGCCTGGGGAACAGGGCTCTGCCTAAGACAACCAGCACCCGCTCCCACACCCGCAGCGGGTACCGGCTTTTGCCGGCATCGTGCAGCAAGGCTGCAGCCAGCAGATCAGGTTGGTCTTCCCCCTGTTCGAGCAGTTGGGTCAAAATACGCAGGCAGTGAGCCTGTTCGCTCGCCTGCTGCTGCTCGAACAGGGCGAGCAAAGGCGGTGGCAGCAATTCTTGCGCCAGCGCCAGCGCTCTTTCGTCCGGTTTAGACTGAATGGCGTACCAAAACTGGCGAGCACGGTAGCCAATCCGCATAGCGAGCAGCCTGCTGTTCCCTTGTTCTCCTAACCGACCAACAGCCCGAACAGGGCTCGCAGCGGCGGACCCAGGATCCAGCCGAGCAGGTCGAGGCCTACAAACGGCCCCACGAATACGATCGCAATTAAGATCATCGGACCGTAGGGGCGGATCGTATCCAGCACTCGCGACCAGGAGGGCGGGAAGAAATAGTCGGCGATCTTCTCCCCGTCCAGAGGGGCCAGCGGGATCAGGTTAAAGAGCATCAAGACCAGGTTGATGATGACGAACTCGAACAGGACCATCGCCGGAGTAGGGAAGAAGCCTCCGTTGCCAAAAGCGGCGAACGATGACACCAGCCCCAGGCGGATAGGAATGGCACCGATGATCGCCATCAGCAAGTTGGAGAGCGGACCGGCGAGCGAGACCCACATCATCGCGGCGGAAGAGCGCCGCTGGAGGGCGTACGGGTTGACCGGCACCGGTTTTGCCCAACCAAAACCGGCGACGAGCAGCAGCAGGGAGCCCATCGGGTCGAGATGAGAGAGAGGATTTAACGTTAAGCGACCGTTCATCCGGGGTGTCTGGTCTCCGAACATATCAGCCGTCCAGGCATGGGCGAATTCGTGGACGGTAAAAGCGATGACCAGCACGATCATCCGGGAAATTAGCGTAGCAGGGTCAAGGTCAAACAACATCTACCGGGTCTCCTTTGTATCGAGGATTATACCATTCCACCCTTTCATCGATTTCGCACTCCCCAAAAATAAAATTGGGGAG
>CAYMLG010000022.1:0-66608 GCA_964391195.1 uncultured Anaerolineaceae bacterium | reverse complement strand
TCAGACTTGGCGCTCTTGCCCTCCGCGCCGAACTCATTGATGAAGAGCAGCGCCTCGGGGTCGGCTTCATGGGCCCAATGAAGCGCCAGAGAAATATACTCCGGCCCGATTGCCCGCAGCCAAAACGTGTCTCGCAAGTCGCCGTTCTCATCCAGCGGCTCGTTGACCACATCCCAGGCGTAAATCTGGCCCCGGTACCGGCCGGCAACCGTGTAGATATGTTCGCGCAGCAGGGTTCGAAGTTCGTCCCGGGTGAATTCGCCTTCCACCAACCACTGCGGTAAGGCATAGTCCCAGACGAGGGTGTGTCCGCGCATCGCCATGCCGTTTTGTTGGGCAAATTCCACCAGCGTGTCGGCGCCGGTGAAGTCAAATCGCTCCGGCTCGGGATGAATATCCCCCCACTTCATGGACACTTCTGGGGTCAGCAGGTTGAACTCCCGGCTCAACAGGCGAGTGTAGTCAGGATCGTTGAGCAGCGGGCCCAAACCGGAAGCCGCCCCGATGAATATCCCCGCAGGCTCTGCCAGGTCGCGCAGGCTGCGATCAGGTATAGACGTGGGGGTGGGGGTGAAGGTGGGGAAAACGGGCTGGCGGGACACTGCCGGAGATGGCGAGGCTGCCAGCCCGGCCGGTTCCGGCGAATAAGCATCCTCCAGATGAGTATCCGGAAGATAAGTTGGGGTTGGCTGTGGGGACGCCACGCCTGAACAGGCTGCGAAGCCGGCTGCGCCGGACAGGCAGAGGCCAGCGAAACAGAACCAAATCAGGATGCGGAACTTCGGGAACCTCACCGGGGATTTCCACTCGCCTGGATGTCATCATCTTCAACGTCGTTATAGCTGCCACGATCGAAGAAGATGATATCAAAATCACTGATACTGTTATTGTCCAGGTTGATATCCTCGACGATGTCACAGCTACAGCCGATTACTTTGCCATCTTCATTGTAAAGGGTCGCTACCGCTTTCACCAGCTCCACCCTTGAACCGGAGGTATTCCGGATCTCCCCCGTGATCCTGTACACGCTATTGGTGTTCTGCCGTTCCACATTCCGGATGGACAGCAGCGGCCCCGGTGTGCCGGTCCGATAGCGGGCCGGGGAGAAGACGACCCGCGACCAGTTGCCCGGCACGTTGGTGAACACGATATCGAAACAGCCGGATACTCCCGGAGCGAGGTGATCCAGGATCACATAATTATCTTCAGTCCGGAGGGTGGCGCCGGCGCTGTTCACCAGCCTGGCTTCTACTTTTACCGCGTATATCCATTGGTTGGTATTGTTCCTCACCTGGCCGACAACATGCAGCCAGCCATCGCTCGTGTAAGCCGTAAAATTGTTCAGGATGGCGACCGGCCCGGTGTGCGGGTTAGGTGGCTGATTGTGTTTAATCACCGGGAGGTAAAGAGAAGAAGACACCTGGAGAGCCGGCTGCTCATTGCTTCCAACGACGCCTGCCAGCGAATCCTGGTAGCTTCCGCCAAACAGCAGCAGGAATCCGATAATGAGTGAGAGGATTTTCAAGCGAGTGTTGTGCATCCCTGCTCCAAGTAATATACGACTTTTGCGCTTCCACCCAATCTACTTTAACCATACAACAAAATCGATTAACCCACAAGTACTAACCTGCTCAAAAAAGTGGGACGAATAGCAAAACAGCAGCCGGGGGAGGGCATCCCACCGGCTGCTGTTTTTATGAGCGGCTTCAAGCTCATCTCACGGCAATTAACGCCTGAGAGGCCCAATTGAAGAGCGGGTCAGCGAAGAAAGTCAGCACAATAGTGGCCAGGGCGGTCAGCCCGGCGGTCAGATTGAGCCAGAGCTCGCTGTGCGCTTGAGGCTCACCCGGCTGCATATACATGACGATCACCACTCGCAGGTAGTAGTAGGCGGAAATCAGCGAAGTGAGGACACCGATGAGCGCGAGCCAGACGTGGCCGCCTGATAGAACGGCGCTAAAGATATAGAATTTTCCCAGAAAACCGAGCGTGGGCGGCACGCCGGTGAACGATAGCATAGCCACGGCCATCGCGGCCGCCAATAATGGATACTTTCGTCCGAGCCCGGCGTAATCTTCTAGCAGCAAGCCCGATCGCGCAGACCCTTCCGCACGCTCCAGGGCAATCACCACCGCCCAGGCGGCGAAACTGGTAAAGGCATAGGCGACCAGATAGAAAAGGGCAGATGCCACCGCATTTCCGGCCACTTCCTCCTGTGAGAACGGGACCAGGGCCATCAGGATGTAGCCGGCATGGGCGATGCTGGAGTAGGCCAGTAGACGCTTGATATTGGTCTGGGCAATGGCAACCACGTTACCCAGGATCATGGTCAAGGCGGCAACCCCCCAGGCTACCTGGGCCAGGTCCGCGCCCAAGAAGGGAAATGCCAGGAATGTCACCCTGAGCAGGCCGGCGAAACCACCGGCCTTGGCGCCAACAGCCATGAATGCGGTCACGGCCGAGGGCGCTCCCTGGTACACATCCGGCGTCCACATATGGAACGGCACCGCGGCGACTTTGAAGCCAAGCCCGATCAAAATCAGGGCCGTACCGACTGCAAGTAGGACAAGATTCACAGTGCCCGCCTGCAGCGAGTTCATAATCTCCACCAAGCCGGTGGTGCCGGTTGCCCCAAACACCATCGCCACTCCGTAGACCACGAACCCGGAAGAGAAAGCGCCCAGCAGGAAATACTTGATGGCAGCTTCCTCGGATTCAACTTTTGGCGCCGCAAAACCGGCCATCACATACAGAGGGATTGACAGCAGTTCCAGGGCAAGAAAGACGATGATCAGGTCGGCGGCCTGGGCCATGAGCATCATACCCGTGATGGAGAACAACAACAGGGGATAGAATTCTCCCCGCTCGAGACCCATCCGGCGCAGATAATCGTATGCCAAAGCGATCCCCGCCAGCCCACTTGCCAGGAAGAGGACATTCAGAAAGGTCGCGAAGCCGTCAGAGACAACCATCCCGGCAAAGGCGATCTCCGCTTCGCCGGCCGACGTGATTGTCAATACCAGGGCAACCACCAGCCCAAGCGCCGCCAGCACAGCAGTTACCCCTTTTCGGCCTCGGGGCACAAACAAATCCACCAATAAAAGAACACTGGCCCAGCCGGCGAGGACAACCAAGGGCAGGATGGCATTGAGATTCAGAGCCAGGTTGCTTAGATCCATGGAAAATCTCCTTTGCAGCCAGCGCCGGTCTCAATGGCGACCGGCGGCCTGCGAGCTGAAAAATAGCCCAGCCTGCAGGAGCGCTGCAGCTTAGGGAATACCGGCAACCGCCGCCGATTGGATATAGGACGCCAGTTGTGCAACCGCCGGCTCCATCAAATTGAAGAACGGGTCGGGATACAGACCGATCCAGAAGATGAAGACCAACAGCGGGACCAGAGTTGCAATCTCTCGCCAGTTCAGATCCAGCAGTGTGCGGTTCTCCTCATGGGTCACCGGGCCAAGGAACATCTTCTGATACATGAACAGGATGTACACCGCAGCCAGGATCACCCCCACCGCGGCCAGGCCGGCAAACCAACGGCTCAGCAGCGGGCCGCCATCCTGTCCGGCGCCCCAGGCGCCAAGCAGAATGGTGAACTCGCCGACAAATCCGTTCAGCCCGGGCAGTCCCATCGATGAGAGGGCAACAATCAGGGTCAGAGTCCCGTAAATCGGCATCACTTTCCACAGACCGCCGAAGGCATCCAGATCGCGCGTGTGACGCCGTTCGTAGATCATACCGACGATTATGAACAGCGCTCCCGTGCTCAGACCGTGGTTCACCATTTGGAGAATGGCGCCGGAGATGCCGATGGAATTCAGCGCGAACAGGCCGAGCATCACGAAGCCCAGGTGGCTCACCGAAGAGTAGGCTACGAGCTTCTTCACATCCTGTTGGGCGTAAGAGACGATCGCCCCGTAGATGATGCCGATCACTGCCAGAGCAGCGATCCAGGGCGCTAAAGCGACCGAAGCCTCAGGGAACAGCGGCAAGTTGAAACGTAGGAAGCCGTAAGTGCCCATCTTCAGCAGCACACCCGCCAGGATGACGGAGCCGGCGGTGGGCGCTTCGACGTGGGCATCGGGGAGCCAGGAGTGCAGCGGCCACATCGGGACCTTGATGGCGAAGGCGGCGGCGAAGGCCAGGAACAGCCACAACTGGATATTGTACGGAATATCCAGCCCAATCAGGTCGGGGACGGCGAACGAGCCGCCCTGAATCCCCAGCCACAGGATGGCCAACAGCATGAGGATGGACCCGGCCATGGTGTAGAGGAAGAACTTGATCGCCGCATACATGCGCCGCCCGCCGCCCCAAATGCCGATCAGGAAATACATGGGCACCAGCGTGAACTCCCAGAAAATGTAGAACAGGAACAGATCCTGGGCCAGGAACACGCCGATCATCCCCACTTCCAGCAGCAGGAAGAACAGCATGAAGTCCCTCACCCGGTCATCAACCGCCCTCCAGGTAGAGAGGATGGAAATCGGGGTCAGGAAGGTGGTGAGCAGCAGCAGTAGAATGCTTAGGCCATCAACCGCCATGAAGTAGCTGATATTGAAACCGGCAACGCTGATCCATGCCTGCCGGATTTGCAACTGGAGATCCGGATTATTGGGGTTGAACTGCGTCAGGACCCAGATCGATAGGCCAAAGGTGATCAGCGAAGTGATCAGCGCCACCCAACGGATGAGCTCACGCTGCTCTTCTCGCATGAAGAACAGGATCAACACACCGAGCAGGGGGAAGAAGGTGACCAGTGTAAGCGGATGAAATAAGGCTTCCATATTTTTTATACCCTATGTGGCGTGGGACTTTTGCCATGGCCGGGCCACAGCAAAAGACCGACATTATCTAAAAATGATATAGCCGAGGATAACGACGACACCCAGGAACACTGCCAGGGCGTAATTACGAACGAAACCGGTTTGCAGCCGGCGCAGACCGGCGGCGATGCTTTGCACCAGCCGGGCCAACCCATTAGCGAACGCGTCGATCCCACCCAGATCGATGCGCAACGCCAGCAGCCGGGAGAACAGGCGGAAACCACCGGCAATGATCGTATCGTGGAACCAATCGTGCCAGAAGCGCCAGTCGACCACATCCGCCAGGAATCGAGACAGGGCGATGTAGGGGTTCACGATGATCGCCGAGTACGCCTCATCCACCAGGTATTTCTTCTCCAGGAGGGAGAAAACCGGCCCAAGGATGGGGCGCAGCGGGTCGTCTGGTCGCTTCGCTGCCGGAATTTCCTGCATCTCCTGGTAGCGCCGGTAGTACAGGAAGTAGGCGAGACCGATGGCAACCAGAGCCAGGATCGTGGCCATTATGGCGATGGTGATATTGAATTCCCCCTCCAGCACGGCCACGCCAGGTGTGAACCCGCCGGCGGCCGCTCCTTCCGCCGTGGCCGCCGCTTCTTCACCCACGTGAAGCGTGTGCTCCAGCCAATGCCCAAAGGAGTGCACTCCCGGCAGGTTGAGGGCGCCGCCCAAGACAGAAAGGCCGGCGAGTATCATCAAGGGGACGGTCATCACCGGCGGATTCTCAGTGGCATATTCGGCCGGGGCTGTGCGCGGCTTTCCAAAAAACACCATGAAGACTTGCCGGCCCATATAAAAGGCAGTGAAGAACGCGGCGATCGTCAGCAGCCAGTACACGATGGGCTGAAGATGGCTGGCTTCGGCCAGTATTTCGTCCTTTGACCAGAACCCAGCCAGCGGAAAGATGCCCGCCAGTGCCAGGGAGCCAATCACGTACACCCAGAAGGTAGTTTTCATCCGGGTACGCAAACCGCCCATATTCCTCATATCTTGAGGATCAAAGTGATGGCCGAGCCCCTGGCGGTGGATTTTCTTCAACCGCGGGTCATGCTCAACGTGGTGCTCGCCCGCCTCCACCCCCTGGATGACCGAACCGGCGGAGAGGAAGAGCAGGGCTTTGAAGAAAGCATGGGTGACCAGGTGGAACATTCCGGCGACGAAAGCGCCCATCCCTACCGCAGCGACCATGAAACCAAGCTGGCTGATCGTGGAGTACGCCAGGACCTTTTTGATGTCGAACTGGGCCACGGCGATGGTCGCCGCAAAAATGGCGGTCAGGCCGCCCACTATCGCTACGATGGATTGCGCCTGGGCCACGCTCACATACAGCGGGTAGGAACGGGTGATCAGGTAAACCCCGGCGGTGACCATGGTTGCAGCATGAATGAGGGCCGATACCGGCGTAGGGCCGGCCATGGCATCGGGCAACCAGACGTAAAGCGGCAGTTGAGCCGATTTACCGGTGACCCCCAAAAGCATGAACATGGTGATCGCAAAGATGAGGGCCGGGACCGCCGCTGCCACCGCCGGGACCAGTTCGAACACTTCGTTGAAGTTGAACGTGCCAAAGGCCCAGAAAATGGAGAAGGCGGCCAGCAGGAAACCAAAATCACCGACGCGGTTGACCACGAACGCTTTCTTAGCTGCCAGGGCGTTGCCAATCCCGCCCTCGCCGTAGTCATACCAGAAACCGATCAACAGGTACGAGCACAGGCCTACGCCCTCCCACCCGACGAAGAGCATCAGATAATTATCAGCGCTGATCAGGATCATCATCGCCGCGATGAACAGGTTGAGGTAGACGAAGAAGCGGCGGTAGCGGCCCGGGTCATCGTGGTGGCGGACGTCCTCGTGCATGTACCCGATCGAGTAGATATGGATCAGAGTACCGATACCGGAGACGACCAGCATCATCGTCACCGAGAGCGTGTCCACCTGGAAGGACCAATTGAGGTCCAGGGATCCGACCGAGATCCAATTGAGGAAAGGAACAATCATCCCTTCCGGGCGAGAGGCAAGTGAGATGGCCTGCAGCAGGGAGACCACGAAGGAGAGCCCGGAGGCCGTGCTGGCGATCACCCCGACTCCCCTCTCCCCGAACCGGTGCCCGAAGAAAGCGTTGATCAGAAGCCCGATCACCGGGAAAAACACAATCCAGGGCACAAGCCAGAAAAATCCCCCACCTTCTGCGATTTGGGAAAATAGCATATTGCATCCTCCTCTAATACTCAAAGACAGGTTGGGACGGGGCGGGGGTCAGCCAGGCCATCTCACCCATCCTGAGTGTATTACCCAATGCGGAGTTAACCCTTCAATGTGCTAATCTCGTCAACGTTGATGCTCTGTTTCGAGTTGAAGATGGCGACGATCAGAGCCAACCCAACGGCTACTTCGGCGGCGGCAACTGCCATCACAAAGAAGACAAAGATTTGCCCTCCCAAAGCGCCATAACTGCGAGCAAAGGCGACAAAAGCCAGGTTAGCCGCGTTCAACATTAACTCAATGGACATGAAGATGATCAGTGCGTTACGGCGGATAAGCACCCCAAGGGCGCCGATCACAAACAGGATCGCTGACAGACCTACATAATAAGAGACGGGCAGCATGATTGGTTTCCTCCCTTGTATCTTTAAGTCCTGCGTGACAGGACAATCGCACCGATGATCGCCACCAAAAGAACAATGGACGTTACTTCGAACGGCATCAGGTACTGGCTGTAGAGGACTGTCCCGATATGCTCGGGGCTACCGAAATCCAAAGCTACCTCTTCCGCGGTTTCAATGACTCCGCTCCTGAACAGGAAGATATAGCCAGCTTCTAGCAAAAGCAGAACACCGAGCAGGTACGCCAGGGGTTTCTGCCAGGCGATGCTTTCTTGCTGGCCGGTGTCTTCTGCCCCTAGCAGCATGATCACGAATAAGAACAGCACCATGATTGCCCCGGCATAGACCGTTACCTGGGCCATAGCGATAAACGGAGCCTGCAACAGCAAGTAGAGGACGGCCAGCGACCCCATAGTGATCACAAGGAAAAGAGCAGCATATATGGTGTTCTTGCTCTGAAGCATACCGACAGCCGCGGCGATAGCGACCACGGCCAGAATCAAGAAAAGAACTAATTCCAAAGTCATCCGTTCCCTCACATTTTGGCTTTTTTTCTCAGCCTCGACTTAATATTTTGAGGGGGGTTTCCTGCAAGCTGAGTTCTCGCAGCCACCTCTTCCCTCGTTTTACGTGAGATCGTTAATCTTTTGGATTTTCCTGTACAGGAATTGGTCGCCAAAACTTACCAGGTTCAGTCACCTGCGGAGTCGGCTTTCCGTTAGGACCAACCGGGTCGATCAACATTTCTTTGGTGTAAATCGCGGACCGGCGGGAGGTGAAGGAAAGCTCGTAATTGTCCTCCAGGACAATCGCTTCTGTTGGACAGGCATCTTCACAGTAACCACAGAAGATACAGCGGAGCATATTGATCTCATAAGTGCTGGCATAACGCTCTCCCGGGGAGAAGCGGCGCTCGTCCGTGTTCTCGGCCGATTCGACAAAGATCGCGTCTGCCGGGCAGGCCGCTTCACACAACGAACAACCGATACACTTTTCCAACCCATTTTCGTACCGTTTTAGAGCATGGCGGCCTTTGAAGCGCGGCCGCACCGGGCGCTTCACTTCCGGATACTGGTAGGTAACCACTTTTCCAAGGAACATTTCCCGCAAAGTGGTCCCCAAACCACGCATAAGTTCACCAAACATACTGTCTCTCCTTCTGTCTTACACAATCTGCCCAGGCAATACGGGCCTCATCACTATTGGACGAAATTCGGCAAAATCACCAACACGACTGCGGTGAGGAAGACATTCAGCAGCGCAAGCGGCAGCATGATCTTCCACCCAAATGCCATCAGGCGATCGTAGCGGAGGCGCGGCAGGGTTGCCCGAACCCACACCATGCCGAACAATAAGATGACGACTTTGATCAACAGGTAGATGGGGCCTAACCAGGGGTACTGGTGCACGAACGGGCCATGAAAGCCGCCGAAAAACAGCGTCGCGGCGATCGCGCTCACGGCGATCATCTTGATGTATTCCGCCATGTAAAACATGGCGAATTTCATCCCCGAGTACTCAGTATGGTAACCGGCCGTGAGCTCCTGCTCTGCTTCCGGCATATCGAAGGGAGCCCGGTTCACCTCGGCGAGCGAGGCAATCAAGAAGATAATCGCCCCAATCGGCTGGTAGACAACAAACCACATCGCATGCTGCGCTTCGGCGATATCCCTTAAGCTCATCGACCCGGCGATCAGGATCGGCCCGATGAAGGATAGGCCAAGCGCCAGTTCATAGCTGATCATCTGGGCCGAGGAACGGATGCCGCCCATTGTGGCATATTTATTGTTGGATGACCACCCGGCCAGAACGATCCCATAAACCGATATCGAAGCGATCGCCAGAATGTACAGGACACCGACATTCAGATCGGCGATAGACTGGGTAATATCCCGGCCAAATAATCGTAAATCCGGCCCCCAGGGAATAACCGCCAGGATCACCAGAGAGGGAATAACGGTGATGATGGGCGCCAGGATAAAAATGATCTTATCGGCTTTGTCCGGGATCAATTCTTCTTTGAAAATGAGCTTGAGGCCATCGGCCACCGGCTGGAAAATCCCGGCGGGGCCTGCCCGGTTCGGTCCTACCCGCACCTGGATCCGAGCCAACACACGGCGCTCAAATAGGGTTAGATAAGCAAATCCGGTCAGCAAGATGAAGATCAATATCGCGGATTTGACGACCCATTCGATGATCATGCCAGCATCCATAAGTACGCCTCACCATTTCCCCAGGGTGCGCCGGATTTCTGCCAACGCCTCCGGGAAGCATCTCTTTATTGGGACCTCTGCTCAAAGATAAACCTGGGGGTGGGCCTTGTTCATCAAAGCCAAAGCCCGCCCCCTACACAACGAAAAGCTACGATGCCAGAGCCGGTTCGATACTCTTGATCGACACCGGAGCCGGCCCGGAAATCGGTATGCCGAAACTGCGGGGCACCAGGCAGACACCCACGGGGACATCTTCGCTGACCCGGGCCTCGACGGCGGAACCGGTTCCATTCAAGCTCACCTGAACCTGTCCACCCGGTAGCGCCTTCAATCGCTCAGCGTCCGCGGGGTTTAGCAGGACAAAAGCCTCGCCAATCCTCTGATGCAGCAGAGTCGATGGGGTCAGCGTCTGGGCCTGATCGTACAGCCGAGTGAAGGGCACAGCCAGCAAACTGCCCCGGGGGATTTCCAGTTTAGGCGGCTCGATCCAGCCAAGCGCGGGCTGCTCGCCGGAAAGGGGCAGATGTTGGCCCAGGCCTTGATGGTTATCGTAACCGGTGCCGCCATAGTACAGGTCTCCCCGCCCGACGATCGGCCACTGCTCATGGACCTCTGCAAGCCGCGTGTAGGTGATGTCGGCGTACAAGGGGAATTCCAGGCTGATGCGGCTCATGATCTTCGATGCGACCCGGCTCTCCAGGTCGAGCCCCAGGCGTTTGCCGATCTCGCCGGTTACTTGATAATCGGTCATGATGCCGGCGGGTTCGGAAACCCCGGGATAGAAGCGCTGTACCCGGCGCTCCCCGCTGGTGAAGGTGCCCTCCCGTTCGACATAGGCCTGCACCGGAAGGACGACATCCGCCAGCTTGGCAGTCTTGGTCAGGTACAACTCCTGAACAACGAGGAAATCGGCCGACTCCGCCAGTTCGGGGTCATCTCCGGCCGGATCGGCGGCGACAATATACAGCGCCTTCGCCTCCTGCATGGCCTGTTTGAGGTCGGGCAGCGGGCGGAAGCCAAGATCCCAGGCTCCCTGGTCGTTGTTGTGCTCCCAGACCGCGAGCAGCCCGTTGTTGGGGCGCCGGGTATGATTGGTGGCGAGCAGCAGGTTCGAGCAGGCCTGAGCCAGAGCTTGCGACATTTCCAGGCCGATCCCCTCACTGCCGTAGATCACCACCGCGTTTTCGGCAGCGGCGAAGGCCTGTGCGGCCGCGCTAAGCTCCGGACTGCGGCTCAGCCGGGAAGCCGATTCGGGCAGGTCTGGACGCTTGGCAGAGAGTTGGTTCACCATCGCCAGCACCGCAGCAGCTTCATCACCATAGGCATAGCGTACGATGTGCTGGGCGTAGCGCTCCAGTTTGGTCGGGCGCGGGTTCACCACGATCAGCTTTGCCCCCCGATCAGCGGCCTGCTTCACCCGCAGCCACCAGATGGGCGCTTCTTCCTCCAGGTCACAGGCTACCACCAGGATCGCGGTTTCGGGCCCCATTGAGCTGAAGTTGGTGCCGGGTGCGAAGCCCACCTGCGCGGTCAGATCACCGCCCGCCATATGCGAGTACAGGGCGGTTTTGCCGCCCAGGCCTTCCGTCAGGCGGCGCAGGTTATATAAATCTTCGTTCGAAAGCCGCCCGCCGGCAACGGTCAGCAAATCTGAACCGGCGGCCTTCAGGCGCTCAACCACCACGTCCAGGGCTTCTTCCATGCTGGCAGGCACCAGTTCCCCACCCCGCCGGACCATGGGTTGGGTAAGCCGCTTTTTGCTATCCGTGTAGTGATAACCCCACCGGCCCTTGTCGCAAATCCAGATTTCGTTCACTTCCTCGTTCTGGCGAGGCATGATGCGCTTGAGCACCCAGCCGCCTCCTGCTTTGACTTCGCGGCGCACATTCAAGGTGGTGTTGCAGCCCACCGGGCACTGGGTGCAGATTGAGGCGGCTGCTTTCATCTCCCAGGGTCGTGCCCGCAAGCTGAAGTCGGTAGCGATCAAGGCGCCCACCGGGCAGATGTCGGTGGTGTTGCCGGAGAAGTAGGAGTCGAAGCCCGGCTCCGAGAAGCTGACAATTTGCAAGGATCGCCCACGCTGGGAAAAACCGATCACCGGATCGTCCACGATTTCATCCTGGAAGCGGATACAGCGTGCACACTGGATGCAGCGCTCGCGATCCAGGATAATCAGTTCGCCTAGCGGGTATCGCTTGGCGAGGTGCTTCTTCTCCTCCCAAATGAAGCGCGAGACCCCTGGCCCGAACCCCATGGTCAGATCTTGCAGCGGACACTCCCCGCCCTTATCACACACCGGGCAGTCGAGCGGGTGAGAAGTGAGCAGAAACTCGAGAATATCCTCCCGCCCGAGCTTGACTTTTTCGTTGTCACCGATGACCACCATCCCCTCCGCTACCGGGGTGGTGCAGGCGGTCTCCAATTTTGGCCCATATTGAATCTTCGGCGAGCCATCTTCCTCCAGAACGAGCTCACCGGTATTGCGGTCGCGCACCGGGCGCCCAATCTCCACCAGGCACATCCGGCACATGCCCACAGGTTCCAACTTGGGGTGATAGCAGAAAACCGGAATATCGAGGCCGATTTGTTTCGCCGCATTAACGATCAAGGTGCCTTCGGGCACTTCGACCGGGATGCCATCGATGGTCAGTTTTACCATTTTTGCCATAGGTTTCTCCACCTGGTCGGGCTGTTTCGCCGATCAATGCTCAGGAAACAACATCGTCAGCAGGCAACGCGGCTTGCTCCGGCTGGAGCGGGCCGCCAGTAGCTTTTTCGAAATCGCTTCGGAAGCGTTCGATGCCGGATAGAACGGCTTCGATTGAAAACTCGCCTAAAGCGCACAGGCATTTGCCTTTCATCTGGCTGGCGACATCGTGCAGCAGTTCAACATCGCCCCACCCCGCTTCGCCGGTGGTAATGCGCCGGGTGAGGTGAGACATCCAGTAAGTGCCCTCCCGGCAAGGAGTGCACTTGCCGCATGATTCATGCCTGAAGAAATGGACGGTCTTGTTCACCAGCCAATCGATGTCCACAGTTTCGTCGATCACGATCACCGAGGCCGACCCCAACTGAGCGCCGAGCCTGGGAACACTTTCATAATCCATGGGCGTATCCAGCGCTTCTTCATTGGCGACGATCAGCGCCGATGACGCCCCGGCAGCCATGATTGCCTTCACCTTGCGGCCCTCGGGGATCCCGCCGCCATACTCATAGAGCAGCTCGCGGAAGGTAGTCCCCAGAGGCAGCTCGTAATTCCCCGGCCGGTTTATCCGCCCGGAGAGGGAGAAAATTTTCGTCCCCGGGCTTTTCTCGGTACCGATCGTTTTGTACCAATCGGCGCCCCGGCTGATGATCATAGGCACATTGGTGAGGGTCTCGACATTGTTGACCACCGTCGGCATACTAAACACCCCAACTGAGGGTGGGAAGGGCGGGCGCAGCCGCGGCATACCCAGCTTTCCTTCCAAAGACTCCAGCAAGGCCGTCTCCTCACCGCAGATATATGCGCCTGCGCCAAGATGTGTGTATATCCGTAGGGAATAATCGGTGCCAAAAAGACCATCGCCCAGCAGGCCGGCGGCTTCCATTTCGGCAATTTGCCGGTCCATTTCTTCGGCGATGGGCCAGAACTCGCCGCGAAGATAAACATAGGCAGCGTGGGCGCCCACTGCGTAAGCGCATATGGCCACACCCTCCAGGAACTGGAAGGGGTTCCCTTCCATAATCTCCCGGTCTTTGAAGGTGCCAGGCTCCGATTCGTCGGCGTTGGCCACCACGTAGTGCGGCCATTTGTTGTTGTCAATAAAGGACCATTTCACGCCCGTGGGGAAGCCCGCCCCACCGCGCCCGCGCAATCCGGAGGCTTTGACTTCATTGGTGACCTCCTCCGGTTTCATGGAAGTCACCACTTTGCGAAACGCATCAAAACCGCCGTGCTGGCGGTACACGTCCAACTGGTTCAGATTGGGGATATCACGATGGCGAAGAAGGACATATTCCTGGCGTTTCTTATCACCCGGGGGAGTTGGGGCAGTTGGATTGGGTTGATCACTCATGGCCATTCCTCCGTGCTTCTTTTTGCCGTAGGTCTTCCACCAACTCCAAAGCGCTTTCCACCGTCTGGTTCTCGTGATATTCCAATCCTTCGCCAGACTGAACCTGGAACATGGGGGCTTTGTCGCAGCCTGCCAGGCACATCACGTGTTCGACGGTGACCAGCCCATCGTTGGTGGTCTCACCCACCCGGATTCCCAGGTTATCGCACAACTTCTCCAGGAACTCTTCAGCTCCGCGCAGGGCACAGGGGAGATCGGTGCAGACCTGAATGCGGTATTTCCCGCCCGGCTGATCGTAATACAGGGTGTAAAAGCCAATGATGGAGGCGACATCCGTCGTGGAAATCTCCAGGATCTCGGCGATATCTTCCATCGCCTTCTTGGTCACGTACATCTGCTCTCGCTGCGCCAGATAAAGCAGCGGCATCACCGCGGCGCGCTTTTGATCAGCCGGATATTTGGCCAGGATTTTCTCAATTTCTTGGGGGTACTTTTGTTGTAGTGTGTTCACCGGTCCACATCTCCCAGAACGATATCGATGGTGCCGATCAACGCTACCAAATCTGCCACGAACACACCTTCCGCCAGCAGCGGCAGCGCCTGAAGGTTGACGAAGGAAGGTGTGCGCCAGTGGCAGCGATAAGGTTTCGGCCCACCATCGCTTTCCAGATAGACCCCCAGCTCACCCCGGGGCGACTCCACGGCTACATACACCCCGCCTTTCGGAACCGGAAAACCTTGCGTCCACAGCTTGAAATGATGGATGACGGCCTCCATGCTGGTCCCCAGTTCAGCCCGGGGCGGGGGGACGAATTTTCGGTTGTTAGAGATCACCGGCCCATAAGGCATGTTATTGAGCGCCTGCTCAATAATCCTCAAAGACTGGCGCATTTCTTCGATCCGCACGATGTACCGCGCGTAGGTATCTCCATCATGGGAGATAGGAACATCGAAATCGTATTGTTCGTAGCCCGAGTACGGCTGGGCTTTACGCAGATCATGGGCAATCCCCGAACCGCGCAGTGGAGGGCCAGTGACCCCCCATTTCAACGCGTCTTCCGGCGATAGATAGCCGATATTCTTGGTGCGTTCGATGAAAATCGGGTTCTTCGTCAGCAGGGCTTCATATTCGTCGATACGATAGGGCATAATTTTGAGGAAGTTACGTATCGCATCTTCGAACTCCACCGGCACGTCGCGCCACAAACCACCCGGGCGGAAGTAGGTGGTCATCATGCGGTTGCCGCTTACCAGCTCATGGATATCCAATATCTGCTCTCGCTCGCGGAAGCAATACAGGAAAACCGACATCGCCGCCAGGTCGAGGGCATGCGTTCCAAGCCAAACCAGGTGCGAAGCGATGCGCTGAGTCTCGGCCAGGATCACCCGGATCGCCTGGGCCCTGGGCGGCACATCCAATTCGCACAGCTTTTCAACCGCCAGGCAGTAGACCAGGTTATTCCCCAGATTATTGAGGTAATCGATCCGGTCGGTCATCACTTCAGCCTTGACGTAGATCTTGGCTTCCATGTTTTTTTCAATACCGGTGTGCAAGTAGCCGATATCGGGGATGCAGTTCACCACGGTCTCGCCGTCCAACTCCAGGAGTAAGCGCAGTACGCCATGAGTGCTGGGGTGCTGCGGCCCCATGTTCAACAGGACGGTTTCACCTTCGATCGCCCGGTTGGAGACCAGGTGCCGGATTTGGTCGAAGGAGGCATCGATTAGCTCGACATCACTCTGAGGTGCAGTATTACTCATCAGGCTACTCCTTCGCGTAAGGCTTTCTTACATCGATCTCGTCGAAATTGAAGGTGAACTGGACTTCCTCATAACCCAAGGGGTAATCTTTGCGCAGCGGGTGTCCTTCCCACTCATACGGCATCAAGATGCGCCGCAAATCCGGATGGCCATCAAAGCGGATCCCGAACATATCCCACAGCTCTCGTTCGAACCAGTTTGCGTTCGGGTAGACGGGGGTGAGGGTGGGCATGGAAGGGAAGTTCCCATTCAATGGAACGCGAAAGCCCAGGATCAAGTTATGCTTGATCGAGCGGAGCCTGACGACCATATGGAAACGAGGTTTCTCCTGAGGCCAGTAGTCGACGGCCGTTTGCTCGGAGAGCATTTCAAACTCATGCTCATCACGCAGCACACGACAGGCATCGACAAATTTGTCGGGGGAGATCAACAGGCTGACATCGCCCCGGTACTCTAGCACCTGTGCATCGAACTTTGAGGTGATCGCATTGATCGCGGCTTGTAGTCTCTCGTTCATAGGCTTAAACCCAGTCTTTCAACTGCTCGCCCCGCACTTTCTCATGCAGGGTGATAATGCCGTGGATCAGCGCCTCTGGCCGCGGTGGGCAGCCGGCGACATAAACATCCACCGGAACAACTTCATCCACCCCCTGCACCAGGGCATAGTTATTGAAGACCCCACTGGTCGAAGCGCAGTCACCCATCGATATAACCCATTTGGGATCGGGCATCTGATCGTACAGGGTGCGCAGCACGGGAGCCATCTTGCGCGAGACGCGCCCGGCGACAATCATCAGGTCCGACTGGCGCGGGCTGGCCCGGTTGAGCTCCATCCCAAACCGGCTCAGATCATAGTTAGCCGCCTGAGCTGACATCATCTCAATCGCGCAGCAAGCCAACCCAAACAGCATAGGCCACATGGCGTTGGTGCGAGCCCAATTCACAGCCTGTTCCAGGCGTGTGGTAACAACCCCCATGTTCCCCAATTTCTGCTCTACTCCCATTCCAGAGCTCCTTTCTTCCAGGCATAGACGTAGCCTACCAGCAAAAGGATGATAAAGATCAGCATTTCTATCAGGCCAAAAATCCCTAATTGGCGAAAAACGACGGCCCAGGGGAGAAAGAATACGACTTCGATATCGAACAGAATAAATAAAACTGCGATCAGGTAGAAGCGGATGGGCATCCGCCTTGCGCCCGGACCAATCGGGCGCATACCTGATTCATATGGCATTGATTTCCGAGCGGTGCGACGGCGGGGGCCGAAGGAATGAGCGAGAACGATAATCAAGACTGCCAACCCAGTAGACAAGATAAAGAGGATGGCAATTGGCATATATGGAAGATATTCTTCAGCCATGTAATAACCTCATTTTTGGGTCTATGTTCAGGCATAATTGATTGCTTTTTTTGGTTGCAGACGTTGAGTGCGCTCCCCTACGCCGCCTGCTTTTTGAAAATAGATTTACGCCCCTAGAGGCTGTAAGGGAGTAAATCTATAAAGACTACTAATTCATGGCTGAGTTTACCATAAGGATTTTCAGGTGTCAAATTTCACAAATTACCCCCCGCATCACTTAATTGACACCCTTCATCCCACCTCGCCTCCCAATCCGCCGCCAGCCGGGTCAGGCCAGGTAATCGCGTAAGTGCCGGCTGCGCGTCGGATGGCGTAGTTTTCGCAATGCTTTGGCCTCGATCTGGCGTATTCGTTCGCGGGTGACGTTGAAATACTGCCCGACCTCTTCCAACGTATGGTCTTTACCGTCAACCAGGCCAAAACGCAGTTCGAGCACTTCCCGCTCACGCTCGGAAAGAACCGCCAAAGCGTTCTTCACCGACTCTCGCAGCATTTCGCGAGCCGCGGCATCCATGGGTTCGGGGGCGTCCTGGTCCTCGATAAAATCCCCCAGCATACTGCTGTCTTCATTGCCCACCGGGCTATCTAAAGACATGGGTTCTTCCATTGCCCGGAGAATCCGGTTCACCTTGGCGGATGCCCGCTGCCAGCGGCGGCGCACATCTGCCGGCAAGGGGGTGTTCTGCTCTCGAGAGCGGCGAATCACCTGCACATCCTTGGCTTCGAGGTAACCCGCTTCCAGCGCCAGATCTTCGCTGGTGGGCTCACGCCCAAGTTCCTGGATCAGGCGTCGTTGGACCCGCAACAGCCGGTTGATCGATTCAAATATATGCACCGGAATGCGGATAACGCGCGCCTGGTCGGCGATCGAACGGCTGATCGACTGGCGAATCCACCAGGTGGCATAAGTGCTGAATTTGAAGCCACGGGTCGAATCGAATTTCGAAACCGCGCGCAGCAGGCCGATATTGCCCTCCTGAATTAAATCCAGGAAAGAACTGCCGCGCCCGATATAGCGTTTGGCAACGCTAACCACCAGGCGCAGATTGGCGCGAATAATGGCTGAATGAGAATCATCGGCGCGCTGCTGGATCTCATTCAGCTCCGTTTCCAGGTCTTCTTCAGGAGGAAGATTTCTCAGGAAGAATTCTGCGGGCGGCAGTCGCCCCTCCCGATCGATGTATTCTTTGATCGTTTCGGCCAGATGGGAGGGGAGCATGTACAGGTAGAGGTAAACCGAAAAACCCAACCGGGCGATATCATCCCACAATGGGTCACTACCCCAAAGGCCGTTATCGAGATAGGCGCGCAGATAAGAAGGCTGCTCGTGTTCCCAGGTTTGGCGCAGCAGTTGTGCCTCGGATAAAATCAGGCTCAAATCCGGGCATTCGTACCCCAACCGGCTCGTGTCTTCGACCATCCGCGTCCAGAAAGTTTCCAGCTCCTCATACAGAGCCCGGTAAATATTGCGGCTCGGAGAGACGTCGATGGCCGCTTCGGCAGAGTCTTCTCGCTTCTGATCTTTTCGAACCAATGGGTGCTGGGTAGCCAGGACTTCGATTCGACGCGCCGCCTCCAACCGGGCTGCCAACCAAAACTCCCGATCTGGGTCGAGGAGATCTATATTTCCAATCTCTTTCAAATACAAACGAACCGGATCCTCGCTCAATTCCATCATGAGCTTCGGATCATCCAAAAGATCTTTTTCTTCTACCACCAATGTATCCCAATCGTCTTCCCCCCCTTGCCCGTCCCCATCCTCTGTTTCGCCAGGGACCTCTTCTTCCTCGCTATCGATTTCGATGTCGCTGTCTTCCCTGGCGATGATTTCTTCCTGATTCACCAAGAGTTCTTCAATCTCTTCGACCGGAAGGGGAACATCTTCATCGAGTAGTTCATCCTCGTCGCCCTCCAAATCTTCATCCTCATCACCGTCCATGAGTTCATCCTCTACTTCTTCAGGGATAGGATCTTCCCTGATCTCCGGCGATTCGGGCAAGGGAGGTTGTTTTCGGAGCGTTCTCTTTGAGGTTTCCATATACCTTATACCTCCTGGCTGCTCTCAACCACTCGTTGACAGTTGACCGGCAGAAGCAAAAGCCTCTTCTCAATCCACCAACCCGAAATCGAAGTCAGGCTGCAACTAACCACCAACCATCGACCGGTTCGTATACTTGCCCAGCGCACGATCCAGGCTGGCAATGGTGCGGTTGTAACGGACGATCGCTTCGCCATATTGGGTCGCCCGCAGGTCACCCTGTTCCTGGGCTTCCTGGATCAAATAGCGCATATACTCCGTATCCTGAAGGATACTCCTTTTACGTAAGTATAGCACTGCCCGCATAAGATCCTCCAGCACCCGGTCCTCCACCGGATCCACTTTTTCGGTGCGGGCCAACAGACTGTCCGCCAGTTCCATCATCGGCAAAGAGAAATTTCCCAGAACGAAATCGATCGGTTCAGCAAAATCCTGATCCACCGATTCTTGCAGGAGGGTGAAGATCGCCTGATGATCGGCGTGCTGGAAATCCCCGGGTGCGAGCCGGGGGAGATTCTGGGCCTGCAATTCGCGATCCACACGATACAGCAGGCCCGGTTTGCGCAACAAAACGCCGAGACAATGGGCCTCCAGATTATAGCTGCTGGCCGCGGCCGGCTGAAAGGCAGGGGCAGGCTGGGGAGCAGGAGGCTGCGCCTCTCTGCCTCTTCGCCCAGAGTAGCGAGGCCTGCGCCCGGCGGCTGGAACGCTGCCCAGAAGGGCGCTCTCGTCCACCTTTAACAGCCGCGCCAGCCGCTGCACGTAGGTGTCCCTCTCGATCGGGCTGGGAACGTCCTGTATCAGCGGCATCACTTGCTCGGCGATCGCAGTCTTCACCTTCGGATCTTCCAGGTCCACGCCGGAGGCCAGGGTCTCCATCACATGAATAACCACCGGGCGGGCGTTCGTCACAATCCGCTCCCACTCCTGAGGGTCGCGAAGGACAACATCGTCCGGGTCGAGACCGTCCGGAAGGGTGGTCACGCGGATATCGGCCTGCAAGCGGGCTTCATAGCCCAGCAAGCCCCGAGCATCGAAGACCGGCTCTTGCTCCCGGTCCAGTGCTTGACGAGCAATCTGCAGACCACGCAGCGTGGCTTGATCGCCAGCAGCATCTGGATCCAGGGCCAACACCAGGCGCCGTGTGAATCGCTTGAGCTTATGCAACTGGTGCTCGGTCAGGGCGGTGCCCATGGGGGAGACAACATTCGCATACCCTGCCTGGTGCAGGGCAATGACATCCAGGTAGCCTTCCACGATTACGGCCTGGTCCGCCTGACGGATTGCTTTGCGCGCCAGGTCCAGGCCATAGAGCAAGCGTCCCTTATCGAACAGCTCAGTTTGTGGTGAGTTAAGGAATTTGGGGACATCGTCCGGGTTCAAGATACGGGCCCCAAAGCCGGCTATCCGCCCGCGCTCATCACGGATCGGGAAAATGACCCGGTGCCGGAAGCGATCGTACACCCCACCGCTTTCCCGTTCAGACACCAGCCCAACGGCCAAGAGGTCTTGCTCGCTCCAACCCTTCGATTTAAAGTGGGTGGTCAGCGCATCCCAGGAATTGGGCCCATAGCCCAAACCAAAGGTCTCAATTGTCTCATCGCTCAGCCCGCGCCGGCTGCGCAAATAATCCAATGCCTCCCTGCCAGGAGGGGTGTTGATCAGATGGTGGCGGAAGAAAGTCACCGCTTCTTCCAGGAGCCCGCGCAGGTGTTCATTCTCCTCTGCGGCAGCCTGCTCATCTGGAGTAGGCGCTTTGAGCTGCACCCCTGCCCGCTCCGCAAGATATCGCAGCGCCTCTGGGAAATCGAACCCCTCCTTTTTCATGACGAATTTGAAAATGTCTCCCCCCTCATTGCATTGCCCAAAGCAGCGCCAGGTCCCCGTATCAGCAAAGACCACAAATGCCGGGGTACGGGTGTTTTCGTGGAAGGGGCAGAAGCCCGTATAGTTCTTTCCCGAGCGGCGGAGCTGCACTGTCTCGGAAACCAGGTCTACCAGATCTATCCGGGCTTTGATTTCGTCAATGGATGACATTTTCCTCGTGAGAAAAAACTCGTCTAAGAACTACACCTGACACAAGAAATCAAGCAGAGGGGCTACAGACCGGCTGAGGGGCTGGCCGTCACTTTTTCTTTGCAAACACCAGCCAATGCGTCAGTATTATTCGATTTCCTTTCCCACTGATTGAATTATACCAGCCCGGTGATGGCAAAAAGATGCGATCCACAATTCACCAGGTGACAAATGCCTTTGAGGGGAGAGCTACAGGCCGCACAAATCGGGGCTACCAACTAAACCCGTACTAAATGCCGGTCTGCCAAAGTGCGATTACAACCGCTGCAGGAGAAGACGCATCTCATCTGCGATGTCTTCCGGAAGTGAGCTGAGATCTGGATCGCGATCACCCATCAATACCTGAGAGATCACCGCTCCCAGGGCTCGCTCCTCGCAAGGGGCGGAAGGGTGATTAGCCAGGCGCTGCATGGTATGGAATAGCGACGCCCGCAGTTTCCGGTCGCCGCGCACCGCCCGCTCCACGTACATCCATAGCGTTTCCAGGGTTATCCCTTCATCCACCAACACAATCTCCTATAGGGGGAGGATCGAATGGGAATTGATGTCTTCCCAGATTTCACATTTACACAGGTTGCATTTTACCCCGGTTTATTGTAAAGTAGTGTATCCGCAAAAAAGAGGAGCGATAATGGCGAACCTGATCCAACAGACCGGCGGGGAACACCTGGACCGGACACGCAAGGCCTGGCAGGAGAGCATGCAGCGCCAGCTCGAGGGGCTGCGCCAAGAACTGAGCAGCCGGGACCGGCTGGAGGTTGCCAGCAGGTGCGGGGCGCAACCCACTCCTGAAGGGCTCAGGCTGCAATACTGGACCCAGGATGTGATCATCAACTGGCCAGACCTTGTGGCCCGCTACGCAGCCGGTGAGCAGGCTTGCCCGGTGTTCGACCAGGCTATGCTTCTTTATTATCTCCACCAGGCAGATGGCTCTGCCCTGGAGCATCGCTGGATCGGTTTTCGGGAACTACCCGGCGGCACCTTTTACAATCAGGCCTTCCAATCGTACAGCGGCGATGTCCTGGGCCGGACCTTCGGTCACCAACCCCAAACCTTCCACACCGCCGCAGAGCGGCTGGAAGGCATACACCTGCCGGACATAACCGAATACGCTTATGCCTTCCAGCCGCTACCCAGGATTCGCCTGGCAGCCGTACTCTGGCCCGGGGATGAAGATTTCCCTGCCCGGGGGCAAATTCTATTCGACTGCGCCGCCAGCCGCTATATGATCACCGATGGGTTGGCCTTGCTCGGTTCAGGACTTGTCCGCCGCCTGGCGAACGCACAGGATTAGCCGGCCGCGCCAGACCGGATGTTCCCAACCTTGCTTATAGCAGTTTAAAAGAACAGGCCTGTTGCACCTATCAGGGCGTTCACGATCACACTTCCGATCATGTAAACCACAAACCCAATTACGATGGTTAAGAAGGCGCGCAGGTCATCCACATCCAACCCCTGGCGAATGGCGATATATCCGGCTATCAGGGACCAAATCGCTCCAATCAACGCCCCGACGCAGGGAATGATCGACAGCACCTGGGGGGCGTAGGCAAAACCAATCACCCGCAGCATTTCCCCGACCGTTGCCTGGCCTCCGAACAGTGTGGTCCCCACGAAGTATGAGATCAGCGACCAGATAAACCATCCCAGGAAAGCCCAGATCAGGGCGCTTACAAATCCGCCCAGCGAGCTGCTGTCGGTAAAAGCTGCGAACAGCGCACTGCCCAGACCGGTGACAAAGGCCACGACCAGAACGATCAAGGCTGCCTGGCCGGTTGCACTCTCATCATGTTCGATTTCTTCAAATGTGGCTGCACTCAGCCGGAATACTCCCATGATCCGGTTTAGTAACATATTCACTCCCTCCTGATCGTCGCGCTATTTTGGCGAATGAAACCGCCCGGTCAACATAACCGGACAGCATGACCCCTCTTTCATTATAACCCGCAGATAATCCATTCGTTGTGGTTGTGGATCTTAGCCTTCTCCAGAACCTCCAAAGTCTGGCTTACGACTATTGGAAAGCCATGGGTTTTGAATTTGATCTGGCCCGAGTCTCAACCGGGCGGTGCGAATGATGGAAAGCAGTGGTTTTCAATGGCCTACTGCAAAGCCGCTCGATCGGGGTACGCTCTACAGGTATAATTTATTTCTGGTCTCCGCCTGCCGCAAGCGGATTGGGCTGAGAGTATCGAGCTATTCAGAGTGGCCTGGAATGGAGCCCCATGGACGGAAGTCAAATCGACTGGGATACCCTTATCCGCTTGTTTCTGCTGGCGATCGGCATTGCCATCATTCTGGCGGTAGGGTTGACGGTGTGGGTTGTACTGCGGATCAAAAAGATACACCTGCCTCCCGACGCCGACCCGCTCACCGCTTTGCGCTTGACGCCCTTAAGCGTAGTTATTTTGCTGGACCTGTTGGATTTCGGGCTCGATTTCCTTTCCGCTCCGGTCGCCTGGGTGATCCTCGGGTACCTGGGGTTGAAACCGCTGCGGGGCGTCACTGTGCTTGAATCCGTTATCCCCGGCACCCAGTTTTTGCCGACCATGACCGTGGCGTGGATTTTCGCCAGGCTCAGCGATCCGGTCCGCCGCCAACGGCCATAGTTCTTAGCCCTTCCCCAGCTTATTTTTATATAACGAAAAAGAGTGCTCACACGGGCTGACCATGTGAGCACTCTTTTCATCATTGGACCTGAACTCAGCGGGTGACCATCGGCAGGAAGAGGGTCTTGTCAAGCGTGACGCCTCTTGCAACCTTGAGATCACCGTGGGTCGCGTCGAAGTAGCTGATGTTCGGGACCCCATTCGGATCTAAAGCCAGGGAGGGGTAAGCGCCAACATCCCCATACCTGTCCACGGTATAGCGAGTCCAGCCGCTTGGATCCCAGTGCATGTACTTAAGATCCCCATTGGTCTTGTCGTAATAAGTGATATGCACATCTCCATCCGGGTCGATCACACCCGACGGGTACAGACCAACCTCACCCGCCGAATCCAGGATATAGCGGGTCCAACCATCTCCAGCCTGGACGGCCCACATCAGGTCGTCTTTGGATGTGTTGTCGTTGGGGTTGCGGTCGGGTAGGTAGTAGGCGATACGGACTAACCCTTCAGGAGACAGCATGATCGAAGGATAGATACCGCCATCCGGATCGATCACCTGGAAGCGCCAGGTGTTGCCGGTTGGGTCCCAATAAGTATATTTGAGGTCATTGCGAGCCACATCGTAATAGGCGATATGGGGGATGAACGAATCAGATATGACAATCGAAGGCAGTTCTCCGACGTTATCCACGCTGTCAACCGTGTAGGTATTCCAACTGCCGCCAGTCCTGAGCCCATACTTGAGATCGCCGTTCAGGCTGTCATAGTAAGCCACGTAAGGCGAATCGAGCCGGTCCAGGGCCAGGTCGACAAAGCGGCCAACTGGCCTGGATACGGAGCCGGAATCATCGATGATCTCCGTCACCCAGTTCGATCCAGACAAGTAGGCATAATTCAGGTCGCCGGTAGACTGATCCAGGAAAGCGATATGAGGGGTACCGTTGCTATCCACTTTAAGGGAGAAGTACTGTCCCTTTCCGGGCCCGAACAGATCCCGCAGCTGCCAGCTTCCACTGGTAGTGGTTGCGTACAGCAGGCTGTCGGTTGTATCGTTGAGATACGCAATATGCGGAACTCCATCCGGCCCAATGCCCATCGAGCTGCGAACACCCACCCGGCTCATCAGGGCGATGTCTTCGGTCACCCAATTGGAACCGCTGGGGCGAAGGAAACGCAGCGCTTCGCGGCCCATATCGAAGAATACAATTCCAAGGTTGAAATTGTTGTCGAAGGCCACTGAGGTGTATTTCCCACCGGGTCTGGTCTGCGTAATGGGATCGATACTCCATTCGCTGCCATTGTAAGACGCGTACTTCATCGTCAACGTGTCCAGGTGGAAGTAAGTGATGCGCGGCCGCCTGTTCCGGTCGAGAGTGATCGACGAGTAAGCGCCCACGTCCCCAGCCTCATCCAGGGTAATTGTGATCCAGCCATCACCGGTGCGGGTTGCATACTTCAGGTCGTGGTTGCCGAAGTCGTAATAGCTGATATAGGGGCGGTTATTTTGCCGGTCGAAAGCCAGCGAGTTATAAGCGCCCACCATCGTGGTGGAATCAACGGTGGTGACTTCCCAATTAGGGCCCCGGTAGGAGGCATAGCGCAGGTTGTCCTGAGACTCGTTCATGTAAACGATCTGGGGACGATCTTCACTGTCAAACGCCAGAGAGGTGAAAGTGCCGACATCGAAGTTTCTGCTCCCACCCCGGTCGGCTACCTGAATATGCCAGGCGCCGTTTTCCCAGAACGTGTACTTAAGGTCTCCATTCACGGCATCATAGTAACTGATGCCCACATTGCCGTCGCTGTCGATGGCGATCGAGGTATACAGGCCAACGCCAAAGACCTGAGTTTCCAGGGGCACGTTCACAGCCAGGGGGCTGAACTCCGCATCTGTCCCGGCTGCGAGCGCTTCAGCCTCGCCCATCTCCAGTGAGGGATCGATGAAGGCAGCAACCGGGCCAAGATCAAGCTCCGGGTTCGGGCGGGAGAACATCTCCACCGGATCAATCCCTTCCAGGGACTGTCCGGTTTCTGCCGCTAAAGCTGCCACAGCAGCACTCCCGGTATCCATCACCCGGATAATCCACTGGCCTTGATTCTTGAAGGCGTATTTCAAGTTGCCGTTTAAAGCATCATAGTAACTGATATGGGGGCGATTGCTGCTATCCAGCGCCAACGAGGCATACCGGCCAACCGACAGGCTGTTGTCAACGATCTCTGTATGCCAACCACTCCCATCGCGGTAAGCGTAATACAGGTGATCGCCGCCAAAGGCAACATGCGGGTTATTGTTGCTGTCAAAACGCAAGTAGCGGCTGGTAAGATCAGTGAACAGAGGTGGATCGTGAGGGCGATCGTACTGCCATCCGAAGTCGACGAAAGCATCGGCAGCCTGAGCAACAGCGATCTCTTCGACAGGCCATTCGGGCTGTTCATCTTGAGCATATGCCACCGATCCCATAGAACTGCCCAGCAAAGCCAACAAAGTCAACACGGTGATTAGCAGCAGGCTTGTGTTCCAGGGCTTCTTGACTTTGATGTTTTGGTTCATGTGGTACAAATCTCCTGATATGAGATGGGGTTCAGCCCGGCGCATATCCCCACACCAGACTGGACCCGATTCTATTTTCGATTTCTTTGGTATGCCAGCGCGCGACAAGAAACGGTAGGCGCTTAACGATAGGACGCTAAAAACAGAGAAAAAGTTCCCACTATGTCCATGTGTCCATTATAATCGACAGCATGTCTGGAATAACCTCCATTAGCAGCATTTGGAACAACATCAAAGAAATCGACCTCCGCCCTTTGCGCGAGGAAGCTTTACAGTTGTTGAAGATCGCTATCGTTGGCGCCCAGGGCAGTGGGCGGTCTCGCCTGGCAGCCCAACTACGTCGCGATCCATCCAGGGAAGACATCGAGTTACAAACTCCGGTGATGATCCTGGATTTTGATGATCCCCAGTTGGCGCAAACGGCCGATCTGATCATCCTGCTGGTTCAAGCCGGCAGCAGTGAATTGTCGCGGGCTCGAACCCTGGCCCGAAAGTGGATTGACTCTGGCAAACCGGTAGTCGTCATCGTCGATCCAACGCCCGCCACTCCGGCCGAGGAACAAGCGGGAACGCAGCCAGAACTGTGGGGAGTTTGGCCCGCCAGCCGGTTGCTTTACGGCTCACCGGAGGACACCGCCTTTCTCCTGGCCGAATTCGTTCCCACCATCATCGAACTGCTCCCCGACCGCCTGTTGCCGCTTGGGCGAAACTTTCCCCTCTTCCGGCCTGCGATCGCTAACCGGATGATCAGCGAGACCAGCTTTTCCAACGCCACTTATTCGCTGAGCACCGGTTTGGCGGAGATGGCTCCTGTGTTAAACATTCCGTTGAATGTCGCCGATATGGTCGTGCTAACCAAGACCCAGGCTTTTCTGGTTTATAAGCTCGGCCTGGCCTTAGGGCTCTCGATCCAATGGCAGGATTACGTCAGCGAGTTCGGCAGCGTGCTGGGAGGGGGATTTCTCTGGCGGCAGATTGCTCGCAGCCTGGCGGGCCTTATCCCTGCCTGGGGCATTGTCCCTAAGGTGGCGGTCGCTTACGCCGGGACTTATGTGGTGGGGAACGTGGTCTTACACTGGTACCAGACCGGGCGGCACATCAGCCGCAAGCAGATGCGGGTGCTGTACTCTCAAGCCATCGCTCGGGGTAGAAATGTGGCGCGAGAGCTCGCCAGCAGAGTCCCCCGCCCGGGCAGACGCAAGCAGAAACCCCAACAGCTCCCCAGCGGCGGGACGCACAGCCTGCCTGCCAGGACAAACGCCAGGGAAATGCCCGCCGAGGTTTTTATTGCAGAGAACCCGGAAGACAGGCGGGTGTGCGCTAACTGCGGACGCACCAGCGCCCCAGACGCCGCCTTCTGCCAGTACTGCGGCCAGAGGTTTTAGTCGTACAAAATACGGTGTGATATAATACCCCATCCCGCAAAATATTAACGATCATTAACGTTGGGATGGGGTAGTACATGCTGACCACACTGTATATATTAATCGCCATAGCTCTCGTATTTGATTTCCTGAACGGGTTCCACGATTCATCCAATATCGTAGCCACCGTAATCGCTTCTGGCGCGCTTCGCCCAAGGGTAGCTCTCTACATGACCGCCGCAGCCGAGTTCGTTGCCCCCTTCTTGTTCGGGGTAGCGGTCGCTGAGACGGTAGGCAGCGGTCTTGTCGATCCGATCGCCATCAACGTGGAAGTGGTGATTGCCGCAGTGATGGCCGCGGTCTTATGGAATCTGCTCACCTGGCTGCTGGGCATCCCCTCATCTTCATCACATGCCCTGGTTGGCGGGCTGCTGGGCACCGCGGTGATCGCCCGCGGCTTCGGTGTCGTGCAAATGGATGGACTGATCAAGGTCCTGGTGGCCCTGCTCATCTCACCGCCGTTGGGTCTGTTGGTCGGATTTTTCTTTATGCACCTGGTCATGTTCCTGGCTTCCGGCGCTACCCCAAAAGTGAACATGCTCTTCAAGCGCCTGCAAATTATCACTTCTCTCGGCCTGGCGCTCTCGCATGGCTCAAACGACTCGCAAAAGACAATGGGCATCATCACCCTAGGGCTGGTCGCAACCGGCATACAGGAGACGTTCCACGTGCCCCTATGGGTCATCGCAATCAGCGCAGGAGCGATCTCACTCGGCACGGCGATGGGCGGGTGGCGGTTGATCCGCACGCTGGGCGGGCGCATCTACCGCATCCGCCCGGTGCACGGCTTCACCGCACAGGCCGCCTCTGCGGGCGTCATTCTCAGCGCAGCTCTATTGGGAGGCCCGGTTTCCACTACTCAGGTGGTCAGTTCAGCGATTATGGGTGTGGGTGCGGCTGAGCGGATCAATAAGGTTCGCTGGCAGGTGGGACAGGAAATGCTGGCGGCCTGGATGCTCACCATCCCCAGCACCGCCCTGGTCTCGGCCCTTGTCTACATCCTGATCTTACAGTTTTAGGCGACAGGGAAGCCGGCTTTCAGCGGGCGTAACCATCGCTTTCTCTACAGACAGAACCTCAAACTCGCAATCGAACGGTTTATACTTCATCCGGGGTGAAAAGCACTTCTTCCTTACCCGTCAGCTTCTCCTCCACTTTCCTGACAATCAAATCCAGATGGCGAGGGTTCCCGACGTAATCCAGATCGTCAGCGGGAACGGTGAGCACCGGGCACAGGCTGAAGCGAGCGATCCAGGCTTCGTAAAGCTGGTTCAGTTGTTCCAGGTAATCGCCGCTGATCTCCCGCTCGTAATCCCGGCCTCGGGAGCGGATGCGCTCAAGCAGGGTTGGCACCGAAGCCCGCAGATAGACGACTAAATCGGGAGGAGGAAGGAACTCGATCAGCACTTCGTACAGTTCCCGGTACGAACGGTAGTCGCGATCATCGATCAACCCCTGCCGGTACAGATTGCAGGCAAACACTTCAGCATCTTCGTACACGCTGCGATCCTGAATCACCGAGGTGGGGTGGTCGAGCAGTTGGCGATGCGCGCGCAGACGGCGGGTAAGAAAAAATATTTGCGAGTGGAACGCCCAGAGACGCATGTCGCGGTAGAAATCCGCCAGGTAAGGGTTCTCCGTCACCGGCTCATAAAAAGGCACCCAATTCAGGCGGGCGCACAGCAGCGACACCAGGCTGGATTTCCCAACCCCAATATTCCCGGCAACAGCCACAAATTTTTTCAAAAGGCACTCTCCAGTTGTGCGCAGGTAACCTGTCAGGAGTGATTGGTGTTTTGGTAGGGAGGCGAGCTGCCCCACCAAAACACCAATTCATTTTTTATTGACAAGTGTGCGTACATGCTCTACAGATTATTCGATTGAATCAGGAGCCAGATATGCGACCGCCAGCCCCTCTTCATCATCCATCACCAACTCGAGATGATGCCGGGGGCGGAAAGAGGACACTTCAATCAGCCGCAGGCAATCTCCCCGGTCGGTCTCGTTTGGCATATACCTCCCCAGAATATTGGGGGTATTGTAGAAAAAATCCCGGTTGAAAACCGTATCTTCATCGTCGAGATAAACTGCTAACGGGTATATATTCGATTCGACCAAATCCTGGAAGAAATGGGTCCCAAAAGAAGCCTCTGGAGCCTGTCCGATGCCGTGCCCGGCAAGTTCCACCAGCGCTCGAGTATTGTAGATATCCCCATAACCAATGTGGACACCCAGATCTGGATTCGTGGTCCCCCATCTGCCGGGGCCGACACAGATGAAAGTAGCGCCCCTGAGGGCTGAGTTCAGCTCCCCAATCGCTCGCCCCAACTGTGACCGGGCTGCCGGGGTGGGCAGAGAGAAGTAGCACTCCGGCGGAACAAAAACCACATAGCGGATATTGCTGACCCGGCCCTCGGGAGCCATGCGGGATGTGGAGAAGATGATATCCTCTGCAACGAGCGATTGGGGCAGGCGGGCCTCGCTTTCCTTCAGATGACTTTGTGGGCGGCACTGCAGCAGGGAAATTTTGATTTCGGGTTCGAGCGCCTGGGGGTCTTCGATCTGAACGGTAAATTCTGTGTCCACCGGCGAATGATAATGTTTTTCCAGGATGTGCAGCATGCGCTTCAGCCGGTCGGCGAACCGGGTGCGGCGAAGCAGCCCATCGAAGGTCAGCACCAACTGGCTGGTATCCCCGTCCAGGAGCGAACTGCGCAAAGGCATAAGGTAGCCGCCCTGGTCCTGCTGCACGAGATAACGCAAAGGCGGGTAGCGGGATTGGAGCACATTCTGAACTAATTCGGTCTTGAATTCATTCTCTTCAAGATCGATCAGATCGACATATTGTTGCGAGTAGCGCCGGATTGACTTGAGAGAGGCTTCCGGGTGCAGCAGAGGATGGCTGAGCGCTACCAGACGGGGATAATCATTTCCAACACGATCCACAGCCCGAGTACCCAGACCCCAAACCAGTCGTAAAAACCCGTCTTCTTTACGGATCTGCTGGGACCAACGGTAGAGATTACGGCTGAAAGCGACGCCGGCCGCGTGAGGTAGATAGTATTTGCCGAACTTCTCGCCCTGAACGGCCTGGATGAGGATGGCCATGCGTTCGTCATAGTCCTGCAGACCGCGCGCCCTGCGATAGAGCAGCGCATCAGGGTTGAGGATGCTGGCGTAAATCCGCTTGATCGCCAGCGTCAGCGCCTCCAGGTTTTCCTCGGGGGTGCCTTGATTCGGACAGAAGTGGCTCTCGTATTTACCGGCAAAGGAGGTGCCGAAGTTATCTTCCAACAGGCTGGAAGAGCGGACGATCAGCGGAGTATCCCCGACCTGGTCCAGCAAAGCCTGCAGCTTCTCCAGGATATCTGGCGGGAACTCACCCGCCATAAATTCCTCCTGCAGAACGGGGTAATCCTTATAGATTTGCTCCTCAAGCTTATATTTCTGGTCCGCCCAATGCATCAGCCCATTCAACGCCATAAAGGTGTAAGTCATGTCGGCGCCGATGAAATAAGAATCTGGGATCCGCAAGCTGGAGCGGATTTCATCATCACCGGCCTCGATCAATATGCGGGCTGCCAGGAGCATGCCGGCTGATTTTCCGCCGATTTTCCCCTGTCCGATTTTGCGGTTGCGAATTTCCGCCAGATCGGAAATTGTGAACCATTCCTTCGCGATCTTTACATATGCCAATTGATCGCTAATCATGGTCCGGATCAGCACCACTTTGATCTCTTGCAGCCGTGCTTCTGCCTGTTTGCGCTGGTCGGGAGGAAGTTTCTCGATCGCGAATGCTTGCTCGAAGAGCATATTCTGAGGCGCGAGTTCCGGGTTGAAGGAAACCATGACGTCCTGCTCACCCGCCCCGCGCTCGCTCAGCGTCTCGCGGACAATGCGTTCAAATAGATCGTATGGCAGGTTATAGGCGAAATAGAAATCCGTCATATGATCCCGCACCCGCGTCAGGCGCATCTCCCATATCTCCGCTGGCTCCTCCGTGAACGGGTTGTGCAGCCCCTCCAGCGCCTGGGAGCGGATCGCTTTCTCGCGCACTTCCGCTTCGAAAGCCTGAGGGGTGATCACTCCCCGCCTGAACAACTCCCTGCGCATACGGGCGCGGATCTGGGCGCTCAGAATCGGGTACTGGGCCAGGGATAGATAAATATTGAGAGTCCGGTCGGTGGATGCAGGGGGTAAAGTCATAGGCAACCTTTAATAATTTAACGGGATGGTGGGTGGACAAAGCCCACCCACCATCCCGTCTGCCATATACTCAAGCTACCCGCCCAAATGCATGGGCATAATGACATGGAGGAAATTATTCTCGCCTTCCGCCCCCACCGGACGGATGACACCCGGGCTGGTGTCAACCGTGGCCTCGAGCGCCACATTGGGCGTCTTTATCACATCAAGCACTTCGCGCAGAAAACGCACATTGAAAGCGATTAACAGCGGGCGCCCTTCGATACTGGCATCAACCACATTCTGGTTGAAGCCCGTCTCTTCCGACTGGCCGGA
This sequence comes from uncultured Anaerolineaceae bacterium, assembly GCA_964391195.1. GTDB lineage: Bacteria > Chloroflexota > Anaerolineae > Anaerolineales > UBA4823 > JAAYXE01. Next base: position 34,568 of record CAYMLG010000022.1, on the reverse strand, counting down.
GATTTCTACGGTTCCAGGTTGAAGATCCCCACCCGGTTTGATTTGTACCCGGGCGATGTTCGATCCCTCTCGGGCAAAGATCTCCGCCTGCTTGCAGGCTTTCAAAAAAGCAGAGGTCGAGAGCACAGCGCGAGTCTCACAGCGGCGCGGGATGATCTGTTCATAATCCGGGAAAGAGCCTTCAATCAGTTGGGATACCAGCTCGATGTCCTTCATGCGGAAGATGACCTGGCCCCGACCGGGGGGGAGGATCATCGTCAGGGTTTGGTCGCCATCTCCTGAAATTCGAGCGAGCTCAGTCAGAGCGCGGGCGGGGATCACCGCGCTGATCGGACGTTGAACCGATGAGGAGAGCTCGGTTTTCCGCACCGAAAGCCGGAAACCATCTGCGCCGGCCATGGTGATACGGTTGCCGTTGATGCTGACCAATACGCCGGTGAGTATCGGGCGAGCTTCGTCGTTCGAGGCTGCGAATGCAACCTGTTGGATCATCTCTTTAAGATCGGCGACGTTGATTTCAAGCCCCTGTTTGAGGTCTGCTACCGGCATAGGTGGAAACTCTTGGGCGTCGATACATTTCAGATCGGTATTAGAAGCTCCACTACGCACGTTCATGGTCTGCGTCCGGACGTTGAGAGTCATATCCACCTGCTTATCTGCCAACGTCGAGACCAGATCGGTAATTGTACGCGCTGGAACGGTTGTGGAGCCCTCCTCATGAATCTTCGCCCCTATCCAGCAGGTAATCCCCAATTCCAGGTTCGTCGCCGAGAGCCGAAGGCGTCCTTCATCGGTTGCGATCAAAATATTGCCCAGAACCGGGAGAGTGCTTCGAGAGGCTACAGCCCGCGACACGACGCTCAAACCGTGAGCCAGGTTTTCTTGCAAGACGGATACTTTCATGCGCTCCTCTCCTCAGTGGATGTTTTCCATGACAGAGTATACAACGAGAGAGGCGTTTTTGCTAGTGAACGATATGTTAAATGTTACTCGGTTTGATCGCCGGGCTATCTGCAATCAAACCGAGTCACGAAAAAATGAGGCCTACCCAGTCTTAGCCCGGGAAGCGCTTCTTCCCGAACCAGGAGAGACGATCACGCAGGAAATGGTGCTCCCGCTGGGCTCGCCTCTGCCGCGCCGTAGTTACCGGAAGGCGAGGCGTACCCGGTCGAATAGCGATTGTCAGGAATGGGCCAAGAAGCGGGACGAAAACGATCAGAGCGGCGTAAAACAGGTATCCGGTGAGTGGCAGGCTGCGCCGGCGCAGATATAGCCCGGCAATCAGCGCCATGGCTATCAGGAAGGTATACAGCAGCGTGTGCATGACCTCCGGCGAAATCAACATAGCAAGCCGCTCCTTTCCCCATCACGGGCTAAGCCTCAATCCAGTCAATGAATCGCACAATGGTTTTTGCGATCGGGGCTAAGTCTGTTGCGCGAATTAATTGTACATTTGATCTAGGAATTTTACCAGGGTTTTATCCTTAAAATAAACATGGGCAGCCAGGCCTGTACCAGGCCGCTGCCCATGTTTTTTGGCTCAATTCTTTTTTACAGCAAACCGCGCAGTTCCATCGCCTGAATCACCCGTCTGATGGCCACCATATAAGCAGCATCACGCATAAAGACGTGCTCGCTCTCAGACATTTCCAGGACACTGTTGAAGGCCTGGGTGATCTTGGTGTCCAGCCGCTGGAGGACTTCTTCGTGAGTCCAGTAGTAATTCATATCGTTCTGGACACCTTCGAAGTAGGATACGGTCACGCCACCCGCGTTGCAGAGGAAGTCGGGGATAACGAAGATTTGGCGCTGCTTCAATACTTCATCGGCTTCCGGAGTGGTCGGCCCATTGGCGCCTTCAGCCAGCAGGCGGACCCGATCGTGGATGCACTGAACCGTCTCGTCGTTGATCTGCCCTTCCAAAGCCGCGGGGATGAGCACATCGGCTTCTTTGGTGATCCAGGCGCTGCCGTCTTCGATCACATACCCGGCTTCGCGGGCCTTGTCCTTATCAATCGTTCCGTACACATCGGTGATGGACTGCAAGAAGCGAGGGTTGACGCCATTCGGATGGCTCACGGTATATGAAACCCGGTCTAAGCGATCCCAATAAGAGACGCAGGCCACCTTGCCGCCCAAGAGTTCGGTGAAGCCGATGGCCGCGTACTGGGCCACGTTTCCGAACCCCTGAATCGCCGCGATCGATTTCTCCGGGTCGAGCTTCAGGTGTTTCATCGCCTCGCGCACGGTGTAGATCACACCGAAACCGGTCGCTTCCTTCCGGCCTAAAGAACCGCCGCCGCCTACCGGCTTTCCGGTGATGGCTCCCGGTGAGTATTGCCCGACCAGCTTGGAGTATTCATCCATCATCCAGCCCATCATCCGAGGATTGGTGCCCACATCGGGGGCCGGGATATCCTGGCGAGGACCGATATTGCGCCAGATCTGATCGATAAATCCCCGGCACAGGCGCTCCTGTTCAGTCTGCGAGAGCGTCGCCGAATCGACCGCTACCCCGCCCTTTCCACCGCCAAGGGGGATATCTGCGACTGCCGTCTTCCAGGTCATCCACATCGCCAGGGCGCGAACTGTATCAAGCGTCTCAGATGGGTGGAAGCGAATGCCACCTTTCGAGGGACCGCGGGCGTCGCTGTGTTGGACCCGGTATCCGAAGAATACCCGGATCGATCCATCGTCCATGCGCACGGGAATCATGAATTTGAATTCTCGTGAGGGCCATCGCAGGATTTCGGCCACCTGCGGATCCAGATTAAGTTGCTTCGCTACCCCATCGAATTGGGATTGTGCCATCTGGAAAGCATTAATCAGATCTGCCATTCGTTCGTCTCCTATCGTCGGGAATGGATTAAGAAAATATAAACGGGCACCCCGGTATGGCGCCCGCAATGGCTGCTTTCGCAGTGTTTATGACTGGTATTATGCCCACGGCAAAAAACCCTTGAGTACTACCTGGAAATCCAGCTTCTCGTGCGTTTAAGCAGCTTCGACCTTGATAACGCCAAGCTTATCAAATGTCAGACAAATGGTCAAGTGACAGGCTGTATCAGGTTGGGGTGACATCCTTCACATTATTTCCGGCGGACAGCAGTTCAGGGAAACCCGGGCGGGATCAGGTTATGAGGCCGGCCGCCACCGTTGCAGCGCTACCGCCTCACCTGAGGGCTTTCAACTGGCGTTCGAGCTCCAACTGGACGAGCTGCGGGTTGGCCCTGCCCTGTGCCACCCGCATCACCTGGCCAAACAGCCACCGCGACACGGTCTCCTTGCCGCGCATGTAGGTTGCTACCTGCTCCGGGTTTTCTTCCAGCACCTGGCGCACCCATCCGGCAATTTGCACCGTATCCGAAACCTGGGCCAGCCCTTCGGAAGCCACAATCTCGGCTGCAGTTCGCCCCCCTACGAACATTTCGGCCAGCACCTCTTTTGCCGTGGTCTGGTTGATCACCCCGGTGGCAACCATGCTCACCAGTTCGGCCAGATTCTGAGCCGTAACCGGACTCGCTTCGATACCGATCCCCGCCTGATTCAAGAGGCTGAATAGTTCGCCGCTTATCCAGTTGGCCATCAGCTTCGGTTCAGCCCCCGGAGTAGCCGCTACAGCAGCTTCAAAATAATCTGCCACTGCCTTTTCGGCGGTCAGAACCTGGGCATCGTAATCTCCCAGGCCATATTGCTCGTGAAACCGCCTGAACCTGGCTGCGGGAAGCTCCGGAAGGCCGAGACGCACGCGCTCGATCCACTCACGGTCGATCACCAGGGGCGGGAGATCGGGCTCCGGAAAATAACGATAATCCTCGGCCTCCTCCTTCGACCGCTGAGCGACGGTCGCATCCATAGATTCATCCCATCCGCGTGTCTCCTGGACAACAGGCCTTCCCGACCGGAGCTGCTCGACCTGGCGGCGAATCTCATAATCGACCGCCCGTTCCAGAACCCGAAAGCTGTTCAGGTTCTTTATCTCGGTTCGCGTCCCCAGCATTTCTAAGCCTCGCAAGCGGACGGATACGTTTGGCTCAATGCGGAGGATCCCTTTCTGCATGTCGCCCGAATTCACCTCCAGGTACCGCAGCAGATTGCGGAGAGCGACTGCGTACAGGCGAACCTCCTCAGCCGAATGTAGATCGGGCTCTGAGACGATTTCCAGGAGAGGCACACCGGCCCGGTTGAGGTCCACCAGTGTGTAGTCCTGCCCGTTGCCACTGGCATGAATCAATTTGCCGGTATCCTCTTCCAGATGGACCCGGCGAATACGAATGGTTTTCTCCCCCTCAGGGGTATGGATCACCAACCGGCCGCGCGAGGCCAGCGGCTGCTCGTACTGCGATATCTGATACCCTTTGGGCAAATCTGGATAAAAGTAATTCTTGCGGGCAAATATGCTCTGCGGAGCGACCTCACATTCCAACGCCAGAGCGACCCGCAGTGCATATTCAACCGCCTGCCGGTTGATCACGGGCAGCACGCCGGGCATTCCCGAACATACGGGGCACACAGCCGAGTTGGGTTCCGCGGCGGTCACATCAACGACCGGGCAGGCGCAGAACATCTTCGATCTCGTCTCCAACACGGCGTGCACTTCCAGGCCGATCACGGCCTCATACACACCTGTCTCGACAGCATTCATCGAATCGTAACCTGTACCGATACCGCTCATAGGGAAGGACCATCCAGTTACCGGGAACTGCTCATCCGGGCAGCAGGTGCGCAAGCCAGGGCGAGCAAATCCCAGACTTCACCGGCTATCAACCGTGGCGGCGCATAAAGCGATCCATTCGCCGCAGCGCTTCTTCGAGTTGCTCGTAGGCGGTTGCGTATGAGCAGCGCACATACCCCTCACCGCCCGGGCCGAAAGAGGAACCGGGGACTACCGCCACCCTTTCTTCTTCGAGCAGCTTTTGGGCGAAGGTTTCATCATCCAGGCCGGTCGCTGTGATATTCGGGAAGGCATAAAAAGCGCCATGTGGTACGAAAGTTACAAGCCCCAGTTCGTTCAAGCCACTCACAATCAACTTGCGGCGCCGGTTGTACTCATCTCGCATTTCTTGCACGTGCGGCTGGCCAGTGCGCAGCGCTTCCAACGCCGCAACCTGGGCTACGGTTGGGGCGGACATGATTGTATATTGGTGAATCCGCACCAGACCGCGAATAATTTCCTCCGGCGCACAGGCAAACCCGATCCGCCAACCGGTCATTGCATAGTTCTTTGAAAACCCGCCGAGCAAGATTGTACGTTCGAACATACCGGGCAGCGAAGCGAAGCAGACGTGCTCAACTTCATATACCAGCTCATCATATAGCTCGTCCGAAATAACGATCAAATCATGTTGTTCTGCGATTCGAGCAATTTCCATCAAGGCATCCCGCGTTGCCACAGCGCCGGTGGGATTCGCCGGATATCCGAGCAGGATTGCCTTGGTGCGCGGTGTGATCGCAGCTTCCAAGGCTTCTCCACGCAGGATAAATCCATCTTCAGCGCAAGTCCTCACTTCAACCGGCGTTCCCCCAGCCAAAATCACTTCTGCCTGGTAAGAGACAAAGCAAGGCGTGGGGATGATGACCTCTTCTCCCGGGTTCAGGATGGCAGTCAGCGCCAGATACAGCGCCTCGGATACGCCGACCGTGATGACAACTTCGGACTTTGGATCGTAGCACACCTGGTACTTATGGTCCAGGTGAGCAGAAATCTCTTCCCGCAGTTCGATCATCCCCAGGTTCGAGGTATAGTGGGTCATGCCGGCATTCAAGGCGCGGATTCCCGCTTCGATGATCGGAGCCGGGGTTGTGAAATCCGGCTCTCCAATCCCTAGCGAGATTACATCTTTCATCGTGGCGACAATATCGAAGAATTTGCGGATTCCGGATGGCTTAAGGTTGATCACTCGAGTGGCAAGATAGCTTTGTTTCACAGAAGCGGCTCCTTTTGTTGAGAACGAGCAGATGAAGGATTGGTCTATTAAATGGTCACCACCGTATTATCCCCGGCGTTCACCACCGCAGCGCGGCGGTTGAGCTGCGCGCACCTGCCAACCAGCGAGTCTTCCAGGATCACATTCGTCGCCTGGGCTTCATCTTCAAGGATAGAATCCCGGATAATGCTGTGCGTGACCTGGCAGCCGGCCCCGATGGAGACAGACGGACCGATGATCGAATCTTTTACCTGAGCTGTCGGATGGATAAACACCGGAGAAATGATAACGCTACCGTTTGTATTGTTGATTTCCCGGCTGTTATCCAGACCATGCTGGAGCAAATAACGATTTGTCTCAAGGAGGGCTTCAGGGGTCCCGGTGTCCAACCAGGTTTCCACTTTTTCTGTGCGCATCTTCAACCCGTGTTCGAGCATAATGTTGATCGCATCTGCCAGGTAAAACTCGCCTTTTAGCTGAATATCCCGGCCCATCTGCTCTTCGATGGCTGCTACCAGATCCTCACCCTTATGGAAATAGTAAAAGCCGACGACCGCCAGGTTGTTGCTCATATCCTGCGGCTTCTCCACCAGCCGCCTGACCCACCCATCGGGTCCAACATCAGCAACCCCGAAGCGGCGGGGATCGGGCACCGGCTTGACCCAGGCGATCCCTTCACCGGGATCGTCATCCAGGAAGCCCAGGTCGGTTTCGATCAGGGTATCGGCGAAAACGATCAGCATCGGCCCGAGCAAATATTCGCGGGCGAGATAGACTGCGTGTGACTGCCCTCGCGGGTTCTCCTGCACAACCGTATGGGTTTTCAGGTCCGGGTAATGCTCCTGAACGTAGCACTCAATCTGCTCCCCCAAATAGCCAACGATATTGATCAATTCCATATCGATTGTCTTTGGAATCGTGGCGAGCGAATCCAATACATGATCCAACACCGCTTTACCGGCAACACTCACCAACTGTTTCGGCTTGCTCCAGGTATGCGGCCGCAGCCGGGTACCCAACCCAGCCATTGGGATCACTACTTTTAATGTTTTATTGACCATGAACTATCCCCTTCACTCAGTTTTATCGGCTCACAAAATTATGGGATGCGGGCATCACCCAATTGATCCCCCTTATTATACCCTTACAACCCCGGCTCATTTTGCTACCAGGCTTTGAGAAAGCCATAATCTTGCTACGGAGCAAGCGGCCATTCCGATTCTCAAAACCGGGTAGGCCGCTGAATAGCCCACCCGGTTTTGAGTGTTTTCAATCAGGGATATCCCGAGCTAGATCCGGTCAGGATTGCCTCGCGGCGGCATAAATTGCGCCGCCCACTGCTCCCAGGGCCACTGCCACCAGGACGCCAACCGAGCAGCAGATAAACCCAACTACGGCGGCCATTCCTCCCCCGAAAAACAAAGCCGGATCGACCCCTGCATCTTCCAACTGCTGCAGGGTTTCCGGGGGGAGCTGGCTGATCGCTTCTGCAATATTAACCGTCGAAGCCTGCACTGCGGTGAGGATCCATTGCGCGATGCCGCCGATCACCGAGGCGACCGTCGCAGCCAAAGCGCCCTGTCCGGCTGCCTGACCGGCTGCGCGCGGCGGTGGCATATACGAAGCAGCCAGAGCGCCGATCCCCGCATAGGCCAGCAGGGTCAGGGGAATAACAAGACAGGAGACGATCGGGATCAGCCCAAGCAGAGTCAATACGACAAGCACGACAGCGCCGATGAGACCGGCCTTTAACCATCCAGGCATTTTTCTCCTCCTTACTCTGATAGCTCCAAAGGGACGAAGTTGATCCGTTTCTTCATTCCCACCCATATCACCAGGAGTTTCCAATCCTGGGAATTGCCCGCCAAAAATCGGCCGTTAGCGCCCTACAATCCGGCGCTCACCGGCATCTGCCCGGCGAATGCCACCTTCAGCTTTCCAGCGCGGCGATGGTATCCATCGCCAGGTTGACCATTTCGCCTAAGGTTCCGGCATCGAAAGAGAAACGGGCCCCGGCAGCGGCAAACAGGTCTGGTAGAGGGACTGTTCCACCCAAAGCCAGCGCGCGGCGATAAGAAGCCACAGCGCCGGCCTGGTCGGCCAGTGCATTGCGCCACACCTGCATCGCTCCCAGTTGCGCCAGCCCATACTCCACATAATAGAACGGGTAGCGGTAAATATGCAGCTTGCGGTGCCAGCCGGTTTTCATCTCGTCTTCAAGTCCGGTCCAATCGACGCCCACCATGAAGCGCTGCCAGAGCGCAGCCCATTGAGCATCACAATTTGCCGGATCTGCAGCCGCTTCGGGGTGGGTGTAGGCCCAGTGCTGGAACGCGTCAACCACTGCCATGTAAGGCCAGAACAGGATGCAAGTTTCCAGATGTTGGATCCTCGCCCGGGCCGCATCGGCCGGGGTATAGAAGCCACCGCAGTCCTCGGTCAGATAAGGCGCAGCTAAAAGCTCCATCCCCATTGAGGCTACCTCAGAGAACTCATACCCCACTTCCATCTGCTGGTGGTACGGCCAGTGTGCGATCTCGAACACATGGAACGCATGCCCGCTCTCGTGCAGCAAAGTTTGGACGTCATCGTGTAAGCCGACCGAGTTCGCAAATATGAAGGGGCGGCGGATTGTCATAAATTCCGTGCAATAAGCGCCGGGCGCTTTGCCTTTGCGGTTATTTAAATCCAGCAACCTCTCCTGGCGCATCGTGGCGAAATACTCCCCAAGCTTTGGGTCCACCCGCCGGAAGATTGCCTCCCCCTTCTCCTCCAGTTCCTGGATGGTCCGGTAAGGCTGAAGCGGTTCCCGGCCTAAGGGGTCCACATCCAGATCCCAGGGGCGGAGTGAGTCCACTCCAAGCCGCCTCCGGCGTTTCTCGTAAATTTCCCGCGCGGCCGGAACGACGACTGCTTCGATCGCCTGGTGGAATTGCTCACAGTTTTCGGGTGTGTAATCGAAGCGCAGCATCTCTCGCCAGCGAAAAGCGCGGTAATCCGGCAGCCCGGCATTGGCGGCCATACGTAGGCGCAGGCTGAACAGCTTTTGCCATAGGCGATTGATGGCTTCCCGGTCGGCCAGTTGTCGCTCAGCGCTCAACCGCCAGGCGCGTTCCCGGCGGGAGCGGTCGCGATCCTGGAGCACAGGGAGCAGTTGTGAGATGGTCACTTCTTTGCCTTCCCACTCCACCGTTTGGGCGCCAATGATCTTGTCGTATTCGTTGCCCAGCTTCTTCTCCTCGCTGAACAGCGGAAGGTTCTCCTGCCGGAATAACTCCGCCTCCGCGCGCATATTTCGTAAAGGGATCTCGAAGCCTTCTGGCTGCAAGCCTGTGGCGAGGAGCTTTTCCTTCAGCTTCTGCTCCATCGCTTGCGCCAGGGGATAGATCTCATCCAGAAAGCGCTGCAAGCGTTCGTCAGCCTGCTCATCGGTGGTATCGAGGGTTGCGGCTAACTCCAAGCGGGCGAGAGACTCTAGCACCAGTGATGCCAGGCGAGTCCAGTCACCTAACCAGGACTCCAGTCCTTCCTGGCTCAACTCCCGGTCCAGAAGTTCCTGGTACAAAGGCTCTATTTTTGCCCAGGGCCATAGACTGAAATCTTGAGCATCGGCCTTTAACGCTGCGATCATAGACACCCCTCCTTATTTCTCAAGCGTGGATGATTTCCGGGACACGGTTATGCCAATCGGTCACCTGTTGAAAAGCGTGGCAGGCGCGGAACAATCGTTCTTCTTGAAAGTGGGGGGCCATCAACTGCATGCCCACAGGCAATTCATCCCGGTCGAACCCAACCGGGAAGGCAATCCCCGGCACACCGGCCAGGTTAGCCGGGAGGGTGAATACATCTTCCAGGTACATGGCCAGTGGATCTTCTGTGTGCTCCCCCAGGCGGAAAGCGGTGGTAGGCGCTACTGGAGCAGCCACCAAATCGACTTTTGTAAAGACCTGCTCAAAATCGTTCTTGATCAGAGTCCGCACCTTCTGCGCCTGGCCATAATAAGCGTCATAATAGCCGGCGGAAAGCGCATATGTGCCGAGCATAATTCGCCGCTTGACTTCTGCCCCGAACAGCTCGCCGCGAGTGCGCCGGAAAATATCCCACATCGTTTCGGCCGGGAGGCGTGGCCCATAGCGTATGCCATCGAAACGGGCCAGGTTGGCGGATGCCTCCGCCGGTGCAATCAAATAGTAGACCGGGAGGGCATATTCTGTATGCGGCAGGCTCACCGGCTGTACCTCCACCCCCAGCCCCTGCATCGTTTCCACCGCCTGGCGCACGGCAAGTTCTACGTCCGGTTGGATTCCTTCGATGAAATACTCCTCCGGGACACCAATGCGCAGCCCACGCAAATCCGCCGCCGATTCAAGGCGTATTTCAGGGACAGGTAGATCCATGCTGGTCGCATCGAGCGGATCGTGACCGGCCATGAGGGTGAAGAGCAGGGCCAGGTCGAGCGCATTTCTTCCAAAGCACCCGATGGTATCCAGAGAAGAGCCATACGCCACCAGTCCGTAGCGCGAAACCCGCCCATAGGTGGGCTTCAGCCCGGTCACTCCACAAAAGGAGGCCGGCTGGCGGACGCTGCCGCCCGTATCGGTGCCCAGTGCAGCGGGGGCCAACCGCGCCGCCACGGCGGCCGCGCTGCCGCCGCTCGATCCCCCCGGCACGCGATCCAGATTCCACGGATTGTGAGTTGGTCCGTAGGCTGAATTCTCGGTGGAGGAGCCCATTGCGAACTCATCCAGATTGGTCTTCCCCAGAATCACTGCCCCGGCCGATACCAGGCGCTCGACTGCTGTGGCCGTAAACGGGGGCATGAAACCTTCCAGGATTCGCGAACCGCAGGTGCAGGGGTACCCGTCTACGGCCAGCACATCCTTCACGGCCAGCGGCAACCCCAGCAGCGAGGGGAGGGGGCGGCGGTCATCTCTCCGCCACTCAGCCAACCGGCGGTCTGCGATCTCAGCCTGTTTGAGCGTTTTCTGTGGATCAACTGCCAGATAGGCGTTAATCTGGGGATCCAGGCGCTCAATCTGATCCAGATATGCCCCGGCCAGTTCCCGGCTGGACGCCTGCCCCGCACGCAGCGCTGCCGCAGCTTCTGTCAGCGTTAGATCCAGTAATTCAGCCATAAAATCGTAGAGACAGCCCGGCCGCTAGTAGCCAAATAGATCGAGCTAATCGAATACGGGTGGGACGCGAAACTGACCTTGTTCCACATCCGGAGCATTCTTCAATAGATCTTCCCGGCTCAATCCCGGGCGTGGCTCATCCGGGCGCAGCACGGTGCGCTCCGGCAGCACGCTGGAGGTCGGGGAGATGCCAGTGGTATCCAGCTCCTGCAACCGGGCCGCATATTCCAGGATGGCGGAAAGCTGCTCCTGGTAGCGGTTCTTCTCTTCTTCGCTCAGTTCCAGGCGGGCCAGGTTCGCTATATGCTCAACTTCAGCAAGGGTCAGCTTCATGCGGCGATTATACAACAAAAGCAGGGGGGACAACGGCACAAGGAGGACGCCCTACCATTCTGCGGTATAAAACCGCAGATACTTCTCCACATGGCTTTCCCAATAGGCCTCTTCATGATAGCCCGGGAAGAGATACCATTCGTGCGGGATCCCTTTTTCGGTCAGCAGTCCCTCGAACCACAAGGTTGAACGGATCAGGTAATCATTCTCGCCGGTATCCATATAGATCCGCGGCAGTTCCTCTCGGGGAATTGAATCCAGCCAGGTACGAATATAGCGCGTATCCTCCCAAAACACAGGCAGGCTGTGCGCGCCAATCGTCCCGAACAACTCCCAGCGAGAGAGTCCCAGGTGGACTGACCAGGAGGCTCCGCGCGAGAGCCCGCCCACGGCCCGGTATTCGCGGTCAGGGAGAGTGCGGTAGTGCTCATCTACGTACGGGATCAACGATTCGACGAGAACCTGCCCAAACATATCTCTCGATGGCCGTGTCCAGGTTCGATCTCTGGGCATGACCAGGATAAATGGCGAGATCTCCCCGGCTGCAATCAGCTCCCCGGCTTTTTCGTCCGCCCCCAGCCGGTCCCATTGGTCGTCGGTGTAGCTCTGCCCATGGATTAGATATAGAACTGGATAGCGCCGGTCGGGCAGTTCACGGTAACAGGGCGGTAAGAAGACCCGGTAAGAAAGAGGAAGAGGCAGAAGTGGCGTGCGAAGAGAACCTTCCTCCATTTCCATCCCCTGGCTGAGACAGGCAAGAGCCGTCGCGGTCGGGGTGGAGCTCGGAAGCCGGGTTTTCGTGGGAACAGAGGTGGTAGTGGGTAGCGGTGTGTTGGTCGGTATAGGTGTGCCCGTTTGCGTCACTGCCAGGGTGGGCGTCGGTGCCAGCGAGGTCAGCCTCGCTTCAGTCGCCCCGTCCACGACAGCGCCGGTGGTCGCGCCGGTTGGCGTAGCAGTACAGGCTCCGGCAGACAGGGATAGGGATATCAGCCCCATCCATAGAATTGTATATCTGAGCCAGATCCTGATCCCTGTCCTCGGTTTCCGACAGGTGGAACTTTCTCGATCCACAGTTTTGAAAACGGATAGAAAAGGGAACAGCGCAAACACCACCCAAGTAAACCACAAACCGGTTTACCCTGCAAGCCAGTCGTACCAGATTAAACGGATTATCCCATGGGTGCTGACTGCCCAGGATTTAATCCCTTATAGCCCCCTCTCATCGCGGGCGCGTGAAAAAGAGGCGCTCAGAGCGCCTCCAACTCTCGATAAAAATACCCGAGCAATACTAGCCGGCGCACGATCCCGTCCAACTAGCGCCCGCATAAGCATTTATGTCTCCCACCAAACTAACGAGGTTCTACAACAAACTTGATCGCCGTTCGAACTTTATCATCGATTTCCACATCAACAAATTCCGGGATAAAGATGATATCGTAACCGTCCTCCTTCAAGTATCCTTTTGCTAGGGCCAGTGCTTTGACAGCCTGGTTGACCGCAATCGCTCCGATCGCCTGGACTTCAGCGTGCTGGTTCTCACGAAAAACCCCGGCAATGGCGCCTGCCACGGCGGAAGTACGTGAAGTGCCCGAGACTTTGATGACGTCCATGAGTTCCCTCCCTGGCAAGAATCAGAATGGTTCCACGTTGTTTGGAGAACCGTTCTATACGATTGTACAGGATTTTTTGGGTTGAAGCAAGCAGAGATTTGAATTTTATTGAATCATTATGTCCAGGCACACCCCGCAGAATAATTGCAGTCAAATTCCCGTTCAACCGCCGCTCTCGCCCGTTCCAACAGCCAGTTTTTTAGGGTAAACTTAGTCAAGCCATTTCCCCCAAAAGCATATTCGTTCAGGAGATACCCATGACTATTAAGACCTCCCATAACGATCTGGATCCGGCTCCCCGCATTCTCTTGGGACCTGGCCCGAGCATGGTTCCGTCTCGCGTCCTGCGCGCCATGGCAACCCCCCTGGTGGGACATCTCGACCCACAGTTCCTTGAGCTAATGACCGAAGAACAGCAGCTCCTGCGTTTCGTGTTCCAAACGGAGAATGAAATGACATTCGCCATTCCCGGGACCGGAACAGCCGGGATGGAAGCCTCGCTGTGCAATTTCATTGAGCCTGGAGACCGGGTTCTGGTTGGTGTAATTGGCTATTTTGGCGAGCGGCTGTGCCAGATTGCCGCCCGTTACGGGGCCCAGGTGGACCGGGTGGAATGTAGTTGGGGGGAAGTGCTCGATCCCGAGCAGATCGAGACTGCTCTGAAGAAGGAGAAATACAAGCTGGTCGCTCTGGTGCATGCCGAAACATCTACCGGGGCCAGGCAGCCCGGCATCCAGAAGATCGCCGAGCTTGCCCACCGGTATGGGGCGCTCCTGGTGCTCGACACAGTTGCCTCTCTCGGCGGCCTCCCGGTTGAGGTCGACGCCTGGGATGTGGATGTCACTTATAGCGGAACGCAAAAAAGTCTATCTGCGCCTCCCGGGTTGGCCCCCATCACCGTCAGTTCGCGAGCCGTAGAAGTGCTTCGCAGCCGCAAAACGCCTGTGGGCAACTGGTACCTGGACCTGAATGGGTTGGAGAAGTATTGGCACGCCCCTCACGCTTACCATCACACAGCCCCCATCAGCCTGCATTATGCCTTACGTGAGGCGCTGCGCCTGGTTGAGGAGGAGGGCCTTGAGCAGCGGTTCGCCCGGCACAAAGCCAACGCCGAACTGCTTTGGGATGGGCTCGAAGCGCTTGAACTGCCTCCCCTGATACCGGTCGACCTCCGCCTCCCCACACTGACCACGCCTCAGCTTCCGGCGGGCATCAATGACGCAGCCGTTCGCTCCCGCCTGCTCAATGATTTTAATGTGGAGATCGCAGGCGGTTTTGGCCCGCTCCAGGGAAAGGTCTGGAGAATTGGCCTGATGGGTTACAGCAGCCGCCGCGAGAATGTCACCCTGCTGCTTGCGGCTCTTGAACAGATCCTCGCCTGACCTGTTCTTGTCCTGCCAGCCATCCTGTGAGAGAATCAAGCTAATATGGCCCGTTGGATCAATTTCTTCATTGCCATCGGCATCGGAATCACTGCCGGAGTGCTGTATGCCTGGCGGCTTGATCCGGTGGAGTTCGTCAATACTTCACCGCGGTCGCTGCGGATTGACTACAAAACCGATTATGTGCTGATGGTTGCGGAAGCCTACAGCAGCGAGAAAGATTTGGAACTGGCCCGCCAACGCCTCTCGACTTTGGGCGACGGCCCTCTGGATCAAATCGTGCTGGATGCCCTTCTGTTTGCCGAACCGCGCTACCAACTGGCCGACATCACCCTGATCCGAGCCTTACTGCGCGACTTGCAGACTGTGTCCACTGCTACCCCCGAAACTGAGAGCATAACGCAATGAACCGTAGGGATGATCGAGGCTCCTGGTATCTGCTCACCGGATTGGTTCTGGGTTTCATCATTGGCCTGGTATACGTGTGGCTGTTCAACCCGGTTAGCCACGTGGATATCACTCCGGCTTCTCTCAGTGAAGAATACAAAGTCCGGCAGCGGGCTCTGATTGCCGCCGCATACCAGGCCAACCCGAATATTGGCAGGGCAAAAGCGCGCCTGGAACTTCTCGAGGACGAGGACATGTACACTACGCTTGCGCGGCAGGCGCAAGAGGCATTATCTCGAGAAGAAAACTCTCCGGAAGCCCAAGCGCTCGGGCTGCTTTCGGTCGCGTTAGGGCAAGGAGAGGCACCCCAAGAGACCGCTGCCCCATCTGTTCCGCCGGCAGCTTCTCCAACGTACACTTCCGCTCCCGCTACCCCCACATCAATTCAGGAATTCACCCCCACCCCTCCCCCTGCCACTCTCACGAACACGCCCGATCCGGTCACGTCAACCGCCAGCCTTATCTCGGACCAGGTAATCACCGCCACACAGGTTGTCACCCCTACGGTGACGATCACACCTACAGCAACTACAACTTCTACCCCCACGATTACCCCGGTGCCTAGCCGCACCCCAACCCCCACGCCCGGCGGGCCCTTCTCCCTGGAATCAAGCGAACAGATCTGTGAACCCGTTCTCCAGCAGCCGCTTATCCAGGTATTCGCTTTGAACGCCGCCAGGCAGCCTGTGCCCGGCGCAGAGGTGGTTGTGACCTGGAACGGAGGCGAACAGCATTTCTTTACGGGTCTAAAGCCTGAGCTAAGCCCAGGCTATGCCGATTTTATTATGACTCCCGGCATCGTTTACACGCTGCACCTGGCTGGTGGAGGTGAACTCGTCTCGAATTTGGTCGCGCTCGAGTGTGAAGACGGGTGGGGCGCATGGAAGTTGACCTTCATCCAGCCTTGATCATCCTACTAAGCCGGCCGAGGCGGAGCTCCTTTTAGCCAAGGGGGAGACATGGAATTTCGATACACCACCCTCGCCACCTGCGAACAGGAAGCCACCGGACTGGTCGTTGTCATCGATGTCCTACGGGCCTTTACCACCGCGGCTTACGCTTTTTCGGCCGGGGCGGAAGAGATCCTTCTGGTCAGCCAGGTGGAAGAAGCACTTAAGTGGAAGCAGCGCCAGCCGGAGGTCGTGATCATGGGCGAGGTGGACGGCCTCCAGATCCCGGGCTTCGACTTAAGCAATTCGCCAGCCGAGATGAGGCGCCAAAATCTACAAGGGAAGCGCCTGGTCCAACGCACCTCGTCCGGAACTCAAGGAGTGGTTCGCTGCAGAAATGCGGAGGTCGTATTCGCAGCCAGCTTCGTGGTTGCCGGAGCGACCGCCGGCTGCATTTTGAGGCTCGAACCTCCGGCGGTCACATTTGTCGTGACCGGCGCCAGGGCCGACCAGAGCGGCCTGGGAGAGGAAGATCGGGCCTGCGCCGATTATTTGCAGGCTCTGCTGATCGGGGATGCGCCCGAGCCCCAGCCTTACCTGCGGCGGGTTCGCGATTCCCATACGGGTCGCATTTTCGCCGACCTCAATCAGCCCGAGTTTCCGGCTGCGGACCTGGATCTTGCCGCGCAGGTTGACACATTCGACTTCGCCATGCGGGTAGATCGCCAGGGTGGCCTGCCGGTGCTCAAACCGGTCTACTGTCCATAGCTCCGGATTGTTGGGCGATGGGAGCGATCCACTCCTGGTATTTCAGTGTGCCGTGAAAACACACCATGAAAATTATCGCCCTGATCCCCGCATATAACGAGAAGAACCGTATCCAACCCGTGATCGAGGTTGCCCTGCGCTACTTACCCGTCCTGGTCGTCGACGACGGCTCGCAGGATGATACTGCTGCAGCAGCCCGGTCCAGCGGGGCAGAAGTTGTACTCCAGTCACCCAATCAGGGGAAGGGGGTAGCCCTGCGGCTGGGTTTCCGGCGTCTGCTCGAGTTGGGTTGTGAAGCAGGGATCACTCTGGACGCCGATGGACAGCATGACCCGGCTGAAATTGGCAAATTTCTGGCTGCCTACCAGGGCGGGCGGCCGGATCTGATCATAGGCACCCGTGATTTTTCACAAATCCCACCCGTCCGCCGGCTGGCCAACCGGCTGGGGCAGTCCAGCTTCTCCTGGGCATTGGGTCATCCAATCCAGGATAACCAGTCCGGCTACCGGCTGGTTTCCCGGCGCCTGATGGAAGCTGTGCTAAAAAGCCAGGAGACGGGCTTTGAGTTCGAAGTTGAGATGATCCTCACTGCTATCCAACGCGGTTATGCCATCGAAGAAATGCCTATCCGCACGATTTACGGCAGCGAGCGCAGCCACATCCACCCGCTCAAGCACATCCTGGGTTTCATCCGTATTCTCATCCACACGCGGCGTTCTATGCGGAAACTCTGAAGGGGCGTACACAGCCACGGACCGCCACTGGCGTTATAGACGAACAAGGGATTGTGCAGCCAGGCAGTTGCACAAACCCTTATCTTGTCCCGTTCTGCCCGAGGCATACATGCCTCAGGCATACATGCCGCAGGCATACATGCCGCAGGCAGACTATTTAAACCGCAGACGATAATCCAGGGCGGTGTTGCGGTGGGCGACTTTGTCGTTGTGAACAGCGATCCCAATCGCCCGGCGGCTGCCAACCAGAACGCATAATTTTTTCGCCCGGGTAATCGCGGTGTAGATCAGATTGCGCTGGAGCATCAGGTAGTGGCTGGTCAGGATGGGGATGACGACGGCTGGGAATTCTGAACCCTGGGATTTGTGGACCGATACTGCGTATGCCAGTACGAGTTGGTCGGCCTCGGTCCAGTCATAAACCACGACCCGGCCATCGAAATCCAGAGTCAGGGTTTGCTCCTCGAAGTCAATGGCATACACCGTGCCAATGTCACCATTGTATGTATCCTTGTCATAATCATTCTGGGTCTGCATGACTTTGTCACCCGGGCGGAAGATCTGTCCGTAAAGCTGTTTCTCGGGCTTCATCAGCGCTGGCGGGTTCAAAGCCGCCTGCAAACTCTCGTTAAGGGCGTGCACCCCCGCCGGCCCGCGGTACATGGGGGACAACACCTGAACATCATCGCGTGGGTGGAAGCCGAACTTCTGAGGAATGCGGTTACAAACAACGTCCAGTACCCATTTGGCGGCCTCTTCAGGTGTTTCGGCTGGGAATAGAAAGAAATCCTGAAGCGTATTAGATTCCGGCTCCCTGGATGCAAACTTGGGCTGCTTCCCCTGGTTTATCCGGTGGGCGTTGGTGATAATCTGAGAATGAGCCGCCTGGCGGAAGATGACGCTCAACCTGGTGACCGGGACCTGCCCGCTGGCGAT
This sequence comes from uncultured Anaerolineaceae bacterium, assembly GCA_964391195.1. Taxonomy (GTDB): domain Bacteria; phylum Chloroflexota; class Anaerolineae; order Anaerolineales; family UBA4823; genus JAAYXE01. The sequence continues at coordinate 16,406 of CAYMLG010000022.1, read as the reverse complement.
AATATCACGCAGCACATCCCCTGCACCAACAGATGGCAGCTGGTCCACATCGCCCACCAGGAGCAGGTGGGTGCCGGGTTGTATCGATTTGAGCAGGTGATTGGCCAGGGTCAGGTCCAGCATGGAGGCCTCATCGACAACGATCAGGTCAACATCCAGGGGGTTATCGGCGTTGTGCTCAAAACCTTCACCGGGTTTAAAGCCAAGCAAGCGGTGAATCGTGCTGGCTGGGCGACCGGTTGCTTGAGAAAGGCGTTTGGCTGCCCGGCCGGTGGGCGAAGCGAGGGCGAAGGTCTTTCGAGCGCTTTCCAGGACAGTAATTAGCGCTTTCAGACAGGTGGTCTTTCCAGTACCGGGACCACCGGTGAGGATACTCACCGGGTGGCTGAGCGCAGTGCCGATGGCGGACCGTTGTTCTGAAGAGAGCAGAGGATCGAGAGGGACAAAGCTAGGGGGCAGGTCGCTGAGACGGCTGGGAAGAGCGGAGGCCAGGCTGTTCAGGCGCCCGGCGACGCCCGTCTCTGAGCGGTAAAGCGGGGTGAGATAGACAACAGGCTGGCCGTAAAAAGCTGGAGTTTCACCCGCTGCATGAGCGCCGAGAAGAGAACGATCCTTCGGGGGCGACGAGTATGCCTGTCTGCCGCGCTCCCGACTCGAGCGACCTTCCCTGTCTTTGAGATCGGCCGCCTCTACCTGAAATGAGGGTGAGCCAGGTTCATCTACCTGCTCTTGCTCGAGAGTGGCAAGAGGCAGCAGGTCCTGCTTAACCCGGTCTTCCTGCTCCAGGCGCTCGATAGCCGGCGAAATGAGAGTTGGATCCAGGGCTAATAGCTCGGCCGCGCGGGCGACCAGATCGCTGTGCGGCAAATAAACATGACCATCATCGCTGCTCTCATTAAGCGCATACACCACTCCGGCTTCTATCCGCGAAGGGTGATCCTGAGGCAGGCCAAGCGCCTGGGCGATCTTGTCGGCGGTCTTGAAGCCCACCCCGAAGATGTCCCGCGCCAGTCGATAGGGGTCAGTCTGGACAACATTGAGCGCCTCGTCGCCGTAGGTCTTGTAAATCTTGACCGCCAGGTTCGTGCTGACCCCATGCCCGTGCAAGAAGAGCATAATCTCCTTGACTTGCTTCTGTTCAGCCCAGGCGCGAGCGATAGCCCTGGACCGCTTTGGGCCGATATCTGGCACTTCTCTGAGCCGCTCGGGCTGGTTTTCAATCACATCCAGGGTTTGCAGCCCGAATTGGGCAACGATACGCTCCGCCAGGCGCGGGCCAATCCCTTTAATCAGACCCGAACCCATATATTTCCTGATCCCGGCAACCGTGGCCGGCAAGCTTTGTTCACATGTTTCGCAGAGGAATTGGGCGCCGTGTTTGGGGTGATTCCCCCACCGGCCGAGGAGTTTGAGATGCTCGCCAGGCGAGAGCTCGGGGAGATTGCCAACCACCGTCACCAGGCCTTCGCGATTCGCAGCCGGCAGCCTGGCTCGATCTGGTCGCAAGCGGATGACGGTGTAACCGTTTTCGGGGTTGTAATAGGTAACCCGCTCGACAGAGCCTGTTAATCTATCTCGCCGATCTTCCATCTACCCATCATTTCTAGACTGATCGTTCTGGGTTGTGTTTTCCCGGCCGAGGAGCATCAACGGAAAAGAGTGCTGAAGTGGATCCGGGCGGCTGAGCATGCCTGAATCCTCTTCTCCTGTTTTATTGTAAGCCACCGGTAGCAGCTATGGCATCGGATTGTTGGCGGCCCAATCATCCCCAATGGTGAGCATGATGTCGACCTCACTAGTGGGGTCATAAACATGGTGAATGCGCAGTTTGTTGATCTGCATCAGATCTACCAGGTATTTGACCGTGTAGGGCTTGCCGCTGTAGAAAGTGATCTGTGTGTATGTGGAGTACTGTTGGGCGTTATCGGTGACGGTGACATTCACGCCCTGTTCGCGTAAATAATCGGTCGTCCGCGAGGCCAATCCCGCTGTGGCGGAACCATTCAATACCGCCACGCGGGCATTCTCTGCGACTAGCAAGTCATTGATTGCCATGTTGCTCATGGCCGGACTGGCCGGACCGGTGTTGGTAAAGATCTCATCCCTTAGCAAGCGGATCTGGTCGGTGATCGGCTTCAGCACCTGGTCGCCATCCGCGGAGGTTTCGAGGGTGACCATTTTCGGCGGCGCAATGACCCCCTGCTTGATGTTTTCTTCCGGAATCTGCACGGCCAGCCAGGCGAGGCGGATCACCTGATCCAGTGTCAGGTTGGTATGGATGCCATCCGAAAGTTTCGAGTACAGGACGCCCGACTTGGCGACCAGGGTGGGCAGCATATCGAAGCTGATGATCCGCTCACGAACGCCCATAATGACTTGCTGCGTGCGCTGGGCGCGGCCAAAGTCGTCGCCTGCATTTTTCCGGGCGCGGGCATATGCCAGCGCAAGATCCCCCGGCAGAGTCTGGCGGCCCGGCTTGAGCTTTTTGGTGTTGTTGTCGCCGAGCGGATCCACAGTGATCTCTTCGGTGATATCGATCTTCACCCCGCCAATCTCGTCGATAAAGGTTACAAAAGCGCCGAAGTCGATCTGTGCATAGTAATCGACAGGGACACCGAGCAGTTCTTCCACGGTGGCCATCGCCAGGCCTGGTCCGCCCCCTTCCGGATATTTGTAGATTTCGCCCAGGCGGTAAGCACCGTTGATCCGGCCGTAATCATAACCGCCAGGAATGTTGACCCACAAATCGCGAGGGATGGAGAGCATCCCGGCCGTGCGACCGATCGGATCGAGGGTCAGCAGCACCATGGTATCGGTCCGGGGAGCGCCTTCACCGGCGGCCCAGTCGCGATAATCCAGGCCCATAACCAGCACAGTGACGCGGTTGGCGCCATCCCACGGCGGCGGAGTGGGCACGGCGCCCTCCGGCTGCAGAGGCTGTTCTGGGCTGGTGATCGCCACCCCCCCTCCGCCGTCTGGCGTGGGTGTGGGATCGTTGATGATCGGTACGCCTGGCAGACTGGTGAGTTCCCAGGAGGTGACGAAATCCCGCACAGCAACGAAGGTAAGGTAGGCGGTGAGCCCGGCAGCGAAGATGAACAACACCAGAAGCGCCAGTTTTAGGGGTTTTAAAGCCGAATCCTTCGGCTGAGAATCTGTTTTCGGTTGTGGTTGTGTACGTTCCATTTGCGTATCTGACAAGACCTTTTTATTTGCCCAGTATCGGGCTGCGCGATTATAACACGGTCTGTTCTGCGAAAAGTTCAACCGCTTTAGAGACCATTTACCAGATAACGGTATAATATCTCCCGCCTGACAGGATTTATCATTCTATTTAATGTGGAAAGCATTTATTTGAACCATGGCTCTCCTTAGCGCGGCAAATCTGTCCAAATCCTATGGGCCTAACGATATCTTCTCCAACGTCAGTCTGAGCATCCCCCACGGCGGGCGGATCGCGATCGTTGGCCCCAACGGGATCGGGAAAACAACCCTTCTGCGCGTGTTGGTTGGATTGGAAGAACCCACTGAGGGGAAGGTTTCCCGCGCCAAAGGGCTTACCATAGGCTATCTGGCTCAGGAGGCGGCCCTGAGCGGAACCCATACGGTTTGGGAAGAGTGTCTCTCGGCGTTCAGCGACCTGCTTGAGCAGGAGGCTGAACTGGCGAGCCTGGAGGCAGCTATGTCGGATCCCGCGCGGGCCGATGAAGTGCTGGAACAATACGGCACACTGCAAATGGCGTTTGAGCAGCGCGGCGGGTATACGTACGAAACACTCATCCGCCAGACGCTGACCGGGTTGGGCTTCGAGCCAGATGATTACCAACGTCCGATCAGTCAGCTCTCGGGTGGGCAACGCACCCGCTTGATCCTGGCCAAACTGCTGCTCCAGGGGCCAAACCTGTTAGTTTTGGATGAGCCCACCAATCATTTAGACATTGCCGCAGTTGAATGGCTGGAAGGGTATCTGAGCCAGTGGGACGGGGCGGTGCTGATTGTCTCTCACGACCGCTATTTTCTAGACCGGGTGGTGAATAACGTCTGGGAGATGAGCCGCTCTGGCCTGGAAACCTACCGGGGCACCTACACAGCTTATGTACAGCAGCGCCAGGAGCGTTGGGATTTGCGCCAGCAGATCTACGAAAGCGAGATGGAGAGGCTGCTGAAAGAGCTCGATTACGTGAAGCGCAATATCGCCGGTCAAAACACGCGCCAGGCGAAAGGGAGACTGCGCCGTCTGAGCCGGGAAGTGGAAGCCATCCAGAGCCTGGGCTTCGAGGCAGTCAGGAACAAGAATTGGGCAGAAGTAGCAGCAGAGGCGGATCTTTCAGAGCACACATCGAGCATAGAGGAAGTGGAACGTCGCATCCGCAGCCTGAAGCCGCCCACAAACCGCCCACCCCACCTGCATATCAACTTACGCGCTTCCAACCGTTCAGGGGATCTTGTACTAAGAACACGAGACCTGGCAGTTGGATACCCGGATGAGGGAAAGCCTCTGTTCCGTTCGCCCGACCTGCTCTTGAAACGAGGAGAAGTGGCGGCGATCATCGGGCCGAACGGGGCCGGTAAGACTTCATTCCTGAAAACGCTGCTTGGACAGTTACACCCGCTGGAGGGGGAGGTGATCCTCGGAGCGAGCCTGCATTTGGGTTATTTCGCCCAGGCCCACGAAGACCTTGACCCCAACCGAACCCTGGTCGAGGAGATCGAATCGGTAGCGCCGAATATGCTCATGAGTGAAGTGCGCGATTATCTGGCGAAATTCCTGTTTACCGGTGAAGACGTGTTCAAGAAAGTATCGGTGATCTCCGGCGGGGAGCGAGGCCGGCTCGCCTTGGCTAAGCTTTCCTTAACCTCAGCCAACCTGCTGCTCCTGGACGAACCCACCAATCATCTGGATATTCCAAGCCAGGAAATTCTGCAAGAGGTGCTGGCTGACTATCAAGGCACCATCCTTCTCGTATCTCACGACCGGTACTTGATCGATGCGTTGGGCACGCAGATATGGGAGATCCTTCCTGGAGAGACCTGGCTGCAGGTATTCGAGGGGACATACAGCCAGTACCGGGAATACCAGAATCTGCTAAAGGCGAAGGAAGAAGAAGAAAAGACCCGCCAGGTGAGCGTGGCGCAGCGGGCAAGACAAGAAAACCGGGCGATGCAGATTGAAGAGCGTAAGCGAAAGGCGCGCCTGCAAGAAGTGGAAGATCTTATCTCTTCTCTGGAGGATCAACTAAACGCGCTCAGCCGGCGCTTGGAGAATCCCCCTTCTGATCCGGTCAGGGTGCAAAAGCTGGGGGAGGATTACGTGCGAGTGCAGAATGAGATCAACGAACTGCTGGCGGAATGGGAGAAACTGAACGTTTAATGGTTTTCAGCTTTAGGTGAGAGCGCCGGAGAACAAGTGTCGGCGCTCTCATGTTTAACTATATCTTTTCCGTGCCTCCCGGAAAGCCCTGGTATATCAAGGGAATGTTAGAATCAGGCAGGTGTCAGCAGGATAAAAAGAGGAGGTAATCGATGGCTGGATACCATACCAATATTGAACAGAGTTCTATCAAGAATACCAACTTTCGGGAAGTGCTATATACTGCCGGTCACAGCCAGTTGGTGTTGATGTCGCTCAAGCCGGGAGAGGAAATCGGGGTTGAAACTCACGACGGGCACGACCAATTTATCCGTGTGGAGGCCGGCCAGGGGAAAGCGATCTTAGACGGTAAGGAATATGCTTTAGAAGACGGTTCGGCAGTAGTGATTCCAGCGGGAACGGAGCACAACGTAATCAACACCTCTGAAACTGAGCGCCTGCAACTTTATACCATTTATTCTCCGCCGGAGCACCCAGACGGGACGATCCATAAGACCAAGCAAGAGGCGGACGAGTACGAACGAGAGCATCATCAGCACTAAGCCGCGCTCCTCTCAGGTCCCCCAATCACGTAGATATAGAAAATCATAACCGATGGTGCGATTTGATACTTTGGCGATCGGAGGCAACACGCGTTTGAAGTGGTTCCTCCGCACCCGTTGGGCTACCTGGCGGACGAAATCCGGGTGGAAACCGGCTTCTACAAGGTCTTCGGGGCTGTAACGGTGATCGATCATCAGGTACAGGAGTTTATCCACTTCTGCATAAGTAAAACCCAACTCACCCTCATCTGTCTGTCCTTGCCACAGATCGGCAGAGGGAGGTTTACCGATGATCACTTCGGGCACACCCATTGCTCTGGCTAGCTGGCGGACCTGAGTTTTATATAGATCACCGAGTGGATTGAGAGCACTGGCAGAATCGCCGTACAGAGTGCTATAACCGAGTAAGATCTCGGTCTTGTTCCCAGTGCCTACCACCAGAGCATCGAAGGCTTCAGACTGATCGTAGAGGATGATCATCCGCTGGCGGGCCATAACATTGCCGCGACGGGTCGAATCGGCGTCGGGGAATCGCTCGAAGAGAGGCTCGACCATGGGGGTAATATCGACATCAAGCGAGCGGACGCCGAGGGCATCGATGACGAGCTTAGCATGTTCCATCGACTCTGGAGCAGATGTGCGGTAAGGCATGCGGACAGCCAGCACGTTTTGTGGGCCTAACGCCTCAGCCGCCAGGTAGCAGGCGAGAGTCGAGTCGAGCCCGCCGGAGAGGCCGATAACGGCCTTGGAAAACCCGGCGCGCGTAATTTCGCTATGGATGAATCCGGTGAGGATCTGACGGGCGAGCCCGGTATTAATCGTCAGGTCTGCAGCGATCATAATCCCCTGTCCTATTTGACCGGCTATATCTTGAACTCGAAAGCCAGGTGGAAGGCAGCTACCGCCCGGCAGGTTTACCCTCATGGAGTATGCGTTGGAGTTCTCGCATGACGAGACTGGTACGTTCGTCACGGAGCAGCGGCAGCCGGGCGCGGGTGCGGTGAAGTTGGTTGAGGTCAATCTCGCATAGGGTGAGCGCTTCCTGGTGATAAGGACCTTTAACCAATAGCTGCCCGTTGGGATCGAAAATCGTTGATCCGCCCCAAAAGTTGAGACCATCTTCATAGCCAACCCGGTTCGCATGGACGACGAAACTAGTGAACAGGCTGGCATACGCGCGGTTGATATGCTCCACCCAGCGGGCCGACTCGAGCTGTGGTTCAGCATTCAAACCACGGCCGGGTGAAGCAGAATGGAACAGTAGCAGATCGGCGCCATCGAGCCAGAGCACATAAGGCGGAGAGGCATGCCAGAAATCTTCGCAGATGAGCATACCCAACCGGCCAAACCGAGTGTCGAAGGCGCGGATGCTGTCGCCCCAGGCGAAGAAACGACCCTCATCGAACAGCCCGTAGGTCGGCAGATAGACCTTATTTTGAACGTGGATGACCTCACCTGCGGAAAGGTAAGCCGCAGCGATATAAAAGCGGTGGCGTCGATCCTCGTGGACAAAGCCGACCATCATGTCGATCCCACGGCTGGCATCCAGCAGGCGGCTGAAGACCGGGTCGTAGGCGGTGGGGCTGTGAGCAACCGTGGGGACTAAATCTTGTAAGACATACCCAGTGAGAGAAAGTTCGGGGAAAACGAGTAAGTCGGCGCCAGCTTCACGAGCCTGCCCGGCGAAAGTCAGGTGCTTTTCAAGATTGGATTCGATGTCGCCTAATCGAGTGTTGATTTGAGCCAGGGCAATTGTCAATTTCATCGCTGCGTTTCCCTATACAAACCGTTTGAAGAATCATACCACGCGCCGGGCTGCAATAATTGAGGAGGTTACTCCAGGCTGCCGGACAAAACTATTTTTCATCATGTATAATGAAATTGCCGGTCTGATCAATTAGAAGGGGCGCGAGATGTTCGATCTGCTGCTCAACCCAAATGTCGCTTATTTGCTCCTCGTCGCCGGGCTATGGCTGATCATGCTGATGCTGGTTTCACCCGGCACCGGGATATTCGAACTGGGAGCGCTGGTCGCTCTATCGTTGGCCGGTTGGGGTGTCATCAATCTGCCGGTCAACTACTGGGCTTTGGCATTGCTGGTGATCGGTATTATCCCCTTCATACTCGCAGTGATCAAATCCGGGCGAATCATCTACCTCATTCTATCGATCTTTGCCATGGTGATCGGCTCTTCGTTCCTTTTTAAAGGAGAAGGATGGGTACCGGCAGTGAACCCCATCCTGGCAATCCTCACGTCCACAGTCACGGGTGGGTACTTCTGGCTGATGACCTCTCGCGCACTGGAAGCCAGGCGGGCGCCCCCTCCCCATGACCTTGCGCGCCTGGTCGGAGCGATCGGCGAGACCCAATCCACCATACTGGAAGATGGAACTGTCCATGTGATGGGTGAGTTGTGGACGGCCAGGCAGGCGACCCCATCCGATGAAGAGATCCCAGCCGGGACAAAAGTCAGGGTGGTTGGGCGACAAGGTTTTGTACTATTGGTCGAACCATTCGACCGTAAGGAAAATAGAAGCCAAGGAGTTCACAATGAGTGATCAAGTAGTCCTTCTTTGTTTGGTCGGGGGAGTGGTGCTGGTCGCCCTGTTGGGCCTGGCCAGCGCCATCCGGATCGTCCCAGAGTATCAGCGCCTGGTTGTGTTCCGCCTTGGGCGATGTATCGGCGCTAAGGGGCCGGGAATCGTCTTGTTGTACCCGGTGGTAGACCGCGGGGTAAAGGTCGACCTGCGCGAACAGGTGCGTGAGATCCCCCATCAAACCTCGATCACCCAGGATAACGCCGCCATATCAGTCGATTTCATCTGGTACTACAAGATCCTGGATCCCACCGAGAGTGTACTCCAGGTGGGTAACTTCGAAGCTGCCGCGCAGGGCATGGCCACCACTACCCTTCGGGCGGTAATCGGAGGGATTACCCTGGATGATGTACTCTCGAAGCGAGAGCATATCAACAACTTGCTGCGCGCTCGCCTGGACGAAGTCACTGAACGCTGGGGGGTTAAGGTGACTAATGTTGAAATCCGGGAGATTACCCCGCCGCGGGAGATTTCGGATGCGATGAACCGGCAGATGTCGGCGGAACGCAACCGGCGGGCGATTGTGACCGAGTCAACGGGTACGCGCGAGGCGGCGATCAATGTAGCCGAGGGCGAGAAACAGGCCGCCATCCTGCGGGCGGAAGGTGAGAAGCAATCGGCGATCCTGCGCGCAGAGGGCGAACGAGAGTCGGCGATTTTGCGAGCGCAGGGGTTCTCGCAGGCGCTGGCGCAAATCTATTCCGTGGCGCAGACTGTCGATCCGAAAACGATGACGCTGCAGTATTTCGAAACACTGAAGTCGATAGGAGCCAGCCCCTCGACAAAGTATATCTTCCCCATGGAGTTCACCAGTATGCTGGAGAATTTTGTGAAGAGCCGGGAAGATGGGCAATAAGCGGGTAATCGCCTGAGGAGTTACAGGGCGAAAACAGGAAATACTACATTGTAGAGCTGAGGGCTGAGTGTTATGCGCGCCGGGCCATCCGGCTACCGGTGCGTGTGATGCTCAGCTTTTTCTCAATCCCCTTGATGAGTCAGCAGTTTACAGAGGGGGGAGGCGCAAGGAGAAGGAAAGCGGAGGGCGAGGGGGCGAGGTTGCAGCCATGGGGGGCGCGCCAGATAAGTGGAGCGGCAGCCGGTGAAAGGGAAGGTGATCTGGCGGGGCAGGCGATTCTGGCAAAGCAGATGGCTCGGGCGGGGAGGAGGACGAGGGAGCGCGGATGCTGCAAGGGGGGGCGCGCCAGGTGGGTGGAGCGGAAGCCGGTGAAAGGGAAGATGATCTGGCGGGGTAGAAGGTTCTGGCGGGGAGGAGGACGAGGGAGCGCGGATGCTGCAAGAGGGGGCGCGCCAGATGGGTGGAGCTGAAGCCGGTGATGAGGAAGATGATCTGGCGGGGCGGAACGATCTGGCGGAGCAGGAAATTCTGGCAAGGCAGGAGGTTCTGGCGGGGAGGAGGGCGAGGGAGCGCGGATGCTGCAAGGGGGCGCGCCAGGTGGGTGGAGCGGAAGCCGGTGAAAGGGAAGATGATCTGGCGGGGTAGAAGGTTCTGGCAAGGCAGAGGGCTCTTGGACTTGACCCGATTTAGTGGACACGATTAATGACGCGATGATTGCTCAAACTCAAGCGGGCTGAGATAGCCCAAAGACGAATGGAGCCGCTTCCGGTTGTACCACACCTCGATAAACTCGAAGATGCTGGTCCGGGCTTGCTGGCGGGTGACAAACTGACTGGTTACGCATTCGGTTTTCAGGGTGCTGAAGAAGCTCTCCATGACGGCGTTGTCATAGCAGTTGCCCCGCCGGCTCATGCTGACTTGGCAGTTGAGCTGGGCCAGGCGAGCCTGGTAAGCCAGAGATGTATACTGGCTGCCCCGATCGGAGTGATGCAGCAGGCCAGGCGGCGGCTGACGCCGGGGGAGCGCCAGATGGGTATAGTGGAAGCCGGTGAAAGGGAAGGTGGTCTGGCAAGGTGGAACGATCTGGCAAACCAGAAGGCTCCGGCAAGCCTGAGAGCTCTGGCAAGACAGAGGGTGTTGGGGGGGCGGAGGGCGACAGGGAAATTTTCTCTGTGAGATCGATCGATCAGAGATAAAATAGGGGGATGATCTATGGGGCGCGGCCAACCGGTGGATCATCTGCAGGTCAAATCCCGGTATGGGATGGGCGGAGGAGAGAGAGGGCCGGGTTGCACTGAGGGAGCGATGAGGAGATGAGGGATAAAACTGCAATGCCGCCACAGGGAGGTAAGGTTTTCAAACCAAACGGGTCGGATGAGGAGGTGGAAATCGTACCGGCAACCTGGCGCGATTTGAACGCACTACGAACCGTGGAGAAGATCTGCTTTCCGAAGGACGCCTGGCCGCTGTGGGATTTGATCGGGGTGCTCACATTGCCGGAGGTGGTGCGTTTGAAGGCCGTGGTCGACGGGCAGATGGTGGGGTTCATCGCCGGGGATGTGCGCCCGTCGAAACAGTTGGCGCTGATCGCGACCATCGGGGTATTGCCGGAGTACCGGGGACGAGGCATCGGCGGGGCGCTGCTGCAGGCTTGCGAGGACGAGATCCCCATGCCTATCATCCGCTTGAATGTGCGTGTTTCGAATTCGCCGGCCATCCGGTTGTATCGCAGCTTTGGCTACGAACAGGTGGGGGTGTGGCCAGGGTATTATCAGGACGGGGAAGACGCGCTGATCATGGAGAAGCGGCGTTCTATAAATTAGGCTATAATTGTCCACATGATGAATGAAAGATTGCCCGATCCGATCCTGGTGACAAAACCTTCAGCCCTGGCCAGGATGGCCGAAAAATTGAGCCAGGAACCGGTCATCGCCGTTGATACTGAATCGAACAGCCTGTACGCTTATCAGGAACAGGTGTGCCTGATCCAATTCTCTACTCCGGAAGTGGATTATCTGGTAGACCCTTTGGCGCTGGATGACTTAACCATCCTGGCGCCATTATTTGCGGATCCGAAGATCGAGAAGGTGTTCCACGCCGCCGAGTATGACCTGATTTGCCTGAAGCGGGATTTCGGGTTTGAGTTCAAGCACTTGTTCGATACGATGCTGGCGGCCCGAATTTTGGGTCGCGAGGCTTTTGGCCTGGGTTCACTGCTCAAAGAAGAATTCGGGGTGGAGCTGGACAAACGGTTCCAGCGGGCGAATTGGGGCCAGCGACCGCTGCCTCCGGAACTGCTGGCGTATGCCCGGCTGGACACGCATTATCTGATCGAGCTGAGCAAACGGCTGCGGGAGGATTTGCATCGGGCGCGGATCTGGCCGCTGGCGAAGGAAGATTTCGAGCGCATGGCGGTGGTGAACGGATCGGCCGAGCGCGACAGCGAAGATAGGGTGCAGACTTGCTGGCGGGTGAGCGGGGCGTTCGACCTGGACCCCCAACAGGCGGCTGTTTTGATGGAGCTGTGCAAGTACCGGGATCAGGTGGCCCAAACCCTGAACCGGCCGCTGTTCAAGGTGATCAATGACCGTACGCTGCTGGCGATCGCCCAGGAGGCGCCCAGCACCCTGCGCGAGTTGGGACGGATCCCGGGGATGACCCGAGGGCAGGTGGACCGGCACGGGCGGGCGATCCTGGCGGCGGTGCAGCGCGGGTTGAAGGCCAAGCCAATCCACCCGCCGCGCCCAATCCGGCCGAGCGATGATTACCTGGAACGGGTGGACGCGCTGCGCCGTTGGCGAAAGGTGACGGCGGAGAATATGGGGGTTAAGTCGGATGTGGTCCTGCCGCGTGATCTGATGATGGCCATCGCAATGAGGAATCCGGAGCAGATGGCGGATCTGGCAGAGGTGATGGGGAAATCGCCGTGGCGGTTGGAGCATTTTGGGGAGGAGATCCTGGAGGTACTGCGGGTGGCGCAGCCGTGAGGGGATGGCAAACAGATCCAAGCAGATGCACGCTGTTTTCTCTCTTGTCGAGAATTCAGGGTGCATTTTTTATTATGATGGCAACCGGCCATCTCCCCCGTGTCATCCGGAGTGATAACGGGCACCGGGCGACAAAGAACGTCGCCAGGGCGTCGCGAGGGCGTCGCCAGGCGGTGAGATCCTTCGCCCGGCGACATTTATCGGCGTCGGGCGACTGGCGTCGCTAGGGCTCCGCCGAGATCCTTCACATCGTTCAGGATGACATGGGAGGAGGGTTCAGGATGACATAAGTGGGGGTGTCCTCCTGAGGGATCATAGCGACAGCATTTCGTTGGCAGAGTACTCAGGATGACATGAAGGGGGGGCAGGATTGACATGCGTGGGGGTGATGACATAGGATGGGGAAGGGAAAGCGGCGGTGATGGCGTGAAAGGTCCATGGTTTTCTCAAGAACGGATGTATTGGGGATTTGGGCGGGTGGCCCGCCCAAATCCCCAATACATCTATCTCCCAAAGCCTGGTTGAGGACATTGTGAAAGCCATAGTGAAGGGTCCTAAGGTTGTCGCTTTCCTGGCGGATGTGGTTTATCATTAGGCATGTGCTGAAAATTTTTGTGGGGTGAACTCGGGTGGTGATGCTCTGCCCCACTCTTTTTATGGAGGGATAATGAAGATCACATTTCATGGGGCGGCAAGGACGGTCACGGGGTCGCAGCACCTGGTGGATGTGAACGGGAAACGGATCCTGCTGGACTGCGGGCTGTATCAGGGGCCGCGCCGGGAGGCCGAGAAACGAAACCGCAATTTCCCCTTCGATCCAAAGAAGGTAGATGCCGTGGTGCTGTCGCACGCTCATATCGATCACAGCGGGAATCTGCCGAACCTGGTGAAGAGCGGGTATAAAGGACCGATTTACGCGACCGAGGCGACGACTCACCTGACAGGGGTGATGCTGATGGACTCGGGGAAGATCCAGGAGGGGGACGCGGAGTACTTGAACCGCAAGTTGAAGCCGGGCCAGCAGCCAGTGGAGCCGCTGTATACGCAGCAGGACGCGGAGCGGGTGAAGGGGTCGATGAGATCCCTGCGGTACGAGCAGACGGAGGAGATCGCGCCAGGGGTGCAGGCCAGGCTGGTGGAGGCGGGACATATCCTGGGTTCGGCGGCAGTGGTGCTGGACATCGACGAAGGCGGGCGACAAGTCCGGCTGTGGTTCTCGGGCGATATCGGGAGGCGGAATTTACCCCTGCTGCGCGATCCGATGCTGCCGGAGCGACCGGACCTGATGATTATGGAATGCACGTATGGGGATAAGCCGCACCGGGATCCAGAGCAGGCATATGTGGAACTGCGCGAGGTGGTGCGGCGAACGATAGAACGCGGGGGCAAGGTAATCGTGCCGGCGTTTGCCGTAGGGCGGACACAGGAACTGGTGTACGGGCTGAACCAGATGTTTGCCGCGGGGGAAATTCCGCGGGTGCCGGTGTACGTTGACAGCCCACTGGCGGTGAACGTGAGCGATGTGTTCCGGCGCTTTCCCCAGTACTACGATGATGAGACCCGGGAGTTCGTGGGTACAGACGGGAAGCGCTCAGCGCTGGGGTTCGAGATGCTGACGTACACCCGCTCGGTGGAGGAGTCGAAAGCTCTCAATGACCGCAAGGACCCGATGGTGATTATCTCTGCCTCGGGGATGGCGGAGACAGGGCGGATCCTACACCACCTGAAGAACAATATCGAGGATCCGCGCAACACGGTGCTGATCGTATCGTGGCAGGCGCCGCACACGCTTGGCCGCCGCCTGGCCGACCGGGAGGAGCGGGTGAAGATTTTCGGGGAAGTGTACGAGAGGCGGGCGGAAGTGGCGACGATCGGCGGGCTGTCGGCGCACGCAGGACAGGATTTGTTGGTGGAGTACGCGCTGCGGGCAAAGCCGACCGTAAAAAAGGTGTTCCTGGTCCACGGGGAGGAAAAGCCGGCGAAGTGCTTGCAGGATTTGGTGGAGGCGAAGGGGATGCAGAAGCCAGCATATCCGGAGCGGGGGGACAGCTTTCAGTATTAAACAAACCGAGGGCCATCGCCCCAGCATGCGATGGCCCTCGGTTTGTTTTTGCCTTATCCACAGGTTGCGGGCAATGCAGTTCAAACGGAGTAATTAATCGACGAGGTGTCTTTTCCAATAGCGGTTTATTTTCGAGAAATCCCTCAGTACTCTGCAAACTAAATGCTGTGGCTAAGTTCCCTCAGTAGGACACCCTCACGTATGTCATCCGAAGCGGCGACGGGCGACTCGTTGGGTCGCAGAACGTCGCGTGGTGAAGGATCGGCATCGCACAGCGATGCTCGGCGGAGGGCGATGGGCAACGCTTCACGTTGCTCGAGCATCGCTAAGGCGACGCCGATGAACGTTACCTGCTGAAGGATCTCATTCTCTGGACAGGGGAGGTCCAAGGTCGCTGCGCTCCCAGATCCTTCAGTCGCTGCGCTCCCTCAGGATGACAAGTAGGGGAGAGTGTTCCCTCAGTACTCAGATAACGGAAAAATGTCCACCAGATACGTGGTCTTCTTAGTGACTGAAAACCCGGGCATTGAGGACAGTACTTCGTTAGCGGGGTATTCAGTCCCTTTTGATAGGAAAGGCCTCAGGTTTCCCAGGTGGGGTTATAGACGATCTCCCAGAGGTGGCCGTCGGGATCCTGGAAGTAGGCAGAGTAGCCGCCCCAGAAGGTGTCGTGGGGCGGTTTTACGATCGTGGCGCCGGCACGGATGGCCTGGTCGATGACGGCGTCGACTTCTTCTCTGCCCCCCACGTTGTGGCCAAGGGAGAACTCGGTGGGGCTGGGGGCGGTTTTGGGGAGGCCGGTGTCGTGGGCGAGGCTGTCGCGAGGCCAGAGGGCGAGACGGAGTCCGGGCTGGAGGTCGATGAAGGCCACGGCGCCGTGCTCGAATTCCTGGCCGACGATGCCCTGGGTGGGGAGGCCCAGGCCGTGCCGGTAGAAGTGAAGGGATTTTTCGAGGTCGTCGACGCCGAGGGTGATGACGGTGAGGCGGGGTTCCATAGGAGGGGCTCCTTTCAGAATAAAATTTGTTCGATTAGAGGTATTTTACCCCCCAGCCCTAGAGGTTTTCCTCCGATGGCGGTCTTAGCACTTGGACGTGTTTTTAGTTATTGGAGTGGGAAGTTTTTACACCTGGATGAGCATCCGAGGGAAAATGAATCCATCCCCCAGTTCCAGAGGAAGGTGATATATTTTGGGATGAACTCATTCCGCTCTCCGTAGAACAGAAAAAATTTTCGATTGGGGAGGAAACAGCCATGAGCCAGAAACGCTCGTTGACCCGCAAGCAAATGATGCGGCTGAGATTTTCGGATACAGCTACCATCACTATGAGGATCACCTGGCCAATCTCCGCTTTAACCGGCTGATGCCAGATGATGTAGATACCCTTGCCAGGGCGGAACGCGAAAACTGGGATGCTGCTCGTATCGCCCGTAAGATGGAAATTCCCGAGGATCCTGTTGCCGGATATCAACGCGCCTACCGGAATGCGAAAGCAATCGTCGATGCACCAAGTCCGGCCGAAGCGTTCCGGCGGGGCGTCGGGGTTTCGATTAAACGCGCGCTGGAAGAAGGGCTGAATGACGAAGGGGCGGTCGAGAGGCTGGTAACGCAAATCGGCTATCGGGCGGCGGACCTGGGTTTCCTCCTGGATATGGAAGGCAAGCGCTTATCGGAGTATTCCGAAGAGCTGCGCCATGAGACTGAATATGACGCCCAATACCACCGGGAACGTTTTGAGGAAATGAGGCGGAGATGGGATGAGGAGAAAAGGAAGTCGGAGGGCGGCAGCGGTTGATGAATTTAATAAATTGATTCCGTAATCCGGCGGCCTTTGTGTTGGGACGAGTTTCACCACAGAGAACACAGAGAGCAGGATGGGATGGTGTTATTGGCGGGGGTGGCGGTAGTAAGCGGGTATCGGGCAACCGGCACCGATTGATGAACATTAAAAAATAAAACCGGTAACTTATAATGGGGGTAGGAACCGAGG
>CAYMLG010000021.1:68383-69533 GCA_964391195.1 uncultured Anaerolineaceae bacterium | reverse complement strand
TCTTCTTCCGCGTCCCGGCGGTGCCGGAAGTGGGGTACGCCTACAGCGTTCTGGCCGGTTTTGCCCTGCTGGCGCTGCTGAGGATGCGGGGCCTCACCTGGCAGTTGACGAAAACCGAGGCCTGGTATTGGGGCTGGACGCTGGCCTTTCTGCTGGCGCAGGGGGCGGCGACGCTGGCTTCGCCGGCGCCCGGCCAGAGCCTGGCCTATTTCCTGGCCACAGCGACGACCGTGGGCCTGGCGGCCCTGGCGGCAGCCCGGCTGAGGACGGCCGAGGAGTGGCGGCCGGCGGCGTGGGCCGTGCTGGCGTTGGGGGCGGGGATACCGGCCGTCCTGGGGGCGATCAAGGCGGCGGCTGTGTTGATCGATTTTGGACCGGGGCCGGCGCTGGCTTACCGGCTGCACCCCTCGGAGATGGGCGGGGCGAACCTGATCGCCCGCTCGCTGCTGGTGGCGGCTCCGCTGGGGGCGGCGCTGTACTTCACCGGGCAGCCATCCGGGCGAGGGAAATGGGGGCGGCGGGCGGCGCACCTGGGGCTGCAGGCGCTGATCCTGGCGGTGATCGTCTACGCTCGCTCGTTCGAAGGCTTCTTCGCCTGGCTGGCAGCCTGGGCGGTCTTCTCGGCGCTGGCCGGCTGGGAGGGCATCCGCCGCTACTGGCAGCGGGTCGCCGCCAACCCGGCGCTGCGCCTGGGGCATATCGCCGCCGGGGTGGTCCTGGCGCTGGCCGTGCTGTACGCCGGGGTCCGGGTGGGGTACTCGATCAACCCGTATTCATTCAGCGGCCGCTTCCAGCATTGGGTGGGGGCGATCGAAGCCTGGAAACAGCACCCGCTGCTGGGCGGGGGGCCGGATAACGAATACCTGTACACCCAATATGCAGGCAATCTGACGGTGATCGGCGAGGCGCAGCAGTTCGTCGACGACCCGCTGTACCTGATCCGCTACCGGTTCGGGTTATTGAAGGTGCACGCTCACAACCTGCTGCTGGAGACGGCGGCGTTCAGCGGGCTGGCCGGGGCGGCGACGCTGGTGGGGATGCTGGCTGCGCTGGCGTGGCTGGGGATCCAAACCTGGAGGCGGGCCGGGCCGGAGCTCCGCCTGCTGGCGGCGGCCTGCCTGGCGGGGATCGCCGGCGAGCTGGCCTGGGG
>CAYMLG010000021.1:65289-68283 GCA_964391195.1 uncultured Anaerolineaceae bacterium | reverse complement strand
GCTGCTGCCGGCGGCGTTCGCCAACCGCTACGGCTCGGGCTTCCTGGCCTTCCAGGAGCACCGCTGGGAAGCGGCGCGGAGCGGGTTCCGGGCGGCGACGATGATCAACCCGCTCTCCAACCAGGCGTATTGGATGCTGTCGAAGGCCGAGCTGGAATTGGGGCAGCCGGACCGGGCGGCGGCCAGCCTGCAGAAGGCGATCTCGCTCAAACGCGGGTTCTCGCCCTATCTGGCCCAGGCCGGCTGGCTGGCCTGGCTGCAGGGTGACCTGCAGGCCGCGGAGGGCTATTTCACCCAGGCGGTGGAAAGCGACCCGCTGGAGAGCTGGACCCCCGGGCTGCACGCCAACCTGGGGCTGCTGAGGGCCCACCAGGGCCGGCCACAGGAGGCTGCGGCGTATTTCGCCAGGTCGCTCGAGCAGCATCCCGACCTGGCGCAGGCGCCGTACTGGGTCAGAACACGATCGGCGGAGGGGCAGGTCACGGCAGCCCTGGCGGCGGATTACGTCTCCGGCGGCGAGGCGGGCGGGCTGCAGGGCGACCAGCAGGCTGCGAGGCGCATTTTCGCCCACCTGGGGATGGCGAACATCAGCGCCCAGCACTTCAACCCGGTCCCGGCCGAGACGCCGGGCGTGACGCTGGATGCGGCGCTGGACGCCCTGCACGGGATGTACCTGGAGGCCGCTGCGAGCGGGGACCCCGCGGCGCACCTGAGGCTGGCGGCGGAGGCCGAAGCGGCGCGGCTGGCAGGATTGAACCGGCGGGCCGAGGCCGCTTACCGGGAGTACCAGGCGCTGCAGCCGGGAAGCGCTTTCGGCTACCAGGACCTGGCGGCGGCCTATTCCGCAGAGGGCAGGCTGGAAGAGGCCGAACGCTGGCTGGAACAGGCGGTGCAGGTCAGCCCGAACAATATGGAGAGCCTGAGGCGGCTGGCCCTGGTGCAGCTAGACCGTGGGGAGGTGGAGGCGGCGGCGGAGACGCTGGCCAGGCTGACGCCGATCGCGGCGAGCAACAGCTTCCAACTGCGCTTCTTCGATGTGAACCTGATGAACGCGCTGATCGAACTGTACCGGGAGAGCGGGGAAGAGGCGTTGGCCAGGACGACGCTGGAACGGCTGGCAAAGACTCGCGCCGCTCCGGAGGATTACCTGAGGCTGGCGGAAGCGGATTTCCGGGCAGGGCGGCCGGAGGAGGCCGGCAAGAGCTGCTGGCGGGCTTATGACGAGCTGGTGCGGAGCTGGGCGCGGCCGTATGACGCCCGCCTGTGGGAGGCGGCGCGCTGCGTCGCCCGGTCCGCGGAGGGCGATGAGGCCATCGAACGGAGGGCGAGCCGGGCCGGCCCGACGTTCACCCGGAGTCTTTTCCTGGGGCACATTGCACGAATGCGGAACCGGCCGGAGGCCGCCGAGGCGCATTACCGCCTGGCAGCCGGGCTCAACGCAACGGAGAGCGCTGAGGCGCCCAGTGCGCCCCATTATTACCTGGGCGAGCTGTACCTGTCCGTGAACCGGGCGGAGGAGGCCGAAAGCGAGCTGCATATCGCCGCCGGCCTGGATGATTATGAGTCGCTGGCGCTGCTCTCGCTGGGGCGGCTGTACGAGAACCGCGGCGATCTGCCGGCCGCGCTGGATGCGTACCGGGCGGCGGCGGAACGGACACCGGGATTGGTGGAGGCGCAGTTGGGGGTGGCCAACCTGCACCTGAGGAGCGGCAACTCCGGGGAGGCCCAGACGCCGCTCCGGATCGCCCGGCAGGTCGGGGGCGAGGATAGCCCAGCCGGGCAGGTCGATCTGATCGCCGCGCTGGCCGAGGCCACATTCTCGGAGAGCGTGGCGGATGGGCTGATCAAGGGCAGTATGTGCGCCATCAACGGCGAGCAGCAGGTTTCGATTTTTATGCACCCGGTCTCGTGGGCGAAATACCAGCTGCGGCTGCCGGAACCTCGGGCGGGCGAGGGGATCTGGCTGAGGTTCGGGATGGGCCTGCTGCCCGAAAGTTGGGACCAGGCCGGGGATGGGGTGGAATTTTCGGTCTCGGTCTCAGCCGCGGGGGCGGAGGAGCAGGTCTATTCGTACTATCTGAACCCCAAGGAAGACCCGTCACAGCGGCGGTGGGAAACGGCCAGGATCGATTTGAGCGCTTACGCCGGCCAGGAGATCACCCTGACGCTGCGAACCGAGGGCGGCGAGGCGGGGGATATCCAGTACGATTGGCCGTGTTGGGGGAGCCCGAGGATCGTGATCGAGTGAGGGGCGCGGCTCGATGTAGGGGAATTCCCCCTATTCCCATACGGCATCCCGCAATCAGGTCAGGGTGAAGTGTTAGTTGGACTGCGCACGCACATAAGAGGTGCCGTACTGGTGGCAGGCTCTGGCAGGTGGGGTGAGTGGCTGTCGCGCCAAAGTGGGGTGTCCTGAGTGAGGGACGATATTTGTTAGATCCCGCCATCTCGAGGAGAATGGCGGGATTTTCTCTCCTGGCGCCGGACATTTTATTTCAACAATAGCTTTACAAGCAAACAATAATTTGGCATAATATATATTTCCTATCAATCCAGATACAGTTGTCACAATTGAATAAACGGAGAAAACTTTGACTCGCACCTTCACCGCCCACATCCTGACCGTTCTGCTTGTCTTCTCCCTCCTGCTCATCCAGCCGCCGTCATCCTACGCTCCCGCCTCCGCCGCTTCAGCGACCAGCGTGACCGAACGCGTGTCGGTCTCCTTTAGTGGCGGGC
The DNA here is from genome assembly GCA_964391195.1 of uncultured Anaerolineaceae bacterium. Taxonomy (GTDB): domain Bacteria; phylum Chloroflexota; class Anaerolineae; order Anaerolineales; family UBA4823; genus JAAYXE01. The sequence continues at coordinate 65,544 of CAYMLG010000021.1, read as the reverse complement.
AGGCGGACTCTTTTAGCGACTCCCCATCCATCTCGGCCGATGGGCGCTTTGTGGCGTTTAGGTCTTATGCTTCCAACCTGGTCAGCGGGGATACCAATGGGAGGGCAGACGTCTTCGTTCGTGACCGTCAGGCAGGCGTGACCAGGCGCGTGTCGGTCTCCTCCAGCGGCGAGCAGGCGAATGGCCAGAGCCTCGAACCATCCATCTCGGCCGATGGGCGCTTTGTAGCGTTTGAGTCTGAGGCGACCAACCTGG